>JBCCHB010000060.1:0-90867 GCA_039028975.1 Chloroflexota bacterium
CCGCCAGATTTTAGCCCCCTTTCGGACACCGTTTTTCCCTCTTTTAGGGGCGGAACGGCTTTTTTAACCAACTTTTTTCTATTTCGGTCATGCTCCTATGCTTGACCTCTTTTTTCTATGCCCTAACAGCCAAACTCAAGGGAAGTGGAATCGGATGAAGTTGTCCTTGACCGCGTACTGATGGCCGCTGAGTATATTCCAGTCAGCCAACTCGGCACAACGGATGATTGCGGATTCTCTCCCTTTAGTGACGACATTGCAACCAGTAGAGATACAGCTTTTGCCAAGATCGCGGCACGTGTAAGGGGGACCGAACTGGCGAGCCAAAAGCTGGGTCTTTGATTTTTGAAATCGATACTGCGATCACAATGAATTCGAATATCAAACGGCGACGCCGCGTCCTAATCGGCACGGTCGGCTATCACCTCCTGCGCGACTACTCCATTGGTCCCAATCTCCTGCCTCAGCTTCAAGCAATGGATTGGCCCGTTGGTGCTGTGGTAGATGAGATGAATTGGGGCCCTGTTGCCATTGTCCAGCAGTTTGAAACGCTACCCGAACCGTATGATCGGGTCATCATCCTGACGGCGACGGACCTGGGCAAAGCGCCAGGCATCATCACATTACGTTTGTGGCGCGGCGGGCTGCCCACTGTCGATCAGATTCAGGATCGGGTCTCGGAAGCAGTGACAGGCACAATCAGTGCCGAGAATCTACTCATCATCGGGGAGCACTTTGACATTTGGCCGGAGGAGACGCTCCTGGTCGATGTGCAGCCGGGACTGGAGGAGGCAGGCGAGACCTTCACGGCAGAGATTGAAGCTGTTGTTCCACAGGTGCTCAACACCTTGCAATCTCTAGCAAGTGTAGATTATAAGCAACTACATCAACTGTCCGCCGTTGAGATCGAAGAAATACGAGGGAACGAACTAGCCGATGTCCGCAGATAATCCGAACGGGTCAGCTTCCAACCAAAACTCAAATGGAAAACAGTCCGCAGGCGAGGACGCGCTAGACAAGCTATTCTGGCGCGACGAAATTCTCCAAGTCATGTACTGGCTCCAAGGCGAAGGATTGAGCGAATCGGTGCGCGCCCAGGATCTGATGGTCTTTCTCAATAGCGATATTCAGACCATTCTCTTCCATCTGGAATTGGCCGCAGCCGAGGGCTATCTCACTCGTTCACCAAATACAAACAGCATGGACCAGTCAACTACCTTCGCCTTGAGCGATACCGGACGCAAAGAAGGCGGTCGCCGCTTCCGCGATGAGTTCGCGGGCATGCAGAAGAGTGGCCACGGCGAGTGCAGCGCGGACTGCATCTGCCACACGACGGGTGATCATGCGTCCTGTCCAACACATGGTCACGCACATTAGTAATCGGTGAGTCAGTAATCGGTAGGTCGGTCACAGATATACTGACTACCAACGTACTAACTACGAACTATCAGTTATGTCACAAGAGCCGCCCAGACTCGACGACCCCAATTTCGAAAAGCTGACTGAGCATATCCAAACGCTGCTCGAAGGGATTGAGTCGTTGCCATTCCCCAAGGTTCAGGAAGATACATATGAACTGCTCAACTGCCTGGATCTGCTCCATCGGGAAGCGCTGACTCGGCTGATTGAACTGATTGAAACCAAAGCTCCCGAAATTAAGCTGGACATGGCCAATGACTTTGCCATCCAAACCTTGATGATGCTCTACAACTTTGTGCCGGATGAGGAGCTTCCATCCCCGGTAGCAGAGAATTCGACCTATATTCCGCTGGATCAAATTGGGATTGCACCTGCACTCAAAATGCCGGTTTGGGTGCCGGGAGGGAATGTGGCAGACTTGCCTACCCATACCATGCGTAGGCAAATCTTTGATGGCCAGGAGGTGTTGCTCTGCCGCTTGGACGACGAGATCTATGCCCTGCAAAATGCCTGTCTCGATTCGGTGCTGCCGCTGGATCGGGGGACGCTCGATGGATATGAACTGAATTGTCCATGGCACGACTGTCGCTATGACGTACGGAGTGGCGAAATCCAAAACGGTTCAGGGTTGCGGCTGGAGACTTATCCGGTGATGGTTGAGGGAGAGCGCTTTTTGGTGGGTTTTAATATTCCAGAACATATGCGGTAAACAGAAACAGTATGAAGTCATCCGAACAAATCAGAGATATGTTGATTCAACGCCTGGGACATATGCTTCGCCGCCCAGGCATGTGGGTAGGTTGTGATTATGATTTAGAGATACAATTAAGAGGTATCATCACTGATTTATGGTTCATCGATGAAGTTGACGAAATCAAGAACGATCATGACATTATCAATAAACTTATTGCTGAGGGGCTATATTATCCGTCAAACGTAGCAAATGGTGTTGGAAACGTGTTCAGGAACATTGCACCTGATATTGGTCGTTACAAGGAATATATTTGTTCGATATATGCAAGAATAGCTTTTCTTGAAGGTTATTTGGAGATCAAAGCTCTCTTATTACCAGATGAATTTGAAGCTCTAAAGGCAAGAATAGTTAAGGGTGATTTCAGCAGAGGATATAACCAAAAGGCGTTATTAGATGAATTGCCACCCCCTTCATTTACAGTGACCAAAAACGTCTATTGTTATGCATCAGAGAACAAAGATAGCGGATGGATATATTTTGATGTTCCTTCCATTTACATTGAAGGCAAAGGATATCAGGATAATGTAATTAGCATCCGGTGGCCAGCCCCATTATTTGAAGATGGGTTTGAACTTACCAAAGAGGGCTACGAATGTACACGCAGAGGTATTGCCCAACCAAAGTTTGATATAGATACAACCATGACTATGTGGAGTGCCGGTAAAAAATGGTCTCCAAGCGAGAGTTTGCTTACTATCGATGAAGAAGTTCGTAAACCTCTATGGGAAGATTTGTGGTAATGGATATTGAGTTTACGCAAATGAACCATTGAGACATTATCACGATTGAGCCAAGCAAACGGGGCGGGAAACCATGCATTCGAGGGACAAGAATTACGGTCTACGACATCCTTGAATATTTGGCGTCTGGGATGAGTATGCTCGACATACTAGATGACTTCTCCTATCTAATGCAGACAGATATCTTGGCTTCCTTGAGCTACGCAGCGGATCGAGAGAAGAACACGAGGGTAGCCTTTGCTGCATGAAATAGAGATGTTGCGATGATATTGAAACACTTCAGCTTATTAATTTGCGTAGCTATTTGGACAATGGTCGCATGTATTCCGGCTGTGGTGCCTTGGGGACTGGCTGAAGCAACTGAAAGACCTGTGGAATTAATTGATTTGGCAGGAACTTGGCAATTAGAGGTTGCACAGATTTCGCTTAACGAGGATAGAACATTCGAAATCACAGGGTCGAACGATAGAGATGAAAATGGCCACGGGACCTGGAGCATCGCTTCGGATAAAGAGATCTATCTTAGGTATTCAGAAGAGAAAATGATGGGGCAATTTTCTATTGGTTGGGCAATCGACACTCAAGATTCAGGCTTTGGCATATATGGTGGGCTGATTGCAGATCCCGACTTTTATCAAGAACTTGAGAAAGTCAAATAGAAATCTATCTGCACAGATGCTCGTGACTAAACATATTATACCTACTATTCTGATCACCGGCGTCGGCAACGTCCTCCGCCAAGACGACGGTTTTGGTATTGCAGTCATCAATGAACTGCAAGAACAGAACGACCTACCAGAGAATGTCACCATTTTGGAAACAGGTATCGCAGGCATCCGACTGGTGCAGGAACTGTTTGACGGTTACGACGTGCTGCTCATGGTCGATGCTGTACAGCGGGGAGGGGAACCTGGGCAGATCTATCTGTTAGAAGCGGACGTGCCCACCATCGACCACTTCACCTTTGACCAGCGCAACGAATTCCTGGCCGACATGCACTTCACCAATCCCACCCGCGCCATGATGCTGGCCAAGGCCATGAACATTCTGCCGCCGCAGGTCTATATTGTGGGGTGCGAATCTGCGGTTCATGATGACTTTGAGATGGGGTTAAGTCCTCAGGTCGCGGCTGCGGTCCCCAAGGCGGTTGAGCAGATTACAATATGGGCCAAGCAGTTGTCGCACGATGGACAAATCATATCAACATGCAATGCGGCATAAAAGGATAGCTTATGGCTACTCATCGAACATATCTAACTATATTGTTCGTATTACATCTGCTCGTCAATCTTACTCACGGCTACAGCCATACTATAACTCAGGTCGAGCTAACAACCTTCCAAACGACTTACGTGGCTCTAATCATCTTTGCGCTTCCTGCCTATGCACTCTTTCTACTCTTTCGGGGACGGGTGAAACAAGGAGCGGCACTCTTTGCCCTATCCATGATCGCTGGATTTCTCTTCGGATATGGCTTTCACTTTATATTTGACACGCCAGACTTGCATTCAAATGTGGTCGGTCCGGGTGCAGGCGGCTTTTTCCATTCAGCACTTTGGCTAGCCGTCATTCAGTTTACAAGTTTTTTCTACAGCATCTATGTGTGGCAAACTCAGTCCCAGTAGAGGAAAACAATGAACCAACCCAACATCGTCTGGATCACTTGCCACGACATCTCACCGGACTTGGGCTGTTACACTGGTGTTTGGCCTGGAGCTGAATACGCTCACACTCCCAACCTGGATCGACTGGCGGCAGAAGGTGTGCGCTATAACAATGCCTATGCGGTTGCGCCGGTCTGTGCACCTTCACGGTCGGCTATTATTACAGGGATGTTCCCAACAGCCATCGGCACCATGCACATGCGATCCACCGCCATGCCGCCAGCAGAAGTACGCTGCTTCCCCGAATATCTGCGAGCGGCGGGCTACTACTGTACCAACTTCTTTACCGATTACCAGTTTCGCACCCCCGTCACCGTTTGGGACGAGAATCATCCTCAAGCGCACTGGCGGAATCGTCCTGATCCCAGCCAGCCATTCTTTAGCGTCTTTTGCGGCATGATGACCCATGAGTCTCGCATCTATCTAGATGATGAAGAGTTTGCCCAAAACACGGCTGCACTCATGCCAGCAGAGCGCCATGATCCTGACGACGCGCCGCTGCCGCCCTACTATCCGGACACACCAACCTTCCGCCAGGCATGGGCGCGCTATAGCGACAACGTTACCGCCATGGATCACTGGGCGGGCACGATTCTTGACCAGTTGGAAGAAGATGGCCTTGTGGATAGCACGATTGTCGTCTTCTGGAGCGATCACGGGCGGGGCTTTCCTCGCGCCAAACGATGGCCCTATGAATCGGGTCTCCATGAGCCACTGCTCATCCGCTGGCCAGGGAAGATTGCGCCCAATACCGTTCGCGATGAACTCGTTTATCTGATGGACCTGACGCCGACAATGCTTAAAGCTGTGGGCTTACCTGTCCCTGATCACATGCATGCCCAGCCGCTCTTTGATGCTGAAGGGAACTTTTCGGATACCTATCGCACCTACATCTTTGGTCACCGCGACCGCATGGATGAAACTGAGGATACCATGCGTACCGTACGCGATGACCGCTTTCGCTACATTCGCAACTACCATCCCGACAGACCCTATGCTCAATATCTCTTCTATGCCGAGACTATGTCAACATGGCATGAGCTGCGCACTCTCCGCAAAGATGAGATGACTCAGCGGGCCATGGGCGAAGTGCCAAACAAGTTAACGCCTGCACAGCGACATTTTTTAGAATCAACCAAGCCAGTTGAAGAACTCTATGATCTGCAAGCTGATCCCCATGAGATTCAGAATTTGGTTGACGACCCAGCCCATTCCGATCGTCTCAATCGTTTGCGCCACGCCTTAGATGATTGGCAGAACCATTATGGGGATTTGGGCCTAGTACCTGAAACTGAACTCATATATCAGTGGCGTCCTGAAGGGCATCTTCAAGTCACTGCCCGGCCCGAAGTTACCCTTGTTGATGGCAAGCTCCAGGCCAAATGCACAACCGAAGGCGCATCTATTGGCTGGACGACTGAGCCACCGCGGTCATCTTCAGGCGAACAGCCGAATTTCTTGGCCATGCTCCAAAAGATGGTAGGTGACCCTGACACCGGAGGGCGCTCTTGGCACCTGTACACAGGGCCTATCACACCACAATGTGGCGAAACCTATACCTTTCGCGCCCATCGGCTTGGCTTTGCCGCCAGTGAAGATGTAAAGGTTGAGGGGTGACTACTCTATTTTCTGGAAAGGGCCTTACGTGCTCTTGCCGTTTTTCCGTGAACTATTTACGTCAAATTTTCAACCAAGGAGAACACAATGAAGATATCAATCTCGGGTAAGGGCGGATCGGGAAAGACCACTACTGCCGGCATTCTAGCCAGAGCATTTGCCCAGCAGGGCCATTCCGTGCTTGCCATTGACGGCGACAATAACCCCAATTTGGGGATCGCGCTCGGTCTAACCCCGGACGTTGTCAACCAGATCCCGACCATGCCCCGGGATCTGCTGCGCGATATAGAAGATGCAGACGGCAACCGTACTACTGAACTGGCCATGAGCATCGAGGAGATTGCCGACCACTATGGCACATCCGCGCCAGATGATGTGCGCTTGCTGGCTATGAACCGCATTGATCACGGCGGTAAGGGCTGAGCCTGCCGTGCCCATGCTACCGTGCGTAGCATTCTCACAGCGACTCCTGCATCCGACGAGACCATAACAGTAACCGATATGGAAGCAGGGATTGAGCATCTCAGCCGTGGCACCACTCGCCACTCAGATGTGATGCTCGTGGTGGCCGAACCCTACTACAAATCTCTAGAGACAGCAGGCCAAGTAAACAAAATGGCCGGAGATCTGGGGATCCCCAACACCTACGTTGTAGCCAACAAGGTACGCAACGACGCCGATGCTCAAGCTATTGCCGCCTATTGTGAAAAGCAGGACATGGAGATCATTGCGACCGTTCCCTACGATGAAGAAGTGGCGGCGGCCTCTCTCGTGCCTGAGTCGCCATTGGATCGATATCCCAATTCGACAGGTGTACAGGCTGTGACTGAGTTGGCGCGTACTCTATACTCAGCTCTCTCATAGATGAGAATAATCAGTAGACCACAATGTCACTCTCTGAGAAGCCTCTGGAAAGACATTCCGTTTGGTTACAGTGTTGCTTTGCAACCGTTTCACGGGCTGCAAAGCGACGCAGTACCCGACGAAGAATCCCACTATTGCTCGCACTTAAAACAGAGATTCTTCAGTCGCTTAGCTCCCTCAGAATGACGCGTATTGCACCCTTTTCAGGCAGCTTCTGAGCCTGACTTTGTACAAAAACTAGAATGGATTTTACCCGACTGGAATAGCCCATTTGGGCTATGCGCATTTGATCAAACAGCAGTAGAATTGCCTTGATGGCTGGAAGTGCGAAACCAATTTTTCAGTCGATTTACAGCCTTCCTGAGCGATGCTGTAAATCGCACCCGAAAAACGTACAAAGTCAAGCTTAGACAGTGGACCCTGGACTCTGGACCCTGGACCCTGGACCCTGGACCCTGGACTCTGAACTCTGGACCCTGGACTCTGGACTCTGGACTCTGGACCCTACCCCCAATGTCTATAGTAAATTAATCCACGCCAAAGACGTGGGTGAGCACGGTGGAAGCAGCCCCTCCTACTGATTGCAATAGCCCAATCTTTGGATTGCGGATCTGATTTTTACCTGCCCGCTCAGTGAGTTGAAGCACAATTTCACAGCATTGGTAGATGGCCGTTGCACCAATAGGATGACCTCTGGCTTTGAGCCCGCCCATGGTGGCAATAGGAATCTCCCCGTTTTTGAATATCTGCTTCTCTGCTGCTAAGCGCCACCCTTGTCCAGGTTCGGCAAAACCAACTGCCTCTAAAAGAAGGCAAGCCATGATGCTGAACGCGTCGTGGGCTTCAAAAAAGGTAACGTCTTTGCGATTGATGTTGGCGCGCCGGAACGCCTCGAAAACGGAGAGCTTAGCTGCCTCTAGTGCCAGCGGATCTTCTCGGTCTTCAACGCGAAAGCGATCGGTCGCTACGCTGGAGGCCAAGATGTGAACGGGGTGGCTCGAATAAGCGCGAGCCTCATTACGCGGAGCCAATACAACGGCCGCGGCGCCATCACAAATCGGTGAACAGTCGAGAAGCCGAATAGGGTCAATGATCATGCGGGACATCCGGACGTCCCTGGCGGTCACTTTTTTAGGAAAGAGCGCATTTTCATTGTGGACCGCATTTGCATGAGCGTTGATGGCAAAGTTGGCTAGACCATTACCGGGCATCCCATACCGTTGCATATACAGTCTCATCAAGTCTGCATTCTTGCTGATGAGGTTTTCGCCTGCCGCCACTTCTTTTTCGGCATCAAGCGCCTTGGCCAGCGCTGGGGTTGGCAACCCCATGCTCATCTGTTCTGTACCAACAGCCACCGCTAGATTGGCCTCTCCACTAGCAACCGCCAAATAGGCCATGCGTAGTGCAGCAGCCCCTGTTGCCGTTGCTGCCCGCACCTGTAACGCTTCAATTCCCCTCAAGCCCACTTCATCGGCAATAAAGGCCGCAATATGCTTCTGTGATTGCAATTCATCACTCAGCATGTTGCCAGCAAAGAGAGCGTCAACCGAATCAACACTAGCGTCGGCCATGGCATTGCGGGTCGCCTGAGCACCAATCACCCGCATCTTTTCATCGTACCGTTTTTTAACTGGTACCTGGCCAATCCCAACGATACTAACTTCCCTCATAGTTCTTTCATACCACTATTTGAGCTATCATGTAAGGAATGATCCGTCAATAACTCGTGTATTTCAATCGGATTTAGCCCTAACAAACGATAAAATTATTGAACTCCCATTCCTAAACGGGTTCTGGGCTTTGAATTTGCAAAAGCTGGTAGTTCATCTGCGGCTTGGGTGGCTTGTCTCCACAGGACGAGATCACCGGATCCGTTGTGCTCTCACTTAACCCAACCATATAGGCCTCTTCACGTCCATTGCGAAAATGTACCTGCCATTCTTGATCTCTCTTTTCAGAATGGATGGCCGTAAGCGCGTTAAGCATTGTCTGGTTATTCTTCATGCGTAGAAAGTACTCTGCTGCATTGACAGCTCCGGAGTACGCTGCACTTCCTCGATAGCAGGGTAGATAGATCGTATCATCCCGGATCGCTTGGGCCACCTCACCAATGTTCTCCGGAGTTAGGTAGCCATAAGTCACCCCGGTTGGCAAGACGACGGCAGTAGCTGCATAGCGATGTCCACCGATATGGGTACATTGCCATGCTGAAATATCTGATTCTGCCTCCAATGCCTGATAGATGGGAAGCCCAAATTTGGCACAGCAAAGATCGTGCTTGCCATTTGTGCAGACGGCTACTACCCTCTCCTTTACCGGCTGATGATCGGTTTCGCCTCGCAGCAGAGCCGCAACATCCAGCGATAGGAGTTCCTCATACGCTTGGAAGTGGATTCGGTACAGACGCGGCACTGCTCTGTCCGTTACCCCAATGTAGAGCGTCTTTTCTTGGCTAGGCGTAGCCCGTTTGATCCAAAGTGGACGCAGCCCTTCCACGGCGTTCTGCTGGTCCTGAACCCAGACTTTGATTGACTCAGGCAGGTCATTGTTGGCGACCGCCTTTCCATTCCAAGCACCATTGAACTCAAGCAATAGTGCAACCTGAAATGTCGACGCAGTACCATAAAGCGGTGCCTGCATCTGTTGGGCAAGCTGTGAACAATAGTCAGACATGGGATATTCCTTCTTCTTAATTAGGGAAATTGACCTACTTTATTCTACTGCAAAAAGGGAGAATTGACATGGATTTTGTAAATTTCTCTAACTGTAAATCTATGCAACTCGTATGATCTTCGTTTCTCTGTGAACTCTTCCTGTTTCACTCTAAACCAGGTGTGGCAATAAACCGAATAGACTTGATGCCGCCAAAAACCACCGGAGCGTCCACTGGTGCACCGAGGGCAATATTGATGATTCCTGCTAATTGTGCGATTTCTAGTGCTGAGCCGGGTGGTGCGCCAACCACCCCGACAAATGCGTGTGCCCAGCGATGCCTTCCTCGAATGTCCTCCTGAACACCTATGGTTGAGAGTGCATTCATTAGATCTTGGCCAATTTGGCCGCCGCCATCCTCGTCCACTGCATCTGCTGCAGCCCCAGCAATGATGGTGTCAGATGACCAGCTGCGAATCCACTGTGCCATTCGCCCATCCGTGCCTCCCCCAGCAATGGTATCAAAAGTTTGGGCATCCAGAAGATTCCCATCAGCAGTGAATGCAGCCATGTTATAACCCCGCTGTTGGTCGGCTACATTTTTTCCATTGAGATAGATACGGGCAAACTTCCCTGACTCTGCCCCAGCGCTTTGTACAAGCAGGGCATTACCAGACAAAAGAGTCTTCCCAGTCATGCCAATGGGCCAACCTTTATCGGGTGCTTGGAGAAGCGTCCTCGTTGGTTGAGTAAAGTCCCCAAAACGCATCAACAACCGAGAAGTTGATGATACCGCCAACTCAGGCGGTGCCTTTAGCTCAGGTAGTGGCGCTAACCTGGAGGGCATTAAATATTGAGTGCGGAATTGCCCTGGCGCAATGGCCTCACCAGGTTGGCTAGCTTTCATGACTTTTCCATTGAGCCACGGTTCAAGTTCCTTGCCGAACCATTCGACCTCCAGTATACCCGATTCGAGTGGAAAATCCACGATTAGAGAAGGGTTGGAGCGTGTAGCATAGCGGATACCAGCCTCATCTGTCACGGGTGCCCACCCTTCGGCAAGGGCCAATGAGGCCAGCGGGCTGCTCATCTCTATGACGTTCATATCCACTGTATTCATATCCATTTCATGGACACGATAGAGACGTATTGTCTCAGGCTGACCATCCCAGTCTGTGCCATGCCACTCATCGATCTGGGTAAGGGGTAGCGCCTCTTCTATAAAGTTCAGGAGCGCAGGTGGCGACTTTTCTACTCGCACCGTAATAAATCGGATGTTAAAAAAGTCAAGTACAGTCGGTGCCAAGGCGCGATTGCGGGCAATTATTTCGCCAATCTGGGCATCAACGACGGGCGCAATATGGGGCAAATGCCCATTCATGAGTATGATTAGATCGCCAATCAATGGCGCATTGACAAAGTATTCAAACTTATACCAAGGGTTGCGGCTTGTGTTCCCACCCAAGCGCTCTTTCCCATGGATACTTTGATACCACTGCTGCATCATAATCAGCTTATCCAATGGCCCAAGAACATAGGCACCATTTCGCCAGCCCGTCGGTAACTCTAGCAGGGTAAAATCTTCTGGTATCTCGGCAAGTTGATTGTAAATGGATGGCGTAACTGAACGGTTTAGGGGTAGCGGGATAGAAAGATGTTCAAGCAAGAAGAGAGCTAGGATAGAGTAAGTAACCCATCCCGAAAAGCCTTTTTTGCTACCTTGACCTACTTGACGAGTTTCGCTTCTACTTTCTCTTCTTAGAGTCCAAGATTGCCGAGTAAGAAGCCAGTAAAGACCGTATGCTACTAGGATTGCTGCGCAGATAAGCAGCATCACGCTATATCGGCTGGGATATCGATTTCCGCTAAAGAAGGGCAGCTGGCTGATGAATGCAAAGGGCCCTGGAAATGGTAAAGGTTGACCAAACCAGCGTGGGGCCGGACCTAGCGTTAATGCCCAGAAGAAGCTAAAGCTACCTATCCAGAACCAGCCGCTTACTTGGGGGATCCCTCTTTGAATGGTGGCTGACCGTATCCAAATTTCTTCAAGGCCACCATTATTCGCTGACGTTTCGTTTTTTTGTATCCAATTTTCGCGTAGCCAAGCATACCCACCAATAAAACAGAGCAGGCCCACTATATAGCCCAAGTAGATATGTTGACCAATATCGTTGGAGAAACCTTGTTTGTGTAGTTCTCCCACCCAATCACCTATGAGTGGATGCAATCTAGTGGGGAGCAAATAGCCAACCAGATCGGCGCTGAAAAAGTCAGCAAAGCCGCCACCGCTGGTGAAGAAATCACCCTCCTGCTGCATATCCGGCAACATAACGGCCAAGAAAGGTGAAATGCCCGCTAGGAAAATAACCGCAAGAAGCATAAAGGGCTTCAGCACCCGCCAACTGTGGAAAAGCCAAAGGCGAGGGGGCGTGGCGAATAGTTGCTGGAGCCACAGCCAGAAGACATAGAGCAGAATAAAGATCAGTAGAAAAGAGGCGTAGGTTAGCTCTGCCCACGCCTGCATGGTCAAAAAGAGACCACAGAAGAAAGTGTTACGCCACATTCTGACTGAAGTAGCCTGGTTCGTATTTGGTTGACTACTCAGTTGGCCACTTTCTTGATCACTTTCTTTGCCACCCTGTTGACTAGTACCTTGATGGATACGCAACAAGTAGATGATGCAAAATGGGATCCAGTGGCTACTGGCAATGTTGAATTGACCGAGGGCCGCATAAAAGAGCTTGGCCGAAGAAAATGCGTAAACAATGCCTGCAACGCCGGCCGCCAACCACAGGGCGTGCTCATTCTTTTGTCCACTTCTGTACCTTGGAATCACTTCCCAAGCCAAGATTTGGCGGCAGAGTAGAAATGCACCATACCCGCCAATGACATAGCTGGATAGTAGAATTAGATTACTGGCAACGATGAGATCTGTGGCCAGCTGTATTGGCGTACTAAGCAGACCATTAAGGGGAGTTAGGGTATAAAAGGCCAGATTGATCTCTATAGGATGGAACATCCAACCAGTGTGAAAGATATCCGGGTTCAGCTGATCAATGAGTCTAGTACGAACCCACCAAAGATTCCAAGCCAAGGAGGGGTCATCGACGCCATTTCCGGGAACGTGGGTTGTCAGATAGCGGGTCAAGGGCCAGGTCAGAATTCCCGTAAGGAGCAAGAGAATAGCAAGAAATATACCATGACGCTGGCCTGATGCTATACCGCGGTTGTTTTCAAACGGAGCTGTGTATAGTTGTTGCCTCACAAATCTATCCCTGGCGCTGTTACGTCGTTTCCAACAAACTAGCTCCCAGTCTGTGTTCCCTCTTCCACTGGTGGGGGAGTCTCGAACGGATCCAAGGATTGGAGTAGATTGCCCATACGGACCTTAGCAATAACGGCCAACTGTGGTTCATCTTCCTCGGCCAAGTCGAATGTCTTTTCAAAGTAATCGATAGCGGCTCGCTTATCGCCCTCTAACTCTGCGATACTTCCCAGGAGAAAATGGGCCTGCGCAGACTGTACATCAATCGCCAGTGCCTCGTCGGCCGCGGCTTTGGCTCCCTCAAAATCACTAAGCTGAAGTCGCCGATTGCCCAATTCGATCCAGAGAATAATCGGTCGATCCATAAGAAGATCTTGCGCCTTTTGCAGAGAGTCCGCTGCCTGTTTCTCATTCCCAATCTGCTCTGCAAGGACCGCACTCCAAAGCCAAAGCTCAGGCTCTGTAGGCAGCTCAATAGCTGCCGAGAGGGCATCTGCATGGGCTTGTTCTAGGTCATTTTCTATCAATGAATCTTCGATTGTGGCAACGGATTCCAAGACGAAGATGGCCTCTTGGCTTGGGGGAAAGAAAAAGTTAATACCATAGTAGAGAACGAGAAGAATAGCAATACCAACCACTCCGAAGCGTACTGCTTTTACAATCGCCCGCTGACGGCGTTCGTTGACAATCTGGTCCAACTGCCACCACATCTCTTCGGCCGGTGGATTTTGGACGCGTAACTTGGCCAACCCACCTGCTCCATTCGCTGCAGCGACGATGGCCGATGGCCTAGAATCCAACCGACTGCGAATGCCTTCCCAACGCCCCTCTTCGGGACGCAGGTCAACGCCCGCTGTCGTCAATTCTTGGAACATGAATTTTATTTTATCGAGCAGGGTCAGCAAGTTTTCAACGGTCTCTGGGGTCGGCGTGACCACAAGCCTTTCCACTTGGTCAAGAGCGTCTCTTAAATCATTAGCTGGGCTATTGGCCCGCGAATCGAGTGCATGTGCCATAAGTAAATTTCGTACTTGAGTCGAGCGAATTTATGTGTGCTTGAGAAGGTCTGTTTCTCGCCAATTTAGAATTATCATTAGAGTTGTTCCGAATTAAGGATCAGCTAGGTGACTGGCACTTTGTGAGCGATACCTTCTGGCTAACGATAGCGCTTAAGTGCCTGTCACCTCACAATTCTGTTATTGCAGAACAACTCTATTAATCTGCTGGAACCAGTTCAGCTTCTTGCGTCTCTTCTGGATTCGTGCTCTGTCTCCAATCGTCATCAGCGTCAAGGCTATCTGAAGATATGTCACCCGCAGATGCTTCATCTGACATTGTTTGGATAACCAACCCATCAGCCGGAGATGTATCTAGTGGGTTTGGCCCATTCTCTTCCTCGGCTTCTTTTTGAATTTCCCGGTAGACTCGGTTGAGACCTGATTTGATCTGACTCTCAATTTTGGCCTTACGCTCGGGTGGAACCGGGAACCAATCCAGCAACTCGCCAACCAGACCGCTTTTGGTCTCATTCTTTGTGCGACCTTCCATGTAGTAATCATGTACCCGTCCTCGCATGTAACGGATATACTCACCAACCTTAACCGTCGCTTCTGCTGTACAGACTGGGCCGTGGCCAGGTACTAGGTGCTCGGCATCCAGACGACAGAGAAAATCTAGGGCTTCTAACCACTCTAAAGAATTGGCTTGGGCCATATAAGGATGCTGATCAATCCAAAGAATATCGCCGACGAATGCGACTCTATCTTCCGGAAGCCAGACAATGCTGGTGGCTGGCGTGTGCCCGCCCACATAAATCAGCTTGAGATGACGACCACCATACAGAAATTCAGCTTCTTTGGTAAAGGTTATATGAGGAGGCACAATAATAATATTGTTTAACTGGGCCTGGATATCTGGCTCTCGTTTAAAGCTATTGCGCACCCGCTCTTTAAAGTTTTCCGTATAACCGGACATCTCTTTGTGAGCACGCTCATGGGCAATGACTTTAATGGGCATAAAGTACTGGTTGCCCAATGCATGGCCTCGGTGATGATCTGTATTGATCATCATCAGCATCGGCTCATCTGGATACTGCTCGTCGATCTGATTGCGCCAGTCTGTAGCCTGTTTGGGAATAAGCGGTGCATCCACCAATACAATACCCTCATCTGTATGGATAAAGCCGGGCGTGCAGCCTCGATAGTGGGTGTTGATAAAGACACCTGGCACCAACTCCTCTCTCAGCCCTAAACCAGTTACCCCAATGCGTACTGCACTCCTTCTCCGTGCCATAAATCACCTCACACACTTTGCCAGAAAAGTCTTGTTCCGACTTTTGTCCCATTATCCTTAATACAATTCATGGCCTTCGACCTGGCAGTTGTATAACTCTGAAGGCAAAGGAAATTCCTATGCTTAATAGGGACAAGCTTTTTCTGGTCATCTATAGAATAATTTCTTACAGGGGGCATTCTGGCTGTCATCTGTCTACAAGTGCGAATATCTACAAGTGCCAAATGTCCCCGCTGCTTACTTTTTATCTATTATATCGTGTTCTGGAAGTAGAGTCAAAAGATGTGTTTTATGTTAACTCATCATGGCGGAGCGAAACAAGTACACGAAAACCTCTCAAGAAAATTTGGTGACATTTTTTAGCTAATCTGGTCTATAATTAGCAGACCACAAATGGGATCTGCTCGATACAGTATATTTCTGCAAAATCAAGCTTCCAAATTATACTCAATGTAGTCCGCCAGGTTAATTGTGTCCCGGTTTATATCGAATGTACCCTGAACCCTCTCTGATAGAGAGGATGCCCACCTTAACGGGAACAAGATTATCTGGCCACCTATAGATCGTAATGTCACAATCAATTCTTCATTCTGCACGAGAGAACATTGCGATCTACTGATATTCTATATTCAGCGTCGTTTGACAACAGGTGTTTGGTCGCTCTGATAGATCTTGGAAAAGCACCTATTGTCAAAACGGCTGCAGTACAGTATTTGATTTGTAACCGCCAGACTATTGCTTGTTCCACCGGCAGCGGATAAGACAGGGCAATGTGGCTGTGAACCCTACACTCATGTACCAAAAAGACTCAATAGAAAGGCGAACCGGAATGGAAACAATTGGTGTATTAACAAGTGGTGGTGATGCACCCGGTATGAACGCAGCCGTCCGTGCGGTGGTACGGCGCGGGTTAGAATTGGGCATCAACGTTTATGCAATCTACGAAGGGTATCTTGGCATCATCCACGGCGGAGACTGGATCAAAGAGATGGATTGGAGTTCCGTGGGAGGCATCTTGCACAAAGGCGGAACCATTATCGGCTCTGCTCGCTGTCAAGAATTTCGCACCCGCGAAGGACGCCAAAAAGCGGTCATGAATCTGGTTGAACGAGGTATTGAGGGCTTGGTCATCATCGGCGGTGACGGTAGCCTAACCGGTGCCAATGTGCTTCGGCAAGAGTGGAGCAGCCATTTGGATGAATTAGTAGAAAGTGGAAAGGTTACCAAGCAGCAAGCAAAAAAGCATCAATTCATCGGGATTACTGGTCTAGTTGGCTCCATTGACAATGATATGTTCGGAACTGATATGACTATCGGTGCCGACACAGCCCTGCACCGCATTACAGATGCGGTTGACGCCATTGGCAGCACCGCGGCCAGTCATCAGCGTGCATTTGTCATTGAAGTGATGGGGCGCAACGCAGGCTATCTGGCTATGATGAGTGCATTAGCTAGTGGGGCCGACTGGGTGCTCATCCCCGAGAGTCCGCCCGACCTGGATGAGTGGGAAGCCAAAATGTGCGAAGTCCTACGGAGCGGTCGAGATAGTGGCCGTCGAGATAGCATTGTCATTGTGGCTGAAGGGGCCGTCGATCAGCGGGGAAATCCCATTACCTGCGGTCAAGTGAAGCAGATTTTAGAAGAACGGCTGGGGGAAGATACAAGAGTGACCATATTGGGCCATGTGCAGAGGGGAGGCTCCCCCAGCGCCTTTGATCGCAACCTCAGTACCTTGCTAGGTGTTGAGGCAGTGGATAAGCTTTTGACCCTTACTGCTGACAGCCCCTCCCTTTTACTTGGCATTCAGGGAAACCGTATCGTCGCCAATCCGCTGATGGAGTGTGTAGCCAAAACCCATGCTGTAAATGAGGCAATTACGAACCTGAATTTTGAGCGAGCCATGGAATTGCGAGGACGAAACTTTAGCGAAGCATTCCGCGCGCTTCGGACCTTGGTTCGCGCTGTGCCCCATGATCCTGTTCCGGGGAAGCGGCGGTTACGCTTGGCTATCTTGAACGCAGGTGCTCCTTCGCCTGGCATGAATACGGCTGTTCGGGCTGCTGTGCGAATTGGCCTTGATAAAGGACACCATATGTTCACCGTGCGAGATGGTTTTAAAGGACTGCGAGATGGGCAGATCGAAGAATTTGATTGGATGAGCGTCAATGGATGGGCCGCCATGGGCGGCTCTGAGCTAGGCACCAATCGAACGATACCTGAGAAGAGCGATTTCTATGCCATTGCCCGCAACATTGAGGAATTTAATATAGAGGGGCTGCTGGTCATCGGTGGTTGGTCTGCTTATGATGCTGCTGTCAGCATCTATAAGCAGCGTCCGAATTTCCCCGCCTTTGAGATTCCGCTTGTCTGTTTGCCTGCCAGCATCAACAATAACTTGCCCGGTACCGAACTCTGCGTTGGAGCGGATACCGCGCTCAATTGTATTGTGGAAGCTGTAGACAAGATTAAGCAATCGGCTGTGGCTTCTAACCGATGTTTTATTGTGGAGGTAATGGGGCGGTATTGCGGCTACTTAGCTTTAATGAGCGCCCTGGCCAGCGGTGCCGAACGGGTCTACTTACATGAAGAGGGCGTTACGTTGAAAGATCTACAGCGAGATGTTGACTTGCTTGTCGAAGGCTTCAGCCATGGAAAGCGTCTGGGGGTGATGATTCGGAATGAGAATGCCAACGATATCTATGATACGAATTTTATTCGCCGTCTTTTAGAAGAGGAGGGAGGTGATCTCTTTGAGGTTCGCCAATCTATTTTGGGGCATCTCCAACAAGGAGGTGATCCGAGTCCCTTTGATCGCGTGCTGGCTACTCGGTATGCTGTTCGCTCTATTAACTTTTTAGAAGAGCAAGCCACTCGTTCTTCGTCTGCTGCAGCTAGTATAGGGATGTCGGAAGGCGGTTTTCAGTTCTCATCTTTTGATAGCCTACTCTCCCAATATGACACTCAGTTTCAGCGTCCTCAAGAGCAATGGTGGATGTCTCTGCGCCCCATTGTTAGAATGTTAGCCCAGCCTAACGCCAAATATTTTGCTCAAAACCAGTAGGCTGAATTTAGATACTGAAATCTGGCAATAGCGTGAAAGTCACCCCCAACCTTCCAGGGAGTACGCCGCGTGCAGGTCTAGCCATAGGTGCAATTTTTGCGGAACTGCGAAATTTGATATAGAGATTAGATATGTTGTACTCAGCCGCGTGCTGTGCTATTATCATTGCGACTGGAATAGTGACTGAATGATTATTCCGTAAACCGCAACCACTCAACAATCCAGCGCAACGGCTACGAACACAACTAAGTGATCTATCAGTCAGGCGGAAAACGTACACGGAAGCGTATCGGATTCGGGTCTGACAACAACCTGATTATGATTCAAGTCCTATCTATATTTCTCCCATTTCGAGTCAGAAAAGGCATCCATTTTGTATATGCCAAGTCTCAAAACGCGATTCTAGTCATCTTTGACTATCCCTTGCAGAATGTCTTTGGGCAGAGCCCCTTTGAGCAGAGATGGCCTACAGGGATGGTTCGAAGAGCGTTTGTGCTGATAGCACTTCTTTGTTTACTTGTTTCCTGTACCAGAAATCGGCCAACACCAGAAGCGATTACGCTGCCCACGCCTTCCTTGTCAACAGACAATCCAGTTATCAGCAATCAGCCGCCAGATAGTAATACAGAGAACGTGGCGCCAGATAACCAAACGGTTGTTGTGCCAGAACAATCGCCGGCCCAAGCAAATCCCCAACCCACAGCTCAACCAGTTGTACCAGCCGTAACGCCTGCGCCCGCGAATGAAGGGAATAGAGTAATTCTATACACGGTACAAAGTGGTGATACAGTTGCTTCGATTGCCACCAAATATGGAATCACTCCCCAAACTCTTCGTGAACTTAACCTGCTGGAGAATAACTATCTGCAGGCTGGACGATTGCTGCGCGTACCTTTACTTGATGGATATACCGAAGATGGGTACCCAACCCCAACTCCGGAACCCTTTATTCATGTTGTTCAGTCTGGTGAAACCCTCTTTGGCATTGCTGCCCAATATGGCGTTGAAGCCACTGCATTGGTTGCCGCCAACAATATTACGGACCAAAATGGCCTAACCATTGGCCGAAGGTTGAAGATTCCTGGTTATACAGCATCACCTAACTCAAGTAGTAGTAGTAGTGATGCTGCTGCGCCATCTACCACCCAAGATGGCACAACTGGTGCGACGGCAGGTGGCTTCCAGGTTGTTCACGTTGTTAAGCCGGGTGAAGGGCTATACGCTATTGCAGTACAGTATGACGTTTCGGCTGATGCGATTGCTTCGGCCAACAACATTCAAAACTACGAACTATTGCGAGTGGGGCAGCGCCTCTTTATCCCAGGGGTTACGTTGAACGTTGTGCCATCGGCTCCCAACCAACAAATCCATGTTGTACAGGCTGGCGAGGGGCTCTTGCAAATTGCTGTAACCTATGGCGTCTCTGCACAAGCCATTGCAGAACTAAACAACCTAGCGGACTCGGACCTAATTTATCCAGGCCAACATCTCCTCATTCCAGGAGAGTAAGGCCCCAATGTCATTTACGACCTTGTTCATCGTTTCGTCCGCAATGTGATTCGACCCCTGATTAATTTTTTGTATGGTGACTCCAGACTAAGGACTTTGGACTAAACAACGATTCTATGGAAACCCAACCTGATTTGCCTTCAGCTAACGCATCCCAATCACCTGCACCTCAGCCAGAATCACCACTATTTCGCTACGTGGAAGAGATTCGGGAATCGTTAGATGAGATTAACAGCGTGCGTGATCAAACGCTTCAGCGGAGCCGACAGCTGATTCGCACCTGTGCCCACACCATCCGTGCTATACACCGCCATGAGTGGACAGACGCCGAAGCCTTGCTAACCCAAGCCAGTACTGCCGCCAAAGAGATGGTCACTGCACTAGCTGATTTCCCCACAGTCTACCATACAGGGTATACGCAAGATGCCCTGAAAGAATTGGTAGAGGCCAATCTAGTCTATGCCGTTTCGCAGAAGAAAATGCCACCATCGCCATCTGATATTGGCGTCGTTGGTTCCACCTATCTCAAAGGAATGAGCGAGGCAGCCACTGAAATGCGTCGCTTTATCTTGGATCTGATGCGCCGCGGAGAAGTGACAGAAGCAGAATCATATCTAGAATTTATGGATGAAGTCTACAGCCTTCTTGTTACGGTAGACTTTCCGGACGCGGTGACTAATGGGTTACGACGGCAGACAGATGTGTTGCGTACTGTGCTTGAACGTACCCGAGGTGATCTCACCATGGGTATTCGACAGGAAGAGATGAAGGCAGCCTTAAAGCGTTTTGAAGATGGCCTCTAAAGATCGTTCCCTCGTACGGGCTAGCGACATCGGTACATGGACGTTCTGTCATCGGGCTTGGTGGCTGGCGCATGTTCAGAAAGTCCCCCATCAGAACCCCGACCAATTGGCTCGTGGCGATCAGATGCATAGTCAGCACGGTCGTATGGTGGCCATGACACCCATCGTTGGACGTCTAGGCGTTCTGTTGCTTGGTTTGGGTATTCTTCTCGTTTTAATTCTTATTATTTGGTATTGATCTATTGGCATGGCTCTTCGAGAATCCCTGGCTCAATCAGCCATTGATTGTCTACACTTTTCATCGGATCACCGCTCACCTGAATCAGAAGGAGAGTCGGCTTCTCGTCATGCCATACGGGGCGTTATCGGGCCAGATTCATGGCTATTGCAGCAGTGCTGGCATGCCTTAGCGGACAAGGGGCATGGCATCGAGGCACTCTCTGTTGCCTCACTATTAGAGGTGAGACAGCCCTTGGCTCCTATCCAAGCCATATATCGATTGGGCAAGCAATCAGCCCAACATCCTCACTTGGCCCCTCTTATTCAGGCCGAACTCCTCCACACCCGAGAACAACTCTTTGGACACCATCTCTTTGCAGAATCGAGCCATCAGATCGACCATCTTCTCTATGCCGGTGCAGCCGCAGCCTCGATCGGCGATTATCAATTCGCTATTTCGTGTCTGGAAAGATTAGATCAAGAGGCAAAAGCATGGGATCGAGTCTTTATCCACCCAGAGCTACGCCAGATTTTAGCAGAAGCCGTCGCCGGTGTTGGATTGACGCCACTAACCAATCATCTAATTGACAAGGCCATCCTCTTTTTTAGCGATTCAGGGGCACAATTTTTGCAGCAGATTGCAGTATCCACCCAAGAA
Organism: Chloroflexota bacterium; assembly: GCA_039028975.1. Classification (GTDB taxonomy): domain Bacteria; phylum Chloroflexota; class Anaerolineae; order Caldilineales; family Caldilineaceae; genus JAHBNG01. The sequence goes on from JBCCHB010000060.1 coordinate 21,521, forward strand.
ATTAAGAGCGTAAAAGGGAAACATATTTTGAATCGCTGCGTACTTGCCATGCAGCGGGCCGTGTTGGGGAGCCTCCACAGTCGCAAAGTTGCTGCATCCATCTTTGCCCAGGCTGGCCAAGTTGATGAAGTGCTCACACAAGTACGAACCATTGCTACCATTCAGGATGCTCACCGCGAGACCAACGCCATGCTCAACCAAAGAGGCAGCAGCGTGAGCCAGCCAGAACCGCGTCTTGACATTCAGAGCAGCGGCACCTATAACGAAACAGTCAAGATCTCCGAGATTGCAACGGCAACCGCTTCCCAGCGCAGCCGAGCCTTTCCTGTCTATAGAGCCGCCACATCGCTTCATAGCGATAGTTCGGTTATTCGACAGATATCGCGCACATCAGCAGATGCGGACGTTGATTTTCTTGTGTATACGCTCAAAAGCGCGGTGGAGTCACTAGACCTATCCCAGATAAGTGATGATAAGCGACGCATTCTGATCAATCAGTTGGCTGCCCTGGGCATTATGAGTGATGGTTGGACTGGAGCGGGTGCTACGGCTGCCTTACTTAAACTTGGTGGCATTCAAGAAGCCATTGCCGTAATTGAGCAGACTAATCCAACCGATCCGACAAAAGTAGAAGGGATTCTGGCGTTGGTTCGTGGCTTGTTGGAGGTGGGAGATGTGGAAACTGCCCAAGCTCAATCTCGTTTGGCACTTAGCTGGGCCGAGGGGTTGATTGAACAGGCTCCAGGGAGAACGTTGCGCTGGGACTTGGCGACTCTGTACTTGGAGCACAATCTACCCGAAATTGCTCTACAAATTCTAGAGCGAGAAGAGCCAAACAAAGGCGAGTGGCGCCATACGATTCACCGATTCGTGACGGGGCGTTGGTTTGGTGATGAATTTTCAGATGAACAACTCCAGACCGACCGCCTTCGCTTGGCTGCGCATCTGAAACAGATGATAGCGATCGATATGGAGCCATATGAGAGGCAAGCCAATGAGAACCCGAGCGCAAATGAGAATGGTCCAGAATCGCAATCAAGCGAGCCAGATGCTTCTACAATGCAGAGCGCTCTTACCTATTCGGACGTGCCACTTCCACCGGATGTAGACAAACTGGTGCGCGAATTAAGCGGCTGGGCAAGCCACATTTTGGACGGTGAAGCGCTTATCTCCTTCTATATAAATAGCCTTCTTCTTCCGCTTGTTGAGGCTGGAAAGTTCCGCTATGCGTGGGGTCTTTTGCCCTATATCAAAGAGGCACTACTGAGACTACAAAGCAACAAGATGGCCGCCCGTATTAACCAGGTTGGCCAACCACTGGCGGCTCAAATCTCCCAAATCATTTCAGAGGAAGATGAGGAAGCGACTGGCAGCCCTGTTGAAACCATGCAATTCTACTTTGCAGACTTTCTTATTGACCTTTGGCATCATTGCAGCGCTCGCGGCATCTGGCCAACCATCTATGCCATTGAGGGGTCGCTTAGCTCAGTGATTACCCTTATTGGCCCTGAGACGATAGTCGAAATCGCTCAATCCGTTTCAGAAGAGAGCGCTCTTTGGGAACGAGGGTAATACAGTAATCATCTGACCGACCACCGACCACCGACCACCAACTCATGCTGGAACAGGAAACTCACGTATCAGCTCTAATACCTCGCCCCGAGTACGAGCCTGTAACGCCTGATTCCAGGGTTCTTTGGCTATCGCCGCAATCCAGCGCCCGATCTGCTTGAACTCTGCTTCTTTTAGACCGCGTGTCGTTGCCGCTGGTGTACCCAAACGAATACCACTGGTGACCAAGGCTGGTCGTGGATCGTAAGGTATCATATTCTTGTTACAGTGGAGATTGGCACTGTCTAGGGCAACCTCTACTGCTTTGCCGGTAATCTCCTCTGGATTCCCCTCGCGATTCAGGCCATCCAAATCAACCAACAGTAAGTGATTATCGGTACCTCCGCTAACGATCCGCAACCCCTCATCTGTTAATGTACTGGCTAGCACTTTGGCATTGTCGAGAACTTGTTGCTGATAGCGCGCAAAGTCAGGTTTGAGGGCTTCACCAAGTCCCACGGCTTTCCCTGCTATCATATGCATTAGGGGGCCCCCTTGAGTTCCCGGGAAAACGGCCCGATCAATCTTCTTCGCCAACGCTTTTTTGCAGAGAATCATGCCACCCCGAGCAGCTCGTAGGGTCTTATGGGTGGTAGTGGTTACAATATCGCAATAGGGAACTGGATCCGGATGTAGTTTGGCAGCGACCAAGCCAGCAATATGGGCCATATCCATCATCAGCAATGCGTCGACCTGGTCTGCGATTTCGCGTAGTCGTACAAAGTCAAAGAATCTGGGATAGGCACTTGCACCGGCTAAGATCAATTTAGGGCGCAGCTCTTTGGCCATGCGTTCTACTTGATTGTAGTCAATGCATTCCGTCTCTGGATCCAAACCATAGTGCTGAAAATCATAGAGCTTTCCTGAACTGTTTAGGTGAAACCCATGGCTGAGGTGACCACCATGATCCAACTTTAGGCCCAGAACCTTATCTCCTGGTTTGAGCAAGGCTAGATAAACGGCCTCATTGGCTTGGGCACCTGAGTGAGGCTGCACATTGGCATGATCGGCACCGAATAGCTCTAACGCACGTTCAATCGCAATCCGTTCTGCGATATCGACAAATTCACAGCCACCGTAGTAGCGCTTCCCTGCGTATCCTTCAGCATACTTATTGGTTAGTACACTACCCATAGCGGCTATCACTGCTGGCGAGACATAGTTTTCGCTGGCTATCAGCTCCACCCCAACAAATTGACGCTGTCGTTCCAGTTCAATGGCATCAAAGACATCTGGATCCGCCTCGGCCAAAATTTTACGCGGATCGGGAGCTTCTGTCCATGCCGGTAGCTCATCAATGGACGGATGATTGCTTCCATTGATTGAATAAGATTCGGCTGTTGTGAGCATATATATCACTTCCTCTTAATTAATTCTCATTCCTATACTCATCTCCGTTGCAAACCGTAGTGATTCAACCGGATCTCACGAGGTTGACAGAAAAAATGAACAGGGATTAGCCAGATTTCTAAGAGTAGAAGAGAGAAATCTTCGTACTCTTTAAAATCCTTGTTCAGTAAAGTTGTCAACCACATGAAATCCTAAAAAGCCACCGTAGTTTGGTCTTATTGGTAGAGTAAAGGAAAACTACGGTTTTGAGAGCAACCGCAGTATAAATTTATGATTGCTAGGGCAGCGTTTGACAAGTTATGATACTTTAGGCCCCCATCCCGGGTACCCTCTGGGTGCCTTCCCCCGCTTTGGGGTAAGGGAGCTAATCTCCCCTCTCCCAGCCTGGGAGAGGGGCCAGGGGTGAGGGCGGAAAACATCAATTTCTAATGGTTCAAGATTCACCATACAATGCACTCGGGCAGTTCGTACCTAATCTGGGGTCGAACTGCCCGAGTTCAAATTATCATTCTTTCTCGATTTCGTCAAAGAGAAAGTTGAAGCATATTCGGTCTGCAGTGTATCCTGTGATAAAATATCTGATTTGTGATCAATGAATCAATCGTAAATGTAAACCAGGAATGGGCCATAAATAATACGCGCGTTTCGCCCGGGTGTCACCCCGTCAAATGAACAAATTATTTAATTCTCGTTCCGAAAAATATAAATGAACGAAAAATATACGCCGTATGCTTGAAAACGCATCATCTAGCCTCTTAGCGACACTGTCCAGTTTGTCCTTCCGGGAATATTTGGATCGTTGCCAACTATTCCGCAAATTTCTAGAGAGTCGATATAATGAAGCCCGTTTAACGCCTGAGACTCAAAACTACTTCGTCAACTACCCTGATACGCTTCACTGGGTAGTCGTTGTGGAAGAAGAGAACCCAGATGTTCTAACTATACTACCTATCCTTCAACGGGTTATAGAGTGCTCCCATCGATTTCGGCTTCATATCTTTCAGGCCGAAGAAGAAAGCTCACTCCTCGAGTCATTGGTTGATGACGCAGATATCCCTGACGACTTGGTTGAAGTGGAGGTGCCACTTTTACTCCTCTTTGACGAAGATTGGAACTACCTTGCTTATTGGGGGCCGCGTCCCACAGAAGCCGATCACCAATTAGAACAATGGTTACAGGCCCATCCCAATTATGAAGAAATGGCGACAGATGATTCGCCAGATGCTCATGAGAACTATCTAACATTGATGACAGAACTAACAGGAACCATGCGTATTTGGTATAATAGTGGCCTTGACAAACAGTGCGTGACAGAGTTCTATGAGCTCCTGACTTCTCTTCAGGAGCCAAATCAGTTGGACATTTCTTATGATTCTGAAGATAGTTCGGAGCGGGTTGCGTAAAGCGAGCCAAAGCACCAATTTTACGGTAGCCAATCGCCTCGTTGACACCCAGCTTACTTATCGGCACTTGGCTCGCCCGATTGCTCTTCTGCTCATCGCCCTCCTTGTACTGATTGTTTCAATTTGGCCTACTTGGGCTGCTGTTGAACTGTTAGAACCCTTTACGGTTAATGCATACGAAGATCAGCTTCACCTAAGCTGGGCAACCAAGGCCGAGTACAATATTGCTAGCTTTGAAGTCCTCTGCAAGGAGGCCGACGCTCCGGATACGAGTTATCAGCTAGTGCATTCGACCCTTGCACGGGGCAATGTTGATGCGGGGGCATTCTATGACTTTACCATTCAGGACGGAATTGAACTAGGGACGCCCTACTGCTTTCGCCTCCGTGAAGTGACAACTGACGAGGAGCCTGGAGATTATTTTGAGCAGTGCGGCTACGGCTTTGGTATCACGCCCACCCCTGGCCTTGCACCGACCCTTACGTCCATTCAACCTCCCACGCCAACCATTACTTCTACCGTATTCCTATCCCTAACCGTCACCGTAACCGGAACGCCCACAATAACTGGCACACCTACCATAACCGGAACGGCCACTGCAACATCCATTGCGGACTCGCCAGTAGAACAGCCTACAGAAACGCCAACTCAAAGCCAGCAGAGTCCTATTGATTCACCAACCCCAACCTTTACCTCCGCACCTGCAGATGAGGCAACATCCACCTTTACACCTACGCCAACAGACACTCCGACTACGGAGCCAACGTTCACACCTACCCTCACCCATACGCCTACCGTGTCGCCAACTGCAACACTGGCTGAATCGCCCACAGCCACCCCAACTACCTTGACCAATGATGCAGGAGCTGGGGATGATGACAATGACTTGGTGCTCAATCGGGATGAAGATCTGAATGGTGATGGCGATTTTGGTAATGATGATACTGATGGGGACGGTATCCCCGACTTTCTGGATAATGATGATGATGGAGATGGGATTCCAACTTTTCAGGAAGATATCAACGGTGCGCAAGATGATGCCATCAATGATACAGACGGGGATGGCATTCCTGATTACCGAGATAATGATGACGACAACGATTTGGTCCTGACCCGAAATGAGGATGTTAACCTAGATGGCAGTGCTTTTCTCGATGATACCGATGGGGATGGCACGCCAGATTATCGAGATAGTGATGATGACGGCGATGGCATACCGACCCTTTCCGAAGATTTGGGTGAAGATGGCAACTTGGTAGGAGACGACACGGATGGAGATGGTCTGCCCAACTACCGCGATGCAGATGATGATGGAGACGGTGTCCCTACATTTAATGAGGGAATCGGTGAGGATCTGGATCAGGATGGCCTATTAAATTATCTGGATGATGACGACGATGGCGACGGGATCTTAACCTTATCTGAAGATGTCAATGGCGACGGCGACCCGACGAATGACAATACTGATGGTGCCATTGATCCTGGCGAAGATACCAGACCCGATTATTTGGATGACGAAGATGACAACGATGCTATTCTGACTGCTGATGAAGATATCAACTCGAATGGCAACTTTCTAGATGACAACGAGGATGGTGATAACATACCAGCATACCTTGATCCAAATGATAAAGCGGCGTTGGAGGATGGAGGTGACAGTGACGATGATTCGCTTACGGATATCTTGGAGTGTCCCGCATTTCCCTGCGTAGATACTGATGGGGACGGTTCACCCGACTACTATGATCCCGACGATGACGATGATGGGGTTGAGACCCGAGATGAAGATGCCAATGAAGACGGTATTCTCCTAAATGATGATACCGACGCAGATGGCACGCCCGATTATTTGGATCCAGATACAAGCAATACTCGTGCCTCTATCAACAATGCTGTTGCAAACCGCGTCGTGGCCAGCAGCGTCGTAAACAACAACGCAGTGACCAATAGCGTATCCGGTGCCAGCATATCTATCAGTGGTCTCAATCGGCGATCCCGCATCGCCCAGGTTTCCACGGTAACACCTACATCGAGCACAGTCCAAGAGTCGGAATCCGCTGAGGGCAGCCTGAGCGATGCCACGGTGAATAACGGCTACATTGTCATCACTCATACGCCCACCCCCCAGACTGCCTTAAACTTGCCCATCTTTACGCCCATACCCACATCTGTACCAGAAACCACAACCCTTCTGGGGCGGCTCGGCTTGGATGCCCCCATGTCGTTGAATCGCGAGAACCTCATTGGCATGATGCTCTGCTTCACATTTGCCACGGCAAGTGGGTTTGGGATTTTGGGACTAATTACCACGGGGATATATTTTCGCTTGCGAAGGCGAAGGTAAGTCGGTAGGTCGGTGGTCGGTAGGTCAGTGGTTAGATACCGAATACCGAATACCGATTCACTGAATACCGATTTACCGAATACCGACTCACTGATTCAAGCCCACGCTTCCTCCTTGGTCACAATCCGCTGAAATCCGCTACGGCTTTCGGCCATCTCGATGGTTGGTGCCGCTTCTCCAGCCTCTACCATACGCCGGATCAGTCGATCTCGTAGCACATTGGCTGTCTCGCGGTGGGAATCTAAACCTATGAGATTGGTCAATTCGTAGGGATCATATTCCAGATCATAGAGATACTGCTCCACGTACTTGTCAGAACCAGCATCCTTCCCTCCATGTTTTTGGGGCGCATCTACGCCATACTTCCAGCGCTGGGTTCGTACTGCCCTCCCAACTTGGGCCTCGCTAATCTGAATAAATGCTTCCTCGGGCCACTCTGTCGACTCACGGCGGACTAGCGGCATAATCGAGCGACCCTGCATCTGTTCGGGCACAGGCAATCCTGCCGCATCCAGCAACGTGGGGGGCATGTCCAGCAGGCTAATCTGCTGCATGAGCTGACCACCGCCATTGAAGCCTGGACCAATGAGCGCTGTCGGAAGCCGGACTGAACTTTCGTGACAGGAGCGTTTGTATTCACCATTGCGGGTCTTGAAGTGGCAACCATGATCAGTCGTGTACAGAATGATCGTATTCTCCATCATGCCCAGACTCTTTAGCGCATCTATTGTGCGGCCCAATGCTTCATCCAACCGCTTAACCATGCCATAGTAGCCACCCAAATGCTGCTGGCTAGATCCACCCAGCGCAGCTAGATCGGGCGGCGTCCAGCGACCGGCATATTCTTCCCGATATCCATCCGGCGGTGGATAATCATCCAGATGATTTTGGTGGTGAGGCTCAATGTATGAAACAAAGAGGAAGAAGGGATCCTCCTGGTGGCTGTCAATATAACGGATGACCGCGTCCGTCTGGCCATCTACCCGGTAGCCAGGTAATTTGACTGCTTCGCCATCATTGTCATACATGACCAGATTGTAGGCATCCGAGGTGAACTCAAGCAAGTTAGAGGCTAACCAGTAATCATAGCCGCCTCGCTCTTCCGGGGCTACAGGGCCAGCCGAGTCTCTTCCGGCCAAATGCCACTTGCCGATATATCCCGTATCATAGCCGCCCTCTTTGAAGAAGTGGGCCAACGTACGAGCATCCTGAGGCAAGGGAATCCCGTTGCGAAAGCAGCCCGTGGCGGTGGCGTATTGACCCGTCTGTAAGCAAGATCTGGCTGGGCCGCAGACGGGCTGGCAGGTACTGGTCTGATACAGGTGAGTGCCAGCTTGAGCCATTCGGTCAAAATTGGGCGTTAAGTTTAGTGGGTTGCCGTGAACGCCAGTGGTATCCCAGCGCTGCTGGTCACTAAAAAAGACGATAACGTTGGGGCGTTCAGCCTTGCTTTGTCTCTTCGCCATAGCATCTTGCTGTGATGCCGGTATCTGTTGGGGAGTAAATTGGGTCATTGGTTGCTCCTTGGATGCTTATGCTTTGCATAGTTGAGCCTTTGATTTTATCATGGGAGCAGAAAGCAGGTAAATTATGAAAAAACAACCATCACATTCAACCGACTCCATTTCCAACGACTCTGTTTCTATTCCCTCTGTTTCTATCACCTCTTTTTCTGTCTCGGTACGCCTCAACGGAGAACTAACGCGCTTGGCAGGCCGTGCCCGCATGAATGTTACGCTGAATAGCCCGGCCACTGTAGCCGATCTACTTGCTGAAGTGGCCTCTGACGAGCCGTCGATTGCCCACCGTCTTCACGTGGCCGTGCCGGTGATTGATGGACATCACGCAACCCAAGAACAAGAGGTCGTCCAAGGCCGGGAAGTTGCACTGCTTATGCCAGTGGCAGGAGGTAGCTACTGGGTCAAAGGCATGAAGTCAACGGTTAGCAGTAAGCAGCAACCCATAACCAGTGACCAGTGACTTCTACTCTCACCCTACTGGAAACCGTTCACTGTTCGCTTTCTACTATTCGCTCCCCCTTTCCACGCAGTCCAACAATTTACTACACCAAGGAGACAAAAATGGCAACAACGATGGAAGCAATGCAGACACCGGTCGGCGGGCCAGCTTCTACCAACGGGCACCCTGGCCACGAGACAGTCTACGTCAACCAATATGTGGATGGTATCCTTGACCCCAACAAACCTATGCTGGGTCCAGTCCGTGATGGAGGGCATATCATTGCCAACACGGCACCGGGTTGCTGGGGGCCTATGATTACCCCCCAGATTCGTGGTGGTCACGAAGTAACAGTGCCCGTGGCCGTGGCCGGAGCGGAAGTAGGAGACGCTATTGCCATTCGCATCAAGGAGATCACGGTTACCTCTCTGGCTACTGCATCGGGCAACGATCAGTGGATGGAGAATCGTTTCTTGGGCGATCCATACGTGGCCGGCAAGTGTCCTGGCTGTGGCAAGGTCTATCCTGAATCAGTCATTCAGGGCATCGGCGAGACGGCCATCCGCTGTGCTGACTGCGGTGAAGATGTGGCCCCCTTTACCTTTACCAACGGCTACACCATCGGCTTTGACGGCAACCGAGATGTGGGCGTCACCCTCCACAAAGAGAAAGCAGAGGAAATTGCGAGTGAAGCCAACACCTACGCTGCCATGCCTGAAGGCTCCTGCCAGAATTCGATCCTCACCTTCGCACCCCATCATTTGGTTGGCTTGGTGGCTCGACTTCGCCCTTTCATGGGCCAACTAGGAACCACGCCGTCCCACCCCATCCCAGATTCTCACAACGCTGGCGACTTTGGCTCCTTCCTGATCGGCGCACCCCACGAATATGCCCTGACGGCTGACCAACTGGTCCACCGCACCGACGGTCACATGGATATTGACGCCGTCCGAGCCGGTTCCATCCTCATCTGCCCAGTCAAGACGGCTGGTGGTGGCGTCTACATGGGAGACATGCACGCCCTCCAGGGTGATGGCGAGATTGCTGGCCACACCTGTGACGTCTCCGGCACAGTGACCCTCCAAGTACACCTGCTCAAGGGGCTCAACATCGATGGCCCCATTCTCTTCCCCGTTTTGGAAGATCTGCCCTTCTTGGCCAAACCGCTAACCGCCGAAGAAAAACAAAAAGCGGAAACCCTGGCGGCAGAGTGGGGCGTCGATGCCATCGAAGAGTCGGCCCCCATCTCAGTCGTCGGGACGGGACCCGACCTCAACGCAGCCACCGACAACGGACTTGAACGAGCCGCAACCCTCCTGGGCGTGACCGTTCCCGAAATCAAGAACCGTGCCACCATCACCGGCGGTATCGAGATTGGTCGCCATCCTGGTGTTGTGCAGGTCACCTTCCGCGCACCACTGGATAAGTTGAATGAATTGGGGATGGGTGGATTTGTGAATGATATGTATGGGGCGTGAAGAGTGAAGAGTGAAGAGTGAACAGTAGTCGGTGGGTCGGTTGTCGATTTCTGATTACCGACCCACCGACCTACCGACCTACCGAACACCGGCCCATCGACCACCTCCCCGTTCCCCATTGACAAACCAACTAGAAGTGACTACACTTGCCATATGAACATTTCTGACTGGCAATCCAACGTTCGCGAGCGGCTCTCCCTGCTTCTTCACAGAACAAATGCCACACTGCCCGATACCGCCTATGGCCTAATCTCTGCTGCGGCACTGGCACCCTTGGTGAGCGCCATCGCGGCCAATGATCCGATGACGGCGTTCAGTGCCTTGGGCTTGGTGTTGAGCGGTGTGAGCGGGAATCTCCTGGCCAGTCAATTTGAGAAGTGGGTCAATGGACAAAATCAGGCCGATTCTGACGAGCAATTTCTCGCCACCCTGGCCAATGAGCTGACGACCAATGCCCGCAACGATGCGCAATGGCGAGACGCGCTGGATGAAATCCATCAGAAGATCGCCTCGCTGGCATTGGTCCAGCAGAGTGCTGATGACGAAACCCGCGCGTGGTTCATCCAAACCTTGCGGGCGGAACTGGTCCAATTGGGCAACCAAGAAATCTACGAGGGCGCGCTCAGCCAGATCGAAAACGCTGGTTCTGGTGCCGTACTCGTTGGTGAGGGCAATGTGGCCGGTGAGCGGGGCGTCGTTGCCCAAACCATCAAGGCCGATAAAGTTCATACAGGTGATGAGATCCACCATCACTACGGGGAATTGCAGGGCGAGACGGATGACGCTGACGAGCCGAGCCAGGACCTTATGAGGACCTATCTACGCACGCTGCTCAATGAGTGTGAGGCACTTCCCCTGGCCGCCATGGGGGCGACATGGGTACCGGGCGCGAGATCTGTCTCGGTGATGTTTACGTAGCGCTCAACACCACAACCAGGATCAAGTTAACGGCAGAAGAGAGGGCTGAGGCAAAAAAGGAAGGGCGTCGCCTCCGCGAGGATGAAGAGCGACCGGTCAAGGCCCAAGAGGCTGCCAACCAAAACCCACATCTGTTGCTTTTGGGTGATCCAGGCAGCGGCAAGAGCACCTTTGTGCGCCAGTTGACGGCCCAATGCGCGGCGGGCATGCTGAGGGAAGAAAGCCATCCCTTGCCCATTTTTATGACCCTCCACGAACTGATTCCCGAGATGGATACGGTGGCCCAAAGTACCGAGTTTAAGGAGGCCCGGCAGCGTGCAAAGCAGAGAATCTTAATTGAGCTACTCACCAACGAATGGGCCAGGCAATTGGTAGAGTGGCAGATCCCTGAACTGCTTCCGGAGCTGCTCGCCTGGGGCCACGATCCCGATACACACAAGCTTCTGCTGGTGTTGGATGGTTTGGACGAGATGCCAGAGCCGTTGCGCCCCTTGTTATTTGAGACCATCCCGGCTCTCTGTCGGACTTACCCAGCAATCCAGCAGATCATCGTCACCTGTCGGGTCCGCTCCTACTGGGATGGGATGCTGCCTGGCTTTGCTGCCTACACCTTGGCCCAATTTACCAACCAGCAGATTGCTGATTTTATCACGGCCTGGTATCGTACCCAGCAGCGGTTGGGACGCATGGATCAGCGGTGGGCTGACCAGGGTATCCAAGCACTCCAGACCGCGGCCCAAGGCAACCTGGCCGAGTTGGCCCGCAACCCTATGCTCTTGACCACCATGACCATCATCCACCAGCGGGAGAAGAAGCTGCCGGAACAACGGGTGGAACTCTACGCGTTGGCGGTAGATGTGCTAATGAATCGTTGGCAGCAGGGCAAAGACCAGATCAGCAACCTGCCGCCCAAACTCGATGCCCTGTTGGCCGATAGCCGTAAGCTGCGCCGCATCTTGGAGCTGCTGGCCTATCAGGCCCACAAGACCCAAGCGTCCGCCCAGAGTGGCTCAGAGCTGAATGAAGATGACCAAGACCCGAACCAACGTCAGCAACCGCTAGGGCGGGGTGACCTATTGGTGTTGCTGGAAGGGCAGCTAGAGGGCGACACGTCGCTGGCCAATGACTTTTTGGATTACATTGATCATCGGGCCGGACTTTTGGTTGGGCGCGGAGGCAGCCAGCAGGAGGCCAAGAACCAGAAGCCGCCAAGCTACAGCTTCCCCCACCGCACCTTTCAAGAGTACCTGGCCGGATGTTACATGAAGCGGGGACGAGACTATATTCGCACCTACCTCACCCACGTCAAAGAGGGTGACTACTGGCGGGTGGCTGCACTTTTAGGCGCGGAAGAGCTATTCTTCAACAACAGCAGCGAGAATGCCGTCCTGGACTTGGCCTATGAGCTCTGCCCCACAACCACCCCACGGAGCGAGACGGTATGGCGCAGTCTGCTCTGGTCTGCCCAGATGGCTGCCCTGTTGGGGCGCACCACGGTGGAAGCCGACGAGAAGCCCAATGGCGGCAGTGCCTACCTGGAGCGGCTCCTCAATCGCTTGACCAAGCTACCCCACACCAAATACCTGACCATGACCGAACGGGCCGAAGCCGGAACCGCCCTGGGCCAATTGGGAGACCCCCGCTTTGACCCCGATATCTGGTATCTACCCAATGAACCGGACTTGGGCTTTGTTGACATTCCCGCCGGAACCTTTATCATGGGGAGTGACAAAAAAGCGGATCGCCTAACTCAAGATGATGAACAGCCTCAACATACGCTCCATTTAGAGCAATTTCTCATCTCCCGCTATCAGGTGACGGTGGCCCAGTGGCGAGCATTTTGCCAAGCGACGGACCACCAACCATCTCATGTAGCTAGCCTGAGCGATCCACAGAACAATCCGGTCCGCTGGATAAGTTGGGAAGAAGCAATCAAATACTGTGAGTGGTTGACCCAACAATTACGTGAATGGGATGGCACCCCTGAACCGTTGGCAACCTTGCTACGCCAAAGGAATGATCAGGGACCGCCGTGGCAGATTACCTTACCCTCAGAGGCCCAATGGGAGCGGGCGGCACGGGGCCCTTCGACAGCCCTTCGACAAGCTCAGCACACGGACTCAGGCCACGCTCGTATCTATCCGTGGGGCAACGACTTTGACGCCAGCCGCTGCAACGCATTTGAAACCCAAATTGGACGACCCGTTGCCGTAGGCTTCTTCCCTAGTGGCAAAAGCCCAGAGGGTTGCCTGGATATGGCTGGCAACCTATTTGACTGGACCCGGACGAAATGGCGTGATGAGGAGAGCAATATATATCACTATCCTTACCATGCCCAAGATGGACGAGAAGATCTCGGATCGGGCGGAGCCCGTGTGGTGCGGGGCGGGTCTTTCGGCGACTTCAGTCATTACGCCCGCTGCGCCTACCGCGACGACGACGGCGACGCGGACCTCGATGTCGGTGTGCGTGTGTGTGCGTCCCCATCACCTCCGGCCTCTGAATGAAGCAGATAGCTGTAGAGATACGAATGTGAACTCTGATCTTTGAATCTCTGATCGTGAGGATATATCAAGCGGGAGATGAAGCACTCAGTAGCCCGTCCTTGCAGGGCGGGAGCGCTTGGGTGTGCCAGGTAAACCGCCCAAAATGGACGGGCTACGATATCCTGACGACCTTATTTCCATTGATCAGCTAAACGCCAGGGTCGGTGGCTGGGTAAATCATGTACGATATGGTAATACGATAGGGTTGCGTAAGGCAGTATTTCGAGCGGTTAAGTTGTAGGAACGAGGGAGGAGAAGTTGAAGAGCTCATCGAGTAGCGCCTCTTTCCTTTCTTTTTCTTCTCCAGCAGCCGGTTCAGCGCCCATAAAGGGGATACCGTGTGTACGCAACTCTTCCATAAAGACAAAGTAATTTAGTCCGGCAATCTCTGCCGCTCGGCCTGTGCTGACGTGCTCAGTGGTATAAAGTTCGATGGCAATATCCCATCGTAACGCTGGGGTTAGCTGGCTCAACCATGCATCCAATGCGCGCAAGAATAACGCATCCAAAGATGAAAAATTACCGACTCGCATCGCTGCATCAAAAACAAGCAACCAGTCTGCTCGATTGTCAGTACTTTGCGTATCGAACGCCAAAGTTGTCATGATTATGTTTCCCTAGTAAATCTTCGCATAAATAGCTTCCTAGATAAAAATGGCCTTCTGGTCAGGAAAACAAACACATTATTTGCGTAAGGATTTACGATCAACTATGCTTGTGACTATAGAACCCAATCTAGCCAGACTATACCATTCCCAATCGACGTTGTCAATTGAGAATCAGAATCTACCAATGACAGACAACACTTGGCGTCCCGAGAAACTTCAATCAACAAAACACTATTTCAACGAACTCGGATCCTCTGCCCTCTTCGTCCTTTCTAATGGTAAGGCCGTCATCAATTGGGGCCAGACTGACCGCAACTTCAACTGCCATTCAATCCGCAAGAGCTTGCTCAATGCGCTGATTGGGATTGCGGTTGAGCAGGGTCAAATTGATTTGAACGCTACCCTAGCCCAGCTGGCTATAGATGACAAAGAACCATTGAGTGAACAGGAGAAGCAGGCCACGGTTATTTCCCTGCTCAAGTCCCGGTCGGGCGTTTACCATTGGGCCAACTATCAGCCTAAGGCCGATCGAAAACACCTCCCCAAACGAGAATCTTATGGGCCGGACCAGCACTTTGTCTACAACAATTGGGACTTTAATGCGCTAGGAACCATCTACACTCAGTGCACGGGGCTGGATATCTTTGAGGCATTTCAGCAGCAGATGGCTGTGCCGCTCCAGATGGAAGATTTTGTGCTGGAGGAAAACCGGTCCATTGGTGGTCCAGACTCGATTCATCCCGCTTATGTCTTTCGTCTCTCTGCCCGAGATCTGGCAAAATTGGGTCAACTCTACCTGCAACGGGGCCAGTGGAATGGTAAGCAGATTCTCTCCGAAGCCTGGGTCGCGGAGAGTCTACATCCCTACTCAAAATCACCCGACGGGCGATCTTATGGCTATCTCTGGTGGGTGGCCAGTGGTGGGGTTTTGCTGCCCAATGTCACCGTGCCAGATGGATCCTTTGCCGCATACGGCGTGGGCGGCCACTTCATGATAGTGATTCCCGAATATGAGCTGGTTGTGGTCCACCGTTTCGATTCGGATCAAGAGAACTATCAGAAATTGGCCCCTTCACCTTTTCAGCAAGGAACGCTATTGAACCTGATACTTTAAGCACGAATGACAAGATAAATGAGATGAAAAGGTGGCTGGCACTTAATAAGTGCGTTGGGGATAGATGGCAACCTTCCCTCAACTCGGCACGGAAATGCCTGTCACTTGGCTGTAGCACTCTGGAAACTGACGCGTTCATCTGTATCTGTCCGGTTACAAACCGGACCTACAACTTGCACTGAACAACCCAATCCACCATGAAACTCAAATCAAACAGTCCAATCGAAACCCTCATTGACGAACTGAGCGAAAAGGTTCCGCAAATTATGGCTGAGGCTGGAATCCCTGGCCTCTCTTTTGCACTGATTCGTGATGCGCAGCTTGCCTGGGCCAAGGGCTTTGGCGTTATGGATGTGAATACGCAAGAGCCCGTCACTACCGAGATCTTCTTCGAAGGCGCGTCCCTCAGCAAGCCTCCTTTTGCCTGTGCCGCGCTGATGCTTCATGAGCAGAATCTGATTGGGCTAGACGACCCTCTGAGCAACTACCTGTCAGTACCTCATGTGGAAGATGATTCGCGCTTGGAGTTGATCACCATGCGTAACGTGCTCTGCCATATGTGTGGGCTGCCCAATTGGCGACCCAAAGATGAACCATTAAAAATTCGCCTGTCACCTGGTGAGCGATTCTCCTATTCGGGTGAGGGGTATATGTACCTGCAAAAGGCCATCGAGGAAGTCACCGGTCAATCTGGCGAGACATTTATGCAGTCCACTCTCTTTAAGCCGTTGGGCATGACCCAGAGCACCTATCTTTGGTCTGAGGAGTACGTCGAGCCAATTGCCACGGGACATAACCGAGAAAGCGAACCAGCCAAGAAATTTTACCCTAAATCCATGTGGTCGGCCGCTAGCTTACACACAACACCTTCCGACTATGCCAGATTTCTGGTGGCCATGATGGATCCCAAGGCGAATCCCACTGCCTCACTCAGCTCAGAAATAACGGAGCTGATGTTGACGCCCCAAGTGTCAGTCAATGACTCAGCCCCTTGGCACGAAGACTGGCCAAAAGAGACGATAACTATCGACGAAAGCGTCTCTTGGGGACTCGGTTGGGGGATCCAGCATAGCGCTCAGGGCGACTCTTTCTGGCACTGGGGTGACAACTTCACCTTTAGGGCCTTTGCCGTCGGCTATCGTGAGGAGGGCGTGGGCGTGGTCATCATGACCAACAACCCCACTAGATATGAGCTATTTGGGCGAATTTGCCAGATTGCCATAGGCGGTGAGTATCCGGGCATTGAGTGGCTACGGAGTTTGTAAGGTCTCTTGAGGCAAAGAGTGGGTTGGTTTTCGGACACACCCAGAAGCTCGATTTTGATTGAATGGCACCCACCTACTGTGATATAATAGCTAGACGATTTGTAAGATTTGGATTGACATAAACGTTCATACCAAATGGCTCGCAGGAGGGGGGATACATTGAAATTTCCATATGGAAATAGTGATTTTTACAGTATAGTGACCGAAGGTCAGCTTTACATCGATCGGACAGATCGCATTCCCCAACTTGAAGACATTAGCAAAAGTCTCCTTTTTCTGCGCCCGCGTCGTCATGGGAAAAGCCTGCTGCTCTCGATGTTGGAAAACTACTATGATATCGCCAAGGCGGATGAGTTTGAGCAACTCTTTGGCAATCTGGCGATTGGGCAAAATCCAACGCCCCTACACAATCAGTTCCTCATCATGCGATGGGACTTTTCGGTTATTCCGCCCAAACCGACTTACGAAGAGCAACTTCGGGTGTTGACTGACTATATCAATGATGAGATCAAAGCGTTTGCTCGGAATTATCCATCGATTTTGCAGGATAAGATAGAAATTAATCCCACCAATGCCACTTCATCGTTTTGGTCGGCCATTGGGATTGCGCGCCACAGTGGTCACAAACTCTATCTGTTGATTGATGAGTATGACAACTTTGCCAACGAAGTGTTGATGGGTGGGCGACCGACCAGCCAAGAGCGGTATGAAGCCTTGGTCTTTGGTGAAGGTGAATTCAAGGCGCTCTTCAAAGCGGTTAAGGCCGCCATGGCAGGGCGCGGCTTGGATCGCACCTTTATCGTAGGCGTCTCGCCAATTGTACTTCACGATGTATCCAGCGGCTATAATATCGCCACCAACATCTACTTCCGTGAAGAATTCAATGACCTATGCGGCTTTACGGGTCAGGAGATTGTCCAAATCTTGCAGCAGGTTGTGGATGAGGGCAACCTATCTGCTGCCCAATTTGACGAAGCGCTGGACCTCATGCGAACCTACTACAACGGGTCGCTCTTTAGCGATGAGGGAGGTGAGCCGATTTATAACCCGGCCTCGACCTTCTACTTTCTGGATTATCTTCAGCGCAGGGGGAGTTATCCGCGCAAGCTGCTCGACAGCAATCTCGCCCCGGACCATGAAAAGATCGCCTACATCTCACGCCTGCCCAAAGGCGAAGAGGTGATCGTAAACATTCTAGATGATGGTTCGCCACCGGCGGTGGTCGAACTGGAAGATCGCTTTGGCATCAAACAGATGTTGGGGGAAAGCAATACGGAGGCGTTTATGCACTCTCTCCTCTACTATCTGGGTGTGTTGACATTGAGTGGTGAAGTGGCGCCGAGTGGCAAGCAAATTCTACGCATTCCTAACCTGATCATGCACCAGCTTTATGCGTACCGTTTACGTGAAATGCTGCTGCCAAACGCAGCCGACCGAGACAATGGTCAGGAAGCCGCAGAAGGCTTCTATGGTAAAGGCCATATCGTTCCGCTTTGTGAGTTCATTGAACAGCGCATCTTTCCCGTCTTTGACAACCGAGATTACATCCAGGCTAATGAGCTGACCATCAAAACCGCCTTCCTCACCTTACTCTTCAACGACATCTTCTATGTGGTCGATTCGGAGCAGCCCTTACGCCGCGGCTATGCAGACCTGACCATGATTCTGCGCCCAGAGATGCGTCAATATCAGTTGCTGGACTTACTTTTGGAATTTAAGTTTGTCAAACTGAGCGAAACTGGCTTCAGCGGTAGCGAAGTTCGGGCAAGAACGGAAATGGAACTGAAGAAATTAAAACCAGTCATCAAAATGTTTGCCCAAGCGCGCCAACAGGGGATGCGGTATAGCACCCTGCTGAAAGAGAAATATGGCTCAAAGTTAAAGCTGCGCACCTTTTCCATAGTTGCCGTCGGCTTTGACAGGTTACTTTGGGAGGAGGTGACGCAATCTGTACAGTGAGATTTTATGTAATTAATGCAAATGGGATGGGACTAAGTGGACAGTTTTCAAAATCACTTCCGTCCACACTCCTCGGTATTGCTCACCATTTTCCCTGTACGTTTACCTACAGTGAACCATGCAACACAAGATAACAAAGTCCCTTCTATACCCCTGTAACATTGTCACTGGTGTGCGTTTAGTCATGCTGGTTTTAGCAGGCGTAACGATATATTTGTATACATATATGGGCTGGACATTAGATACGAGGTTGCGTTGGGGTATTGCAATACAGCTTTTTGTCTGTGCACTGTTACTCGACGTCGTTGATGGCTATCTGGCACGCAAATTTGGCCACGTCACAGAATTTGGCGCTCTCTTTGACCAGGTTATTGATCTGCTGTCCCATACAGTTGTCTGGACTCTATCGGAATTATCGATAGCCCCTACTATCATCGCAATTGAGTGGACTGCTGGCCTATTGGCAGCCGCAATAACTACCAAATCGCCCCATCATTGGAAGAATAGATTAGTTGATGAAGGTGGGCTCTTCGTCCGAAGCTATTTTCAAAACGGAGGATATAACTTCCTAAATATCTACGGCAACCTAGCCCATTTTGTCTTCCCCATAAGTATTTTTATTGCTGGATCCATTACATTGATCGGCTATGTAGCCGTGGTAGGTGTTCTGATCTATGAAGCGGTAACAGTCCTGATGATACTCTCCTTTACGAAGTTCGTACTGGCTGAAAGCCAGCACCGCAACAAGTAACAAGTCAAAATCCTTTTGTTTAGAGAACCCAACCGAGTCTCATGAGGTTGACAAAAAGGAAGAAAAAATCGCGGGTGTGGATTGCAGCCTCATAATTGGCTACAACTTTATCGGTAATTTTGAACCAGCTCTATCTAGCCATTAGAAATGATTTTAACTCCAACGCTGCTACCCGTCGCATATCGATCGCTAACTTCTCTTCTGGTGGCACCTCAGCAAAGGTCTTGTCGGAGCCACTGGGAATAAAGATCGGATCCCAGCCAAAGCCATAATCCCCTCGGGGGGAGCGGGCAATAGACCCTTCAACCGTGCCTGAGAAACAGTGAAACTCGTTCCCATCGCAGAAGCCGATACAGGTCTCTGCCTTGGCACTCCGATCCTCAAACTCGGCCAGCATCTGGCAAATCCCCTGTGTGCCAACCGACTTCAAAAACCAACGTATCAGCGCCCCTGGCAGTCCGTTCCAGGCATGAATATACAGACCGGTATCCTCAACCAACACAGGATGCCCAACCTGCTCAAAAGCAGTCCGCGTCTTCTCCTCAATCACGTCACGTACCTGTACAGCCTGGATCTCCGGCAGGTCGATATCAATCTGCTGAAGGGGCCGACCCAAATGGCTCTCGATTTGGTTTACTTTATTGACATTGCTGGTAGCAATTGCAAGTTTCATATATCACTTATCTCTTGGGGGATGCCAACCTGCTGCCACCCAATTTCGACGTACTGTGACAGCAACTAGATTATTCATGTTGAGTGCTATGACAGATGCGCGTCCACATGGCGTAAGACCGACAATCATCGTTCCCTCATTACTCCATTGAAAATGATGCCACCAAACTTGCTCGCGCGGATTGAATAAGAGATATCGTTTTCCCGTCAATGGATCTACTGCATCTATTTGATTGCTTTTATAGAGATTACAGGAGCGACATGCAAGCCACAAATTGTCCTCGGCATCGGAGCCACCCTTAGACTGAGGAATTATATGTTCAATCTCGAGCTTCCAAGGGAGATATTGCTGCTGGGTCAGACAGTAACCGCATCGATTGTACGCTTGCTGGCGAATTAGCTTTTGCAAATGTTCTGGGATTGCCATGTAAATTATGCTTCTATGGGTTCCCGCAATCCACGTCTTATTGCTTCAACAAATGCTTCCGATTGACGTATCCAAAGCCGATTGTAAATTTGCATCAGCGTGGCTAGTTCAGCCGACTCACCTTGATTTAATACATCTTCGCGCTGCTTTTCCAGTAATACACTCAAACGGTTGCCAGATTGTGAGTCCATTTGTATCATAGTAAGTTCCAGTACTTCATCATCTGACAATGTTGGGATCGGAGCCAATTCAGATAAAGGGGGAATTGGTGTTAGAACAAGGCTCAGGGCGCTGGTTAGTGTTTCAGAAAGATTCTGTTGCATTAGTGCCGCCCACTGCTGAGCGTGTTCATATAATTCATCTGGCAACGTTAGTGTAACCTGTGTACTCACTCACTCCTCCATAGATATGAACCACAAAAATGCCGTCTATATTTTTACTTACTTACGATGTCGGTCAGGCAATAATAAGCAAGGTATACTGCGGCCGTTGTCAAAACCGGAGTTTTCTGTCGCTTCTACTCAAGAGACCAAACTTCGGTTTTGAAACGGAGCTAAGGAATCAGGATCAAATAAAACCTGAAACTTCGACACTGTCATCTCAAGTACCCGAGAGATCTTTCATTTGGTTTTATAAAATTCTCATTCCTAATTATAGTAGAGGGATATGACTTACGCATTTGACCTTGATATTTTGTTCCCTCTACCACCCAATCGCACAGCCATCTTTGCGAGGCTCACTCCCACCCGTCAAAACACCACTGACTGGATCCCTTGTAATGATTTGGCCACCACCAAACATACCGCGTCGGAAGCCGTCAACCAAAGATAACTGGTGACCTCGGCGGGTCAGCTCAGAGAGGGTGCTGAAGGACCAGCCTTCCTCAATGTGAACCAAGCCTCCCGGTTGCTTTGCGCCCATTCCCATCTCGGATGCGCTCAATTGCCACCTGGGCATATCCAGGGCCGTTTGGGGGGACATCTCCAGATCGATCATATTCACCATCATCTGGAAGTGACCCTGGGGCTGCATGTAGCCACCCATCACGCCAAAGCTAGCATGGAGTTCTCCATTCTGGGTGGTCATGGCTGGGATGATGGTGTGATAAGGGCGTTTGTTGGGAGCCAGAGCGTTGGGGTGCTCGGGATCCAGTTGGAAGCAGGCTGCCCGATTTTGCAGGCTGACCCCCGTGCCAGGGACGACAAGCCCCGTTCCCGTGCCAGCATAAAGGCTATTAATAAAGCTGCATCCGTTCCCTTCCCCATCCATCACGCTGAGGTAGACTGTATCGGGGCCGCCCAATGGCGTCCCATAATTGACCTCATCTGCCGCTTTGTTCATGCTAATGAGTGAACGACGGTCATCTGCATAAGCCATGCTCACCAGCCCCTGTAAAGGAATCTTGGATACCCTAGGATCACAGACCCACTGCTGGGCATCAGCAAAACCCAATCGCATACACTCAAGCATAACATGAAGCCGATCCGCCTCATTCATGGCGGCCAGATCAAACCCTTTGGCCAGATTGACAGCAATGATGGCAGCCAATCCATGTCCATTGGGTGGCAGTTCGTACAGTGTCGTGTTGCTGCGATAGTCCGCTGTAATCGGTTCATCCCAATCGCTGTGATGGGCCGCCATATCTTCGGGCGTAATCCAACCGCCATATCGCTGGACGTGGGCAGATAGTTTCTGGGCAAATTCACCTTGATAGATGTAAGCAGGACCCTCCTCCGCTATGCCGCGCATGGTCTCCCCCAATGTGGGAATCCGCATAATCTCCCCTGGGTGGGGTGCTCGCCCGTCAATAAGTAACTCGTGCCCACTGGGCTGATCTGGGCCGTTGTCCAGATCACCGCTTTCCCAATCTGGGTCGCGGCGCAGCTTGGGTACCTGGGTGCGCCAACCAGTAGCAATCAACTCACTAGCAGGATAACCATTCTCTGCAGTCCAAATGGCTGGCTTCAGGACGTCTGCCAGGCTCATATTTCCGTGTCGTGCCAACAGATCGTGCCAGCCTGCAACCGTCCCTGGCACGCTAACCGTATGCCCAGTCCACGAAGGCATCTCACCATAGCCCAGAGATCGCAATTCTGAGATGGATGAGTTTGCCGCAGCCCGTCCAGAACCGTTAAGAGCCGAAATGCTTTTGCTCTTGGCATCCCAATAGAGTGCAAAACAGTCGCCGCCAATTCCTGTGGAAATAGGCTCGACCACGTTGAGCATGGCGGCCGTGGCAATGGCCGCATCGGCTGCATTGCCGCCGGCTTTTAGAATGTCTAACCCAGCATCGGCGGCAAGCGGTTGGCTGGTTGCAACAATCCCGCGCGTTGCATGGACATTGCTACGTCGAGATCGGTAAACTGCGTCAAATTTCATAGCTGGCTCCAGTGAATATTTGGGCATCATTTCGAGATGATGGGCATGATATCGTTTATCTTGGAAGAACGGCTGGCGGATAATGTCTACCTTCTTCGATTATACCAGGATTCCACTGCTTTGGACTAGCGGAGCCTGAACCGCGGGAGCATCTCCGGCCACCAAGCAAATGGCGTGGAGTACTTAAAATGACACCTGAATCAATTTGTGGCAGCGGAGAGCTAGGAGTGTAGCGTTGCTTGGCGAGTCACTTTATGAGAATCAATGGCCAACAAGCGGTTGCTTAGGACATAAAAGACGAGCATACCCATGGCATCCGCGCCAAGATCCACCAAAGACGCTGTCCGCAGCGGTGACCATGCCTGAAGTCCTTCTTCTACTAAAGCAAAAGCGAGTGGCACCAGAATAGCCAGCGGAATGCTCCATGCGAGAATTTTTACTGTACGGCCTTGAAACCAGAGATTGAGCCAAAACGTGACGGCTCCAAAGAGGGTAAAGTGGAGCACCTTATCTGCCATAGGCCAGCTCAGAAGATTCCCAGGTAGTAGGTTTAAGTAGGCCATTTCCGTAACCAAAATAACGATAGCAATCTGTGGCCAAAGCAGCCACCGCAATCGCTGAAGCCAAGTGGATTGGGTTAACGTGAACCCGTATACGCATGCACCCACCGCACTCCCTAGAGCGGCACCGCCCAGCAGATCTGTGGGGTAGTGATGCCCCAAGTAGAGGCGGCTGAGGGTGATTAGAAGGGCTCCAGCAAATATGCCACTTACACCCAGCCAATGACTCTGCTGATTTAAATCCTGATGACGCTTATGGTTGACCAGAATAAGAAATATGGCTGTGGAAAAGGCGGCTGCTGTATGGCCGCTGGGGAAAGATGGAAAATCGGGCGTTGGCAATAGTAACCGTACGTTGACTGGCCTAGGTCGGAGTGCAAGATAGTAGAAAGCAAATGTGCCAAGCATAGAGATCCCCAGCGCCAAAAGTAGATTCAACCCTACTCGGCGCTGACCTCTCCAATATAAGGCAATGCCACTAGCGGGCAAGAGCCATAATCCAACCACTGTTGCAAAGATCATAACCCAATCGAGTACAGGGTGTGCCATCCTTTGGTTGAAAAAGTTTAGTAAGGTAAGATCCCAATTCATCTACTGACCCTTCGTGCCTATCTTCTGATTCGGTGATAAACTTGATTCCTGGAGTACTCTACTTTCCGGAGAAGAGTAAGTGAAACTAAAAAGGTATAAGGATTTTATATGCAATCAGGCGGCTGGCGGCGGTACCTAACGTATGACGAAACCAAGGGCAAGGCCAAGATCGATGGTGAACTGCTTTGGCGAGTCTTTGGCTATGCTCGCCCTCACCTCACCTCAATTGCCATAGTCCTGGTTACCATTATAGCTATTTCATTTATTGAGCTAATTCCCCCCCTATTATATCGTGAACTCATTGACAATGTTTTACCCAATCGTGACTTTTCTCGGTTAAATTTGTTGGCAGCAGGTATGTTGCTCATTCCCATTACCAGTGGACTAGCCAATGTCTTACAGCGCTACTTTAGTGCTAAAGCTGGCGAAGGCATCATTTTCGATTTGCGGGGTGAAATGTATAGTCACCTGCAAGGGATGTCCATCCGCTTCTTTACCGATACCAAAGCAGGTGAAATTGTCTCGCGATTTAACAATGATGTGGTTGGCGCGCAGAATGCTATTTCAGGCACTATACCCAATCTGATAACCAATTCAGTTACATTAATTACAACCCTCATTGTCATGCTCACCATCGAATGGCGGCTGGCCGTTTTGGCTGTGGCGGTCCTTCCTCTCTTCCTCCTGCCTACTCGCCGAGTGGGACGAATTCTGCGAGAGATTCGCAAAGAGTCTTTAGAGCATAAATCGGCCATGAACAATAGCATCAACGACACGCTCACCATCAACGGCGCTCTGCTCGTCAAAACATTTGGCCGTCAACGTCAGGAACTGTCTCGATTTAACGATGCCAATGGCGCTGTGCGAGATATTGGGATTCGACAGGCAATCATTGGCCGGTGGTTCTTTATGGGCTTGAGTATGGCAGCAACCATCGGTACCGCGCTAATCTACTGGGTTGGTGGGTACCTGGTTCTCAGTGATGCCATCAGCGTGGGAACCATCGTGGCCTTCGTTGCCTATCTGGGACGACTTTACGGCCCCCTCACATCCTTGACCAACGTTCATGTCGAGTTTGCTACCTCAATGGTTAGCTTTGAGCGCGTCTTTGAGTATCTGGATTTGCCGATTGAAATTAAGGACCGCTCAGATGCCAAGTCCCTCAAAGATGTGCGTGGAGAGATCACCTTTGAGCAGGTTTCATTCCGCTATCGTAACCCAGAATCGTCATCTGATACAGCACTTGAGCCACCCAACCACGAGCACTTAGGTGCTTCTAACAGACCTCTTAAGAACGGCATACAGCCTCCGGACGTTCCCTCCGTAGGAGCTGTAACCTCACAAAACCCTGCGCAGATGGCCCATGACGATACTGACAGGTTGTTGTCCAAGGGCACTGACGTCATCCCACAACGTCTCTGGGCTTTGGAAGAGGTCAGCTTCAAGATCGAACCAGGCCAACTTGTTGCGCTGGTGGGACCTAGTGGTGCGGGAAAGACGACCATTACCTACCTGCTTCCTCGCCTTTATGATCCAACCCATGGGCAGATCAAGATCGATGGTTATGATTTGCGTGAACTCACCCAGGAATCTGTGGCTCAGCAGATTGGTATTGTGACCCAGGAGAGCTATCTCTTTCACGATACGATTCGAGCCAATCTGCTCTATGCCCGACCCCAAGCCACAGACAAGGAACTGGATGCGGCCTGCCGGGCAGCCAATATCTACACGATGATCGCTGGCTTGCCCGATGGGTATGATACCATTGTGGGTGAACGGGGCTACCGGCTAAGCGGCGGCGAAAAGCAACGGCTAGCCATTGCTCGGGTGATCTTGAAAGATCCACGAATCCTGATCATGGATGAGGCCACTTCTCACTTGGATTCCCAGAGTGAAGCTTTGATTCAGGCCGCGTTGGAGCCGCTGCTGGCTGAGCGTACTTCCCTAGTTATCGCCCATCGCCTGTCAACCATCCTAGCTGCAGACAAAATAGTGGTTTTGGATCAGGGACGCATCGTGGAGTCGGGTACCCATCAGGAGCTACTGGCACAGAATGGACTCTACACTGATCTGTACGAGACACAATTTTGGAACAAGGAAAAGATATCATGACCTGGAACAGCTATCTGGAAGAACACCGCGCAGACCATTTGGAAGAACTTCTGCACTTTTTACGTATCCCATCCATCTCTAGTCTGCCTGAGCATTCTGAGGATGTACGGGCTGCCGGAGAGTGGGTGGCCAATCGACTACGGTTGGCTGGCATTGAGAACGTGGAGATCTTAGAGACAGGAGGTCACCCGGTTGTCTATGGGGATTGGCTGCACGCAGAGGGCAAACCAACGGTCATGATCTATGGGCATTTTGATACCCAACCAGTTGACCCACTTGAGCTATGGAGCAATCCTCCGTTTGAACCCGTAATCATCGAAGATCGAATCTACGCCCGGGGTGCGTCGGATGACAAGGGCAATATGTTTGTCCCGATTTTGGCTATTGAGGCCATATTGAGAGCTGAGGGGAGCCTGCCCCTAAATGTGAAATTTTTCTTCGAAGGACAGGAAGAGATTGGTAGTCCTCAACTTCCACCTTTTGTCGCCAAAGAAAAAGAACGCTTTGCTTGCGATTTGGTCATAAGTGCCGATGGGGGCCAATTTAGTGAGGAACAGCCTGAATTACTGGTGGGGCTACGCGGGCTTTGCGCGTTGCAGATCGACGCACGAGGTGCTACAACGGATCTCCACTCGGGTCTATATGGTGGGGCTGTAGCCAATCCGATCCATGCGCTGACGACAATGCTGGCTTCTATGCGCAGCCCAGAGGGTAAAATTCTTGTTGAAGGATTTTATGACGATGTGCAGGATTTGACCGAAAGCGAACGTCACCAATTGGCCCGGGTGCCCTTTGACGATAACACCATCATGAATGACCTAGGTATAACGGGTCTCTTTGGCGAACCGGGGTATACCTCCACAGAGCGTCGCTGGGCACGACCAACTTTGGAAATTAATGGTATCTGGGGAGGTTTTCAAGGAAGTGGGGTCAAGACCGTTCTGCCAAACGAAGCCCATGCCAAGATCACTTGTCGCCTTGTCGCTAATCAAAAACCCCAGGAGATTGCCAAGGCAATTGCTGCTCACGTTGCTCGATATACCCCGCCTGGTATCACCATGACCGTAATACCTGAAGTATCAAGTGCCACACCATACCAAATGCCTGCCGAACACCCTGGCAACGAAGCTGCAGCCCGAGTTCACCGTAGGCTCTACGAGGTAGAGCCGCTCTATGTCCGTTCTGGCGGCAGTATTCCCTTCTGTAGTCTTTTCAAAGAGCAGCTTGGTGTTTATACAGTCAATTTCGCCTTTGGTTTGGGGGACGAATGCCTGCATGCCCCCGACGAATTCTGGCGCCTAAGTAGCTTTGAGAAGGGGAAGGTCGCATACTGCCTTTTGTTGCATGAATTGGCCGAAGCCGATCTATCATAGGCTACTTCAAAGGCGGCGAAATGGGTATAATGTGAGAAGTTATTGGTTGGGATGTGGTGGGATCGCGCTAGATATTGGTCGCTCACAATCTATCATTTCAATGAGGTACGACTGGAATTGGGGGAAATGTTCACGGTTGCAATGCTGGATATCTTCGCCATTTTCTCTGCTAAGGTTGTTGTGGATTCATTGTCTTGGTCGTTGCTGATTATTGCGTCGGCAACGATAAATATTTCTCGAACTATCCAGTCCCTCTTGGCTTGTGTACCATTACCCAAGATGATTCTCCATGTCTTTTGTCTTGCCTTCCAGGCCTTCTCGCTAGCCTCCCAAGCATCAGCCCACATTTGTTCACCATCCTCCAAGGTGTTTTTGCCCTCTTGCAAGGCAATCTCCCAGGCGAACCTGGCTTGTTGCCGAGCAATGTCAGCTTCACTGTGGGCTATCCACATTCGCTTAAAAAGTCTTAGCATGATCCATCACAAAGCCAATATCCTCTCATTTTTGTTCAGAGAATCTACTGGCATCAATGCCTATACAGTAAGTTTTCATTCATATCGTGGGTGCAAACAGGTGTAGTTTAACAAGAAACGAGAAAACGTGGGAGGCGAAACCACTGCTTCCTACTCTGCACAACTGCCCATTGATGTTGGAGATGCGACTTTACTGATGAACATATAATCGAGCAGAATATGCTATGTAATACATCTCATTTTGATGAATCTTGAGTCACCACAATGGCATGAAATAGTGTAGCACGGCATATCACGGGTTGTCAAGAGATCTTGGAAAATCCTAGGATTTGAAGTGTATCTCGTAGGCCGACAAACCTGTCGACCCAATGGAGATCGGAACGCAACCGCCCAATTCTTATACCCGGCTCCGTTCCAAAACACGAGTTTGGTCTCTCGGGTAGGGACTAAGGAAAACTCCCGTTTTGAAAACGACTGCACTATGGCTCCTAATCCTGGAAGAACACTAGAAAAAATCGGCGGCTGTAAGCGATAGCTACCAGGAGATCAGCAGTCAGGCTGGCCATAGTGGGTTGCAATCTTCTCACCACGCATAAAAGATTCGATAAACCCGGCCGCAGGATGATGAACTTGATCCAATATCTGGACGACTGCGTCTCGAGCATAAGGTACAAAGTGGTGCGTGATGGTATAGCCTGATTCATTTGCATCGAGCAAGACGTAAGTGGCTTCCAGAGAAGGAATTCTGGGATTGGCTACACTACCCAAGTTAACCACATGCACGTTCCCTACCTGACGATTGGCTGGCCAATGCGTATGACCTACACAGACTAAGTCGGCATCACAGCTATCGAACATCTCGTTAAGGACCTCTTCCGGTGTGTCAGGTGAAACACCAACACCATCGTCTGTGCCAGGTGATGCATGAACACCTAGGAGACGTGTCCCATCGGGTAATGTGAGGCGCTGCTCCAAAGGCAACTTATCCATAAAGTCAAACCAGCCGCTGGCAGTGATCATGCCTTGAGTCCAGGCAAATGAATTGGCGACTTCAACTAACACGGGAAGCAGATCTGGATTCGCCACTACTTCTTCTGGTAGAGGCGGCGGTCGGTCCCCTTTGGTCACATAACGATCCGTATTCCCTCGCACAAAGCTAACATTTGGCAGTGCCGTGACCCGTTCTAGCGAGTCTACCGGTTGTCCACCCAAAGCTGCCAAATCACCTAAAACCCAGTAGGCATCCGGCTCGCCTTGGGATTGGATATCAGCCAAAACCGCGTCCAGCGCAATATGGTTACCGTGAATGTCTGATAGCAATGCAATTCGCATAGTCGATGTAGGCCTTTCTCTCTCTCCTGAGTTTTCTCTCTATCTACCAAAGAGGGCGCTTCCCACTAGAAGACTGGTAAAGCACATGCCAAGTGCGCAGGTAGCCTATTTACTGAAGTAACCGACACTGCGGTCGGCTTTCCAAACAGTCGTTTCCACTACTCTGCCAAAGAGACCGAGCAACTGTGTGGAAACGGAAGTGAGAATAGCTACGTGTGCCGAGCAATCATGGTCGCCAACATTGTAGCACAGATCTGCTGCGTAGAATCATTGTCCACCATGAAGACATCTCCTCGGCATACGGTTACAGTTCGGCCCGGTTTCATAACGAGACCGATTGCTATTAGCTTAATGCCTTGGGCTGGGGCTATAAAGTTGACCTTATATTCAATAGTCAGAACGTCTGTCCCGGGTGGCATTAACGTAAGTGCAGCATAACCACAGGCGGAGTCGACTATGGCCGTCATTGCACCCGCATGGACAAAACCATGCTGCTGAGATACGTCATCGCTTACGGGCAATTCGATGGTGACTTCTCCAGGTAAGACAGAGACTAATTCAGCCCCTAGATGGCGCAGCAGACCCTGGCGAGCGAAACTTTCCCGGACTGTTGAGACAAAGTCGGGATTTTTCGGTTCAAAATTTTCTTTCGACATAAATATACATCCCCTTCTGCCTACAACGCGATTGTACTCAACAACATTTATTCTGGCTGATGGCTGATTGGCCAAAAGCTATTCATCTAATTCTTGCGCGTATAATTTCCCGTTACTTCTTCCCAGGCCCGGGTTAGCACAAATTCCCGATCCAAACCGATAGGAACAATAAAGCGGATCGGTTCGTATCCTGCATCTTTCGTTAGCCGATCGGTCGCTACGGTCTCCTCTAGGCTTAATTGAGATTCAGCTGCGTTGATGGCGATTTGGGCAAGCTGGTTCATAAATGCTTGGAATTGTTCGATTCCGGCTCTATCCGTCGTTAGTCCATGACCCGGGATCGCTTGCTCAAAGGGAAGTTCAAGCACCTTATCCAACGTATCTGGCCACTTTTGCACTGACCCACCTGCTTCCAAGTCAATGTTTGGATAATGCGCATTGAAGAGCAGATCACCCATATGAATGACGCCCTCATCTGCAAAAAGGATGACGAGATCACCATCGGTATGTCCTGGCCCTGGATGAATAAGCTCCAACGTCTTGCCACCGATACTCAATGTCTGATGATCTGTAATGATTTCCGTAGGCAACAAAGCGGCTCGGTTCCCACTCCAGAAATCACCATCGATTATATGTAGGTGGGACAGGGTACGTTCTGTGGAAAGAACACGCGTTCCTGGCGCAAAGGCGGGATTGCCGTGAGTATGATCGCTATGATAGTGGGTATTAATCACTATCATAGGATCTACACCAGTTAGGGACTTGGCCATGTTGCGAATACGCCTTCCCTGTAAAGACGTAGTCATGGTATCCACAACGATAGCCCCTTCGTCAGTTCTAAGAACAGCCGTATTTCCACCCAATCCTCGCAGCACAAAAAGATCGTCACTCAGCTTCTCTACCTCTAACGAGCGGATTTGTAGAAACAGGTAACCGCTCAGGACGATTACAGGTGCCACCAAAATCAATACAATGATTTGCCATCGTTTCATATGCAATAGCCTCCTGAGGCGGCCCGAAAGTCAGTGGTGTTATAAATACAGCAATGACTATTGACATCTCCAAATGCCTGAATTGTCTTGTGTTAATCCCAAAAACTGAGTCGGCTCAAATGTGTTGTCAATCTCCCGTTCATCATAGTAGCCACCATCTATTTTGGATTTAACTACAGAAAAGTGTAGGTGGCGACCAGTAGGACGACCTGGACTGCCCGACCAGTTACCCTGCCTTCCCAATAGCGTTCCTTCTTCCACAAAAACTTCGAATGTGCCAGGAGGAAACGCTTCATCAATGTAGGAGACCGCACCATCGGCGGAGGCCATGTGAGTATAATAGGTCCAGATCTGCTGAGTATTCAAAGTGGGGTTGACTTCTCCCAATGGAAAATTGGGATGGCGGATAATCACGGTGCTTTTCCAACCACCTTCCCGGGTTAAATAACCATCATACGCAGCAACAATAGGCGTTACATTATTTTCGGGATCTGGACCAAAAATGTCGAGTCCCGAGTGACGGTGGCCAGGACGGAAGCTATCATCCCAGCCAAAGCCAAGATAGCCATGGGTAGGGATGAGCATGGGCGCGTCGCCACAACGAGTGCCTGCTGTTAAGGACCAAGTTGGATGGCTAGCCGCATCGTTGAACCAAGTACGTAGGCGGCTAATTTGGCGTGGTGCCGGTGGTGTGCCAGCCCCCAACAAATACCAACTGCCGATTACGACAACCAAGATGCCAATGAGTACAAAGAATCCCCACAATAGAAATTTGGGCATAGTCTATGTGAATTAACTCAGCAACCCCTTCTCTTCAAGCCAATCGAAGACGAGCAGGTTCGCCGCGCTGATTTTGTCTTTATCATCGTAAGTAAGCCACGCAAATTCGGCAATCTCGGAAGATGGTTGCAGGTTGCCTGTGTATTCACCAAAGTAACAGGTCAGGCGGACCGTGACGCCTTCTGCACGGCCATCGGCAGGGGCCTCAAAAATGTCAGCGAATTTCAGCGTCTCTGGGATCAGATCAACCATCAGCTCTTCTTTGATCTCGCGAATTAAAGCTTCAGCATCACTTTCATTCTCTTCCCGCTTGCCGCCAGGCATATAGAAGCGCTCTTTACCATGAGAGCGAACGCTGAGAATGCGTTTGTCTTGAAGATGGATCCAAGCAAGTTTGTCGATAAGTTTCATGAATTTGTCAGCTCATCATTCTTTGTGTCCAACATACAGTAAATGCGTTGCTGCCCCATGCAAAGCAGAATCTTTTCCCAGACGGTAATTCAAATCTGCCCACCATTCCCAATCGGCTCCGGTTAATTGGTTGAGGTTTTCTTCTGTATGAGCACCAAGACCCTCGCAACTTACGACTTGAATAGAGTTGAATCCAGCACCTTCCATGAGTGGTTCCACCTCATCAGGATGGACATGATACGCCGTCGTAAAGCCCCATTCACCTTGATGAACGCCTGTGGTTATGATGCGTTCTGCATAGTCTGGATTGGCAGCCAACCACTTCGGAAAACGGTCTGCACAGACGCGCAAAGCCGAATATTTTGTTAGAAATGCAGCAAAAATCAGACCGCCAGACTTTAATACTCTATAAGCCTCCTGAAGCGCCGCTTGGCGTTCTGCCGAATCGATCAGATGATAGAGAGGACCTAAGAGTAGCAGGGCATCATAAGCGGAGTCGACGAAGTGGGGTAGATCAACTGCATTGCAGGGGAGAATTTCTTGGAGCTGGACATTGGCTGCTTTGGCACGCTCCTCAGCACGCACTAGGCTTGCTTGTGAGAGATCGCACAGAGAAACGATATGACCCTGCTGTGCCAATGCAATTGCATACCGACCCGGACCACCGCCTACATCAAGGATTTTAGCTGGTGGAGACGGCAAAAATTCCTGGATAGCCCGCATGGTTACGGCAAATTCAGTACGATGATGGTCCAAGCGCTCCCACTCTACGTGATCATCTTGGTTGTAGAATTTTTCAATAGGATTCATTTGAATCTCTTACACAATCTACCAAAATCTTGGCAACGGTTTTGACTACCTCTGGCCATATTTGTTTGCCTAATTCCACTGATGAATGGGTTGGATCACCAATGACGCCTGTCTTGGTGACCTTGACAAAGTCTAGTTCGGGATCCGCCCAATCGACCGGATCATTTTGGGGATCTTTGATTAACTCTGCGCGCACTGAATCAGGCCGTAAATACATAGCGAGGGATGTGGCAAATGTATCCGCATGACCACCTGGAATATGTTCATACCCCATGCGACACCAAAGCTCGTAGAAGGGAATTCCAGGCAAAAAGGCTTGCGCACTTGGTTTATAGTTCTGGTTGAAATCGTCTACGACCTGGGCTAGATCATGTCCACCACAGCCTCGCCAGACGACCAGCTTTTGGAATCGCTGAGTTACCAGAGAAGTCAGAATGGAAGCAATAAGTTGGTTATGCAGTTCAACCGGAATGTCGATATAGCCGCTACCAAAATTTATGTGCTCAGGTGTGGGTCCAAAAGGCATGGCAGGAAGAATGAGCGCGTTTATGGCATATGCTTTTGCAGCGTATTCAGCAGCAGCAACCAAAATCGCCTCCACAACCCAAGTATCAAAGTCCACGGTCAAATGGGGGCCTTGTTGCTCGGTACAGCCTGTCGGTATGACAGCTAGCCAGCCAGCTTCCGCTCTCTCTTTAATCTCCAAATAGGTTAGTTCACCAAATCGATGGAGCACCCTACTTGTTCTGCTCGGTGGAACGAAGTTTCAGTTTTTGTTGAACCATATCTAAATGCATTTTTAGATTGTAGACGTCAGGCATAAATGCATCCCCAACCTTGAGTTGCTCATTCAGTTGAGCTTCTAGCTGATCCAAATAGGCTATATTATCAACCAATTCGGCCTGCTCCATTCCTTTGGCCTCTTGATCGATCCGGCGTATATCTTTATACCAACGAGTAATACGGCTGCGTATAACGACCCGATAGAGTAATGGGCTTCTCCCCAAAATAGGCAGAACAACAAGTAGAGCAGGTAAGAACAAGAGCAAATACTGATCGACTATGGCTGCTACCCAAAAGGGTAAATAATTGTCTAAAAAGCTATCCCCATCCCGCAGTTTTGTTAGATATGCTAGCGATTCTTGTCTGATGGGTAAATCGGGGTAATCCAGATTGGGAAACTCATTGCGCGCCTCGAAAATACCGCCGCTACGGTGGGTCTCGATACTCGCTAAGACCATCAGACGAAGCAACACCGGATGCAGATCATTGCGTATGACTAAATTGGCAACAGTCGTGACCATTTTTTTGTCCTCTGCTGGGATATTCGCTTGCAGATCAATAGCACCTACAGGTAGGGTAGTACTGGCTAGATAGGGAACGTGATTTCGATATGCGTCAGCTCTTTCCAAACTCATTAGAGCAACCTGGGGTGATCGGATCAATTTCTGTATTAGCTCTGATCTGGGTCCGACAACCACGAACATGAAATCGACAGAGCCATCTAGCAGACCTTCAGCGGCCTGGCTAGATGAAAGAGGGAGTAACGTTGCATTTTGCTCACTTATGCCATTCGCGGATAAAAGCTCTTGGGCGAGTGGTTGGGTTCCGCTTCCATCGGCACCGATAGCGATTCGCATACCATGGAGCTGAGTCAATTTAGAAAAAGATTGACCTTCGGCTTCCAGACCTTTTCGATAAAAAATCCAAACAGGTTCACGAAAGACACTGGCCAACGTGCTTAGGTTTGAACCATCAGCGCTGGTTGCAATACCACCCTGAACGAATCCAATAGACGCTTCTCCTTTAGTTAGTAGTTGTAGTGATTCCAATGAACCCGCCGTGGGTCTAATTTCTAGCGTAAGCCCCTTTTGATCCGCAATTTCGGCATACTTTTTCGCTACGCGGTAATATTCCCCTTGTTCAGATCCTGTCAAGATGGTGAATGTCTGTGGAGGCAAAGATCTAACAAACAATATTGTGAGTGCGGCAAGAATGCTTAGGCCAATCAGTGAAAAGATGATTAACTGTCTGTTCTTCATACGTTTTAGAGCCAGATTTTTAGACCTAGATTCTTAGATTCTTAGTCACTGAGGTGGACCTCGTCACCGACGCATACCGTTCCTAGCCGACGGGTTGCACCATAGATACCTGCACATGCATCCCACAGCTGCGCGACTTTTTTCAATATCGTCGGATTTCGCTCTGACGTATCTGGATCAATGTTGATCATGGCACATCGACGATCTTCATAGTCTGCCTGTACCTGTGCCCCTGTCTCATGGTTTCCAAACGTAATGGTTTTGTTCAGCCACTTTGCCTCTGGAAAGCCACCATCTGAGGCTACGCGGACAGATGGCTCCACGTCAATTACAATATTTGCTCGAAAGCGGCGTGTATCGACAGCTTCTTTAAGAGAATCCGCCAGCGTTTGAACTAGCGTCTGGCTAATGACCGAGACGGGCATACAATCAAAGACACCCCGATTAAGCCGCATGAGGTGGAGCGGATGGCCCGACTTCTGTGAGAGATCTCGAAGCAGCTCAGGATCATCTAGAGCCAAATCCAAGCCTGAACGGGTTTTCACACGAATGGGAGATGTGTCAGGTGTCTTCGGATCTGTAAAGTAGGCTTCATAACGGACTAGATCAGGGTACTCGCGTCCAGTTAACCAAGGAAAGTGTGATTGGTTATCGCTTCGTACAAAGGCTGCTTTGCGGTCTCCATCTAACCCATACCACCAAAGCTGGGCCTGCTGGACTGGGATACCTTGCATAGATTTGACTGGATACAGATTGACCTGGGTAACGGTTCCAATGAGCATTATTAGGGCTCCACAAAATAAGTATCCGCGTAGGGAACGCTCTCTAAGGCATGGCCTTGGGATAAGACCGTATTAGACAACGCTCCTCGCGCGGACATATGGGTATACTTTGGCAGAAAAGCCTTGCCCCGGCTCTTGACCAACCTACTATAAGAAATTTTCACCAATGAAGAACAGAGCTGTTCTGGCCATCTATATTTATTTAGGGGTAATTCTGATCTGCTGCGAAAGGTCTAGCGGTACATACTCATTTACTGTGCCGTTTGGGCTAAGAGAAAATCCCAAGCCATGCGTAATGTGTCTACCTCTTCGGCGTGATGCCCCTTGTAGGCAATATGGTCAGAGCCAACAATGGTGACCAGCGCTACCGATGCATCATTTGTACAGCCACTAGCTTGGATCATGTTATGCTCACCCTCTCGCCATATCTCTTCAACAGGTCCAGTGCAGTTGTTGCGTGCTTTCCATGCCTCAAAGTTTTCCATAGCGCTAATCCAAGACTCTCCTTCATAGGCTACAACGGAATCCTCTGTACCCTGAACCACTATGATGGGAATTGGCGAGTAATCAGGCGCTGGTTCGACCAAACCCACCATAGACATGCAACCTACTCCTGCAAATACGGCGCTGGCTTCGGCTGCCAATCGTTGAGCCAAACCACAACCATTTGAGAAACCGGTTAGAAAGATCTGGTTTTTGTCAATATTGTGCTCTTGCTGGAGCTGAGCAACCATTTTTAGAATGAATGATACGTCGTCGCTGCCTTCAAAGAGTGCCAGTCCACAACAGCCTTGGCCCTTTTCCTCAGGCGGCGTGTCCTGCACAGGCCACGGCTCACCACCTGCATTCCAACTGTTGTTGATGCCGTGTGGCCATACAGCGATAAACTTCTCCTCTTGGGCTAATACATCAACTGCTCCATAGCCGCGTTGTGTTTCAGTTGAATTATAGAAGCCTGGAATGTCAATCACCAAAGGTACAGGTTCATCACCTAATCCCTCTGGTACCAGTAAATCCCAACAACGGAAATTTTCTCCTTGTTTTTCTGCTAAACATTGATCACCGTGCTCGGCGGTGTTATCAAGTCTCTCAAATAAGTTCAAGAGGTAGATATAGACGGCGATGCCAGCAACGACTGCAACGGCTACAATAACACCTAGAACAGTAAGTAGAATTCGGACGGTTCTATTCATGGTTGCTAAATATCCCTTAAAGTTGCAAAGAATTCGCGAGAATGCATTCAACACAAGATGTACAATACGGACTGCTTAACTGCAAAACCTGTTAATTTTTAGGAACAACATGTGGAGTCCTAGTGCATTTTCTCTAGCTTGAATGATAGCTGCAATTACAGAGAGTTTTATGCGCAAGCCATAACCACTCAGATAGGTGCTTGCCTGTGCCAAGGTCCATTACAGAGTCGCTCCGAGTACAGGATACCACCTGGCCACCTACAATAGGAGGCTGAGTGATTGCCCCAAGTTTATATTATCCTAGTTGGTGTTGCAACATGTGCCACTCTTAGGGGTACATTTTTATATAGACTCACTTAAAAACTATGGTAGGTAATCGGTCAATGTGTTGAATCAATATGATCTCCTTTACCCTGTATTAATAAACGAATCGGTCGGATTCAACATCGACAATCTGTGTTGATGTGAGAACCTTAAGGGCCTAATTCCGCAGCCAGCGCTTCATACGTTGGAAATCCCAGGGTTGGCTCTATCTCTTTGGCCCAGATGCGATCTAGTTCGGCATTGATCTCTGGTGTTAGCTCGTAGGCGTGGGAGCCTACCAGCCCTTTGCGTACCTTGGTTGAGTCGCTACCAGGTGGTAGGCCGCAGACTTTCTCACTTCGCTCCCGAATTAGAAAATCATCAAATCGATTCTTGTGAGCTAGCATAAATTCTAGCGAGGACTGGCGGACGACAATCTCCAATAACTCATCATCTAACGGAATGCCGATAAAGTTGGCAACTCTGCCCACAGTACCGGGCAGATCGTTAATCATGGTTTCATAGCACATCAACAGCACATTCTCATCATAGCGTTGAGGCCACCAGGATAATAGATGCCCCCAATACGCGCCCCCTTCATCATAATCTAGATAATCTTGGGCATATTCGGTGATCGAGATAGATCCCGTCTCAAACCACCACCCTTCCATAAAACGGTACATAGAAACCAGGACATCTTTGGGATTGCGAATTGAAACAATATAACGTCCACCCTTTACCACATCGTGATAACTTTTGTGGCTTTTAAAGGCACGGGGATGGCCACGTTGGGGTGCATAAAGGTCCAGTCCTAAATCGTAGGAGCATTCAATCCAGGGAACCACTCGCGAGATGTCGTCAAAATCCATATCGCCTCGGGTACGTAGACCGTGAACGATCTGCTGGAGCCAAGTTGTGCCAGACTTGCCATAGGGTGTGATGACTACATCGGTTGGTTCAAGTTGAAAAGAGCGACCATACGCTCTTCCTTGTTCCGTGCTAAAATTCTCATTTGCTTGTTTATATTCGGCTAGAGTGGTGGGTCGCCGAGAAATGGTGGGCCTACTCATGTAATGACGTTCTCTCCAATAGTGCTGGTTAACTGTGAATGGTACACCTTTTCTACTCTGGAATTCCTTCTTCTCATTCTAAGGTTTCTCCAGCTGAGTGCTGAGATTCGGTAGTTGGGCAAAGGGTCCCTGACTATGCAACCGCCATAGATACTCAGCCATTTGTGCAGGTGGTACCGGCTGATTATTATCCAGCCACCATTCCATAATACCCATTTGGGCAGTGGCCAAGTATCGCAAAGTTAGGTTTAGCGGGAGACCAGACTCATAATTTGTCGGTACTTCATGCTTTGTGAGATCCAGCGGTCGTTCGATGGACTCATTGGCACTGAAGGCCAGGATCTCCTCTTCAATCCCCCTGCGGACCCGTTCAGGAAATTGGGGCCATCCATGAAAAAGGGACAGATAAAAGTCAGCATATAAAGCACAGTGCTCAAAGAGCATTCGCCACCCCTCTAATGGATTATTTATGCTAAGCACTTGCACAGATGCTCTGTAATCGTCAGTTATGGCAGAGTAGACTTTCTCCGCCAGATCATACTTGTCTTCATAGTGACGATAAAAGGTGGCCCGATTGACCATGGCCCGCTCAGACAATAGCTGTACGGTGACCGACTCAAAACCTACTTCAACCACAAGCTGAATAAATGTATCT
This sequence comes from Chloroflexota bacterium, assembly GCA_039028975.1. Classification (GTDB taxonomy): domain Bacteria; phylum Chloroflexota; class Anaerolineae; order Caldilineales; family Caldilineaceae; genus JAHBNG01. The sequence continues at coordinate 60,440 of JBCCHB010000060.1, forward strand.
TGCAACATCTTTTGGGTGCGACGAATTCGCAAATCGGTCTCGTGCGACATTTCCGCTCTTTCTGTTGCATATGCAACGGTCCGCTAAACCTGTCTATTGATCTTCTTTACCAACCAGTATATGCTAAAGTCGGCACTCTATCAAAGAAAAGGGTCCAGGGTCCAGAGTCTAGGGTCTAGGGTCCAGAGTCCAGGGTCCGTGGGCAATTGTAGTAGCTTTGTAGATGGCCTTGCAACCTTACATTCTATTAAAACGAACCATTATGACAAATACATATAGACTAACATTCAATGAGTTGGGCGAATTTCGGCGAGATCAGCGCAACATGATTTTACAGTTGACGGAGCGGCTGGGGAGAGTAGCCCATATCAATATACTGGGTATCAAAATGCACCTAGTCAGCGATCCAGATGTCATTCGGGAGCTACTCGTACGAAACTCACATCAGCTCCATCGGGATTCATTTACTACAAACGTGCTCGGTCGTATGTTAGGCCAAGGTCTCTTCATAGCGGAAGATCAGGCATGGCAGCGTCAGCGAAAGTTGGTTCAGCCGATCTTTCATGCAGTGCACATCCAGGACTTCGTTCAAATCTTTGCTCAACAGGCCAGGGATATGTGTAAAGGGTGGGTTGCTGGCCAAACGTATCCATTGGATCAGGAGATGATGGCGCTAACGCTAAGAATCATCTGTCAAACCATGTTTAGTGCCGATATTGAAGGTGAAACTGAGCGGCTAGGTACCTTAATGCGCATCATGCTGACTGAGGCAGAAGCACAGCTCAAAAGCGGTCTTCCGCTGCCCGCTTGGCTACCAACACCAGGAAATCTGCGCCAGAAACGAGCTATTCGCGGAATTCATGAGCTCTTACGTTCTATCATTCGGGAGCGCCATGAGCGAATAGAGCTAGGTGAAGAGGTTGAAAGCGACCTGCTTACCATGCTCCTAATGGCCAGGGACGAAGACGGGGAGCCAATGAGTCAGAGACAAGTGCTAGATGAGTGCATGACCGTATTCTTTGCTGGCCATGAAACCACCGCCGTAGCCCTCACCTGGGCATGGAGTGTTCTGCTACAAGAACCAGACGTTCTGAATCGCCTACGCGAAGAAATTATAAATACGATTGGTGATCAGACCATTACTTATGAGCACATTGCGCAGATGCCCTATCTATCTCAGGTCTTGAAAGAGACTTTGCGCCTTTACCCGCCAGCCCCTGGCTTTGGTCGCACACCGACAGAACCATTCCAAGTCAACGGTCATCAGTTCAACCCAGGTGATACCATTATTGTCAGCATCAATACGCTTCACTACCAAAACGAATTTTACCCAGATCCGGAGCATTTTGACCCAGAACGATTTGCCCCTGAGCAAGAACAGCCTGATCGTTATATGTATATGCCCTTTGGAGCCGGTTCACGTATCTGTATTGGTAATGCTTTTGCCATGCTAGAGATGCAGGTGGTGCTAGCCACCATGATTCAAATGGCGGCAATGAAGCTTGAGAACAATCAGGAAATTGTACCAGAGACGCTTGTGACATTACGACCAAAAAACGGAGTAAAGATCCAGGTTGTGGAAAAGCGCTCTATATCACTCAAATAAATTAGTATGCACAGCCCCGTTTGAAAAGCGTGCCTTTTCCACAGCTTTACCAGATTAACCAAGGCACGCTTCTCAAATCTCCCTCAGTATTGCATCCCCATGATCCCCTATAGTGAGATACCCCTCAGCACGTTTGTCCACGTCCCATTTGGGTTTGGATTTTATCCAAGTTAGAAAATCGTAAGTATTTTGATAAAACAATAAAGGTATGGAATAATATATAATTAATTGATGACTAGGGTCATTTACGAAACAAATCTACCCCGAACAATGTTCTCCAGTCAAGTAAAACCTCATCTACGTAAGTAATCTAATTTTGAGATGGCCAACCGGGGCGTTTCATCTTGCGACGAGAGCGTTAGCAAGTCAAAATCCGAAATTTAAATCGTAATCCGAATTTAAAGTAGTGTTAGAGATGTAGCATGAAATACAGCCGTTATATTTTTCACGATTGCCTGGGCCAGGGGGGGATGGGTATAGTTTATCGCGCAACGGATCGTTTGACCGATCAAGAGGTTGCAATAAAGCGCGTTACCCGGTTGGGGAAACCCACTCATGGGGAACTAGCCAGCACTAAAGACGATCCATGCATGAATCTCGCCCATGAATTCCAAACGCTGGCTAGTCTAAGGCATCCCTACATTATTAGTGTACTTGATTACGGTTTTGATGATGAACGCCAACCATTCTTCACAATGGATTACCTGCCCAATGCGCAAACGATTCTTGAGGCAGGACAAGATAAACCCCTCACTTATAAAACAGCACTGATTCAACAGCTTTTAGAAGCGATAGCATATCTGCATCACCGTGATATCCTGCATGGTGATCTCAAGCCAGAGAATGTATTAGTCTCTACTGATACGGTACGCGTTCTCGATTTTGGATTCGCGGCTAATAAGAAGACGAAGGCGGAGGTCTCGGCTGGCACCCCGTTATACATGGCACCTGAACAGTTTCAGGACACAGAGATAAGCCTCTCTTCTGATCTATATGCCATTGGTATTCTGACCTATCAATTGCTCACCGGGAGTCACCCATTTGCTCCATTTGACTATACATTTGTCGAGCGAATGATTCAACATACGCCGGACCTGGGCCTGATTAGTTCGCCACTCCAACCTTTCGTCAGCCGCTTCCTTGCCAAGGAACCATCGGAGCGTTATGCAAGCCCAGCAGAGGCGTTGAGCACATTGGCTGAAGCTCTTGGCAAACCGCAACCTAGTGAAACGGTTGCCATACGTAATAGCTATCTTCATGCAGCTAAATTTATCGGAAGAAAAAGAGAATTAAATGCGCTAATTTCGTCATTAGGACTTGCACACCAAGGCAAAGGAGCGGCTTGGCTCATCAAAGGCGAAAGTGGTGTAGGAAAAACGCGCCTCATTAATGAACTCAGGACTCATGGGTTAGTGCGTGGATTCCAAGTGCTACAGGGATGCGCAACAAAGGAAGCCAGTGGAATACCCTATTCGCTTTGGCATAACCCGCTGCGACATCTACTGGTGACACTCCCAAGTGTAGATTCCTTGACGGCTAGCGTTTTGCTGCCATTGATCCCCGATATCGGGGATTTATTGAATCAAGAGGTAAAACCCGCTCCTGAATTACCTGACACGGCAGCACAACTGCGCCTCTTTACATCCATTGTTCACCTTTTTCGGCAAGCAGAACGCCCGGTGCTTCTCATCCTTGATGATCTGCAATGGTCTGATGAGAGTCTCTCCCTGATTCCCTATTTGGCCCGCTTAGCTTCTCAGCATTCATTACTCATTGTGGGAAGTTATCGCTCTGACGAACGCCCAAAGTTACCAGAACCTCTTCAGGAGATGCCTCTTCTGCCTCTAGAGCGGCTGACGCCCGACGAAATGGCAAAATTGAGCGAGGCTATGTTAGGAGAAGCTGGTTTACAAGATGAGGTTCTGGCTCTATTGCAACAAGAGACAGAAGGAAACGCATTTTTTGCTGTCGAGGTTGTTCGAACGTTGTCTGCTGACCTAGGGCGTTTGAATGATATTGGGCAAAAGGGGTTAGCCCAATTTCCGTTGCCGGCAGGTATCCAAGCAATCATTGAAAAGCGGTTGGCTTCCGTCACCGCTGATAGTCATGGCTTCCTGCAATTGGCCGCCGTAGCCGGTCGAAAAATCGATCTAAAGTTGATGACCTCACTTCACCGTACGGCTTCTATAGAGCGGTCTCTTCAGGAATGTACGGATGCGGCGTTGCTTAGGGTCAATGAGAGTGGCTGGCAGTTTGATCATGACAAAATCCGTGAGGGATTATTGTTGACGTTGGATGAAGAGACCCGAAAAAACGCTCACTATCAGATAGCTAGGGCAATCGAAGTTCTTTACCCTCGTGATCCAGCCAAAGCCGCACGCTTGATGGTTCATTTTGGTGCTGCGAGTGAAGATAAAATGGAGCAAAAGTACGCAAAGCAGGCAAGCTTTTATTCCAAATCACAACATGCCCATGGCGATGCCATTATTCAGTTGAGCCGTACGTTAGAATTGACATCTGATCTGCATGAAAGGTTTGAGCTGCTACAATTACGCGAGACCAGCTACGATGCGTTAGGAGAGCGCAAGGAACAAGCAGCCGATTTACAGCTCCTGGCTGAGCTAGCAGATACCTTGGACAATCCAACATTGAAGGCGAATGTGAAGCTGCGCCAATCTGACTATGCTCAACAGACAAATGACTATGGCCAAGCCGTTATGCTCGCGCATGATGTGTTGGACTTATGGCAACATGATCCTCATTCAGAGATTTGTGCCAAAGCCCATCTCGCCCAAGGCTTGGCTCTTTTCAATCAAGGGAATACGACCGATGCACTACCCAAGTTTGCCGATGCAGTCTATATTTGTCGCACGTTAGAGCTGGATGAGACATTAATTGTTGCCTTGCTGCGTTTAGGAAAAGGCTATTTTCGTTTGGGTGACTATGATCTGGCGCAAGAGCAAGCCGAGGAAGTGCTTACATTAAGCCGCAGATTATCTTTGCCCCAATTTGAGGTGGAAGCTCTTGAACAGCTAGGAGAAACAGAAAGTCATCGTGGCCATCATGAACAGGCACAGAGATATTTAGAAACAGCCTTGCCTATCGTTCAGAAGATTGGGCTGCGTGGCTTAGAAGGAGAACTGCGACGAACAACGGCATTGACCTTTTTCTGGCGTCAAAAGTATGAAGAATCTCTCAAACACCAAAATCTGGCGCTAAACATATTTCAAGAGATCGGTGATCTGCAGCAAGAATCACGTGTCTGGAACAACTTGGGGATTACTTTGCTTGTGATGGGCCAGAAGTATAAAGCACACACCCATTTTCAGGAGACGCTGCGGATTGCGCGCCACATCCGAGTACAGTGGAGCCAGGAGGCAGCTCTAAGCAATGATTCTGCTGCGTTATTGCAAATGGGTCAATTGGCCTGGGCGGAGAATCACCTGACAGAGTCTTTACAAGTTAATGAGACAACACAAAATGGCCAGGCCCGTTCCTTTACCCTCTATCTCCTGGGATTGGCAAAGTTATTGCGCCAACACTATACAGATGCAGAGAGACAGTTAAATGATGCACTAGAGTATCTGTCAAGAGTACCTTCACCCATGGCCGAATCCTTTACGAGAATCTATTTAGGATACGCGTTATATCATCAAGAGCAATATCAAGATGCTCAATATAGTTTTCAAGAAGCCAAAAAGATTGCGACCACAATTCGCCACAAAGGGTTGCAAGTTGAGAGTCATGCAGGTTTGGCTATTGTTAATGGAAAGCTAGGTGATTTCGCTACAGCACAAGAATATTTGGATGAGCTTGTATTGAAGATGTCAGCAGGCCATTTCTTACATGGTGCCGCCTATCATGGCCAGGTATGGTATTCCATGTTGCTCACGGCACAGGCACTTAATGATTCCCGAGCGGAAGAGATTCTGCAAAATGCATATCAGTGGATTCGGCAAAGTTGTGCAGAAATTCATGATGAAGAGATGCGGCGCTCTTTCCTGGAAAATGTGCCAGCTCATCGCGGGATTGTTGAACAATATGAAGTGAAACAAAGCGCAGAAGCCTCACCAGTACCGATTGCCCAAATGCCCGGCGAGGACCGCATCTCTCGTTTATTGAATGTAAGCCACCAAATGGCACAGATGCGTGCGCTTACTCCACTTCTAGCTTACGTTATTGACGAAGTGCTCGAATTACTTGGCGCAGAACAGGGACATATCGTTCGCCTCGCAGGTGACAACTCCCTAAACTTTCAAACGAGCCGGCAAATCGGAAAAAATGACATCGCCGCAGGTGAAGATACCATTAGTCACTCCGTCTTATATGAAGTTATACAGACTCAAAAGCCGCTAGTCATCCAAAATGCTCTGACAGATGCTCGTTTTAGCGAAGCCGATAGCGTTGTCAATATGCAGTTACGGTCAATTATGTGCTCGCCACTGAAAACCAAACAGCAGTTGATAGGTGCCATTTATGTAGAGAATCGTTCCCACTCAGGGCAATTTACCCAAACGGATTTGGTGCTTTTAGAGTTTTTCTGTAATCAGGCAGCGGTTGCGATTGAAAACGCTTCCCTTAATGATAATCTGGAACGACTCGTAGCAAAGCGGACTCAGGAGTTATCCGAAGCCAAAGAAGTGGCCGAAGCAGCCAATAGGGCCAAGAGCGTCTTTCTCTCCAATATGACACATGAATTGCGAACACCGATGAATGGTGTACTTGGCATGACCACTGTTTTGATGGATACTGATCTGACGGCTGACCAAAAGGATATTGTCGACACCATTCGGGCAAGTGGTGACGTGCTTTTGACACTTATCAGCGACATTTTGGACTTTTCCAAGATTGAAGCCGATAAAATTGACCTAGAGCAGGTCACTTTCCGGATCGATTATTGTATTGAAGAGGCAATCGCTCTCGTTACACCTCGTGCTATAGCCAAGGGACTAAATGTTGCGTACTGGGTAGATGAGGATGTCCCCTTAGACATCATTCAAGACGTAACTAGAGTTCGTCAGATTCTGACTAACTTATTGAGTAATGCGATCAAATTCACGAACAAAGGTGAGGTGATCCTTAGGGTCTCAATCAAAGAAGCTCAGGATGATCAACTTGTGCTGGCCTTTGCTGTCAGAGATACTGGCATTGGTATTCCTGCAGAACAAATGAGTGAGCTTTTTCAGCCCTTTAAGCAATTAGACGTATCTACTGCTCGCCGGTATGGTGGCACAGGACTTGGCCTATCTATAAGTAAGCGATTGGCGGAATTGATGGGCGGGCAACTATGGGCAGAGAGCGACTATGAAGTTGGTTCAACCTTTACATTTACTATCTGTACAAAACGGGTTCATCCCTTGGATGAAGCAGAGAGCCGCTATCAGCAAACGACTCTAGCGAATAGAAAAGTACTTCTCATTGGGCAGGATGAGACCAATAGTCATTTCATCCATCATCACCTCCAGCAATATGATATGTCAGTCAAATTCGTACAAAACTTACAATCGGCCCTGCCTAGTGTCCCAGATCTCATATTGCTCGATATGACCTCAACTCCGTATGATCAGAGTTTGTTAGAGAGGGCACGCTCGATAGCACCTGCTGCGCCGATTCTTCTATTCACACCTTGGGGATTTCGACTTCCTCAGACAATTTCCAGAGAGCTGATCATAATTCTCTCAAGCCCTATTCGGTTCTCGCGCCTATTTGACGTCTTAGCCGGTGCACTTCGGCTGCAAAGTACACCAACTGACGGCGAAATTGCACAAGCAACAGACGAAAATAGATCAACAGAGCGGCACTCAATGACGGATGAGCAACCTCTACAGATTTTGCTTGCTGAGGACAATTTGATTAATCAAAAGGTTGCCCGGCGCATTCTGGAACAGGCCGGATATCAAATCGAGATCGTGGAGGATGGCACACAGGTTTTGGTAGCTCTGGTACATAACACATTTGACGTTATTCTCATGGACATAGAGATGCCTGAAATGGATGGAATTGCAGCAACCAAGCAAATTCGTGCGATGTATCCTTTTGATAAGCAACCATACATTATTGCCCTGACAGCTCATGCCATGGATGGGGTTCGCGATACGTACATGGCTGTCGGCATGAATGATTATGTAAGCAAACCAATTCAAAAGGAGATTTTGCTTCAAGCACTCGAAAAGGCAAAGTCGTATCAAACTGGGGATTGGGTACCCCACAGAAAGAGTCAAGAGTTGTGCTCAGTAGAGGCATGAAGTTTATGAACTCAAACAGTTGACTCCTGCTTCCTATGTAGATGGTCAGAAAAAGTTTGTTCCCATGAAGATGGGGATGTCCTTTCTCTCGAGATTATGCTGAGTTGAATGAGCAAGAGTCGGGACAAGACTTTCTTGCCGAAGTAAATCTTACCTCAACAGCCAAACGCCATCGTCTGTTCCAGCCAAAAGACCGTTACAATGTACCTCATCATACAAGAAACCACGCACGGTCCATGTGGCAGAACCAGATGCACCATTAGTTACTTGAATCCAATTCTGTGGATTTATTAAGGGAATCCGATAGGTGCCTTGTTCTCTAGTTCCTACATAGAGTTGACTACCCACGCTCGCCAAGGCCCGGGTTTCATAGCCAGCGAGGTTTGCTCCGACGGGTTGCCAAGGTCCCGTTCCGTCACTTTTGAAGACACCATCATATGTGGCAATATAGATGGTACCCGACACATCGATATAAATGTCCCACACCTGCTTGCTTTTTGGGCTAGTTAGTCCATCATTGCGTGGATTCAGCCCTCCCAATCCATCAAGAGGTAGTTGTGCCATACCATCACCATTTGTGCCTAACCATAGAATTTCATTCTGATACACCATGACGTTGATCGGAATTCCAATCTCCGCGACATTAGTCCACGTCCCACCACCATCAACACTCTTATAAATGATATCGTCAGCACTTGCATAGCCAGCACCTTGAGCAAAGGCTACCGAGTAAACCTCTCCATCGATGCCATTTATACTATGCCAAGTAGCGCCATTGTCCTGAGAGAGGTACAGCCCATTGTTGAAGGCTGCCGTCAGTCCCAATGGACTCACGAATTCGATATCTGATGTCCAGGCATTGATAGACGGGTTTTTGACGAACCCATTTCCAATAACGCAGCCACTTATATCTCTCTGATAGATACCGCCTCCTTCGACATTGTTATTACGATGGGTAACGAATAACGTTGTTCCGTTTATGGCCAACGTATCAGCCCTTAGTGGGGCATCTGCCAGTCGTTGCCATGCTGGTTCAGGCGTTGGTGTGGGCGTAGGCGTTGGTGCTAGTGTCGGTGTTGGGGTTAATACAGCCGACAGATACGGCAACATCACCGAGCTGTCACCATAGGTTACCACAACAGCGTGATCATCTGCAGGCATCGTCAATTGGTTGGTGGTTGTGGGACTTCCATCGCGTCGGGTACCGCGCCACTTACGCACATGGAACCCATTAGGTGGAAGAGCAAAGAGCGTGACAACCTCTCCTGCTACATACTGGCCTTGTGGGCACGAGGCTGAGTTGCTAGGTGATGCGGTAGGATCTGGCCCGCTTCCAGCATGACTGAGCGTCAATGTAAAACAGGATTTTGGAGATTGAGTATACGTTACACTCACGGCATGATTGTTGCTGGGCATGGTTAGGCTGTTACTGACCGACGTGCTGTTATCATTACTTGTACCGCTCCACCCACTAACCTCCCAATCAGTTGATGGACTAGCGGTCAAGTCAATCATTTCGCCTGCAACATACTGACCGGCACTGCATTGAGCAGAGTTAGCTGGCAAAGGCGTCGGATCTTCTCCATTGCCGTTGTGGTTTAGTGATAGGGTAAAGCAGGGTGTGGGAATCTCGCTATAGGTCACACCAACGGTATGGTTGTTACTAGGCATGGTTAAGCTATTACTGGTTGATGTGCTGCTATTATCGCTGGTACCACGCCAACTACTCACCTGCCAATCGGGTGATGGGCTTGCTGTGAAGGTAATGGCTTCCCCTGCCACATATTGCCCCAACGCACAAGGGGGTGAGTTGGTTGGCGATGGGGTCGGATCAAGGCCGTTCCCACTATGCTCTAATGACAGGGCAAAACAGGGTATCGGAATCTTGCTATAGGTCACGCTGGCCGAATGGTTTGCGGCAGGCATGGTCAGACTATTGTGGTGGGACGTGCTGCTATCAGCGCTAGTACCACGCCAACTGCTTACCTGCCAATCAGCGTCTGGACTAGCTGTCAAGGAAATGAGTTCTCCTTCAGTGTACTGTCCCTCTGTACATTGGTTTGAGTTCTTTGGCGAGGGGGAAGGATCAGCACCGTTTCCACTGTGACTGATGGATAAGTCAAAGCAGGATGCCGGTGTCTCGCTGTAGGTCACACTGACTGAATAATTTGCGGCGGGCATGGTCAGGCTGTTGCTGGTTGATGTGCCATTGTCATTGCTAGTCCCACTCCAACTACTTACCTGCCAACCCGTAGACGGTCTGGCTGTAAGGGTAATGGCTTGGCCTGTGACGTATTCACCGGCTCTATCGCACGCTTCCGATTTTGTAGGCGTCGCAGTCGGCTCAGAACCGCTACCACTATGGTTTAATGTAAGCGTAAAACAAGCTGTCGTCATAACATCAATGGGAGTAGCGCTAATCGCATGGCGCCCAATTCCCAACTGGCCATAATTATCTCGCCCCCAGCAGTTGACGCTGCCATCGCTGAGCAAGACACAGGTGTGATCATATCCCGCAGCAATCATAGTGACGCCGCTACCCAAGCCGATTACGTCTACAGCTGTTCCTTGCGCGGCTGTTGTCCCATCACCTAGTTGACCAGAGTAGTTGATTCCCCAGCACTTGGCTCCGCCCTCATTATCCACTGAGGGTCCGACTATTGCACAAGTATGTTGATGCCCGCTAGAGACGGACTTCACGTTAGCAGCCAAACCTACTACGTCAACAGGGATGGTAGTATTTAGCGTTGAGTCATTTCCCAGTTGTCCCCAGCTATTGCGCCCCCAGCACTTTAGGCTACCTTGGTCGGTTATTGCACAGGTATGGTAATCACCAGACGAAATCGCCGTAACATCATCATTCAAATTGCTGACATCTACCGGTATTGAGCGGTCTGTAATTGTCCCATCGCCGAGCTGGCCATAAAAATTGTATCCCCAACATTGGACACCCCCTGGGGTATTCTCGTCTCCTGCCAATACACAGGTGTGATAACCACCAGACGAGATATCTGCCAGTGCACCCGCTAAATCGTGTACCGCAACGGGTGTCGGGCTGTTGGTCGTCGTTTGGTTTCCCAGTTGTCCCCACCGATTGTCACCCCAACATTGGACACTCATCTCATTCGAGACTGAATCTCTCGTCAGTGCGCAAGTATGGCTTGCATTATCCCACTGCTCACCCCCAGCAGAGACGGTAATCACATTTGCGTCCAAATTGGCAACATTTACAGGTACCGTGCGAAATCCGCTCGTTCCATCACCCAATTGCCCCCACCGATTGTCTCCCCAGCATTGGACACTACCCAAGCTACTTGTTAAAAGATTCGCGACGAACTCATTTGTAGCTATGTTGCGGTCGTTTTCAAACGGATCTGAGTATAGAATGTCGGTTGGCTGATAATTCGTTGCTAGATGATTCGCCACCAGATCATCGGTTACGGCACAGGTAAAGTTATCGCCTCCGGAAATTGCGATGGCTTTGCCAGCTAAATCCGTAACATCCACTGGTGTCCCAGTCGATTTGTTTGTGTTATTCCCCAGCTGACCAAATAGGTTCAACCCAGTGCACTTAACGCTTCCTGCTTGAGTCAATACGCAAGTATGGCCCTCGCCAACAGTAATGGCTACGATATCCCCTCCTAGTTCAGTGGCAACGATAGGCGTCGTGTAGTTGGTAGGCATTCCATCACCCAGTTGACCATTATAATTTCGACCCCAACATTGGACACTCTTGGTATCGGTTATGGCACAATTGTGGGAATCGCCAGCCACAACCGCTGTAGCATCTGTCAAACCGCTTAAATCAAGCGGCAGGTTGCTGCTTGAGATCGAACTCTCCCCCAGCTGATTATCGTAATTCAGGCCCCAACAGCTGACAGTGGCCGAATCATCAACGCTACTCAACGCACAAGTATGGTAGCGCCCTAAAGCAATATGAGTGATTTCACTATTTAACCCGTTGACAAGGACAGGCGTAGCGCGATTGATAGTTGTCCCATCACCCAATTGGCCCCAGCCGTTGTACCCCCAACATTGAACTTCATTGCTGTTATCTGAGTGGAGGATTAGGGAACAGGTATGGCTACCAAAGTCCCATATACCGCCGCCAATGGAAACGGCCTGTACCCCTGTCGCCAAACCGCTGACATCAGTGGGCGTTGTACGGTTGGTATTGGTGCCATCACCCAGTTGGCCCAGATCATTTTTGCCCCAGCACTTCAGCCCACCGGTCGTATCTGCTCCATGAGGCGACCTTTGCGCGGAGTGGATGCTATATGCACTGCTATTATCGTCAGTATTGGTAGCGTTGACGGTGCTGGTCATGAAGGTGCTAGTCGTGACGGATTTAGCCGTATCGTCGGCAACGATGGCACAGGTATGGGCACTGCCTGCCGCTATAGCAATGATGCTACCCGAAAGGCCGGCCACAGCTACAGGGGTTACGCGGTTTGTTGTGGAGCCATTCCCTAACTGTCCGTCTTGGTTTTGGCCCCAACATTGTACACTCGTCTCGTTCGTTTCAGGCCCGGCCACCAAAGCACATGTATGGGAAACCCCAGCGCTGATGCCAATCACATGGCTGGCCAGACCAGTGACGACAACAGGCGCTGGCTGATCGATGAGAGTTCCATCCCCAAGCTGCCCGAATTCATTGTTTCCCCAACAGCGAACGCTTCCTTCATTGAGCAAGGCGCAGGTGTGATCACTACCAGCGGAGATAGCCACCACATTATCGACAAGGCCACTTACCGAAACCGGGGTCGGTCGGTTTATTGTTGTACCGTCGCCTAATTGGCCATCAATATTTCCTCCCCAGCATTTCACGTTGCCAAGTGAGGTCAATACACAAGTATGTAGGTAGCCAGCGGCGACCTGAATGACATTGTCAAGAGGAACCAGGTCATCTAGGCTTGATTCGTATGCGGTGAGATCGTTGCGTGAAGCGGCTATTGTTGGGACAGCAGAATTGAAGGGCACACCGATTACCATACTTGTCAAGCAGAATAGGAGCAAAAGGTAAAGTCGGATAAAGGGTCGCATTTTCTTCTTCCTGGATCAAAGGTCCAACTCCATACTCAGCTCCGCTTGAAAACCATATTTTGGTTACTCTGGAGGAGCTGTGCAAACCTACGGTTTTCAAATCGACCGTAGTATAAACACGTGAACATTGAATCGAGATGACGAGGAATGCGGTTCTATTCTCCTATAAAAAATGGGTAGAGCCAAAATTGTGATTCTTCCCAAATGGCTCTGGCTCTCATTATCGTACCAGGTACTGTGTCAACATATCTATAGATTTTGGATAGACTTTGTGTAGACCAACAATAGATTTTCGCTGCTATACTCAACCATACAGAACTTGGCAAAATCAACATTCGTTAATGGCAGAATATTTCCCTCTCTATTCGTTGCCAGAATAACTATAGTGGAAGAATTCCACCCATGAAATTTTGTCAAGGGGATTTTGTCTTGGCTTGTACCCGATTCAGTCAGGGCAATCAGCACCAAGGAGTGATAGATTGAAAGCGGGCATTCTACTCGCTACTGTATTGCCATACAAAGGAGTCTGCATCTATGCCAAAACCACCATCTACCCAAAGCCTCTATGAGTTGTACCGAGAAAAACTACCTTCCTACGTGAATGTAACCTGGGCATTCATTCTTGATGATGAATTAGATAGTGCTCGGTCATGCTTAGAAGAACAACCATTCTGGGCAAATGGACCAAATGAAGGCCACGATTATATGCTGATTGCTGTTCTCGATTGTCTGGAAGCCAGCTATGATTACGCCGAGGAAAATTTCCATTATGCTCTAGCGCATTATATGGAGTTAAATGATGTCGCAATGGTCAGGATTATCCACCTCTACCTAGCCTACATTGAGTTCACATCCAACCACTCTACCCTCTTTCTTGAACACCTTGCCCAGGGATTGAGAGAGGATAACAACGAGAGCAAAGAGTTGAACTATTGGTGGCACCCCACCATTATGGAACCGGTATTTACACAAGCCATTATTCATGGGCATTATCCCAAACATGCCAAAGCTATTTTAGAGCTACACGGTTGTTTCTTTTCAATTGAAGATAAGTAGGGTGCCTCATTTCAAAACACGACACAACCTGAAGAAACGCCCTCTAAAGCCTCATGGAGAAGACCGGAACCTGGCCCAGCAGAACATTATTCCGACTTACTGAGCCAGTTGAAAGTAAGAGGCCCGGAGAGACCCCGAATTGTTCTTCGAGAATTACTCCAAAAATCCCACCTTAATCCAAGAAAATTTGATAGGCTCATTGAAAAACTACACAGTCGTCGGAAGGGCGGCTTTGTTAGTGCAACCCTTCTCGGTGCATTTGGACTCTATGTACAAGATAAGAGCAAAGCCGAAATTGCGGAGACCCTTTCCTGCTCAGTTCACACAGTCAGAAGTTATATTACCCACATTCATCGCACATTTGAGCTAAATTATCGTGATTTTCCTAAGCCAAGTGTACGACGGCAAGAGCTAGTTGACTTAGCAAAAGAGGAAGGGTTTATCCTGTAAAAAGGGACCTGTTCTGGACAGTCTAGTTGTGATTCAGTAGAATGCAGGAATATAATCAGTAGCTGAATAAATCGACAAAGACTTACCGCAGTTAAAATGAGTAGACAGGAGATTAAGATCGGCCTTGTTCCTTATACTTATTGCGCTGCCGTAATGATACCAGAACAGGAGACACCCCATGTGCCGCCGACAGATCTTAATCTTCCTCTTACTACTCTTGGGTATAATGTTGACTATGTCCGCCTGCGGCCCTCGGGCAACGGGTGGAGCCACAATCATGATGGCAGGTGATGAGCGGGTAGCCGTTGATTTACCTGTCATTGTGATCGATTACGACACGGAGGGCATTCCCAGTTTTGGCGGAACGCCATTAGGGCAACTTATTCAAATCATCGGTTTTGATGAAGGTCAATTAGGGCGGATTCAACTGACACCAGAGACGGTTACCATGATGGCTCATGCGAATATTCAACATATCCAAATTGATAATTCGGTGGATGGGCTGCTTATCTTGGTCAATGGTCAACCAATACCTTCACTCGTTTGGAATGAGGAATCTTTGGTGGCGACTGCGGAGGTCATGGAGATGTTTGGCTATGGCATCAACTTGCTTGAGCAGGTGCTGCCAACCTTGCAAACCATAGGGATTGGAGCAATCATCCGGTTTCCCGTAGGTGCAGATGCAGAAATTATTCCAACAGTTGTTGCGGGAGATGAGTCCATTGCTAGCGAGGTTGAAGTGAGCCAGCAGCGCTTTGTAGAGACTGTTGGGACGCCGCCTCAGATTCAGATCATTGTTCATTATGCCCAAGATGGCTCTTGGGAGGTTGCTGGGTTAAACCCTGATCAATGGACGCAAGTTTTACCGGCCCCCTGGTATGCGCTCAATCTCCCTCCAACGCTCATTACAGATCTAACCGATTCTGGTGTGAGGCGAGTGGGTTTTGCTACCAACGAAGACGGTCTCTTTATCTCGGTAAATGATAAGACGTTACCCCATATCGGATGGAGTCATGGAGAGCTTCAGCACGTGCTCCATCTTACTGATCAGTTGGGACTATTAGAGGCAGCAGTAGGTGGGATTGCCCACGCAGAAGAACTTGTGGTGTTATTTGAAGAGTGGTTACCAGCCGTACAGATGATCAATTTACGATTGAGCGTCCATTTCCCTCCTCATTGAATACCCTCCCATAATTAACATCTTAGGCAGCCAAGCGGATGCTCCCTTCAATGGGCCTGGTTCGTCGAGCAACGAAACCGCATTAGAGAGCGTCTGTTCTAGTATAGGAAAGTGTAAAAATCGGCCCTTAAATATGGCCAAACCCTGGCTGAAAGCTAATTAGCTTAAAGCTCTTATATATGGTGCGGTTGCATTGGCACGGGCTGGCATTACGCGACTACCAAAAGCCATCCTCTCCATTAAAACCCTCAAGGCTACAGGCATGGGTAACCACTTTAACTAGCTCTTCGTGGTTTGCACCATTGCTAGCTAGAATACCATTATGCAGCCTCACGTCAGTGCGGTTGTAGGTAAGAGGGTTTCCCCAGCAATCCGTCATGATCCCGCCTGCGGCTTCCAAAAGCGCTTGCGGAGCGCACGTATCCCACTCGTTACACCCGGGGCTAGGATGGGGATAGATATCAGCCAATTCCCGACTAATCAATCCAATCTTCAGACCAATGCTGCCGCTGATGCGTTCTTGGGTAATATGAAGTTCACGTGCGAGGTGATCAACAATTTTGGGCCGATGACTGCGGCTGCAGGCAAGGACCATCTCCCTAGGCTCGCTCTTTAGGCTAACACGCAGAGGAATCTGATCATCTTCCTCAAAGAGAAAGGCACCAATTCCTGCAGCACCCGCATAAAGCAAACCTGGATCGGGTTGCATCACGACACCAAGGGCAGCTTGCCCACCAACAGCCAATCCTATCATAACAGAGAATTCGCCGTTACGAGCAATAAACTCTTTGGTTCCATCCAACGGATCAATGATCCAGACTCTTTCTTTTGTCAGGCGAGAAAGATCATCCTTGGACTCTTCTGAAAGTAGACCATCATTTGGGTATGCTCGTTGAATCCGATCAAGGATATGCTGATTGGCAGACCGATCAGCTTCTGTTACAGGTGAATTGTCATCTTTGTACTGAACCTCGGCCGAACCAACATAAAACGTATTCACGATGGTGGCGGCTTCACGAGCAAGTTTGCAGGCAAACTCGAACTCGGTAGAAAGGTCAATTTGCTTCAAATCCATCTCTTTGACAGTGTTTGTTGACATAAATCCAATATTTTTGTTGTATAAGATAGTATAAAAATCGATCCCGAAACATGGCCAAATTCGGGCTGAATGCTGATAGCTGATTAGCTGAACGCTTTTTAATAAGTGTTTATTCCGTCGGCGCTCCCTGTGGGACGGTACTGGCACACCGGAACCCAAGCCAAGAGGCAGAAAAATTAGTCTCTTTCAATTGAATGTTGCTGGCCAATAACATTTCAGGCGTATCTTTATAGGAGCCACCTTTGACAATATATGATTCGATAGAATCGACAGTACGTTCTGTTGCAGTCCATTCAGCTACATTTCCAGCCATATCCATTACCCCAATCGTGCTAGTCCCACCAGGATGAGAGAGGCCAACTGTTTGGGTATCCTGGATTTGAGATTGCGAACTATTGGTGTAAAGAGGATTGAAATGATTGCCCCAAGGGTAAAGAAAGCGCTGATTGGTTGCAGGCGCAGCGCTTGCTGCAACTTCCCACTCATCGGCAGTAGGAAGTCGTTTTTTGGCCCATGTACAATACTGATTGGCCCGCACCCAATCCACATGAACAACTGGGAACTGGGTGTAATCCCTATGAAGAAAGTATGCTGCCCGATTAGCGCTATTGGGTAAAACAGGAGCCAAACAAGCGCCTTGCTCATAACAAGCTTGATAACTGCGGTTGGTCACTTCGGTTCGATCGATGGTAAATCCAGCAGCAAGAAACAGCTCTTTTTCAGGTATGCCCAGATCTTCATTCCCAACTACATAGGTTCCTTGTGCAACATGTACCATATCAGGAAGCAGCGATCTCGCTTGAAGCCACTGCCAAGATGAGACAAATAGTAGTACAAAAAGAAGAGCCAAAATCATGCGCCCCACATTCCAATAGAGAGGGCGGGATAACGTAGTTGAGAGTTGCTCAGACATGGGTACAATCGCGCCTGGTTCCCATATGGCTAAGCTAGTATCCTGGCCCTCAAGCAGTTGAATGACTTCGTCAACTGCTTGCCGAGCTTTTCCTGTCAGGCTTGGCTGATCGACATGTAAATCATCCAATAGTAGCTCAGACCATTCAGCACTTTTTTCGTCTTCGGCCGCAAGCCAGGCAACATCTGCAGAAGTAAAGGGTTGATGAACGTCAATCAAGGCTTCCTTGAGCAAAAACGCAGAGCGATCAGGATCACGCTGGTGGCGCAGCGCAGTTAACATCCCTCGATGCCTGCTTAAGGCAGTACGTAGCAGGAGCGATAAGTGGACATCATCTAATGATTCCCCCTCTTCTAGCAGCAAAAGCGAATCGCGCAGCAGTGCAGCAGTTGGCAGTTGACTCTGTTGCCACCATTCCTCTAGAGCTTTATCTAATCGGCGGCGGGTGGCTTCAGATAGTTGTGATTTACTGTCTACCTCATCCAAAGGGCTCTCATTGACCAGCGTGTAGCCGTCTTTGGGATCCTCGACCTTCTTGGTCTCTTTGTTAATTACAATGTCTGCATCAATAGCGCCTGCATCATTTCCAAATTGGTCAAAATCTAAAGGCCGGCGGACATATTCCCCAAACTTGCTATCTTTAACGAGGCCATCCTGGTCAAAGGGATTTACGCTTGCCGTCTCAAGCGAATCAGTAGTAGGCGCCGTGCTCTCAAATTGCGTACTATCACGCCTAGTATAAATGCTATAATCGACATCATCTTGCTCTTCTGCTCCCAATGTGACTGTATCATCAATATCATCAATGGCAGATTCAGCAACAAATTTATCACTATCCACAGCATCACCGTTATCTGGAATAGCAATATCCGGTGCATCAGAAGAGATCTGTGCCGGAGGGGAGTAAGATATTGACCCTTTGCCCCTCTTGTCAGATGCCGATGAAAAGTGAGACTGCTCGTCTTCTCTACCCTTCTGAGAAGAATCACTATTCGCTGGAAGAGTCGTTAACTTATATCGAGAGCTGTAGAAAGAATCATCCTGCTCTTTGTCAGATGAACTCTTGCTCGTGTGGGTAACTGCAAAATTGGAAGGGGTGTTAACACGAGGAATCAGGGTAAAGCTATCAGGTATGTCAGGAGATTGGTCAAGCTGCTGTTCATCCCCGACGTCCCATTCTAGTTCAGGTGGACTGTAAGCACGCCGTCTCTTCTTGGAGTTGAAGAAACTGGATACCTTATGTCGACTTGAGTGCTGCTCTGATTCAAACATAAGTATATTGTACCTATACCATTTTAGCGAATGCAAAAATTGGTACAGCCCAAAAGCATCTCTGTTGGTCAGATCAGGCTGATGCAACACCATTGCAGGTTTTGAGGAACGAGAACTAAATAATTTGGTCATTTGACGGGGTGATACCCGAGTGAAAAGCGCAAGTTATTTACGGCCCATTCCATTTAGAAACCTTTTGGAGCATGTTAAGCGGTAACTGGGGTAGTGGAAAGGTGATTCGAAAAAAGAAGAATAAAGACCAATTCGAATACTCCACCAATGAAATAAGGCTATTCACTATCACGTTTCCCCCGATAGCGGCTAAGCCGCAACGTGATAATAAATAGCCTTGTGGCCCGAAGTATATCATAGCTTTTGGCGTTTGTAAACCCCCTAGATTGTTAAAATTATGAGCTTTTTCTTAACTTTACTGCGATTTGGCTAATTTTTAATAAAATTTACCTGCTAAACAAAAGCCTAAACAGGTTAAATACAGCACCTTTTTCATAATTGCAATGAAAAATCTCTCTTTGTTTGTGTTGATGTACAATGTTTGCACAAATATAGAACGAAAATTGACTTCAAACGGATGGAGTAATGACAATTAAAACCCTTAAAATTATGATTCATTTGCTTTGCACAATGTTTGAATAATCTTGGGGCCTCGCAGAAAATCATAAATATGACTATTCTCACTTTTCCGAAGCCAATCAAAAAGAGTACACTATGATTCGTAACGATAATCATTCAAGCCAATACATCGAATGGAGGCCGACCCATTTCGCAGGTCAATAGTCAACCCATCTTTAATAATCAACCCGATATTGAAAAAAAGCAGCTCCTTCCGCTTATCATTATTTTTGGGTTTGCTATATTGAGCCATGCAACTCTGCTGATGCCACTACCATTGATATGGCAAGCTGGCGCAATCTTCCTCTTAACCGGTTTACTCCCAGGCATCCTGGTGGTTGATTGGTTTACCCAAGGACTCACCAAGCGAATTAGCCTCCTGTCCAAAGGAGAGCAGGCCCTCTACAGCATTGGTATTGGGTATGGCGTGATTATTGTGGTCATGCTACTTTTAAGCTATCTTCCTGGCGGCATAGAAAGATGGCAGACGCTCCTAATCTTTGATCTACTCTTAGTGGCATTGGCTATACGCTATCTACTATCACCACAAGGGACCGGGCATAGCCGAGAGCTCTTTGCCTCTCCATCACCTCGGATCTGGACAACAATAGGTCTCATTATCTTAGCACTCTATGGCGGTTTTTTTCGTTTTGCGGATCTAGGGTATGCTGACTTTCAGGGTGACGAGGCCCGAGCGGTTATACGAGCGGCAGAGGCAATCCAAGGCCACCCTGATGCTCTGCTCGGTCATACGAAGGGACCAGCAGAAATCCTCATTCCAACCGCACTATACTCGATAGCAGGGCAGATCGATGAGGCATCGGCGCGGTTACCCTTCGCCTTTGCCAACTTTGTGGGCCTATTTGCACTATTTTTGCTCGGGTATCGTCTCTTTGGAGCCGTAGCGGGCTGGAGTGGAGCTATGTTGGTGGCAGTGGATGGTTATTTTATCGGCTTCTCTCACATTGTTCAGTATCAGAGCGTGGTCTTCCTCATGGTTACCTTAGCCATCCTACTACTTCACCGCGCGGTGACGGAGCTGAAAGCTGACCAAGAGAAGAGACATCATGGTGGCAAGCTGGACTCCTTACTGATGCTTGCGTCGCTTCTCCTCTCTACAGGATTGCTTGCTCATTATGAGGCGGGTCTGCTGCTCTTCCCTGGGATTTGGCTGATTATTCTTATGGCGCGCCAGCTTGGCATGTTGAGACTGATACGGGCTATGGCGTGGCCTCTTTTTGCTGGAGCAGGAATTCTGGCGCTTTTCTACATACCGTTTATTCGTAACCCCAACTTCGCGACAACCCTCGCCTACATTACAGTCAACCGCATCGGGGTCGGTGGATCCGGTGGAGATGATGCCAGTGAGTTCGGTCGTTTTCCTTATAACAACTTGCTAGATGTATTTGAGCGGACAACGCTCTACAGCAGCAGCTATTATCTCTTCTTGCTTATTGGCCTAATGGCACTTGCTTTGGCTTGGGTTTACTATAGAAGCCTTCCCGCTCCCTGGCGTTGGCTTGTCATTGCTTTATGGTCGGTGGGTCTACTCTTCACATTCTGGCAGCCAACCTGGGGAACCATATTTTCGCGGTCAGTAGATGGCCCAGATCTCACCGTGCTCCTCTTTGGGCTGGCGTTTGTCGCATGTTGGCTCATGCCTTCCCCTACCTGGCAAGAGCGGATGGTCTGGCTTTGGTTTGGTGGCCCTATGTTACTCTCTATATTTTTCATTGCCACACCCAATACTCATGTTTATGGCTTTTTTATCGGTTGGGCACTCTTGGCGGGGATGATGATCGAGCGTATTTGGCATTGGTTTAGAGACAAAGTCCCCTTATACCAGGCGCGTCTCTGGGCATTGGCAACGGCGACGACCTTAATGCTTCTCTTTGGGAACTATGCCTATTGGTACTTTGTACACAATCAAGTTGAGGTATTACGAACTTGGCAAACCAACCGGCCTCCAGGCTACTGGACATCCTACACCGTGCCGACACCCCTTTCGATCTTCGGTTTTCCTTTTCGCAGTGGGTGGAAGGCGATTGGTACGCTCTATGCCGATGGTACACTACAAGCCGCTTTTGATACGAATGCAGTGGATGCAGTAGCAGATTGGTATACTCTCGGCCGGGAACTTTGTCCGCGGGATAGCCGTTATTTTATCCTCAGCCAGGCTGTCGAGCCAGCAAAGGGTGAGGATGTGGAGAAATTGAGAGCGACATTGGAGCAGATGTACGCATTGTGGGGTGTAATTCGGGTCAATAACGAACCCCGTCTTTGGATCTATGATAAAGCCATCGACAAAAATGATGCGAATCATCAGGGTGTCCATTACATTGATGAGAGTGAGAAGGTGACCTTCTTTGATAGGGAACTGGCCAAAGCGAACTTTGAGCGCAATGGCTCAATCAGCCCATCCCTTGCAGATCAGGTGATTGAGCATCCCTTGGATTTTTACATGGGTACACTCTCAGATGATTCTGACAGTGCCATTCGGCTACGAGGATTTACCTTAAAGAACCAGTTTGCTCATCCTGGTAATGAGATCGATCTGACCCTCTATTGGGAAGCGCGCCAGCCCACATCTAAGCCACTCTCTGTCACAACTCAAATATTGGATCCCAATGACTTCCGCAAAGTGGGGCAGAGAGATGGCGAGCCGAGCTGCAATCTGCGCCCCACCAACCATTGGTTCCCGGGTGAGCTATTTGCCGATCGCTACAGAATCCCTATCAATGCCGATGCCAAAGCAGGTACCTATCAAGTTCGAATTGGACTCTATGATCGGGAAACAGGAGAAGCGCTAGAAGCGTTTACACCCGAGGGGGAGTCCGCTGGCAACGGGTTAGGCATCAGCCAGATTGACGTGGTGGTGCCATGAAGAACAGTCTGCCAAATGGTCGGCTGGCGCTGATACTCATTTTTCTATGCCTCCTGATTTGGCTTCCTCGGGGGCTAGCCTTGGATCGCTTTGTCACTGCGGATGAACATGCATGGGTGACTCGGTCGGGCAATTTTTACCGTGCCATTGCCCTGGGAAATTATGCCGAAACCTTTCAAAGACATCATCCAGGTGTTACGGTAACATGGGCTGGTGCGCTGGGTTTCTTGTGGACCTACCCTTCCTATGCAACGGATGCACAAAAAAACTTTGGCTGGTTGACCGAAGAGATCGAACCCTTTCTCCAGAAGCAGGGCTATCGCCCCATCACATTATTGGCCGCAGGACGGGGGATTATCGTCATAGCCATTACCCTCTCCTTGCTAGCTTGTTTTGGTCCGGTGAGGCGACTGTTTGGTTCGAGGACAGCGTTCATTAGCATCGGTTTAATCGCTTTATCGCCCTTTCATATCGCTCTTTCCCGCCTGATGCATCTAGATGGGCTGCTTAGCACGTTTATGCTGCTGTCGCTTTTGGCTTTTATGGTTCATATGAAAGTTGGGGAACCGTCTTCTTCACCCTGGCCAACCCGAGCGAATACTGGGAGTCGAAACGCTACTAATCAAACCTATTCTGGTTGGTTACTACTTTCGGCCATCACCGCAGGATTAGCATGGTTAACCCGATCACCTGGGCTCTTTCTAGCGCCATTTATGATGCTAATTCTCCTCGTTCGCTCGTTTGTCCAGGGTGAGTTGAACAAACAGAGTTTGATGAATGGCATCATCAGTTTGGTCTTATGGGGTGGCATGGCATTATTGACTTTTATCGCGCTGTGGCCAGCCATGTGGGTTGCTCCCCTAGAGAGCATGACCCGAGTGCTCTCCGCAGCAGGATCGTACGCAGCCGAAGGTCACCTCAAACCGATCTTTTTTAATGGTCAAGTCCACAGCGGTGATCCTGGATGGACCTTCTATCCTATGGTTTATCTATGGCGTACGACACCCATTACGTTGTTCGGTCTTGGGCTGGCTCTTTTGGGTTTGATCTTCCGCAACGGAGGTCAACAACCACGTCTCCAACCTTCCCTAAAGGCAGAGGGGGCAACGACTGACATTCAACATACAATAAAACCGGCAGTGGCTGCTCAAAGTGGGGAAGCGCTTGCTCTAGTTAGCCTATTGATCTATGCCGTGCTCTTTGGACTTTTTATGAGTATAGGTGCCAAAAAGTTCGACCGATATCTGCTGCCGGCGTTTCTGCCGTTGGGATTAATCGCAGGCTGGGGCTGGGCCAATGCAATTACATGGTCAAGCAGATGGGTGAGCCAATTTGGGGAGGGAGACTATGGAAGCAACGTGCAACCTAGCCTCATCTCTAGGTCACTTAAATGGCTCTCCGCCACAAAGACGTCCGGCTCAGATCATTCACCCTTGATAGCCCTGGCATTGATGATGCTTGTTCTCCTTGGTCAAGCATCCTTTGCGCTTCCCACTTATCCCTACTACCTCTCTTATTACAACCCGCTCATGGGTGGAGCATCTAAAGCACCACAAGTAATGCAGATCGGTTGGGGCGAAGGAGCCGATCAAGCTGCCACATTCCTGAGGGAAGCTATTACCCCAGCACCGAAGCGGGTTGCATCAGCCTATACCAATGGGCCTTTTTCATACTTCTTTCCCGGAGAAACGCTGCCTATATACTTCTGGGATGAGGCCGACTACGCGGTACTCTATGCCCAAGACTTCCAGCGCCGCCTACCTGGACCGCGTCAAATTCGTGCATTTGAACAGAGCATGCCCATACAAACCGTCAGCCAAAATGGGATAGAGTATGCGCGCATCTATGACGTGAAGGCCAACCCACTACCAGATTATGTAACTGAATGGCGTTTGACAAATGATGGAGACGTAAACATTCGTCTTGTCTCTTATCTCTTTCCCTCAAGCACAATTGCTCAGGGAGAGACGCTGCCCATGACCCTCTATTTTCGCGGAGTAGCCTCTCTAGATGTGAATCTCAACGTGCTCGTTCGGCTCGTTGGTCACGATGGAGCTGAGCTGGTTCGTAGTGAGGGGTGGCCATGGGGCGCGCCGACCTCAACGTGGCAATCTGGGGATGTCTGGCCCGATGGACATGCCTTAACCATTCCAGAAGATACTCAGCCAGGTCCTTATCGGTTGGATGTTACCTTCTATGATCCGGTGACCCAGCAGAGATTAACGGCTATACGGTCTGCCACCGGTGAAATTTTAGGAGACTCTTTGGCACTGGATTTTGTGGAGATCGGTCCAGGCTCCACGATACCCACACGCAAGATACAACCGAATACGATGGTAGGGCAGTTCGTAGAGATTCTTGGCAGCCACTGGGGCAGCGAAGAGGAAACATCCCGCCAAGCCGAGGGAGAAGCTATTCGTCCAGGGGATGGAGTTGCATTGAGACTGTTCTGGCATACAATAGACCACACATCCACCAACTACACTACGTTTGTGCACATTGTTGGCCCAGACGGCGTACTGCTCACCCAAAGGGATGAGGAGCCGTGGGGAGGTTTCTATCCCACTTCCTTCTGGCACAAAGGTCGAACGATTCGCCAACCCATCCCTATTCAGATTCCTACGGATGCAGCTCCGGGTTCCTATGCGATTCATATAGGCATGTATGAGCGGGAGACACTGCAGCGCTTGCCCATTACGCAGAATGGCGGGTTTATCGGTGACTCATATATTACGGGTAGACTTCTGGTCGATAGGTAACTGTCGACCCTGAATCAACTTCAGCAGCGAAGGAAGAAGGCGTACGGGTCGAAGATGGCCGAAGAAGGGAGTATCTGACTTCGGGAGCGAATGTGAGCAGAGATTCTTCGCTAGCCTGAAGGATCCTTGAAATTAGCTGGTCGACCCGCTCAGAATGACATCGTCCAAAGTGAGCAGGTAGAATCTGCCACAAAACTGAGATGCTCCTGTCGAAGATGGTGGAGTTGACGGGATGATAAGATTGAGTGAGATGATAAGATGAGTGTCAAGTCATTGCATCTTATCATCCCTTCATCTAGCTATCTTGTCAATAGTTACTTCGTCATAAGTGGTAAGTAGATCGCCCCACTCTGTGCAGATGTCCTATCCGTACTCCCCAAATCTAAGAACTGTTCGCTGCCGTCGACCATGAGCAGACCGAGGCGATAGTGAGCATCGCGGTATGCGCTTGCCATAACCGCACCCTCAATAAGCTGATCACTAAAAGTGTAGTTACCATTCGTTGCCTGACCGCTACGCTCGGCAACGATAGCGTTGCTGTTGAGCAAGATCCAATCTTTGTCGCCTGCCCACTTCCGATAGACGTTGAAGGCCGCAATCTGACTTTCGTCGGCTGTCTGCCAAGTGATCAGGACCTGACCTGTGGTGCGATCAACATCGAGACCCCGCTTCGCTATGAAGACGTTGGTCGGTGCAAAGATGCTGATACCGTCGACGTCAGAGCCGTTGGCGGCAATGGCTCGCAGCGTGGCTTGCTGACTGGGCAGCAAGGTCGTATCCAGCCCGGCCGTACAGTTGACCTGGAACGAAATCGGATCGTTCTGACTCAGGATCACGCCTGCCGTTCCTAGCAGATTGGGCCACGTCATTTGGTTGTCCATCACAGTGGGTGAATGATCCGCCGTGGTGCAGTCCAAGTACGCGTCAGGGAAGACCACATCCACTGGCAGTGACGAGAGCGGATTGTTATCTAGATTGGTGATGGTCACCGTGAAGCTAATTGGGTCAGTCTGCCGCGCCGGGCTAATCGTGTTGGTCTGGACGTCTACAGCCACGTTGACTGGGGTTGCCGTGCCTTCGCCACTTAGCGGAAGGTTGACGGTACCTTCATCGGGATCATCGCTGTCGAGCTCCAGGGTAGCCGTCTTGGCTCCTGATGAGGTTGGGTCGAAGGTGACCTCCACGGTACATGAATTGCCAGCGCTAATGGTCATCGGTGTTGTCCCACAGGTGCCGCCACCGCTGATAGTGAACTGGCCAGGGTCGGTGCCGCTCAGGGCAATACCGCTGACCGTCAGATCCACGCTGCCCAAATTTTCTATGGTGATGGCCTGTACAGGCGACGTGGTATTCTCCTGCACCTGACCGTAGTTGTGACTTGTGGGCGTCACGTCGATCTCTGGTGCTGCTGCGGCAATGCAGACCCCGCTCATGTTGTCGGCTTCATCAGTATCGTTGCTATCCGATGTTAAGCTGAAGGTGTTGAGCGTGGTGGCGTCAGTGGCATCTTCCAGTATACAGTGACCACCTGCGTTGTCATTCTCATCCGTATCATCGCTGTCTGATGAAACCAGAAAGATATTCACCACCGGGTCGCCTGGCGCGTATGGGGCTGCCTGGGCCATCTGCCATCCTGACGACCAAACCAGCGCGCAGATGAGCGTCAGCACCAGCCCGATTCGTCTTTGAAAATTTGTGTTCATATGAGTCACTCCCAGTTTATGTGAAGATGACAAGATGATGGAGATGAGCATCAAGTGGCCCTCATCTTCATCATCTTATTCATCCCCCTCATCTTGTCATCCTTACGGAGTAACATTAATCGTAATCGTCTCGCTGGCCCCGTCGTCCATAATGTCCCACGTACAGGTTACGACTTGGCTGCTGACCGTGCACGCGCCGCCGGTTGAGCTGTTGTTGGTGGCGGTAGGCGTACCGTTAATGGTTAGACCTACTTGCACCACATCGATGACTTTGACGTTGTGGGTCTCGGCCCCGCCGTTGTTGACGGTGAGGGTGTAGTCAAAGGGCGTACCAGGCGTGGCGCTAGTGACGGACGCTGCCTTGGTACCGGTCAGGTTGGTGTCCAAGGGGCAACCGTCAGTGGAATCGACGATGCCACCAGCGGGCGTGTTAGGACACTGGTCTGCGCTGTCAGGAACACCGTCGTTGTCGGTATCGATGGCGATACAGCCGAAGGAGGCAGAGAGATAGTTGGTGTCGACCACAATGGGTGGCGCATGGGCATTAGCCGCACCGACGCAGCCAGTGCCTTCGTCAGCATCGGGAATCAGATCGCCATCTACATCGTTATTGACCACGTAGACGGTGCCGATCGTGTAGGCTTGGTAGCTGTTGGGGGTAACGCCATTGGCCGTGATGGAGCCGGTTGTTGTATCACCGGTAGTGGCGTCGTTGCCCAGATCATTCCACTGGCTGCCGTCCCAGCCCACAACGTGCAGGTTGGCTACATCGCCGCCGCTGAGGGCTGCCACATTGCTGTGGGTGTCCCAATGCAGGGTCAGGTTAACGGTGGGCGTGCCGCTGATGTTCCAATATTCGATGGTGCTGACGCCGCTCAAAGTGCCGCTCAAGGTGCTGCCAGCATCTGTCTGGGGATTAGAGAGCCAGAAGCGGGCCTCTACCTCATCTGTCGCAGCACCAGGCGCGCTGATGCCTGCTGGACCGTGCTGTCCGCCGTCGCCAACCTTGCGGACCAAGCCATCGACGTGACTACTGTCGGATGCGCTGGAGGCGGTGGCCCCATCCTGAAATATGACGATGCCATTATTTGGCTCATCGATGATGCCAAGCTGGAAGTCTACGTCCCTGGCCACCACAATGTCGCCATCGTTGGTCAGGGTAGCCGCTGTGTTGTTGATTATATTGCCGCCGAAGTAGAGGATGCCGTTGTTGCCTACGTAAATGGTGTCCTGGTTGGTTGTGTCTTGGGCGTGGGCTAAAGTTGGCATAAATAGCACAAGCAGCGTAGTGATGAGCGCGCAGAGGGCTGTGTGCCAGTAAGTAGCACGATTTATTGATTTTTTCATTGAAATTACTCCTGAACTGTTGCGTGATTCGTAATGCGTGATTTAAGGCAAGCATTAATGATTATGGACTATGAGTTAACCTATACCAGGCTTGGTATTTGCGCTGGTTCCATGATCAGTTTGCACGAATATGGTATAATTAATCATCGTTGTGAATACCCTTAATGGGCTGAAAATCCTAACGCTTTAATAAGTCTCGATTTGGCTGACTGTGAGGGCCTATGGCTGCACAAAAAAAGACTGACAAAGAAAAATCATTTAATGAATGTACGTTGGACTACCTGGACAAAACATTTGGCTTGGAGCAAGTCAAGACGCTGCCAGCTCTTGAGCAGTGGCTTGCCATGTCCGCTGACATTTCTGACATTGAACGTCACCAACTGAACCATTTACGGGACGTTTTGGACTTTAATGTCCACGACTGGAACGAACACGAGTTAGATAGTCACTTTATTGGCCCTATGTTTACGATCGTTAACTTTTCATCAAGCAAATATAATCACTTTGCCCAGCGTGATTTAGAAGGCACGGTGGAAGGAATAAGGCTCTTTGGCAAACCAGACGGTATGGTGGCAAGCGGTCGCCGTAGGCCGCAAAAGCCCTTCTTTGCATTCCAAGAGTACAAACGCCGCCTCGACCCAAACGGCGATCCTGCTGGGCAAGCACTGGCGGCTATGCTTGTCGGCCAAAGTATGGACGAAGAACCAAAGCCTCTCTATGGCTGCTACATCGTCGGCAATGCCTGGTGGTTCATGGCTCCGGCAGGCAAAGAGTATGCCATCAGCCAAGACTTTTCGGCCATTACCGACGAAATTTTCGACATCTTTCGCATCCTCCAAGCCCTCAAGCAGATTGTGATTGTGTTGACCGCGTGAGAAATAAGAGACCGGTTCATGTTGCAAAAATTACCCATCGGCATTCAAACGTTTTCCGAAATTATTGAAGAGGATTACCTCTATATTGATAAGACCGAATACATCTACCGGCTGATCACATCGGGCAAGTACTTCTTTCTCTCCCGTCCGCGACGTTCGGGCAAGTCGTTGACCCTCTCGACCATTAAGTTCATCTACCTGGGGCAACGCGAGATTTTCGCGGCCTGTGGATAGAAAATCAGTGGGCTTGGGACAAAGTCCATCCGGTGATTCACATCTCCTTTAGCAGCGTCGATTACCAGGGCAGCGGTTTGGACAAGGGTATTCAACAGATGCTCGCTCTGCAGGCAGAACTGCATGACATTCAACTGAAGGGCACAACCATCAAGACCATGTTTGCCGAGCTGATTCGCAAGCTCTCTGCCCAAGGCCAAGTTGTGTTATTGATCGATGAGTACGACAAGCCGATTATCGATTACCTGGACGACATTGAGCAGGCCAAGGCAAATCAGATAATATTGAAAACCTTCTATTCGGTCATCAAGGACGGTGATCCCTATATTGAATTTCTGCTCATTACAGGTGTCTCCAAGTTCAGCAAAGTCTCCATCTTTTCGGAGCTAAACAATCTGACAGATATCACGCTCGATCGGCGGTTTTCTGCTTTGACTGGCTATACCCAATCCGAGCTAGTGCATTGTCTAAGAAGTAGCGATAGCTTTTGCGAATTTACGAGCAAAGGAGTCAGAGATAGAATGAATGCCAGCGCGACCAAACAGGATTAAGGACTTGAGTGGCCTGAGAATAAAGATACGCATGTTGCGTTTACGCCCCCAGCGGAAAGGGTGAGCCTGGGCATTGTAATCCCGAAGATAGTGTTTGGTAGCATGAGTGAATTCCTGAAGGGAAGCAAAGTCACTATTCTGGCAACATGCTGCAAGCTCATGGCACTAAACCAACCGATTGAACCTAAACAGCTACAAAAACTGACAGCCGTAGTGGTACCTTTGTGATGCCACATTTTCTTAAATGTATCGCGTTCTTTAAATGCAATATACACGCACAGCATCAGTGTTTGTAAGCTAATTATCAGCACTAACACCCAAGCTGCTGAGTGTGGAAAAGTCAGTCCTGAATTTAAACTTGCCTCACGGATCCATGATGAAGAGAGAGCAAAAGAAGTGCCGCAAGCAAGCCCAAGCAGTGCAGTGCCCAAATTAAAGTGTTTAACATTCGCGATGCCACTTAATAGCAATACCGCAATTGCACCAATAAATACGCCAACCCAACCTAGCAGTGAGAGTGCTGAGCCAAAGAACATAACACCTAAAATGGCCGCCATCAGTGCTTCACTTTTTGCAAGCCC
>JBCCHB010000061.1:0-89987 GCA_039028975.1 Chloroflexota bacterium
AGATTTCTCGCTAGGGACCCATCGCTCGGGCTGGATATTCTTGTTTTCTCCGCCCAAGCGGCCATATGGTGAGCAGATGGCTCGAAATGACAATGATGCACCTCTTTTTCTATTACGAAATCTGTACACTCTACCCCAAAAAGATGTGGGTAAAGGTAAGCCTAAAAGGATGGGCTACGGTAACTACGGTTACTCCACCCCACTATTCCTCAGAGATCCTCTTTTGCTAGGTATAGGCTCTTGTCGAATTACCCTAGTGGCTTCCAGGCCGTCCATGCCTGGCATCATGAGATCCATACAGATCAATGCTGGTTCTCTATACGGAAGCGGGAAATGGCTTCGTGACCATCTACGGCCACCGACACATCAAAGCCAATCAAGTTCAGCATTTCGCTCAATACTTGGCGATTGGACGAATCGTCATTCACCACCAAGGCGCGTTGTCGAGGACCATCATACCCCGTAATCAATGCTGAGCGTGGCTCTGTGGCTTTCAACGTGGGCGGTGCTGCCACCGATAGCACCAGATCAAATCAGAACCGCCTTCCCAATTTAGCTTGACTCTCCACATGAAGCTGACCGCCGAGCAGCGTTAGCAAGCGTTGACAAATGGCCAATCCGAGTCCCGTACCCTGTGTGCGCCTCCCATTTTGTTCAAGCTACACAAAGGGTTGGAAGATCCGCTGCTGCTCATCTTTGGTGAGGCTAACACCCGTATCACAAACTTGAAAGCGAATGGTTCGCTGCAAGCATAAATCGCCTCCATTTTCAGGTATGGTCTCATCCAGCGGTGCTTCTGAAACCGATAACGTTACACTTCCCTCATCCGTAAATCTTACCGCCTTGTTCAATAGGTTGAGCAACACTTGACGCAGCAGGCATTCGTCCCCCTGGATATCTTCAGGAAGCGTTTTTGCTAGTTCATAGTGAAAGCGTAAGTTCTTCTCTTCAGCTTGCAGGCGCACAATTTTGACCACACCCGGCACCTTGAACCATGAAAAACTACTGATTACAAGATTGCAAAATTGCGGGGCGGATCCAGCAAACACGATTAGGAACGGAAATTTAATAAGACCCGAAACTTGACCGATGTAATGCCCGAAGGCTGTAATCGGGCATCCATGTCTAGCACGAAGATGGATTCCCGACTTCTCGGGAATGACAGTAGCGGAACTTTCCGGTTTTATTTGATCGCCATTCCTTAGGGTATGAATTACAGCTTCCTCTCACGCGCTAGCCGCCACTTTCTTTCTTGGCTTGCTGCCCTTCTTCATCTCCCGAATCCAGTTTTTCACCAAATTGAGCCTTAGCACCAACAGCACCACCAAAACAACCGCATAGATGATCGGCTCTGTGAGTGCTCGCTTGGATAACCAGACCCAAATGTAGTGGGCGGCAGACAGAATACCGATAATATAGACCAACTGGTGAAGCTTCTTCCAGTTTTTCTTTAGCATCTTTTGGGACCATTTGTTGGAGGTCACAAAGAGGGGGACAAGGAGAACAAATCCGAGGAAACCAATGAGTGCGTACTGTTTCTGTATGGTCTCACCGATGACGAGTCCGATGTCAAATTGCCCTGAAAGGTAGCCGTAGTCGATGCTAAAAAGCACCAAGTGGAGCAGCACGAAGCCAAAGCCCCAGTTCCCCAGTGGCTTCTTGAGTGCATTGAGGGCGGACCAACCAAAGAGGGTGACCAAAGGTGTACAGGCCAACGAGAGAAAAATAAAGGTGATGGCAACTTTGCCAGTAAAGAAAGTGGTCTCTTGATACCATTGGCTATTCAGATGCAGCCAGTGCCAGATGTCCCAGAAGACCCGGAAGGTGATCATCCCAGCAACTGCATGGGCAAGTACCCGTAAGACATTGGATTGCTGCTTGTTTTTCCACGAGCTAAATTGGAGCACATAGATAGTGAAGAGGGCCAATACAATGATGACCACATCTGTGAAGCGACCCGTGCCAACGAAAGGAACAACCTGACTAAGGGAGCCAAATGGTTCTGGTGGCGTAATAAACCGGGTGATATCGGAAACTGCCTCTCGCCAGTTCCACAGAACCCACGAGAGAAGCCAAGTTACAAATGCAATGGCTGCAATGGGCACTAGATCCCACTCTTGGACAAAATTTGAATTGCGTTTCTTTGCTGCTGTCATGATTTACCTTTAATGAGTAGTCGTTTGGTCGCTTAGTCCAAAGTCGGCTAGGTCGATGTCGTTCCCACTGCCGGCTACTGATATTCAAACAGATTATGCATCTCATTCGGGTGTAGTATCTGATATAGAGAAGTTATTTCGTTCCCGCCCTTAAAAATTCACGCTTAGATCCATGCCCTCATAGAGGTAAGCGACCTGCTCTTCATAGCCATTAAACATCAATGTGGGAATCCGCCCAGATTGACCAATACGCCGCTCGGTGGCTTGGGACCAACGAGGATGATCGACCTCGGGGTTTACATTGCCGTAAAAGCCATATTCAGTAGGCCCTGCAGCCATCCATAAAGAGGTGGGCTGCTCCTCTACTAGGTCGATCTTAACAATCGACTTGATTCCCTTCAGACCATACTTCCACGGGATAACAAGCCGAATGGGCGCGCCATTTTGGGGCAGCAGTTCTTTGCCATAGATGCCTGTTGCCAGTAGGGTTAGGTCATTCATGGCTTCATCCAACCGTAATCCCTCTACATAGGGCCAATCATAAAAGGGACTGCTCAGGCCCGGCATGTTCTCCGGATCATTGGCGGTTTCAAAGCGTACGTACTTGGCATCGGACGTGGGTTCGACGACCTCCAGCAGCTTACTAAGGGGAAAGCCCTGCCACGGGATCACCATAGACCATGCTTCCACACAGCGCATGCGATAAATCCGTTCTTCTTGGTCAAAGCGAGAGAGCAGATCCTCCATGCCAAAGGTACCAGGGTTGTTGACTAACCCACCTACCTCAACCTGCCATGGCGATGTGACATAGTCTTTGGCCAGTACAGCGACTTCCCGTTTGTCTGTGGAAAATTCGTAGAAGTTGTTATAGGTTGTAATTTCTTCAAAGGTATTGGCAATGTTCCCCAATTCATCTACTTTACTACCAGCCTCTACCAGAGAGGGGTCAGGACGAGCCGGACGACATGCCGCGGCTAGCAAAGCTGCCCCGGCGATGGCTGCACTGCCCTTCATAAATTGTCGCCTATCAATATAGTGATGTTCTGAAGTAATTTCAGAGGATGGAATTTCGATACCGGTTAATCGTTTAATTAGCATAATATGGCTCCTGGAAATTGAAAATCAGTAGTCCGAGGTTGATCCAGTGGGCTGGGATCTACTGAAAATACAACTGCTGTTCATGGCCTTAGTGTATGGTAAAAAAGTAAATGATGCGTGATGAAAGACTTATCAGAATATTAACATGACTTTAGAAATTCGTAATGTTCTTTATCTTTTGAAATGAAAATAGTGTATCGGATCGTTCCCACATTGTCTATAAGATAAATTGTCTAGCGCTGTTGGGCGGAAAGGAGTATAATGGACATTCGCTAGGTCTCGTAAACAAACATAAAGACTGTAAAGGAAACCCCATTATGCCAAAGGAACTTAAGGTCGGAATTACAGCCAGCGGTGTTCGCCATGCAGCCACGGCCCCAGATCCAGATCTAGAGACCAAATTCCGCATGGTCAAAGAGTCGGACGTCTACGAGTATATTGACAAAACGCCCCCTAAAGATGAAGTGGATGAGTACCTCCGGTTGAGCGAAAAATATGATCTGCCTGTACGAGCAGGCGGCTGGTTTTATACGTTAGGCCGGGATGAGCAATTGCTTGAAGACAACCTGCGTATAGGCGCTCGATTGGGTAGTCTGGCTCATAACACCCAAATCGGTACCTATCATGCAGATGGCCATATGGTCACCAATGAAGAAGTCGCCGAAGCCTATTTACGAGCCTTTGAATTAGGGGAAGAGGTGGGCTGTGTATCTACTTTTGAGATTCATGTCAACATGTGGACCGAAGATTTCCGCCGAGTGATTCAGGTAGCTGACCTAGTAGAAGCCAAGGGGATCCCCTTTCGCATCACCCTCGATCACTCCCACGTTATCTTCAAGATCGATAATCCTGAAGAGCAAGAAGTGCAAAATATTCGCCCAGCCGTGGAATCGGGTGAGTTGATTTTGGATCCATTTGCGGAGGGTAACGTCTGTGATCAGTGGATTGATCGAGGATTGGTTTGGCATGCTCATGCTCGGGCTGCTGCGCCGGGTGGACCCAAAAACGTCTGGGCCAAACATCCAGATGGTCAAGTAGGGCGGGGGATTCAATACCCGTTCGTCCAGCCAGGGCCAGATGAGTGGCACAGCGAGTGGGATGAAGCCAAGCTAGAACCGTGGAAAGAGGTTGTTCGCCACCTACTCAAGTATCACGCAACCCATGACGACAGCCCACTATTGCAGCTTTCTACTGAGTTTATTCCCAATACGGACTACGGTGAAGGCAGCCACTACTCGATCTTCGACCACTCGGTGGCCTGCGCAAAGTGGATTCGAGAGCAGTGGGCGAAAGTTGTGTAACGTAGTGCCTGATTCTGGGCAATGTGATGCTCAGTTGACACGTTATACTCAGCTCCGTTTGAAAACCGTAATATAGCTCATCTTATGTGAATAAAAAAGAGGTGATAGAAAGCGGGGGAAGCTCCCTATCACCTCTTTTTTAACTCCATACAATCAGAGCGTATGGGCTTTTCTGCCGAAGCATGCTCAGGTAGATTTCAGCAGCCAAGGCATGCTCCAATGCGAAACAGAATGGCATTAAAGCATGCTGCTGGCGTAGCCCCCTCGTTGCGAGCTGCTAATACTAATCAGCATAAACGGAGAGGGTTTGGGGATCGATGCCCTCCTGAATCAGATGGCTGCGCATTGCGGCCTTAGCTCGATGAACCAGAATATATACAGCATTTGGCGTCAACTCCATCTCTTCTGCCACATCCGCGGCTCGCGCATCTTCGGCAATGCAACGAACCAATGCGATTCGATAGTGCTCTGGCAGCTTCTTTAAACAGCCGTCTATTACTTCTCTGATCTGAGTGCGAACGGCAGCTACATCTGGATGAACCGTTTCTCGATCCAAGTAGGACTCTCGTATCATGGGCAATTGACGGGACCAACAGGCTCGTCGAAATTCAGTTGACACCAAATTTAGGGTGACCTGAGCTGCCCACGATGTGAATTTTCCAACCGTTTTGTATTTTCTAAGCAGAGAATAATTATCTTTTACTAACTTTTCCATAAAGGATTGGACAAAGTCTTGAGCCAGCACAGCAATTTCATCATCGGCATAGAGGGATAGGCCGATCAAGTTATTGCGGCGGCTCTGCAAATAGTTAAAGATAACGACAAATAGATAACGAGAGAGATCCTCGTGGGCGTCTCTTTGATGAAGAAGCCCAGAAGCGCCCTTTAGATGACGCACCCACGCCTCATTTGTTCGCTGCGTTCCGTGAGTATATCGGTTGGCTGATGTATACTGTTTTGTGAATTGATCATTGGCAAATTGATGAGTCCTTGTTCCGAGAGTATCGCCACCATCCATGGGGGATTCGTGACGGTTGCTACGAGTCATCGTTTGGTCTCCTGGATTGCGATTATAGGTCGCTAGAAAGGATGTCCCGGATTTTGGCCAATTTAATGATTGGTTAGTGAGAATGGGAGGACAAGTGAGTCTAGCTATCTATATCTATAAAGTGCGATTGATTAGAGTCTGTGTGCGTGAGGTAGGTACTTCGCTGAATACAAGATATCATACTCTTGTTGATCAATTGTGAAGAAAGGCTGAAGTTTAGCTGAAATTACGCTGAAGTTGCTGAAATTTCCCTTTCTCTTTCCATTGCAAGCGGACCTACTTTGACCGCTCTTTCATATGTGATAAAATGTACAAACTATGCTGAGGCGTTTTGAAGATAGATGTTTTCCGTTGATTTGCCAGAGAGCAAACGTATGCTTTCAAACGACACTGAGGAATCAGAGTTAAATAAAACTCGATCCCATACCACATGGGTAGATAGCCACTGCCACTTAGATCTAGCCCAATTTAACGACGATAGAGATACAATTGTTGCGCACGCACGGGAATCCGGCGTGCGTCTTATTGTTAATCCAGGGATCGATCTGAAGCATTCTCAGATGGCGATTGACTGTGCAGAGCGCTATGCGGAGGTCTATGCGGCCGTGGGTGTTCATCCGAATAGCAGCACCCCATTTGGTGATGAGAAGGAAGCCATCAATCAGATTGATAGCCTAAGGGAGTTGGCAAAGCATCCCAAAGTGGTGGCCATTGGCGAAATTGGATTAGATTACCACTGGGACAAAGTCGAGCCTGCGGTGCAGAAACGAGCCTTTCAGATGCAACTTTCTTTGGCTCAGGAGATTGGGTTGCCTGTCATCATCCATAGCCGGAAGTCGAATGATGATGTGGCTCATATACTAAGAGAATGGGTTCAGCAACCAGGATGGCAAGATTCTGCGTTGGCGAAACGCCCCTTTGCTGGGGTACTTCACGCCTATAGCGGAGACTTGGCGTTGGCCATAGAAGCCTACTCATGGGGGTTCGTCCTAAGCTTAGGCGGACCAGTGACCTTTAAGAATGCCAAAGAACTACACACATTGGTTCCTCAACTGCGCTTGGATCGCCTAATGCTGGAGACGGATGCGCCTTTTCTGACGCCTCATCCCCACCGAGGAAAGCGTAACGAGCCGGTTCATGTCAAGCTTGTTTCCCAAAAGCTGGCTGAACTCTACGGCGAGCCTGTGCAAACGATTGCAGCAATGAGTACCGATCTGGCTCATCGATTTTTTGGATTTCCTGTACCGATAGCCAATGCCGATTCGTAATTATACTGTGGTCGTTTTCAAAACAGGTGTCTTCCAAAGTTCTTCCAAAGAGACCAAACAACTGTTTTCAAACGGAGCCGAGTATAATAATGCATTTTGTAAGTTGTTTCATATAAGTTGTTGTGGAGCTAGAACGCAGTGGGTGAATTATCCAGCCATTCTAACGTGCTAATACCGAGCGAGACCTCGTCTCAACGTCCCCAGAGTGCTTTGGCAAATCCGTTGCTGAATGAACATCGGGTTGCTGAGAT
Organism: Chloroflexota bacterium; assembly: GCA_039028975.1. Classification (GTDB taxonomy): domain Bacteria; phylum Chloroflexota; class Anaerolineae; order Caldilineales; family Caldilineaceae; genus JAHBNG01. Next base: position 7,123 of record JBCCHB010000061.1, read on the forward strand.
GCTGAATAGACCGGTCAATATTGGGGAAATTCTGAATCCTGTTCAACAGGGGTTGCAGGAAGTTGAAAAGAAGATGAGAACCGTCGACTCATCCCTCTTTGCCCCTCTTTCCAATGCATTAATCGATCTGATTGGCAGCGGTGGAAAGCGAGTCCGCCCGGCGCTTGCCCTCTTCTCTGCCCGGTTCAATGGCGAATTAGACGATACAACGTACCAAGCAGTTCTCTCGGTCGCTGCTTCGGTAGAGATGCTTCACACCGCTTCCCTTGTTCATGATGATGTGATTGATGGTGCTCTATTGCGCCGCGGGTCCCCCACGTTGAATGCCGAGTGGGGAGCTGGCTCCACAACGCTTGCTGGCAACTATATGTTTGGTCGTGCTGCTCACTTTTCATCTGAAACCCAGAATATGCAGGTCATTAATATTTTTACCGAAACCCTCAACGTGATGGTGGAAGGGGAACTGCGACAGATTGCCCAGCGATTTGAGTTTGCTCAGGAAAGAGAGAGCTACTATCAACGTATCTATGCCAAAACAGCCAGCCTCTTCTGCGCTGCGACTGAACCGGCCGCCATCCTAACAGGATTGTCAGAGCCAGTCCGTAAGGCGCTCTATGACTATGGTTATCATTTAGGAATGGCTTTCCAAATGATTGATGATGTGCTTGACTTTAGCGGTGACGAGAGTACCTTGGGCAAACCTGCTGGTAGTGATCTTCGCCAAGGAACGGTCACGCTTCCTCTCTTCTACTATATACAAGAGCAACCCAACCCAAGTGAGTTCATTCACTATTTGACCGAGAGGCGAGAGGAAGCATACCGCAAAGGTGAAAGCCTGTGGAATGAAACTGTTGATGAACTTGTACAGGCCATTTGTAAGAGCAACGCCATGGATGCCGCTCGAGCAGAAGCGTATAGCTATCTTCTGACCGCCCAGGATAGTCTTATGGCCTTGCCAGACAATGTGGCTCGCCAATCCATGTTGGAGCTGGGCTCTTTTGTTGTCCAGCGCTCTCACTAAAGCTATGCTAAGGAATCAAGATCAAATAAAACCCAAAACTTCGGTCCTGTCATCTCGAGTACCCGAGAGATCTTCCGTTACGTTTTATTAAATTCTCGATCCTAAGGAATGAGAATGCGACGGCTCTTCGCACCCAATACCTCTGATTCTGCTACCATTCGTGACTCTTCTATGGGGCATGATGTCTCTACTGCCCACCCTGTTGCGCTGTCCATTATTATTGTCAATTGGAACGTTTGGGATCTTCTGCGTGCCTGCCTACGCTCGATTGAAGAGGCTACGCTGGAATTAGAGGGCCGACGCAAAAAGCAGACCGAGCCTCATCTGCGGATTCTGAAGCCAGCCTCAGCAATGTCACAAAATGCGGCAGAGCCTTCAACAACAGTAGAAATTATCGTTGTGGACAACGCCAGCACAGATTCGAGTGTTGATTTATTGCCTTCGCTCTTTCCCTGGGTTCGCCTCATCCAGAGCGAAACGAATCTAGGGTTTACAGCTGGCAATAACCTTGGCTATCGCCATGCTCGGGGAGGTGCCATCTACTTTCTCAACCCGGATACAGAGCTAATTGGCACAAGCCTTTGGACACTTTACTCAGCGCTACGGGCTGATCCCACCATTGGCATTGTGGGGCCGCGACTTCAATACGGTGATGGAGAACGCCAGAACAATCGGCGACGTTTTCCTACTCGCTGGAGTGGATTTTGGGAAAGCACGTGGCTAGGGCAGTTATGGCCAGCCAACCCCTGGTCTGCTCGCTTCCATATGCGAGATTGGCCCCATCAGATTCGCCATGACGTAGATTGGCTAGTCGGGGCTGCCATGATGGCCAAACGTGAAGCCCTAGAAGCGATAATGGAACCGAACTCAACGGGGCCTTTTGATGAGCGTTTCTTTATGTACAGCGAAGAGATGGATCTATGCCGGCGAGTTAAAGTAGCGGGATGGCGTAATGTCTTTATCCCCCACGCGTTGGTTATCCACTACGAAGGGCGCAGCAGTGAACAAGCCGTTGCACGCAGGCACATCCACTTCAATACCAGCAAAGTTTTCTACTACCGTAAGTACTTTGGCGCTACCTGGGCTAACTGGATTCGAACCTATCTGCTCTTGGAGTATCGCTGTCAGATCGGTGTTGAACAGCTCAAGTACTGGGTAGGCCACAAACCTGAGCTACGACGCAACCGTATTGATGTTTATCAGCAAGTCCTTGATAGTCATTTAGAAGTCAAGGGTTAAGATTATCAAAACCTTCTTCCGCTTCCGCCAGCAGTTTGGGATCACGCCAGACGGCAGGCAAAACCAACCTCTTCTCTTCATGCACTTGACCAAACCGTTTATAGTAAAATTTCACTTTTTTGGGTGGAACCAGATATTCTTGCCGTAATTTGCGAAGATGCTCGCCTATCTGCTCAGTGAGTGCACCAACGGCTCGGGGCCGATAGACGTACCCATCGGATGGGCATGGCTCCTTCTCACATGTGCAGCTGACTTGGATGCCGTCTGGTGAGAGGTCAATGGTGCGTTTTGCCAACACCCGTTTGGTAGATTTCATCACAAAAGCCACAATCACCGGAGCGGTTTCATGAACTTCGACATCGATGCGGACGCCTTTAGCAATAGGCTTAGTTGGGGTCTTAGGTTTGGGCTGTTTCTTGGTAGTACGGGTAGATGCGTTACGGGTAGATGCTGAGCGGCTGGATGCACTATTGGCACGCCCCTTGGTAGGGGCTGTGCCATCTCTAATATGGGTAAGCAAATTAGCTTCTGAGTGCACGGCTGGGGCTGGCTGTACAGATGGGGAGGAATCTGCCGCCGCATCTGCGTTCGCGGACGGAGTCGCTTCGGCCAAGACAGCAGGTTTGCCATCAGCCGCATGACAGAGCTGTTGATGCTCTCGACAGGTACCACGCCCACACGTTGAGCACTTGATTAAGCTCGGGCGACAGACCGAACGCTGACAGACCACACATTCGGTCATCTGCTCAGCACAAAGTTGGCAGAATTCTCGCTTGCAGTCCACGCATTGGGGTGACAGGCAGCTCTCATGGGCCAAATGGCCCTCGGTACAGAGGTGTAAATCCTCACCTGGCTGGCTACAGACATCACAGATCAGCGGTTCCAACTGGTGAAGTAAGGGATCCCAGACTACCGTGCGCGTGATCTCTGCCGTCCGATTGCTGATTGAGACAGGTAGAGTCACCTTAGCTTGGGTTGCCAGCAAGCCATTCACCAGTTCCATCTCAACCCGAAGCTGGTATCGATTACGGGCATCGTTCAGTTTGGCTCCTCTCTCTGCTTCCAGCATAGTCAGCTTCTCATCAAAGCCTTGGCGGCGCTCGTCATCATCATCCAGGCGAGATTGGCGTTTCTGTAGATCGGTGGCCATCTCATCATAGTAGTCGTTGATACGAGCCAGATCCAGGTCCAAATGACGTTCCATCCGTGCGGCTTGGCCAAGCACCTGCTCTTCCAACTGTTTTTTTATAGCCTCTTCCGCCCGCGGTAGAAGTGCCTGCATTGTCTCGGCTGTCAATGGAGCATTAGCCACTGGATTATTAGCCAATGCACCATTAGGCTGCTGGGGCTTTGCTGATTGAGTCTTGGCTAGGTTCCAGCGTAAAGGGGCCATGGGCAATCCCTCATAGGCTGATTCCACATCTAGAATTGCCAGCCGCTCCAGGACCGTTTCATCTTCTACAATGCTACCAGCCTGTACATCAATGACGACAGCCACCAGCTCTTCCTGCTTCTCTTCGCTTAAAAGAGTCACTTTGAAATTGCAGAGTAGGTAGTGGTGCTGCGCTCCCTCTTCTTGTGTCTTTGGGATTTCATCAATGCGGGCATTTGCCAGGCCCAGATGGGTTCGCGCTAGTTCGGCCAGCCCTCGTTTATCTGCGCGCACGCCACGGATATATGTCCGTACATTAGCAGGATGGCTCGTCAATCGTTCGGCAATGTTCCCTACCAGTGGGTGGCTAACGCCCAGTTGGAGCAAATCTTCTTGATTGGCATTCTTGGCACCTTCAGTAGGTTTACCAAAAGCAATGCGGGCGTGCTCATCTAGCGTCAGGCTTTCTGCGACTTCGTCGGGCATCAGCACTTCGTAGATGCCAAATTCAGGTGGCATGACAATACTACCTTCTCCTTCTAGGTAGCCAAGAACAAAGTCGCTTAGATTAAATCTTTCTGCATCTGATGGAATTTGGGGTTGGTCGCTCATTCCGTACTAAAATCCTCTCCAAAGAGTGCGTCATCGTACTCCTTCATCTGTTGATAAGCCGAGCGCGCCTCTACCAATGCATCACCTAATGCCACCATGCTGTCGGCTAGCTCTTCATCGCTTTCAGCTTGACTCCACAGCTCAATCACAATCTCTTCAAAATCCCGTTCATCGGCCATCTGGCCCAGGATCATATCCATCTCCCCAATCACCAGCTCAAACATATTAAGCTTACGATCCAAGATGTCAAGCACATGCTCTTCGATGGTTCCTTGAGCCGTCAGATTAAAGATGTCTACCGGCTCGGTCTGTCCAATGCGGTGAATACGCCCGACCCGCTGCTCAATTCGCAAGGGATTCCAAGGCAGATCAAAATTGACCAACGCTCGACAAAATTGGAGATTACGCCCTTCGCCAGCCGCTTCCGTCGAGAGCAGCACAGGCAGCTCATCATGAAAATCCTGAATGGCCTGATTCTTCTGTTTGCTAGTCAAGCTACCGTGGTACAGAGCAAAATCAATATCCCACTCCGCCAGCTTCTTGGCCAGCATCTCCAACGTTGCTCGAAACTGGGTAAAGACTAGAACCTTCCCTGGCTGGCTGCTCCCCTCTCCGCCCTGAGCTTGGGCCTCTAACAATTTACGTAATACGTCTGCCTTAGCCGATGCTTCCACCTTTTCTGCCTCTTTGGCCACCTTAAGCAGATCTTTCTTGTACGCCTTCAGCTTGGCAACCTTGGCCAGAGAGCGCAACGTACCAACCGTGGCCGCAGCCGAGCTACCTGCCTCACGCAGAAGGGTTCTCATGCCAAAGCGGTGGGCCGAAGTGACCTTCTCATCCTTTATCATACGGCGGCTCAAGTCGGCCACAGCATCGTAAATCTGACGTTCGCTCTCATCAAGCTGGAGTTGAACCGTATGTGCACGACGAGGTGGCAACTGTAAGGTAATCTGGCCTCGTGAGTGGCGCACCATCACATCGCTGAGCAGATCGCGTAGACGCCCTCGATTTTTTGGCAAACGCGGATCTCCACGTACCACAAATTCTCGTTGAAACTCCCGTGGACTCTTAAGCTGGCCTGGCTTCAGGACGGTGACTAGATTGTAGAGTTCGTTGAGGCTGTTCTGTACTGGAGTCGCCGTTAGCAGAAGAATAAATTGCTTTTGCAGTTCATTAACCAGTTTCCAAGAGACAGAAGAGCGATTCTTGAGATGATGAGCTTCGTCCACAATGACCAGATCGTATGGTTCAGAGGTAATTACTTTGCGGTGCTCAGAGCGTCTTGCCGTGGCCAAAGACGCAATGACTAGAGGAAAGTGGGTCCACGCCTCTGTCCCCAAGGCACGGAAATCATCGTCGTTGCTGGTAGCAAAGTTGGGGATGTCGAACTTGACGTTCAGCTCCTCTCGCCACTGCTCAACTAGGCCAGGAGGGGTCAGAATCAACACCCGCTGTACCATCTGCCGGACCAGATACTCCTTGAGAACCAGCCCCGCTTCAATGGTCTTGCCCAGCCCTACCTCATCACTGAGCAAGCCCCGACCCCGAAAGCGCCGTAAAGCTGTGCGAGCCGCGCGAATCTGATAATCAAAGGGGGTAAAATCGATGGCATCCAGCGCCAGCAGATCATCAAAACCGGCCACCAGATCAAGCCGATGGGCCATGAGCTGGAGGCGATAGGTTTGGGCCGTGCTACTTTCTGTACTGAAAGCGGCCAGAATTTCATCTGCACCGAAGGCAAGGGAAAAGATAGGCTCAATGGTGAATGGGGTATCAGATGGTTTGTCAGGTATTTTATCAAGTAGTGCTTCAGGTGGAGAACCTTGGATTGAAGACATAAAAATATGGGTCGCGTTCTCGATAGGATTGTTTTCAGTGAGATATATTGGTCAACCATCAGATGGTAAACAATTCATCAACATAGTATACCACACCACGTAAAATTTCTCGCCCCGGACGAAGAAAATGAGTGTATCTTCCCTTCAGGGGTAAGAATGCGATGCACGCAGGTCAGTAAAGTGGATGGAGCAAAAATCGCCAACTGCCCACTGACATTCACGTTGGTTTCACCTTTATTTCACGTTCCCATCTTACTATGAGGCAACTCGCATCTCCTCTGGCAACTCATTCGTGCATGAGGCAGAGAGCCAAGTGATCCTAAACGGCAGCTACAATATCAACTTTACAATGGATCTGGTCGTAAAGGATATGAGCCTCTTCGACAGCCTTGCCCAGCGTCACGACGTGCCGCTAGAAGTTTCCCCGCTGGTGATAGACATCTTTAAGGATAGTCAAGCGCAGTATGGTTCGCGAGCATGGTCATCACAGATTGTCAAACGGTTAGAGGATGCCTGCGGGATTGAATTGCGTGCCTCTGGTTTCCCAGCAGAGCTTACCGATGAGGAGCCAGAAGTAGCTGGGGAAGAGGTCGTTGTGGCGAAATAACGAACTGAAAAGACGACCCTGCAACTTCGACCAACCCTACAATCTAATCAAGCCAATGTCTACTGTGACAAGTAAAACATAAGTGAAAATTGAATGCCATTTGATAGACCATGACAGACAATTGGTGCGAGCAAGCTTTTAGTGTAGTGAAACGAGCTCCCGTATAACAGACCGAGTTGAAGCGCCATCATCTGTTGGTCAAAGTCGTATCCAGCGCAAAAGCTGATTCTGTAGTGAAAGCACAATCAGTGCTATAATTAAGAATAAGCTACAGGAGAACAATCCCCTTACAACCCTACAACCTTACAAAACCAAAGGAGAGCGCACTATGAGCAACAAGGTACGTATCGCCATGATCGGCGCTGGCGGCATGGCCAATCGAGTCCATTATCCATCGTTGGCTTCGTTTGATGATGTGGAGATTGCGGCTATCTGTGACTTGGATCCAGAGCGGCTGCAGTCAACGGCGGATCAGTATGGTGTGGAAAGCCGTTACACGAGTTATCGCCAGATGGTGGAAGAGATTGCACCGGATGGGGCCTACGTGGTGGGTCCACCTCACATGATGTATGACATCTGGACCTGGTGTCTAAATGAGGGATTGAACCTCTGCATTGAAAAGCCTATGGGGATCACCCTCCATCAGGCTCAATCACTGGCTTATCTGGCAGACCAGAAGAAGTGCATCACCCAGGTTAGCTTTCAGCGGCGGACATCGCCCATGGTGGTGCAGTTGCGAAATGAGTGTCTAAAACGAGGGCCGATTACCCACGCTGGCTGTACATTTTACAAATGGGAGCCCAAACCCTATCTCAACGCCCGAGATCATATGATGGATGACGGCGTCCACGCCATTGACACCCTACGCTGGATCTGTGGTGGGCCTGATGGCGATGCTGAAGTTGTAGAGATTCAGAGCCACTGCAAGCGAGTCGGTACACCCGACATCAACTTTATCTCGGCGCTGATTCACTTTGACAATGGCTCCACCGGCGTCATGCTCAACAGTTGGACCAGCGGACGACGTATCTTCAAGGTCGAGATGCACGCACCGGGCATCTGCGTTGAGGCTGAGCACGAGGATAAGGGCGTTCTCTATGCAGACAGAGATACAACAGGGGTTGTCTATGATACCCGGGAAGTAGCAGGTAGCGATGAAATCTTTATCTTTGGCGGCTTCCAGGCCAAAAACCGCGAATTTATCGACGCGGTCAAAAGCGGTACTCAGCCTCCATCCTGCTTTGCCGATGCACTGAAAACAATGGAAGTAGCCGAGACAATTCTCGCCCAGACGCTTCTCAATGGATGATCGCATCGGGTATTCTTTTTAGGATAATCTCATCACTGAAATGATTCAATGCCCCAGAAAATGGCCATGCCCAGAATGATGGTTAATAGGACATTGTTCGTTCGCCAAGCCACGCATACAGCTACCACAGCCCCAATCAACTTTGGATTGAAGAGAGAGAGCGTCAGAGCACCATCCACACGCATGATGCTAGGCAAGATCAAGGCCGAAAGGACAGCCACGGGCACATAGCGTAGTCCCTGTCCTAGCCACGGAGGCATGGTCCATCGCTCGGACCAAAGGATAAAGGAGAGTCTTTGGACCAGGGTTATGCCGCCAAGCAAAAGAAAAAGCAGCCAGAGGTTCATATTATCTTCTTTTGTGTGGATTGTTTCTCTCGAACCAAGGCCGCATGTTTCCAATTCACCAATTTGCTTACCGCCTATTTACTTGTTCTCCATTGGCCGATTTTCCAAAAATACGCCAACGACAATGCCGCAGAGAACTGCTAAGACAAAACCAATGTTGTGGGGCAGAGGTGCAGCCATGAGCGCTACAAGCCCAGCAACAACGCCTACGACCACCAAGGTCGGCCCTGTAATGGCCGGGATTAGTAACCCAATAAACATGAGCGAGTTGGCAAATTCTAGTGACCACTCCTCAGGAATAACGCTGCCGACCAGTAACCCAAACGCGCTAGAGAGTATCCAAACAAGCCATAGCCCTGAGCCGTGTCCTAGGTGGTACCACAGCTTGTGGGGTGCCTGGGGATGCTCAGTAAAGTAGGCAATGGAGAGCGCATATGGCTCATCGGTCACCACATAACTGGCAATGGTTTTCCAGAAGGAAGAATAGGGGCTAAAATAGGATGCCAGGGAGGCGCTGTAGACGACAAAACGCAAATTGACAATAGCAATGGAGCCTAGAATGATCCAGGATGACGTTTCAGTCCGCAGTAGTTCCACCGTTACGAACTGAGCTGCCCCAGCAAAGAGCAGGAGAGACATACCTAGCCCTTCTAATGGACTTAGGCCAATTTCAGTTGCCGATACACCATAGACCAAACCAAATGGGACCACACCAAAGAGAATAGGGGCAATTGAGAGAAGCCCACCCCAAAATGCAGCCCTAACTGTTACGAAAGGTTTCATGGAGGTGAGCATAGCACAATGGGGTCGGCATGGGTAGAGACAAAGAAAGACAAATTTAGGGACAATTCCCTCAAGAGGAACCAATGAATCAATCACCCAACATCCTATGGGTCTCGTTTGAAGACTGCTATCCATACTTTGGTTGCTACGGCGATCCTATTGCCAATACGCCGAATCTGGACAAGTTGGCCGCAGAAGGGACCTTGTGGAGCCATGCATTCTCTACGGCCCCAGTCTGTGGCCCGGCTCGCAGCGCGGTCATTACAGGTATGTATCCCATATCTATCGGCACCCATCACCACCGAACAGGAACGGGTCAATCCTATGCCAACTTTCCTCATAACTATGAAGCCGTGATCCCCCATTACGTCAAGTGTATCCCCGAGTATCTTCGCGCCGCTGGCTACCACTGTACCAATAACGCCAAGACAGATTACCAGTTCAACTCGCCCATTACCGCTTGGGATGATTGCAGCACCAGCGGTCACTGGCGAAACCGCCCTGATCCCGAACAGCCCTTTTTTGCGGTGTGGAACCTCACCAAAACCCATGAAAGCCAGATGTGGGAAGACAAGTGGTCTGAGCGAGAATTTGATCTGGATGCGATTGACGTGCCGCCATACTTTCCAGATACGGCCAAAGTACGGGAGTCCATGGCTCGAATGTATGCTAATATTGAATTTAACGATCAACGTTTGGGGGAGATTCTAGACGAGTTGGCCGAAGATGATCTCGACAATAATACAGTCGTCTTTATCTGGACCGACCACGGCCCTATGCCCCGAGGCAAGCGCTGGCCCTATGATTCGGGAATCCGCAGCCCCATGATTGTACGCTGGCCAGGTCATTTGACACCAGGTACGGTCAGCAATCAGTTGGTCAGTACTGTGGATCTCGGTCCAACCATTCTCTCCATCTGTGGGGTAGAGATTCCTCATCACATTCAAGGAGAGGCATTCCTGGGGTCTCAAAAGGCTGAGCCGCGCAAGTACATCTTCGCCGCCCGAGATCGCTATGATGAGATGTATGACACAACCAGGGCAGGACGAGATCAGCGCTTTAAATATCTGCGCCACTACCACCCAGAAGAGCCAAAGCTGCGGTACAACAGATACCGGAATATCCACCCCATTATGCAGGAGATGTGGCGTCTCCATGCCGCTGGTGAATTGACCGGTCCCCAACTACAGATGTTCACCAAGCGGCCAGTAGAAGAGCTATACGATACAGTAACCGACCCTCACGAGATCAACAATTTGGCCGGGGATCCTGCCTATGCAGATGAGCTTGTTCGTCTAAGGAATGCCGTCACAACGTGGCAAAACGAGGTAGGCGATCTTGGATTGGTTCCCGAGGATGTGATGGTGGGGCAGATGCTTCCTACCGGCAAACAGCCTACAACCCATGCCCCCATGTTTATTGTGCTGGGTGGGGGAAAGCACATTGACCAAGCCAACAATGGGGTGGAAAGCAATGACTACCAAGAAAATTGGGGCATAGAAGAGAGTGACGACGGTGGCAAATTTGAAGGCCCCATTCTTTTACAGATGCAGAGTAGTACCCAGGGCGCGTCTATTGCCTATACCTTGGATGAGGGAGATGAACCTCATTGGCAGCTCCATCATGAACCGTTGCAGTTGACGTCTGCAGACGATGCGATTAAGCACTTTACAGTTCGTGCCAAAGCCATTCGGATCGGGTATCGGGAGAGTGAAGAAGTGAAGGCCACTTTCACCGTTATGTAGCGGTAATCACGCTCGGCCAACCAAAGATTGGGTACGCTATTTCGCGTTCGAATCTACCAGGTGCCGCCTAACCATCTGGCAGATTCGTCGCTTAGGTAAACCCGGGTACAAGCGCTAAGACCCTAGATGAATTCACATGGTCGACGCTCTATAGTCAGCCCCCGACCAATGGGTCGTATAACGATGGTTGTGTAAAAGGCGAAATAGAGGACGTGTCTGCTCAGAGCGCCTGGAATTTTACACAGAATTCGTTATACCATTACCAATGTGCGTTCGTTCTACGGGAGCCTGGCCGTTCTTTAGGTTTGGGTCATCCGGATAGTCACCCTTGAAGCCTGATCAGAAGTTGGGCTGAAGCCCATCAACCAACTCCGTGCCACCCAGGATTATTTTTTATTCTTCTCGTCCCAGATTTTTGGTTCCCAAAGTTCAATTTTGTTGCCCTCGGGATCCATTATCCAAGCGAATACTCCGTTTTCGTGATACTCTGGGCCTTGTAGTATGTCGATGCCCGCTGCGGTCAGTTGTTCAACCATCGCCTCCAAGTCATCTACGCGGTAGTTGATCATGAAGGTCGATTCGCTGGGACTAAACCAATCACTGTCCCGGTCTGCGACGTGCCATACCGTCAGCCCTTTGTCCTCAGCAGTATCATCTTCCCACTTGAGTATGGCTGCCCCAAATTCTTCGAGCCCCATGCCTAGGTGCTTTTCGTACCATGATGACAGGTTCTTCCCCTTACCTCGCGACAAGAAGAACACGCCGCCGATTCCAGTTACTCTAGCCATGATTGCCTCCTTCCTTTGCCGTTGCGTCCAGATGCACGCAACCGAGCATGATTAAGATAGCGATGCAGAGCACCATGTTGATTATTCTCATTATGAACATTCTGTCAAATCTATCCACTTGCCAAACCCCGTAGCATCATCGGCCCGGCTTCTACAACCTCATGAACAATCAGCATTCCCATCAACCATTAGCAATGCCTGCATTGATCAGTTCCTGCTTGTCTTCTCAGGCAGAATGATATCTCTAGCGTTTTACAAACGGATTGCAAACGGTAGCCCGCTAGGCTATCTCCAGAAGAATAAATATCTATGCTTGACGGATATTTTATTTTTTTGAAATCACCTTAAGCGCTTGAACAAGTAGTGAGTTAGACGACCCTTCCCCATATTTCGAAGTCGATTGTTGTCGTAGGATACCTGATTATCGTGTGGTTAACCGTAGGTGGCGAAATGCCCATTTCACAAAGAGAATCATTCGATATGGTTTTACTGTAGTTGACTATTCGCATCTATGACAGGGGCCAAGTATAGATGAGCACCTTGGAGGTGTATTATGACTACCCAGAAGGCAGCCCGCAGTGTTAAACGTTTTCTTTGGATTCTCCTTTTCTTTACGTTGTGTATCTGTATATGGAGCTTGGCAAGCCCAGCTCATACGGCTGAATCGGAATCTTCTTTATCACTAAATAGTCAACAACAGAATAGTGAACCAAGTGCTTCTACTGAACATGGTGCAAGCGACTATACTCCGCAGCGCTTTCTAATGCCAGTCCGCTCTCTCATTGAAACCACAACCGAGCATTTCACCGCCCGTCAAGCAATGAAGCAGGCTTGGGAACGGGTCCAGGATGCAGGCACCTATACATTCTCTGCCGACATTGTGCAGCGATCTATCCCTACGTTAAGTGTTGCCAATGTGGGACAACGCAGCCGCCAGTATGCCTACTACCTGGAAGGTGATACCAATCTTCCTGATGAACAACTGCGGCTGAAGCTTTGGACGCAGAACGGTAGTGTGCTTGATCCGGATAGCGCGACTGAAATTGAGGTCGATGGTGAGCAGGCACGTGCCCGACGTGGCAAGGGTGCATGGGAGACCATCGACAATTTTACCGGCTTCTTTGCGCCTGAAGGTGACTTTTTGACTTATTTGGTCGCTGCCAAAGCGATCCAAGAGCATGGGCAAGAGACCCGTAATGGTATCACCTTTACGCGCTATACCTTTGAAATTGATGGCCCACGCTACGCCAGACACGTTCATCAACAGCTAACAGAACAGCTACGCTCCTCTGGGGAACTGCCCCACGGCATCACGTTGGAATTGCCGACCCAATATGTCGAGATGACTGGTACCGGTGAACTCTGGATCGATGGCCGAGGGTTGCCACTACGCCAAGTTTTGCAACTCCATTTTCCTGCCCAAAACAGTACAACCCAGAGCCAAGGAAGCCACAGTACAAAAGCCGATATCACCGTCAACTTCTCTGGGTTCCCCAAAGTGCTACCACTTCAAGCGGCGAATGTAGCCATTGAGCGAACGTTGACCAGCTTCGTCAATAGCTCCGCCAGCAGCATCCTGGGCGGCATCGTAGCTGAGACCAACAATCTTCTAGCAGACGCCTCAACCTGGCAGGCGATACGTTCAATGGTTCAGGTACTAGGATTCTTGCTTCTTTTTGCCATATCCGTCCTTTACCTTATCCGCTTTCGACAAAGACGCGCCGTCTATCATGCTGTTGTCTTCTCTGTAGTCGCCTCGCTCATTGGGACGCCCCTCCTGCAGAATCATCACATGGTGCGGTTTTTGACTGCCCAGTCGGCCCGCGCCGCGGAACATCAAGCCCAACAATCGCGGCAAGCCTTAGCAGAATCGTTGCAGCCACGGGCTGCATCTGCAGACACAACCCACCTTGCGGTCAACAACTTGCCAAGCCTTGCGGCACTTCCGATGATGCAAGCACAAGGGGCCCCACCCGACTGCAATGCGACGATTGCAGGAGATACCGATGGTGACGGCTTGAGCGATGCTGAGGAAGCGTTATTGGGCACCGCCGTCGACAAAGCGGATAGTGACGCCGATCTGCTCACCGACTGCGAAGAAGTAGCGGGCATGTTGTACCAAGGACAACGGTGGTACAGCGATCCCAACGCGCCAGATACCAATCTGGATGGTTTGGGTGATGGTATCGAGTGGAACGCAGCCGATCCTGATCTGGATAACGACGGTACACCCGATTTTCGCGACATCGACAATGATGGTGATGGCGTTCCCGATCGCGTCGACTCCTCTCCCAATCAGGTGCTACGCAACAACAATGGCACCCTCTCTACGTTCACAGAGGATGCCCCTTTCCATCTAAACGTCGATGGGCTCATGGCCGACAGCTACGCCTACGTCGAGTTTCAGATCCAACCAACCAATCCCGATCGCCTCTGGTACGCCTACAATGTGCTGGATTGGCCCGGCACCGATATCAATGGCGATGGCGTTGCCGAAGCACCTGACCGCTTTGGCCAGGTGCAGGATCACGATGGTGTCACCTTTTTTGATCTCTGCCAGACATCCGGCGGAGCAGCCACCAACGGCAATTGTATGATGTCACCCGGGGCCAACGGTGATCTCAGGCTGATCCCCATGCTGGAGATCGAACTTGGCTATCTAAATAATTTGCCACCGCAGGACGTGCTGGACAATTATGGGATCTCCGTGCGCCCATTAAACAACAGTGGTTCACGGCAGGTCGCGTATGTTCCGCTGCAGATGGTCACCGATCCCGATACCGATGCACGCGTCGCCTTTTATGGCAAGATGATCTACCTGGCCACGGGTTCCTGGTCCACCCAACGGGTGAACTTGGTCTGGGCGTTACAGATGCTCAACGATCTCTGTCATGAAACGGATACAGCTGGTAACTGTATCGATTTGGAAGCTAATGTACCCCAGATTGTGCAAACCTATTATGATCAGTGGCATCTGACTGGCCTTAACGTACGCGAAGATCATGGCGTTGAGCAGGCCATCGCCTATGAGGATCCGGCGGTAGATGATAACGTAGAAGATGATCGCTACCTGGCCCAGCTCGCCAATGGATTGGATCAGACTTTCATCGCGGCACGCGATTGTGAACAGGTGATCGATGGGGCCTGTATTGGCAATGGCGAGCGTGATATCACGATCGCGGAAATTGGACGACGTTTTGACCGTTCCACCAACAACGGGGTCAGCGAGACCGAACGTTGGGGGCTCGGTAATCGGTTTGGCGTGGAGACCCAACAATTTAGCCATCAAGACGAATCGTTGGTACTGACCGCCAGCACTATTACCGAAGGGATCCTCAATCAGGCGTTTGGTACGGCCTCCTATGATCCGACGCTGCTCTTTGCCCGTACCGAGCATTTCCGCTCACTCAATCTCGACGCGCTGGATGAGGATAATCGTTATACCCGTCAGCTCAATACCAATACCAATCAAACCAAAGGAGTTCGGGTAAGCTTAAACATGGGGCCGGGCACGCCATTACAGACCTACTCCAGCCTGAGTTGGACACCTTATACCTTTGATCAATCAGCCAATCAATGGCGTACCGTGGCACCTGAACTCTATGCCCAGGAATTGGAACGACGCTATAGCCAAGCGGCAGCAGGGCAAGATCCCAATCTAACAGCAGGTCAACTATTTCTCGCCCAACTGTTATACAGCCGCCTCCAGTTTGGCCATGGTCGGCTCATCGCCTTTGGTGATGCGATTCTGACCTCTGCCGCTGAAGTGGACGAGGTCATTGCGGAAGCAAACGGTGCAATCGACGTGATCGCACCGTTTGAAGGTGCACTGCTGACCATTGTCACGGAACTGATTCTCGAAGTCCCCACCGAGCAATTTCCCCGTATTGCCCAGCTAGGCATGTCCTTGCTTAGCGATGAGCAAATCGGTGAGGGAGGGCTCATCAGTGACATCACAAACGTTTTGCGGAACATTGGGCCGATAGATCAATCAACCGACGCCAGAGCACTTGGAATCAATACCCTGAGTGCAGCGTTATTTGTTGCAGGTAGCATCTTAACGATTGCAGGCACCTTCATTGACGATCCGCTATTGTCTGGGGTCGGCACCCTCTTCGTTATAGCTTCCTCCATTTTATCCGATATCGTCGATGCGATCTTTGCAATTCATGGTGCCGTGGCAAATTTAGTTCAAAACAGTGCACAAACGGTCGGCAGTGCCACGGTAAATGTGCTCACCGGCCGCGTCGGGCTGATTGGGGGGAGTAGCGCAGCATCGGCCATTGGTTTGATCATTAGTCAGGGGATCATCTGGGGACTCTTCGTCTATCAGGTGGTCTCTAACGATATTGGACCTGGTGATGCTGCATTCAATATCCTATTGGCGCAAACCATTGCGGCCACCATTATCACGGTCCTCTTCTTCTTGCTGAGTTTAACCGTTGCTGGCGCAATCGTTGCCGCGGTTGTCGGCATTGTCGATGGGTTGCTCTTTGCCCTCTGCCAGTTTGGTGTGGACATCTGCGACTTCAGCATCAGTGGGACGATTGCCAACTTCTTTACCGGAATATCGGGAGACACCTTCATCCGTACCGATGAAGAGGGGCTTAACATCAATATCGGTCGCTTTGATCTACAGCCATTGGCTCATCGCCAACAGCTGATCGATGGTTCAACCGTCCGTGTTTCCACCGTGATTACAACTCAGATCGAAAACACCACACCCGCGGACCGAGATCTCGCCCGCAGATATAGCGAGTATTCATTCCGTCAAAACACCTTTCAGTATGAACTCGCCCAAAGCGAATTTTCTGTTGACGCTGCGCCAGGCCAAATGCGCAACGAATGGATGCTCAATGAATTTGATCGATACGAACGAAGCGGCGTTTCTGTCCCACTTTACCGAGGCACGGCCAATTCAGGCGAACTCTCAACAGATGTGCCTTTGGAAGCACGTATCAACTTTGCACCGCGGCTCTTTGTCAACTTTGGGTACGCCCTTACCGGCTATCAGTGCGACGACTTCACCGGTTGCGACCAAAATACAGTAATCGATAGCCTCTCTGTCAATCTGACCAACAACCTCTATTTGGACGTATTCCCCGCTACCTTGGACGAGTTCTACGACGTGCGGACTTGGTCCTTTATGCGGCCACCCAATGATCACGATGGCGATGGTCTCATCGGTCGCCATCGCGGGGGCAATGATCCCAATGACACGATTGATGAATGTAGCGGCCTGTGCTGGGATACAGATGGCGATGGGTTGCCTGATGGCTTTGAGATCGCACAAAGCCAAGTGGGCATCCGCAACGGTGGGTTCGCGCTTGACGCCACACAAAGTGACACCGATGGTGACTTGCTGACCGATGCTCAGGAGATTCGCTTGGGCACCAATCCAACTCAACGCGACACTGATGGTGATGGTCTTGATGACAATGTGGAAGTTGCCGGTTGGGACTTCGAATTTGCGCCCGGTCGTATCACCCGCGTCTACCCCGATCCGTTGCAGAGCGATGGCGACGGTGATGGCATGAGCGATGGGATCGAACGGTCGCTCTATATGGGAGATCCAGCGGCCTTTCCCTTCCACCCCCGCGTACCGAATGCTGGTCCTGTCAGCATGGTGCACACGATTGATGATGCTGATGGTATCGTGGCCGTCGGCCAAAATGTAACCTATGAAGCCGCGCTCCAGAACAGCAGCCCCAACGAATTCTTTGTCGAGGGCAGTCTTAATACCACCTATCCGGGACAATTTGGCGGTGGCGCCGAGCAGCAAACCATCTTGTTAACCAGCAATGAAAATGCTATCGAGACGCGCCAACAAAACATTCAGGGACCATCTGGCAACGTGAATATCGTTAGCCAGGTCAATGCCCAACTGCGGCGGGGTACGCTAGCCGAATGGGCGTGGCTACAGGAACAAGGTAGTGGCATCGATACATATCGGTTGGGGACGGTCGGTTCGTTCCATCTACCAACGGCCGTAGCTGCTGTACGTACCGCTGCGGAACAGATCGTTGTTGGATTGGCGACCTCAGAAGAAACGACAGCCAGCACGATTAGTGACGCAAATGGAGCCTTGGTTTCCACAATTCGCCGTGGCCAGTGGCACGCCTTTTTACAACCGCGATTCTTTGGCCGCTCTCAGTTCAACGATCCGATCTACCTTGGTGGAGACATCAACGTGGGTAGTGATCAGGAAATTGCCAACTACCCGCCCGGTGTGGCCTGCAACAACAATGGTCACTGTCTGATTGTCTGGTCGGCCCGAGAGCCTAATCAATCGTTACAGGTCTATGGCACACTTTACCGTGGAGGCGAGTTGAGCGCACCGCTGCTTTCCACACGCATCTCTGCACCAACACCCAACGGCCACCAACTGTTCCCCGTCGCAGCCTCTGACGGCCAAGATTTCCTGGTGGTCTGGTCGGAGCAGTACGCCGATGGCCGCATTGACCTCACGGCACGCACGGTGGATGGCCTTGCTGCAAATGACGATTTTACCGAGACACTTGATGGGCAATTGGGAGCGATTCGGCAGTTCAACTTGTTCGACGCAAATTCCGGGACCATGTCGCGCAATCTATTTCCAGCGATTACCGCCACGAACAGTGACTATCTCATTGCTTGGCAGCATGTGAATAGCAGCGGTAACGAGAGCAATATCTATGCCTTCCATGTGGAACCGGGCCCCGCTTACACAATTGGTTCACGCCAGCCGCTAACGCCCAATGGCGGGATCTATCGCCGACCAGACGTTGCTTATGATCCCGTGCGCGACCAATCTCTCATCGTCTATGTGGATAGATTCCTCAGAGTTTGGGCACGTGGCATCAACGAATTTGGACCCAGTCCGCAGACAGTCTTGATCGGTTCTGGGTTGCATCTGAATACACGCCCCCAAGCGAGCTACATGCAGATCAATGAAGGCACTGAAACGGATGGTTGGCTTGTCTACTGGATAGGATTCGCATCTTCCCAAGTGCAAGCCCTATCACCAAACCTGGACGTACGGTCACAGCAGACGTTGCAATGGCCTGCCAGGGTTGAGCCAAGCAGCGCTACCCTCTCTTGTGCAAACGAGACCTGTTTGGTGGCAGCCGCTCAATCGGGCAGTAGTGGAGTGACAACGGGCGGCGCTCAATTGTATGGTGCAGAGTTGCGCTTGAATCAACAGAATCCCCCTCTCGGTAGCTTTGACATCACTGAATCGACCCGCTTGATTGTTGATGGCGATGCGCCAGCCATTACCTTTGATAGCACACAAAACGCAGTGGTACCGGGCAGTACAGTCATCATCGGGTTAACCGTCGACGATCCTTCCTCCAGCGTTGTTGATGTTCAGGCGACCATCAATGGCCAAAGTGTTCCCATCGTTGGGTCGGGCCGCTCATGGGCGATTAGTTGGACAGCACCCAACGGCAGTGGCTCACACACGATTGCCGTTCAGGCCACAGACACAGTTGGCAATGTGGGTAACGGTACAGCAACGATCAACCTGGATAGCTCCATGCCCCAGGTCGCGCTGACCGCACCCGCCAATGACATCTACGTTCCCTACCGCAATGGGGACGGGCAATTGGCCATCGACCTGAGTGGTACAGCCAATGATTCCGCTGGGATTCGTGCTGCCACCGTTGAGGTGGTGCCAGGTGTTGGTGGAGCGATTTCAATTGATGAAGGCAACTGGGCTGTCGCGTACCCGATCTTTGGTGGCAGCAATGAACAAAGTGCATCGCCAGATCCTGCGATGACCTTCCAAACAACGGTGCGTGCGACCGACAACGCTGAACCCAGTGGCAACTTGACTGTGTTGGAGCAATCCATCAATGTCGATGGTCGCTCACCCATCGCCGCAATCCCAGCATTGGAGGATGTCGAGGCCATCAACGATACGATGACCATCAACGGCCTCATGACCGATCCGGGCACAGTGGCAGCAGGCGTGAGTGAGGCAGAAATAGCCTTTGTACCACTGGAATCGGTCGCTGCTCTGGACACACTGTACTTCCATGCACCTTTTGATGAAGATAGCCGTGCCAGGAGCTTTGAAGATGTTTCCATTGCAGCCCATCTCTTGCGCTGTGATGACAATCACTGCCCACAGCCGGGTGCTGACGGCCAATATGGCAATGCGCTCAATTTTGATGGTGCTGATGACTTTGTCTATGCTGCACCCGATGCGACCATCGGTGCGCTGGCAGAGACCGGTTTGACCGTTGCCGCCTGGATTCGACCTGATCGTGTCACGGGTGTACAGCGGATCGTGGGCCACGCCCGTACCAACAGCAACAGCGGTTTTACCTTTGCCACAGAGAATAACGGGCTCTTCTTCACTACCTTCAACGTTCACAAATATGCAGCCCCCAACTTGGGGTTGCAGAGTGGTCAGTGGCATCATGTGGCCGCGGTGATGACAGTTGAAAACGCGTCAACCAACCATGTCACCTTTTATGTAGATGGTGTCGAACGGGCCACGGTCGACCATACAGCCCCTGGCATTGCCAATCTGGTGGATCGACTGATGATCGGTGCCTACACACAGAACGGCTCAACCGCGATAACCAACCACTTTGATGGCCGCATCGATGATGTGCAGATCTATGGCGTACCACTCAGCGCCACCGACATTTCAGCACTTGTCCAACGTTGGCGACCGATTGACCAAGTTACCAGTAACGGTTCAACCGCTAATTGGTCATTCCCGCTCCCAGCCGACCTGGAGAATGTCTACCAGATCCACGTACGTGGGGAAGACGCTGCGGGGAATCGCAACAATCATCGCCGTGACTGGCGTCAGTGGCAGGGCGAAATCGATACCAAGCCACCAGAAGCAACCATCTCCGTTGTCTATGGTGGTATTGCGTCGGCTCGCTACACGACCTACAGCGCCGATATCTCTGACCTGAACCTAGACGAAAACAGCTTAACCTTTGTTTGTGCAGTGAACAGCGAGGATCGACACTTCCTTGATGCGCCCTGGTGGACAGATGGTGCTGATGGTGAGCCACGCTTGGTGCGTCTGACGCCGAGTTGTACCGTGCCTGGCGTACAAAGTGGCAACGTCACGCTACAGGTCTGTGACACACTGGGCCATTGCACGACCACCTCTGTCAACGAAACCCTTACACTACCAGCCAATCCCAATCTCTATGCTGCGGTGACCAGCCCTGCCCATGAGACAGTTCATACATCAACGGCACCCGTCACCATCAGCGGGATTGTCGATGGACCTCCCGGCTCGTCTGGACTAACACTCTATGCCAATGACGAGATCATCTATCAGACAGCCAATCCTCCTGCCAACTGGTCTACCACATGGACGCCACCAGCAGAAGGTAAGTACCATCTACGCGTCCACTATTCGGTCGCGGCCAATGGAGAGTATGAGAGCGACTTTGATCATGTTCTGTGGGTTGATGCAACAGCACCAACGATTACGCTTGCAGCAGGAGCATTATCGACTGCCGATCTGAATGGCTTTGAGCATGTCATCTTCTCCGGGACTGTCAATGAAGCGGTCAGCGTCGAGCAGATCGATCTCCAGATCAATGGCGCACCAGCCGAAGGACGGGCGTGGCTGCCAACAACCTCAGGTGAATGGCGCTTCTACTGGGAGCCAGGCAACGCCAATATCGATGGTGGCAGCCACGATGTAACGGTTACGGTGACAGATCGCGGTGGTCGGACTGCGCAAGCTACCGGCACGATACTCGTTGACACAACGCCACCTGATCCTGTCGAGATCAGCTTTGCTCTGGCCGACGGCACACCGATTGCCCCTGCTCAGCCGCTCCGTGTGGCAAATCCGCAGGTTGTCATGGAGTGGACCGGCAGCAGCGACGGCAGCGGCCTCAACAGTTACTATGTTGGCTGGACAGGCGCACCAACCCAGCCGGCTGACCAATTGATCGCTCGCTCCCCCAGCGAACCAGAACGCCATGTCTCCAGTTTCACAGAAGGTCAGCTACGCTATGCCCATCTCATCATTGAGGACAATGTGGGCAACCAGCAGGGCTATGACGTTGGACCCTTCTACTTTGACAGCCCCGCCACACCAGATCTCATCGATGATCTGGCCTATCAAGGATGGGCAACAAGTGGCTATGCTCAGGTTGGTGCTGACCGCTCGAACAGCCAGGATAGCAGTGGTAATGTCCAAAAGCTCTACACGGGCTGGAATGAGACGGCGCTGCGTTTGCTTTGGGAAGGAGCCAACTGGAACCATGATGGGGATCTCTTCATCTATCTGGATACGGCGGGCGGCGGCGCAAGCCAAGCCTTAAATCCCTTTAACGATGGCCGCAGCGTCCAACTCCCGACGCTCAACGGTCCGACCTTTGGCGCAGAGTACATGGTCTGGGTGCAAGATAGTACAACCGCCTTGCTCTACAAAGCCAATGGCAACAACTGGGCACAAGAGCGCACCATTACGGACAACTTCCGCTTTGGCGGTGGACGCACGGATCTACGTCTGCCCTTTGCTTGGCTGGGAATAACCACACCCGCCAGCAGTAGCTTGGGCTTGGTTGCCTTTGCCAGCGACGAGGACGCGTTCACGCTCTGGTCATCGGTCCCCGATCGTAACCCGCTCAATAGCCCGCGTCTTGCCAACGGTTCGATCGCAGGTGCTGACGTTCTGCAACTGGCGTTGACACAACAACTGCGCTTTGCTTCGTTGGGCAGCGGCATTCGCCCGGCGGAAGGTGTTTGGCAAGATAGCGATCTGTCGGTACAGATTGAGAGTGTTGATGGGGTTGGCGTAGAGTATCTTAGCTCGGGTCGCTTCGATCTGCTCACACCAGGACAGCCCATCAGTGCGCAGATGAGGGAGCAGCTTGGCGCAACGCCAGCCCAAGTGGGCAATGGTGACCAACTGACCTTCATTGTACGCTACGAAAACAATGGTACGGCACCAGCCACCAATATTCAATTGAATCTGAACGCGGTCAGTGGGCTTAGTGTCAACGGGGGCAGCACCATCAATCTGCCAGATCTAAACCCAGGCGAAAGTGGTGAGCAACAATTCACGGCGACGGTAACTGGCGGCGACAGCGCACAATTGCTGGTAGCCATTGCCGATGATGTTCACGGCCTCTACGATTGGTTCTGGTCGCTACATGCGATTGACAACCAGCCACCAACCGCGCCAACCATCGATTATCCTGTTCTCATTGGTCCCGATAACCAGATCGGCGGCACGGTTCAGGATCTAGCGGGCGTTGGTCAGATCCAAATCGAAGCGACTGCCCAACCTTCTGGCGGAACCACAACGGTTACCTGTGAACTGGCCATGCCCATCAGTGGTGCCTGGACTTGTAGCTGGCAGCCAACCAATTTGGCCGGTGTCACGCAGTTCAGCCTGCGTGCCCGAGCCACAGATATTCACGGCAACACCAGTGGCTACAGTGCCTCTGTGACTGTTCCCGTTGATACCACGCCACCTTCACTCACGCTGGATACCGCTGTCAGCAACAATCTGGCAGATGGCTATCTAAGCACAGCAGATCGCTTGCTCTCTGGTTTGCTTACGGATGACAGGGGTGGGCAGGCGGTCGAAGTTTGTCTTGATGGTATGCTAAGTTGTACGGTAGTGATGGTGAATGAGCCAGGTGCAACCACATCAGCTTGGGGTGCCGAACTGCCACTGGTCGAAGCCGATGGCATTACGCAGACGGCAACCATCGTTGGGCTGGATGTAGTCGGCAACCGTTCTGTGTCCACTGTACTGACCTACCAGCTCGATACCGTGCGACCTGTGGTAGAGGTTAATACTGCGGTCGAGACCCTCGATCTGGGTACCTATCTGGCAGATCCCTCCGCGTCTATTCTGGAAGGGACTGTTACAGATGGTGGTGGCGTGGCTGGCGTCTTTGTCACAATTGAAGGTCCAACAGGCGCACCAAGCAGCGCGACCGCGGAACAGAATGGGATCACGTGGCGCTTGCGTCCCGAGTTGCAGGTGCCAGGAGCCTATACGTTGATTGTGCAGGCCCAGGATCTGGCGGGCAACATCGGCACCTACGGAACATATCAGCTAACTGTTACGGGCACGCCGCCTACCCAATCCATTGCCTATGTTTGGGACGGTGGCGCAGGTGATACCAATTGGAGCAGCGCGGCCAACTGGTCACCCAATGGCGTGCCAACCGCGGTTGATAGCGTACGCTTTGGTAACAGCACCAGCGGCCAAATTCTGCTGGATGTGGATGCAATTGTCACTGCACTCACCATCGATGCTGGCTTCAGTGGCACCCTGCGCTTTGGGGAACGGCATATAACCGTCAATGGCGACTTCCAACAAAGCGGTGGGGCAGTCGATCTGGAAAGTGGCCACCTCCTTGTGACTGGTTCCTTCAACAGTGTCGGTGGTAACTTTACACCAGGTACAGGACGCGTCGTGATGAATCCACAAGGGAACCAGATGCTCACGACACCGCCTCTCTATGATTTCCAGATTGGCTTGGGAGCGTTGGGCTACTGGAAATTTAATGAAGGCGGTGGCACGGTCGTTCACGATGCATCGGGCAATCGCAATGCGGGTACGTTGACAGGTTCGCCTCTCTGGCAAAGTGATGGGCCACAATTGGCCAACAATGCTGGCTCTCTTACCTTTGATGGCGTTGATGATTTTGTCACACTGGGAGTGGCTGGCGAGCTTGGCGAACTGGTAAGCAACTTTAGTGTGGCGAGCTGGATCTATCCGACCGAACTCACCGGGAGCCAGCGCATGATCTCGACAGCGCGTAACGGCAATGTGGGCTGGGGCTTTGGCACATTGGAGAATGGCCTACGCTTCACCCTGTACGGTCGCCTCAACTATGACTCGACCACCATTGCGCTACCGCTCAATACCTGGACGCACGTTGTGGCTGTGCTGGATAGCAACAACACTGTTACCTTCTATGTCAACGGTGCGGTGGCGGAAACAGTGGCAGGTGGTGGGGATGGCCTGCCCAATCCGACGGATCCCATCATGATCGGTGCGGCAACGGCTATCAACGGCAGCACCCCCGTGGATCTATGGCCCGGTAGCTTGGATGACCTGTATGTCTATGATCGTGCGCTATCGACCAACGATGTGATTCTCCTGGCCGCGGGGCAATCGCCTGCAGGAAACATCGGTACCATCACGCTCGGGCAACCGCTGGGGATCGATGGCAATCTGGTCCTCAATGGCTATCAACTCGATGTGGATGCAACCAATAGCCACCGCGTGACCATCAATGGCGATCTCTTTGCCAACGGCGGTGACTTTGCCGCCCACAACGGCACGGTTTACTTCACCGGCAGCAGCGACCAGTTTGTCGACGCGGCTGGATT
Source organism: Chloroflexota bacterium (assembly GCA_039028975.1). Lineage (GTDB taxonomy): Bacteria > Chloroflexota > Anaerolineae > Caldilineales > Caldilineaceae > JAHBNG01. Next base: position 32,113 of record JBCCHB010000061.1, read on the forward strand.
GACCTTCAACCATGTCGTCTTCCGCAACAGCAGCAGTGGGTTGGTCGGTTTCTGGCCGCTGGATGAGCAGCAAAATGGCGTGACGCCAGATGTCACGACCAACGGCACTAATGGAGACGTCGAGGGCGCAACCGTGGTGGCAGGCTCACCGGCGAGCGCAAACGCGTTGCACTTCAATGGCACCAATCAACGTGTGGTCATGGGTAATCCGGGTCTGCTTAACTTCGAGGGCGCTATCACCCTGGCCGCGTGGATCAATCCAGAGACGTTCGATGGCACCCAAAGTGTTCTGTCCCATGGCTACAGCTTGTCGCCTCAAGGTGAGGTTGCCTTCCGCATCGTCAACGGCAACTACCAAATTGGATCGTGGGATGGTGTACGTTATGCAGCTATGGCCCCAGCACCACCTGCTGATCTAAATAGCTGGGTCCATTTGGCTGGGACGTATGATGGCACAACCTGGCGGCTCTATCGCAATGGTGTCGCGATCGCGGCGCAGCCAGCGAACACAGGTTCTCTACTCGTTAACGGCGGGTGGGCCATCGGTGGACGAGCCGATGGTGGCGACCGTTTCTTCCAAGGGGCCATCGATGATGTGCTGATCTACAATGTGGCCCTTACGCCAGAACAGATCGCACAACTGGCCTCTGGAAAGTTGGGGCAAGTCTCTGCTGCCGCAGCGGATTCGCCAGCCCTGAATTCGATCCAGACTGAAGCTGGTGGTGTACGGCTCTTGTCACCATTGCATGTGGCAGGCAACCTAACCCTCAAAGATGGTGTGTTAGATACATCGACTGGCAACCACAACATTGCCCTTGGCGGTAATCTTGTGCAGGAGGGGGGCAACTTCAATGCTCGTGGCGGTACCGTGATCTTCGATGGTGCATCTGGCACAACGCAGACCATCGATGCCATGCAGATGACATTCGCCAATGTCGAAATTGGGCCAGATGTCACCGTGCGTACGGGTGGTGCCATGATGCGTACTGGGATGCTCCATAGCCAGGGTCAAACCGAGGAAACACGTGCTGTTGATGGCGAGGGCCGGCTGCATTATGGCTTGGCAGAGGTGACACTTGATGTGAAAGATGCCACGGATTTCGATGCGATGACGATTACCCGGGTCGAGACTAACAGCCCCAATGCAGCGCCCACCACTGGAAGTGGAACCCATTGGTTGTTCAACACCGAAGGGGACGAGTACGTGGTTGATCTCACGTTGCCCCATGATGATGTGAATGGGCCTGGTGTCTGTTACCATCTAGGAGATGGAGAATGGGACTTCTTTGCTGACCAAACAAGCGGCGAAAATGTCACTCGCCACGATGTCGAGTCGCTCAACGGCGAATGGGCCGTCGGCTTTACACCTGGCCAAACCGACCATGCGTTATTCTTGCCGCTTTTCCATTCGGAACGCGCCACAGTGGGATCCGATAGTGATAGCGAACTCGAGGAGCAGCCAATTTTGACAAACCCAGCAACCCAGCTTTTCTTGCCAATCATTCAGGGCTAAAGCGCAAAAAAGCACTGATGTTTCTTGATACAAATCGCGTGTACTCTCGAATTCATCAGTGCTTTTGAACGATAAAGGAGCCCCCATATGTCATCGGACCGAGACCACAAGTGGAAAAGAGAACGGATGACGACTCTAACTTCCCAAGTGAACAACCCGCTTCGACCCCGATAAGCACCTACGCAGCTCTCCGGTTAGAAGGGGGGCAAGCACCCTATAGCCGCTCTAAGATTAGTGGCAACACGGTGGTGCGCTCAGGTAGAGGCACGTCGCCTTCGAAATCAATATCTCGCCCGTTAAATCTGAATGAGATGTAGATGAACCTCTACAACAATTAAGACGTCTGCTTAGCAACCTCAAACTGAATGAACTCTGGCAAATAGTCGGGTGCACAGCCACGCGCAACTGGATCACCCTTATACAACCCCAACCGTTCTCCTAACGCGATACAGCGTGACCGATATTTCGGATCATGAACGCCAATTTGTCCTGCTGTAAAATTCATGGCCCACTGCACTTCGGGTTCGGCCAAAGCCATATCTACTTCTAGTGAATCGAGTAGCGCATTGGCATTGTCATGCGGTATTTTGCCCATCCAGCGCAAACGGGCTTGATGATACCAAAACAGGCGGCGTAGCAGCGGCGCGTCTGCTTTTTCCCAGCTTTCCAAAAGCGCAATCGTTTTTTTGCTTTTTGTTAACTGGTTCGCCAATAGCCAATCAACAATCTGCACGCACTCGTCCACCTCATGACTCTGCAAATCATCAACCATCTGATTGATAACGTCTTGGGTAAGGTGATTTTTGTCTAGGATCAGGACTGCCAACATGCGAGGATAAAGTTTTTCGCTTGTCCACAGTTCCATAGCTAAATCATGGTCTTTTTTGATTTCCTTCGCTATTTTCTTTAGATCGCCCAGCTTGATATTATCTGTGCTGAGTTGAGTTAAAAGTGTTTCAATATTCATATCTGCTTTCTTCTTCAAACTCCCCTTTTTCAAAAACTCCTGTTCTCGTTCCTATCTATCGAGTGCAAATGGTAAATTGTCTGGCTGCCCCCGAGCGATCGGTCTCGCCGTCCACCTATCCGAATTGTATGCTATAACCGAATAACAGTTGGAGCCAGGAAAAAGAGGCGTAGGTGGTAGTCGCCCCAGAGTCGAACATGACACTTGTGTAATCGGTGCTTCACAATGACACCGGTTCAATTTCTTCGTAATACATGTTACCGCCCAAATACGATACAGCGATGCCCACGGACAGCCACAATCTCGGCGTGAGGCTGGCTCGCCAGCGCCCAGGGCTGCGACGGACCAACAGGAGAAGTTTGATTTCCCTAGAGCTGGACTCATTGAAGTTGGTCAAAAAACTGGACCGTCCGTCACACTATGCCCGCGAGTAGTTGCTTGCCGTGGCTCCACTGTCTGGGAGACTGCCCATACATGCGCTTGAACTCTCGGCTGAATTGAGAGGAACTCACGTAGCCCACGTCCATTGCCGCTTCATTCACATTCATTCCTCCGGCAATCTTCATGGCAGCCTTGTTTAGCCGCATAGACTTCACAAACTGGATGGGCGACATTGTGGTCGCCTGCTTGAATTTGCGGTGGAACACGGCCCGGCTCATCCCCACCTGTGCGGCCAACTCTTCGATGGAGACCGCTTCGTCTAGGCTCGAAGACATATACTCAATTGCCCGAGCGATTTCATTGCCCACACCAAATGCGCGCCGTGCGGAATCGCCTGCATCCCCCTTCAATATAGCGTAGTAGACCTCCCGAAGCCGACCGTCCCCAAGTACCGTCGTGTCTGCCGGGTTATCCTCCAATTGCAGCAGCCGCAACAGCGCTTCGGCGAATGCGTCGTCCCAGCGAGCGAGTGCAAGCCCCTGTGGGAGCGGGCCGCCCTTGGGCTTGCGGATGGCACCAGCCGCGCTTTCCATCTCAATTGACAGTTCGGTCATCACTCTCGTATCCAGAGAGATAAACGCGCCCAGGAGGGGATTGTCCGGCGAAGCCGTAGGTGTCCCCGCCTCCACCGGCATCGACATGGTGCAACACAGGTATTGACTGCTGTCGTATACATATCTCTTACCATCCAATATCGCTTCCTTGGCCCCGCTCACGATGGCTACAAGTGTGGGTTCGTAGACCGCAGGAGCGCAGGGTATCGGCTGGGTAACCCGGAATAGTTGCACCCCCTTCACCCCAGTTTCCACCATGCCATCCTCGCTGACCCTGTTTTCAATGAGTTGTTTTATTTGTTGTTTGCTCATGCAACCAATGTAGCACTAGTAAACGCACAATGCAACCGCAATGATACAATTAGGCATGTTTTCGAGATTATTTCGCCTAGATATACTCAATCTTGAGAGTTATAATTGTTTCAGGTATGGAAAGCACCTGTTGCAAAACTAACTACTAACTAAGTGGAACCAATAAAGCTTTAGAACAAAGATTGCGAAGATTACACAGATTTAAGAGAACAATCTGTGTAATCTTCTAATCCCTGTTTTCTAAATTCTTTTTAGGATTACTTTAACAAGGGTTGCTGGCAGGAGCATTAAAATAGAGCAGGAGAGTTTTTCCAAGTACACCCCAATTACCTACTTTACAGAGTACTAAGCACGCAAAACAAGGAATTTGAACAATGACCACAGAAAAAACTTTTGGGCCAAAAGGCTGGACACCAGAGCGACTCGGCTCACTTGCAGGCAAAACATACCTCATCACTGGCGCTAACAGCGGTACAGGGTTTGAGGCATCAAAGATACTGCTGTCCAAGGGTGCAAAAGTGGTGATGCTGAACCGCAACCCGCAGAAATCGGCAGAGGCCATCGCGGCATTGCAACAAGAGCTTGGAAAAGATGCAGACGTGTCGTTCATCCGCATGGACCTGTCGGACCTAGCTTCTGTGCGAAAAGCGGCAGCAGAGGTCTTGGAGAAGGTTCCCCGCATTGACGCACTCATCTGCAACGCCGCTATCGCGCAGGTGCCCACACAGAAGCTCACCGTAGATGGTTTTGAAAGCCAGCTTGGCACCAACCATTACGGTCATTTCGTCTTGTGCGGGATGCTCTTCGACCGCATCGAGGAATCGAAAGGTCGGATCGTGGTCGTTGCAAGCCTTGGTTATAAGATGGGGCTGAGAACGATCCAGTTTGACGACATGAACTGGGACAGGAACTACAGCGCCAATAGTGTCTACAGTCAAAGTAAATTGGCGCAGATGATGTTTGCCTATGAGTTGCAAGATCGGGTCAAAGCAACAAACGGGAATGTCGAAGCCTATGTTTGCCACCCGGGGGCATCTGCAACATCGCTGATCGAGACCAGCGGAAGCACGGTAAGCAAGCTCATGTACCGACTTATGATAATGACGCCTTTGGTTCAATCGGCCGAAAAAGGAGCCTACCCACAAGTTATGTGCGCAACTGAGGAGGGCCTTGAACAGCGAGCCTTTTATGGCCCCACAAGACGCATGGAATCAGGCGGTCCGGTCGGCATGGGTACGCTGGAACCCTATGCCCACGACAAGGCCGTCATGGTCAAGCTGTGGGACCGGTCAGAGAAAGAAACCGGGTTCCAGTGGAATCTCTAAATCGGAATAGATAGGAGAACATTCAATGAAAACAACGATCAACGGTCAACCATTTGAATTTGAGCCACGCCACGATGAAACGGCAATCGACGTATTGCGGGATCGGGTGGGGCTGACAGGCACAAAGATGTCCTGCGGCGGTGGAATCTGTGGGGCGTGTACGGTGCGCGTCGATAATGTGCCAATGTGCAGTTGCCTCATGCCGGCCACTCAGATGGACGGTGCAGATATTCGCACCATCGAAGAACACGGACTCGACAATTTGCACCCTGTTCAGCGCGCTTTTATGGCCAATGAAGGGTTACAGTGTGGCTTCTGCACGCCGGGCTTTATCAATGAAGGTATCGCCTTTTATGATCGCTGGCGTGCCGAGCATGGCAAGTCAGAGCCATCAAAGCATGAGGTTGCCCTGGCGATGGGCGGCCATCTCTGCCGCTGTGCCGCTTATGTCGGTATTTATGCCGCCATCCAAAAGGCATGTGCTGGCGAATATGATGATGCGCCCGATGCCCCCATTCATCGTATTGATGCACCAGAAAAAGTAACGGGCACAGCTAAATACACGGTTGATGTAGTATTTGATGGTCAGCTTGAGGGCAAGATTTTACGCTCAAAATATCCGCGCGCAATCGTTAAATCAATTGATGCAAGCGCAGCAGAAGCACTCGACGGTGTGGTTACGGTTGTAGAGTTGTTGAATGACAAGAAAAAGGTGCGCTGGGTAGGGCAGCCAGTTGCCGCCGTTGCCGCGGTTGACGAACAAACAGCCCTGGCTGCACTACAGTTGATTCAAGTCGACTATGAAGTACTGCCAGCGTCTGTAGGAACGGAAGCCGCGGCAAAACCAGATGCCCCAACCGTTTGGGAAGAGGATGAACGTGGCGACATTCCATCAGCCGCTGAAGAAATAGACTTTCCATATAGATGGGAAAATAATGTTGGTCACGTTCCGGCCGACATTGTCATCTCACCACTCCGTGGTCGAGCGGTTCGTGCCCTTGAAAAGGTACGCAAAGAATCACCCAACACGCTGGCTGAGCAGGTTTATGTCAACCATCAACAGGTGCATACGGCACTGGAGCCACGTGCGGCCGTTGCCAAATGGGATGGTTCATCATTACATGTTGTGGTCTCCTCACAAAGTGTCCATGCAGTGCGTAACGAGCTTTCCCATCATTTCGGAATAGATGTCGAAAAGATTACAGTTGAAGGCAAGTATATCGGCGGTGCTTTTGGGGCGAAGGGGGGACTTTATCTTGAAATTATTGCGGCGGTAACGCTGGCCCTTGCGGCAAAAGCACCGGTGCGCATTGCCAACAGCCGTTTGGAAGAGCTAGCGTATGCTGGGACACGCACGGGGTCACGCGCAGAAGTCGCCCTGTCAGTCAAAGAGGACGGTTCGCCGAATGCCATGCATTTCCACTCTTTCGGAGATGCAGGGGTTGGAGCAGGCGCTGCTCCCGCCGCAGTCTACTGGATGATGTCACCAAAGGGGTTGAAGAAAGATTTCTCGGACAACATCATTGTCAACAACATTCCACCGACACTGCCGTTTCGTGCTCCTGATGGGCCTGCTAAACGCTGGGTGATAGAGTCAGCTATCGATGAAGCGGCTGCGAGAAATGGCATAAATCCTGTAGCGATACGCCGTAGATGGTGGCCCAAGCATGAGATCAAAAATCGCCTTCTTGATTGGGTGGAGTCGATTCCGCAATGGCAAGAACGGAAGGCCGAAGCTGGCGCTGATAAAGGGCGTTTCAAGCGTGGCATCGGACTGGCTATGTCGCAATGGATGTTCCTCTATCATCCACATACGAAGGTCAGGGTCAGTTCGTCACCAGATGGATTTACGGTCAGCTGCGGATCACAAGATGTGGGCAACGGAACGCGTACCGCGCTTGCCAAAGCGTTGGAAGATACATTGGGTATCAGCCGTCATCAGGTGACTATTGAAGTTGGCGCTTCAGACCTACCCATTGGCCCCATGTCAACAGGAAGTCAAATGAACGTTTCGGTTTATCCAACCACCGTCACCGCCTGTGAAAAAGTGATGGAGCATCTTGTAAAAGAGTCGAAGGCGAAACTTGGCTTGAGCGGGGCGCGTGTAGCCCAAGGAGGCATTCAGCATAATGATGGCTTTACCCCATGGGACGAAGTATTGGCAGTTGCCACACCATTTGAGTACACAGACAAGCGTGGCGCGGAGCCGATGCTGATGGGATTACGCTTCGCGACGATGAGCAAGGAGACCAATCCTTCTAACGGCCGACGGTTTAGCCACGGTGCGGTCGTAACAGAGGTAGAGGTCGATACGCTGTTAGGTAAAGTTCGACCGATCAATCTCTGGACTTCTGTTGCTGTTGGAAAAATTTGTGTGCCAGAGCTTGCCACAAGCCAAATGTATGGTGGTGCCATTCAAGGGTTAGGATATGCACTGTATGAGCAAAAAGTAATTGACCAAAAATCAGGTCATGTCCTCTCGGCTAACTTAAACGATTATCGCATTCCGGGTATCGGTGATACACCCAACATCCATGTTCACTTCGACGAAGAAGGATACGATGAGGTGCGCGGCGCTGGAATTGGTTTGGCCGAGCTTGCCACCATTGGCATTGCTGGCTCGGTTGGCAACGCTGTTTATCATGCGACCGGCTGGCGGCCGACGCAGACACCCATCACGCCACACGATGTGGTACAAGGTCTAAAGGAGGTCGCATAATCATGTTGACTTTATTGACAAAACCCGAAGATATTCAAGGTGCAGTTGGCGAGATTCGCGCTGGCGGCACAGATTTACACGACCGCTATCGCATGGGCGTCTCATCTGGCGCGATTATTGATATTCATAAGCTCGATTTTGGCGGCATTGTTGAAAACGAGGATGGGTCGTTGACGATTGGCGCAAGCGTCACCATTGACGACGTGGGGCAACATCCTGCCATCCAGTCTGGATATGGGGCGTTGGCGCAGGCGGCAAATGGACTGGCAACGCCGCAAATCCGCTGGGCGGCCAGCTTTGGCGGCAGTCTGTTACAAAAGACACGCTGTGCGTATTTCCGACATCCTAATCTGCCCTGCATGAAAAAGGGTGATGCTGTGTGTGGCTGCCGTGAAGGAAACCATTCCAATGGGGTGGTCTTTGATAAAGGCGGCGGCGGGCATCCCCATCCATCTACGTTGGCGACAGCTCTGCTGGTTTGCGGCGCTACAGTGCGGACAACGGCGCGCGAAATGCCGATTGCCGGTTTATATGGCGATGGCTCAGCGCATGATCGCGACCACCTGCTGAATGAGAATGAGATTTTGACGCATGTGATTTTGCCTTCAGCAGTCTCAGGTGAGAAAGCGGCGTACTTCCGTTCGATCAGTCGTTTTGAGGCGGAGTGGCCGATTGTGGAATGTTCTGTGCGGCTCGTTGTGGCGGATGGCGTGATTACGGATGCTGGCGTGGGTGTCGGCGGCGTGTCGCAGATTCCGCTGCGCTTGGGCAATGTGGAGGCGACGTTAATTGGGCAGGCTGCGACGCAGGGGACGTTGGAGAAAGCGGCTGGCGTAGCGGCCGAAAACACCAATCCACTCCCACAATCCGCCTGGAAAGTTGAGATGATGGTCGGCACCATTTTGCAGACGCTAGAGATGGCGTTAAACGGTTAACCTCATTGCGACACAGGGCCATATCCGTCGATTGTGACTCCTTTGTCAAGGCGGGAGTAAAACGTATAGCAAGGGTGCGTTTTAGTTTGGGGGCGAGGTGAGAAAAGAATGCATTGCACGAGTGAAAAAGCGTATCGAGCGTCCAACCAAAAACTCAACCGTGCGCTGCATTCGGCTCTGACTCGTGTGCAACGCACAGGGTTGACATGTTTCTGGGACGACACTCTTGGTTGCCTCCATGCAAGCGGCAAATCGCCGAGCACTCTTGCGCCCAAACGTAAATACATCCGTAATACGGCACTCTAACTTAGCAGGCAAAACAAGGAGTTTGAACAATGACCACTAAAAATAAATTTGGACCAAAAGGCTGAACACCGGAGCAACTCGGCGCCCTAGCAGGCACAACATATGCTATCACCTGTGCCAACGCCGGTGTGGGATTTGAGGCAACGCGGGTGTTCCTGTCCAAGGGCGCAAATCATCCTGTTCCCAACCTGACGCGGACAACGAACTCTACAAAGAAGACATGATCCGTAAAACTCAGGGCGTCGAGTCTACGAACGAGACGAGTACTCTCATGTGACACTAGATGGGCAGCGGGAAAAGCTTTCGACTCAAGACGATGGAAGGGGGTAGTCCACACAGTGCCAACCGCTGGGCTATTGGAGGCATCTCGGTCGGCATCCACTCATTCTGCCAACCATCGCCCGTGGTGTAGTCAGAGTTCTCGACGACAAGCCCAAGTGAGCCCCAACATTGTTTAAAACGTAATCGGGAAATTAGTCTTGGAGAGATCACCATACCTGAGCAACAGAATGTCGAATACCATCTGGGGGTGAAGCTTGACCTACCCCGCTCGACAGCCATTTGGCATGGCAACTTCAGGTATGGCTAGACAAGGTGTTAGGTTATCTGCGTAACCAATATCAAAAAGCATACCTTGTGAGGCTTCTCCAGCCATTTTCCTTTCTGGCAAGTTCACAACAAACAATGCTTGCTTACCTTCTATTTCGTAGGGATTCTCCCGCTCCTGCTTAATGCCAGCAAGTATCGTGCGCATATGATCTCCAAAATCTACTGTCAGTTTCATAAGTTTATTAGACCTTTCTATTTCTGATACAGTTACGATTGTCCCCACGCGGATGTCGAGCTTTTCAAAATCCTCGAATGTAATGAGTTCTTTTATAGGTGCTTGATTCATTTTTTCCCTGCTTAAGTATACTTCGCCAGAAGAGTCTTATCCCAACTTTTGACTAATCCATCGTGGGAAATACCTAGAAGAGATCCCCATCCATCCTCATAAAGACAAGCTTTTTCTGACTATCTATCATTGGATCGCTTACCTGCCAAAACGATTACGGTGTGCTGAGATGGTTTATTCTTTTTGACCCTTTCCCTTGCTTTTCCTGTGCCATATCAGATAGAATCAGTAGATTGAACTGTTCTTTACATAGCCGAGGCTGACTCTGGACGAATCGATTATGCAAGGCAGGTCGCTAAAAATCGAGAATTTAATAACACGTAATGGAAGATCGCTCAGGTACCCGAGATGACAGGACCGGACTTTTGGGTTTTATTTGATCTTGATTCCTAAAAATTAGAATTTGTACCATCCTTATTTTGTATCATCATCATATAGACTCCGATGCCATTCCAAAACTTATCGGAATAGAGAATATCAATTATGACTAAATATATACCACGCTCATTTTCAAGACTGAAAAATCAGATTGACGGGCCAGAAGCGGCGGCGCTTGCTTTCATTCTGATGGGCATTCTGATTGCGGTTGGTGGATATATCATCCTCTACGGCTGGGGATCGTTTCAAATCATCGTAGGTGACTTTTATGCGAATATTGCAGCGGAGCTGATTAGCATTGCCATTACGGTCCTGATTATTGAACGGTTGAACAGACGACGGAGTGAAAACGAAGAAAAAAAGGCGCTCATTTTACAGATGGCTAGTCCAGAAAACGCGTTTGCTATTGAGGCTGTTCGGCAGCTAGGCCAACGGGGCTGGCTTTCTGATCAATCATTGAACGATGCATACCTGAGAAGGGCCAATCTGAGTGATGCAAAATTGAGTGGTGCGGATATGCGGGGTTGCAACTTGTTTGCCTCAAATCTGAGTAGCGCTACACTGAGCAATACCAATCTGAGCAACGCCAACATGAGCAACGCCAATCTGAGCTATGCCAATTTGAGCGGCAGCAACCTCTCCAACGCCAACTTGTCAAGAGCTGATTTAGGATATGCCGATCTGCGATACGCTGACCTACGGGATGTCATTCTGAACGCTGCCAGCTACAATTCTTATACCCGATGGCCCACCGGTTTTAACCCCAAGGAGTTTGGGCCCATGCTGAACTTCGTTGATGGTACAAAGAACGAGCCTGCTTCATGAAGCTTCGTCGAGAATAATCAGTAATCAAACATGCAACGGATTCCACTACGCAAGGCTCCAGAGAACCGAAACCCTGAACAAAGACTAGGAGATTCCGCAGATTCTTAATCTTTTCATCTTTGTTATTTTCAAGTCAGACATTCATACATTCAACTGCACCACGGAAGGATGAAAATCGGTCAGCCTTCCTCTCGAGTGAGCGAGCTTATTTACAGGGCAGATCGCAAGTTGGCAAAATGGAAGAATGGCGCAGTTGCGATCTACGGATTATTCACTCCGTATCATTGTACAATGTTCTCTTTGGAACAGGCGCTCTAAGTAAGCAACTAAATTCGGAAACTCGTTAATCCAGCCATACCAGTCACCGAAATTGACTGTATATCCCACAATGATGTCTGCAACTGTAAAGCGTTCCTCGACCAGGTAGGGAGTACTGGCTAGGACTCCATCCAGGGCAGCGGCGCTCCGCTTAAACATCATCTCATCTTGTGCCAGAATTGCGGGCACATGCTGTTCCTTAGGTAGCACGAAGTCCAATGTGTTGAGTTCTGCACTCGCCACCCAAGGTTCCATTTCTGTCAATGCAAAGAGCACCCACTGATCGTGCACTGTGCGCGCCCATGTGCCGGGCCTAGCAATCAAGTTCTTCTCAGGAACCAAGTCAGCGATGGCTGCCGATATGGCTGCCGATTCAAAGAGGGGCCGACCGTCTATGATGGCGGCTGGTAATTTCCCCAAGGGGTGAACCTTTGTGAGCGCATCACTTCCTATGATAGCGGGATCATTTCCTACTGACTGGTATTCTAACCCCGCCTCTAGGAGCGTCCAGCGGCAACGAGCAGATCTTGTGGGACCAAGTTCGAAGAGCTTGATTTCTGGCATCGATTCTAATTTCCTTAACTATGCAATAACAGAAAGACCGAACAAATTCAACGTTGTTTTTCGTATCATCGTCAAACGTTTCTTCCATTTGAAGACATGGAACATTTGTGCTATTATTCTCCACTCAATTATAAGTAGGTGAACGTTCTAGTCCATAGAAGTAAACCCAATAGAATTTTTAGGACAAGGATCAGACAGATTTAGAATAGAAATCTGCGAAATCTTCTATCCCCAGTTTCCTAATTTCTTTCTTGAAATCACCTATGATTTGGCCTAATCTTTACTCTCCTTCATCGCTCCCAGCGGCACCTTTCCTGCCTTAGGCAATGAATGATTACATGTTATATTTCGTCCGAAAAGTCTTCTCCTGACTCTTGATCAATCCATTTTTAGAGATTCTTGAATGGGGGAAATCCTCGCCTTCACGGGGACAAGCTTTTCTGACCATCTATATTTGTCATAGCAGATGGCTAACCCAGAACACCTTGATTCCATAAGAAAAGGTAGCGCATATTGGAACAATAGCTTTATTGTTAATGCAGATTTGAGCCATGCCGATCTGCGTAATGCAAATCTGAAAGGCATTGCCCTTTGCCATGCCAATTTAATCGGTGTTAATTTGACTGGCGCTAATTTGAGCCATGCCGATCTGACTCAATCAGATTTGGCTCATTCTGTGCTCAGCGATTCGATTTTGATTGGTGCTAATTTTAGCGATGCCAATCTCACCCACGCCTGCTTGAATAACGCAAATTGCATCGATGTTAGCTTTATTGGTACTGACTTGACCCATGTAACGCTCTTCCATTCGATTTTGCGTGGCGTCACCTTTAGCGATGCCAATCTATTCGGTACAAATTTTGACCAAGCCTGGGTAGGTGCAACAAGTTTTACAAACTTAGATCTACAGTATGCCAAAGGATTAGAAACTATGAAACACTTAGGCCCCTCATCTATTGGTATCGATACACTTTACTTATCTCAAGGTAAGATCCCTCAGCCATTTCTACGCGGGGCCGGGGTCTCAGAAGACCTCGCGACCTACATCGATTCGCTACTAATCGAAAAACCACCCCAATTTCATTCCTGCTTTATCAGCTTTACCAGTACAGATAAACCCTTCGCGGACAAACTCCACATAGATTTGCAGCGCGCCAAGGTTCCATGCTGGTATGCACCCTATGACGTAAAGAGTGGCATCAAGCTACACGAGCAACTGCTTGAAGCAATTCGTATTCATGACAAGCTTCTACTAATTCTGTCAGAGAATAGCATTGATAGCGAGTGGGTGCGCACCGAGATTCGTGAGGCCCTTCATGAGGAGCAACGTTCTGGCAAGCGAAAACTCTTTCCCATTGCTCTGATTGATTATAGTGCCTTGCAGGGATGGCGCTGTATGGATGGGGATACAGGGAAGGATTTGGCTCGAGAGATTAGGGAATACTATATTCCAGACTTCTCCCAGTGGGCTGATCCAGATGCTTACCAATATGCGCTGGCAATGCTCCTTAGGGATCTAAGTGCGGTGGGTTGATATCCCTGAGTGCAGAAGCAATGCATCAGATAAGCTGCCCAATGCCAAAGGTAACGACAAAGAGTAATGTTGCAATGGCCATCTGTTTCAAATAGGGATCGAGTTCCGAGGATGGTGTATTGGCCACAGCCAACCCATTCCGAACCAGTAGAGGCGTTGTGAGCAGAAAGAGAAATTGCCACGGGCTTCTGTATGAAAAGATCACATACAACACGCCCATCAATAGACCAAGGACCAACAGCAACCAGTGATAACCAATCGCCTTCTGCCGTCCAATCCGAACCGGTATGGAGAACTTTCCTGCCTTGCGATCTGAATCAATATCACGGATATTGTTCACGTTGAGTACCGCAACGGCAAAGAGTCCGCAGCTCGTAGCAGGGAGGAATAATGCTGGGTAGATTGTTTGTGCCTGAAGAAAATAGGTCCCCATCACACCTAACCAACCAAAGAAGATAAGCACGGCCAGATCACCCATGCCTGCATACCCATAGGGCCGCTTTCCTGCCGTATAGTTGATGGCACCCCATATGGCAAGCGCACCCAATACCAAGAAGAGAATCACGAGACGCCAGCGTCCGGCACCTTCGGCCTGGTAAAACGCAGTTCCGACCAGTAAGAGGCCACTGACCGCTGCCACAAATATCATGAGCATCATCCCCAACTGCATGGTTCGGGGTGAGATGATACCGGACTGAACAGCCCGTGCTGGACCCTGACGTTCTGCACTGTCGGCACCGTGGATGCTATCTCCATAATCATTTGCAAAATTGGAAAGCACTTGTAGGGCGACTGTGGTGAGGATCGCCAGAATCGTGATCAGTAAATTGAAAACACCGTTGGAAGCCGCCAAAAACGCACCAAGACCGATACTTGCAATCGCCAGTGGCAACGTTCGCAGTCGGGCCGCACTGAGCCAAGCCTGAAGGTTGAATGAATCGCTAGTAGACATTCTAAAAAGTATATCAAATGGATATGGAATCTGTGAATTATTGAAGCAACAGACAACGGTTGAAACCCTTGACTTAACAAGACAAGTCACATGGTAAGGCGGAAGACTGCTTTGCGCCCTACTTTGGACTATAGTAGACTACATTTATGCAACGAGTTATCCATGAGAACCATGTGGTTACGTACGTATTTAATAGGCTCTATCATCGCAGCGGTGTTCGGGCCTATGTTAGTACCCGGCATGGTGGCGTTAGCCCAGATCCATGGCACAGCCTAAACTTTAGCATTAGCCGAGGCGATACGCCTGAACGGGTTGCCCAGAATCGACAGCTTTTTGCCAATGCCGTTCATGTCTCCACCGAGCATATTGTACGCTGCCATCAGGTCCACGGGACAGGTGTTGCCAAGGTAGACTGGTCCCATGCTAGCAGCCTTATTGATGGTACTGATGGTTTGATTACAGACTCTGTGGCGCTACCCTTGGCCTGGGTCTTTGCGGATTGCGTACCGGTCCTCCTCTATGACCCGATTCAACGAGCGCTGGGTGGGTGCCACGCGGGCTGGCGAGGAACTGTGAATGGTGCCGCAGCAGCTACACTTTGGGCTATGCAGGCTGCATATGGCACAGATCCGGCACACGTAATCGCCTGCATCGGCCCAAGTATTGGTCCAGAGAGCTACCAAGTTGGTCCTGAAGTCGTCGAGTTGGCTCACGCAAAATTGAAGCGGGCTGAGCGGTTTTTTCAATATAGGGATGGCTCCGAAGCAAACCCATATTTTGATCTCTGGCAGGCAAATCGGGAGCAGCTTGTCGAACTGGGTGTTAACCCAGCCAATATGGAGATAAGTGAGATCGATACAGCTCAACAAGTTGACGATTTCTATAGCCACCGGGCTGAAAAGGGCCAGTGCGGGTTATTTGCCATGATTGGATGGTTAGAATGAATCTTAGCTTGCGCTCTACGCTACACTTATCTTTGCCGGCCCTTTCTATCGTCGTTGCCTTTGTGCTATTGCTCTGTCTAGAACTCGGTATAGGGATTGGTGAAGGTGCGAGGGAAAGTGCAGAGTTCCGTGCCGAGTCAAGTCTGGCTATGCTAAGCCGTGACGAAACGGCCACGCTCCATACCAAGGTTCAGTTTGACGAAACAGATTTGGCCTACCAGCTGCTAGAGCATGCAGTATGGACATTGCCCACTGATTCGCTCCTGCAAAATGCTAATCTGGAATGTAGCGAAGGTGTTTATCAGGTAACCGATGAGAGCGGTCAGACGTTGACGATTCCGAATCACTGGGTGTGGACGCCTATCTCTGGTACGCCAAAGTTGATTAGTACGAACATTCGGGTCAGTGGTAGCTGTGACGGTTCTGGCTTTATCGAGGCTATAGAGGGGGACAGCTTTATGTTTCGCTCCCAAGATATAGAGACGCCACCGGTGCCAGGGAAACCCTTTGATGTGGCTATTTACCAGCAGGTACAGACGCTGACGGGGACTGCCTACAGCGTGAGCGGCTTCATGGTCAGCTTTTGTGGTGGGAGTGCCTCTCCCAATGACTGCCCAGAGGGTTACTACATCAGTAAGATGGTGGGGTTGGATCCATCTGGTGCCGCCGAACCGCTAGCCGACAGAGTTGCGTGGGCAGAGAGTCAAGCGCCACATGATGAGGTGCGGTGGGTCAATTTACGTGTGGCGGCTCAAGCCATCTCGTCGACCATGACTGTCTTTGTGCGAGTCCATAGTCCGTTCCAGTGGCATGGCAATCATGCTATTGCTGATCTGTTTAGCATGGTGGAGGCCCCAACGGCTACATTCATCGAGCTACCTGAATCGATCCAGGTGACGGGGACAACCGGTATACCCACGGGAACGCGTCTCGTCCAAGGAAATGTCCAGGAGATTCGCTGGACTGGCTCTTTGAGTCCGGACATTGAAGCCTTGGATCGAGAAGATTATGAGCTAATCTATGAAATCGAATACCGCCATAATGACGTTGATACATGGTCCACTTTGGTAGAGCAACAGGTTGGTGATGGTTGTATTCGATTCCTGGCCCCAGAACTAGACCAAACGTACTACTTCCGGATACGAGCCTTAGCAGCACGTCCTGAGTCTGGTGGACACCGATATTTGAGCATATGGAGCGAGCCGGAAGCTATTCATTTCTCCACGGTATCTGGTCCATCTGGTACGGCACCTGACAGTGCAGAGGCGCTCTATTTGCCCGTTATGCGCTCTCTATTCCAAGCAAGCTGCCTGTAAAGATTGCCAGCCATTTTGTTCACTGGTAAAATCGGGGAATCAATCCTGTTGTAGCCATACAATCCTTGGGGAATTTATACCGTATGCCAACTGTCGATGTGGTAGCCAATCTCGGCAAAATCAAAGAAAAGGTCGAAGCAGCAGCCCAACGGAGTGGACGTTCTGCTGATGCCGTCACGCTCGTTGCTGTAAGCAAGACCAAGCCATTTGAGTTGGTTCAACAGCTATACGGTGCAGGGCATAGAGACTTTGGCGAGAACCGCACCGAAGAAGCACTGGGAAAAGTGGATCAAAGTAAATCTGCTGCTATGGATGAGATCCGTTGGCACATGATTGGTTCCATCCAGAGCCGCAAGTCGAGCCAAGTCACAGGACCATTTACCTTGCTTCACTCTGTAGATAGGAAGAAGCTTGCTGCGCGGCTGAGCCGCGACGCAAGTGAAGCTGATTACGTACTGTCAGTACTCATCCAGGTTAATGTGAGTGGAGAAGAGAGTAAGCATGGCTTTACTCCAGCGCAGATTAAAGCTGAATTGCCCGAGTTGGCAATGCTACCCAATCTGCAAATTCACGGATTGATGACCATGGCTCCATTTGTGGATGATGCAGAAGAGACCCGTCCCGTCTTTCGCAACTTGCGAGAACTACGAGATGAACTGGCAGATCTTTATCCACCGGCAGATTATCCAAGCGCACCCCTTGAGCATCTGTCTATGGGGATGACCAATGATTTTGGGGTCGCGATTGAAGAAGGTGCCACAATTGTGCGAATTGGCTCGGCAATATTTGGTGAAAGATAGACGATAGTCCATTCATAATCAGTAGATCACAATGTCAGTGAGAGATTCTTCGTTCCACTCAGAATGACATTGCGATCTACCGATAGTAAACCAGCCCCAAACAAAGTAGACGGTGAATGTAGAATGCTTGAACATAGCAAGATAGTCTTCGTTGGTAGTGGTAATATGGGCGAAGCCATGATCAAGGGGATTTTGGCCCATAAGCTGGCAGCCCCGGGACAAATCACAGCCTGTGATATACTCGAGAGCCGGTTGGATTATATGGCATCTACCTATGACATTCGCACTTCGACGGACAGTGTGTCCGCTATCGAGGATGCCTCCATCGTGGTATTGAGCATCAAGCCGCAGGTGCTGTCGGGTGTTGGCTCCAGCCTTCATCGCAAGGCCCCGCCTGATGCGTTGGTTTTGAGTATTATTGCTGGCGCTAGTTTAGAGACATTGTCCCACGGCATGGGCCATTCTCGTGTTGTGCGGAGCATGCCAAATACGCCTGCACAGGTCAACATGGGGGTCACCTGTTGGATAGCCTCCCCTGATGTGACGGACGGGCAGAAAGAGCAGACTCGTGCCATGCTCGGTGCGCTGGGGGACGAGATAGAAGTGCAGAAGGAAGACTTCTTGGACATGCAGACTGGTTTGGGAGGGTCTGGTCCTGGCTTTGTCTTCTTGATAATCGAAGCCATGATTGATGCTGGCGTGCAGATGGGCTTCAGCCGCGATCAGGCTCAGACGATTGCTTTGCAGACCATTGCTGGGAGTGTTGAGCTGGTGAAGGCGACTGGCGAACACCCCGCTGCGTTGCGCAATAAAGTGACTAGCCCAGGCGGTACGACTGCGGCAGGAATTTATGCCTTGGAAAAAGGTGGTTTGCGTACAGTCTTGACTGATGCCATTTTTGCTGCCTATCGACGCAGTCAAGAGTTGGGTAAAATTACATAAGAATTCAGAAGCGACTGCAGATTATCGGTCGCACTGACTAAATTAATAGATTTATAGGAGAGTTTAGATGAGTGCCATATTCGGTCTTTTGGCCATGATTTTGCAGGTATATACATTTATCCTGCTTGCGCGGATATTGATGAGCTGGATTCCCAATTTGGACCCATATAACCCAATTGTGCAGTTCCTGTACCAGATTACAGAACCTATTTTGGAACCAGCTAGGCGATTGATTCCACCATTGGGTATGATCGATATTTCGCCGATTGTCGTCTTTATTGTTTTGGGCATTCTCCAAGATGTTTTACGGAGTATGGCCCGAGGGTTTTAGGAGGTACAAATGCAACACCATATGAACATGGGAAAAAAGGTCACTCTGCGAAGTGGCGTTGTTGGCTTACTCTGCTTACTATTGATGGCATGTCAGCCATTGGCTGTCCCAATGGAATCTGCAGAGCAGGGGAGCGAGACAGAGTTGACTGAAGCAGCTGCTGCGCCAGAACAAGAGGGGAGTAACGCAATGGTAGAGCTAACCGGGATACAGCAAATACTGGGGCAACGTGCTCAAGAAGATTTGGCTGCAGAGCTAGGTGTTGCTGTAGATGAAGTCAGCGTAACAGCTGTTGAAGCCATGGACTGGCCAGATTCTAGCTTAGGATGCCCTGAAGAGGGAATGATGTATGCGCAGGTTATCACATCTGGCTATCGGTTTACCCTACAGGCCGGGGAAACCGAATATAAATATCACACAGCCGATCGGGAAGACAGCCCCGTCATGGCCTGTGCAGAATCCAAATAGAGTTTAAGTCCGTCATGTCAGCTAGCCTACTCTGCTGCCAATTCTCGTTCGATGAGGCTGGACAGGAATGGGTAGGTTGGCGGGCTGGCCAATACTTGGCCATTCAATACAAAACCGGGCGTGCCCCGAATGCCAAAACGGCGGGCAATCTGTTCGTTTTCCTGAACTTTAAGGGTCATGTTCTTTTCATCTAGGCATTGACCAAACGCTGCCAGATCTAACCCAACTGCCTCGGCGTAGCTTTCCAGTTGGCTGCGGCCTAAGCCGACTTGGTTCTCATAGACATGGTCATGGAACTCCCAGAACTTACCCTGGGCACCGGCACAATGGCCAGCCTCTGCAGCTTTTGGTGATTGGTTGGTGATCACGGGAAAATCTCGCCAGGTAAAGCGCACTTGATCGCCATATTGGGCTAAGACCTGCTCGCGTATGCCCAAATTGTGCCACGCCTGACATGCATGACAGCCAAAGTCACCGAATTCAATAATCTCCACCTTCGCCTCTTCCGCACCCAACCAGGGATCAGCTACTTCATCTGGTGGCAATGAATTTCCACCGCCCACTTGAGTCCATGTTGTATAGGATAGGATGCCGATAAATGCTAGGATCCCACCCCATGTCATCAAGGTTCGATTTCTCTTACTCTTTCTTTGAACTTCAATGTGTTCTCTGCGACTTATCTTTACCGATTTACTCATGATATTTGATCCACTATAGATGACCAGAAAAGTTCTGTCCTCCCTTATCGAAATTTCTTAGAGTGAATTGCTCAAGAGCCGGGACAAGTCTTTTCTGGCGAAGTACATGTACTGAGGTTAATTTGAAGATCTTTGTTTTCGGCAATTCTAACTAAGTTCTAACTAAGATCTACCTATATCATTTGCTACTCTATGATACAATATACGCTATGCTAAACAGTCATACGAAACCAAATGAGCCTGATATGGACAGATTTGAAGAGCTTGTCCAAGAGGCAATAGAAACAATTCCTGATTCGCTATGGAACAATATTGACAACGTATACGTAACTATAGAGGAGTGGCCAACGTCATATCAATTGGCCAGCGTAAATCTGCGCCATCGGAGCCAACTGCTAGGGCTCTATGAAGGCGTTCCATTAACCAAGCGTAGTAGCCGTTATGGCTTGGTTCCACCTGATAAGATTACTATCTTCCGCCAACCGATTTTGCACTATTGTCGCTTCGGTAGCGACGAGATAATTCGTCAACAGGTGCGTCGCACCGTGATTCACGAAATCGCTCACCATTTTGGTATAAGTGACGGCCGCTTACGCGAGTTAGGTGCTTATTGACAGCAGCTCATCCTAGAAATCATTTATACATCCATGCGGAGCGTATTCTCTAATGCGAAAGCTGCCCGTGTTCGGCATCCTATAGGCATCGATACCACAGAAAGCTTCCCAGGTACATACTCAGTAGAGCGGAATGTGCGATGCACGGTGCTTTGTGAGTCCCGCCTGCATAAAGGGCTTCTCCACCGTGCGTTGCACTTGGAGCGGTTCGCCTAACCCCTAAGTTTATATTTATGTTCGTTATATACTACGATGGTTGAAAATGAAACTATGTAAGGAATTATCAGATGAAAAAAACTTTATTCAACAGCTCCTATCTATTGCTTATGGTTCTCGTGAGCTTGCTCTTTACTGCGGTATCCAGCGGATGTGGCGTTGTCGATCTGCCCCAAGTACCTGAAATACCCGAACTGCCAGATATTCCTGGCTTGCCCCAATCGTTGGATGAGCTAACCGAACAGATTCCTGGAATTCTTGATGAGTTGGAGATTCCCGATCTGAGCGGTATTGCTAATCTCCCTGATCTTTCTGATCTGCCAGGGTTTACTACGGAGCCAGGGGTGATCTCCTTCCAAGGACCTACGGAAAAGCGTATCAACATCGGAGAGACCATACCAGGGACCGATATTCAGCTAACTTCCATCGATGATCAGGGCGCCAACTTCCAAATTGCTGGCTATAATTCTAGACGTGCAACAGGTGACTCACTGGACTTTGATGGCGGTTGGTCGGGCCTGGATGGCATTACGTACACCGTCCGACTGCGTATCTACCGCATAGGTAGTGAAAGCGTACGCGCTGCGGGTGTGCATCAGATGGTCATTCAAAATATTCAACCGGTGGCTGGCCCGGTCCCCCAGCATGATCAATATTTGCGGGTTCCCTTTTCAATTGCAGCCAACAGTGGAGAAAATCTCAAGGGATTAACCATCGGTTACGTCGGTTCGGCAGACAGAGGAGGAGAGTTGAGCGGCTTGTCTGGGGACGAGTATCCATTCCGTAAAATAGGAGATAGTATTTCTTGGGAAGGCACCGTACGCAATGATATTCCTGTACGCTATTCGCTGCGGGTTCTCTATTATGGTGCTAACAGCATCCGTGTGGGCGGGACGGTCGCTGTGTATCTTCCAGGTCTATAGAACATAGAAAATTTAAGAATAAGATGTCCAAGACCCATACCGATAAACAGTATTTGGCCAGGTATCATCCAATTGTCGATAATGACGGTTGGCCGGTTGCCAATTTAATTATCTTAATCGATCGGATTCACAAAGGCCCGTCTCGAGCTGAGCTACATATTGATGTCGAAGCGCCTGACTATGCCGAGGAAGTCGCTCTTCGTGAGGCCCAGGGAATTTTGGCCAGGCAATATAAGACAACTGTGGCTGGTGAGGGCAAGCTCGAGTTGCGGCTGATGCGAGTGGAGCAGTATCGTGATACCACTCATTTAGACATTACCATAGTCGAAAAAGATGACTCACACCCTTTGTGGAGTTATACATTGCTCATGGCTGTAGTTGCTTTGGCAATGATTGGCATTGGCCTAGGGTGGGGATTGGTAACGCTCTTTGGTAGCATACCTGATCAAGAAGGTCGTGTGCCGTTGAGCGTTCCGGCTGTACAAGCGGAGACAGGTCAGCTAAGCGATAGCAATCCTCAATCTATAGACAGCAATGGTATAGCAAACGGTGCAGAGCAGACTATTTCTTCTGGGGGGGTTGACCCAAGCCTCCCCCAGACAAATGACCTGCCCCCAAGCAAAAATGCCCATAACGGTTTAGTGCTTGGGCAACGAGTTCGGGTTCTCCCTGGGACCGCATTAACTTTGCGCACCGAGCCTGGTGCAGATTCGGGCGAAGGCGTTGGCTACATGCAAGATGAAGAACAGGCAACGATTGTTGGAGGCCCTTATTGGGTACAAGGTGATAGCGATACCATCGTCTGGTGGTTTGTAGAGCTAGACGATGGAAAGGCATTTTGGGCACCCGCCAATGATAGCAACCTTAGGTTACTGGAGCCGATGCCTTAGTAGCTTCTATAACGTTTCACTTGGATAATCCCGGCAATCCACATTAAGCCACCCAGACTTAAATGGCTTGACCAGTTCCGCCTCCGGCTCAAATTGGTGACGCCAGATGCAGCCGTTGTCATTGCCCAAAAGATGAAGCGAAACCGATGTTTCATCCGAAGTTGTCTTCACCCGATGAATATCGTTCTCCGGCAACAATTCATAAAAATCACCTGGTTTCAGCACATTCGTCTCGCTCACTTCCAGGTTGGCATGATCGTGCTGGCTGCCATCATCTTGGCGGGCAAATACATCCTCATCCTGTTCCCCCTTGTATAGACCCACTAGGCCCCACGCTAGATGATCATGGACTGGTGTTTGGGCACCGGGCGGAAGAACTAACGCCGAAAAGGCCAGCCCACCATCCCCAGCTCTGTAGAGCAGCCACATACCAGTCCGGCCCCCCATTCCACTTTCACCTTCACTTTTTGCGGGTTCTTGGTAAGTCTCAGGTAGCCAGGTCTGATCATTGAGTAGCGTCTCAAAATGGGGGCGAATGCGCGCCACAATCTCTCGTGGATTGACTATTTGCCCTCGAATTTCATTGACGTTTTCAATAAAATTCCGCATCATCGGTACATCCAACAGCCACTCATCAGCGTATGTTACAGACATATGGTTTTCTCCAAATTAATTTGATATATGCAGCGGACCGTATTAGGAACAACATCAACAGTGCCCGGCTCTGGACTAAACGACCAAGCGACTGCCGACCTTTGTTCATTGATTCCAAAAGCCATTGTCCTCTTCAGTTTCGGCCCATAGTCGTTCAAACTCTTCAAAGAAGGCCGCCGTAAAATCTGCATCGTGGACGATGATCAGATTCTCATCGTTCTGTCGATTGGCACTACCCGTGAAGTTGAATGAACCCAATACGGTGGTCTGGCGATCAACAATGATAACTTTATGGTGCATAATGTAGGGATTGCCGTCAGTACGAACCGTTAGCGTGTCAATACCTGATTCAAGCATAATGGGATAGTAGCCGCCTTGGGCTGTGGCCCCAAACGTCTCGAAGATACCTCGTGTATCCACGCCCGCCTCCGCCCGCCCCAGCATGGCCTCACCAATATCTTCGTTGGTGAAGCTGAACGCCATGAAGAGAATCTCTTCTTGGGCGCGTGCTACTGTACGCGCAATGGCATTCACCAACTTTTTTTCTGGAGCAAAGTAGTTCTCAACAGTAACCCCCTGGATGGTCATCTCTTCATGGGGCGTGGCGTTGAGTGAATCCGGCCCAAAACTGCGATCAATATACATCTCATCCATCTCTGCGCGATAATTTTCGGCAAGTTTCGGTGAGGTAAAGCGGACCAAATGGTTGTTGTTACAATAAAATCCATTTGAGGTGAAATTGAGGGAGCCAGTCCAAACGGTCTGCTGATCAAGTATGATGAATTTGTTGTGCATCAGCGCCCGACGCTTATCTTCGACCACGCTGATTCCATGACGACGCATTCGGCGAATTCCCGACTGATCGCTATGATTGTCATCCGTCACGGCACGAACTGGAAGCTCCTGCTGAGAAAGTTCTATGAGGGCATTGACAATGGGTTCAGAATCGAGATCAAAGGCAGCGATATCGACTTGCTCTTGGGCTGCTAATAGATCGGCCGCGACGATCTCATCAATACCGCCGTGACGCTCTTCTTCTGGCGGGCAACTAGGTTGGGTAAAGTAGATCTGATACCACGGTCTTGCCGGTTGAGTAACGCCACCTTCACCACTTGTATCCTCTTCTCCGCTTCCGGTTTCTACTTCGCCGCCAGGAGCCTTCTCATCATCACCATAGACAATGAGCGGCGGATCATCCGGCAGGAGAATCTTTTGTGCCTCGGGCAATGCATCAGCTACGTCTTGTATCAGATCATCCAGGGGCTCAGTCTCAACATCAAAAAAGATAACCACACCTAGCAAAATTACCACAACGAGGAGAAATAGGTAGGCTAGTTTGCCAATCAGGGGGCGCTGATTTTCAGAAGAATCAGTCGATCTGGTCATTCCTTCAATTGCTCCAATATCGAACCTTCGCGTGTATCTCGGACAGACCAACCATTGGCTTCGATCTCATCCCGAAGTTCGTCAGAGCGAAGCCAGTTCTTCTCTCGGCGCGCCTGTTCCCGTTCTTCGGTTAAGCTGACCACCTTCGCCGTTGGTACGGAAACCGCTTGACGTTCTGCTTGAATCTGAGCAAGCTTGCTTTGAACGCGCTGCCAAATTTCCTCTGGAATCTTATCACTTTTTGCCTGAATCTGAAATGCACCAAGGGCCTGAATAGGGAACGATTCACCACGACCAAAGACGGATTGAACATCATCACGGATAATGGTCACACTTCCTTGACCCATGACTCGACAGATTTCTTCGCGGATGTCAATGCAGAGGGCCGTATACTCATCTAGACCCACAATTGTATACCCACTCCTGTCGGAAGAGATGTCATCAGAATAGATGGCGTCAAGCTGGGACTTTAATCGACCAAAACGCTCTTGGCCTAAGTAGCAGCGACTGGTATCCAATGCTTGCCCGCCATCATTGTTATTCCAATGAGGAACAAAGATAAGTGAAAGTCCATAGGTTCCAAAGAAGTCAAGCCCACTCTTCCAATGGAGTTCTTCGCCGACTTTATAGATTTCATAGACGGGCATGGTCTGCTGGCTGCATGCCAAAGAAGCCGCACTTGCGAAAATAAGGGTTGTTCCCATCTGGTGGCATGCTTGCAATGTGTGCCAGGCGACGCTGTTTTGGAGCTGTCGTACTGTGTAGGTGGGGCTACCTGGCCCCATAAAGAGAACATCTGCTCCGTACATGGGTTCCAAAATAGCTGGATCCTCGGTCGAAAAGGGAGACCCCCGTTTACGGGCGGGAATAATGGCGACCTGGGGATCATAGTTTTGTAGATGCTTTTTGAGATACTCTCCAATTTGTCCAGCTACATCTGCGGAATTTGGTTCAAAGCCCGCAGGGGTTTCAAGTATGGCATTCCGTATCGGTTTTTCCATCTGTTGAAAAAGCCAATCGTATGTTTTACGAATAGACGGGGACGTTTCGCCTGAGCCAAGCAGAATGATCTGGCCTGGGTGGGTCTCTATCATTTGTGTTTCTCCAGAATAGTTATGCTGCGGTCGCTTTGCAAGCGGAGCAAAGTATACAGTGAAATTGCTCTGTCATGGTTTTGAAAACAGCTGTTTTCAAAGAGAGCCGAGTATATATTTACAGTTGCGAAACAGTTGCGAAAGCAAACTTAATAAATATATATCAAGACCAAATTCCACTCTGTAAGGTATCTAGGAAAAGCTCTGCTAGTTGTTTGGGGCGATGTACATGAATATCGTGATCTGTTTCGGGAAACCACTGAGTCTGGGATGTTAGGAGTGCTGATGTGGCGGCGTCGATCTGTGCTTTTTTCACCTTTAAACGGGCAGAGTTGCTGCCATTATCAGCCGCACAAATTAATACAGGTACTGTCACCTTTGGGTAGAATTCTGAAGGTCGCTGTTCCCAAAGTGAACGCAAAATCATCATATGACGCGGCAAAGTTAACCAGGGCCGAACCGTTTCATCGGGTAGAACTTCAAAATTTGCTAATGTTCCCTCGATCCCCACTTCCTCCCACTCTGGATGAAAAGAACGCAGACGCTCCTTCATTACCATGTAGGGGGTACCAGCCAGCTTGGGAGGGCGAAGCTCTTTTTCAATTTGCTCCCACGTTGCATTAGGACGCATCTGTAAATCTAGATATCCCCCATCGATAAAAGCCAGCCCGCGAACCGCTTCCGGATAGATTGCGCCGAAAGCCAAGGCGACGTTTCCGCCCCAAGACTGACCGGCTAAAATCGGCTGATTGAGGCCCAATGCCTTCATTAGAAGGTGTAGATCCTCTGCCACTGTAGCAAAATCATATCCCCCATCTGGTTTGTCGCTCAATCCATGCCCTCGTTGATCCACGCTAATCACAGTCTGGCCAGCATCGGCAAGGTGACTCGCTACTTGATCCCATGTACGGGCATTACTAGATAATCCGTGGATTAGGACAAAAGTTGGATCATCAGCGGCATAGTGGTGAATGTTCAGTCTCAGCCCACTGTGATCCTTATTTTCTGCTCTAGTGTCAGCATCAGACCGGATCTCAATTTGACGATTGATTCCATGAATTTTAGACATTAGACAAACATATACCGTATACTTTGCAAAAGGTTGACATTTAAAATTTTTGTGTTACTATCTGTACCTAACTCGGCTAATTCAATACTCGTTAGATCGCAACGTCGCTCTGTTTGGTTGCAATCGCTTGCGACGGAATCGAAAAATCTCTCACTGACATTGCGCTCTACTAATACTAGCATAGATGGCCAGAAAAGCTCTGTCCTCCCTTCTCGAAATTTTCCAGAGTGACTGGTCAAGAGTCGGGACAAGACCTTTCTGGCGAACTATAGAAGATGGATTCTTAGTGAGGAATATGAGCGAACAGAAAGATCTCATCGGTGATCTGCGAGAGAGGGGTACCAGGGTTACGCCGCAGCGTGCCATTATCCTTTCCGCAATTGAAAAGCTTCCTGGACATTTCACCGCCGATGAGATCTTTGGTGAAGTTCAGAAAGTAAGCAGGCATATTAGTTTGGCTACGGTTTATCGTACACTGGATATGCTGCAAGCTATGCAGCTTGTTTCCGAGTCCCATATGGGAACGTCGACAACCCATTATGCCCTGATTACGCATGCCAATCACC
The DNA here is from genome assembly GCA_039028975.1 of Chloroflexota bacterium. GTDB lineage: Bacteria > Chloroflexota > Anaerolineae > Caldilineales > Caldilineaceae > JAHBNG01. Next base: position 59,562 of record JBCCHB010000061.1, read on the forward strand.
ATCATGCTGTTTGTCGAAATTGCCAATGTACAATTGAGCTACCTGCCAATTTATTTGAGCCAGTTGTGGAAACGCTAGCAGTCGATCACAACTTTGTTGCCGACGTCAACCATTTGGTTATCTTTGGTTGGTGTCAACACTGCCGAGAAAATATTCTTGGCTCTGGCATTGACGATCCTGCATAGTTGGAAGCCTGCATGGATTATCCCCCTATCACCCGTATTTCAGCTATCCATTTTACCTGCTTAAGGGCATCATCAACTTCATTGGGTACGATAAGACGAACCAATCCCTCTTGACGTAATAGCGGACGACCATTTATCGTCAACGCCAATAAAATCGGTCTATCTATGGTTTCATCTATCACCTCATGGGCATAGATTCTTGTGCCAAACCCATCACCACTGACAATTTCTAGCGACTGCCATCCTTCTTGCTCTATTTGTTGAGCCAGCAACAGTGTCGACAAGGTAGGGCCACCAAATTGAAACGGTCCAGTAGTGCCATGCCCGGTGCTGACAATATAGCAATCATCTAACTCGGTTTGCGGCAAAGTTGCTAGATAGGAAGGGCTTAATTGGTTTTGCAATTCAACTTTATCGGCAGTGGCTTTATTGATAAATAGAAGGAACGCATCGGAAGAAGGAGGGGCCGGATTGGGCGAATGCTCATGAGGGTGAAGTGGATCTGCGGACATAGTTTTGCGTAGCTTGTAGATAGCGGATTGATGTATAGTGGCGGTCGTGATAGAGTTCCATCGGTACTTGAAGAAAAAGTGCTATACTTCGCCAGGAAAGTCTTATCCCGACTATTAACCAATTCACTCTGAAAAATTTCGAGAAGGGAGGACATCCCGTCTTCACGGTGCTGGCCATCTATCTCGATGCGGAGCCTGAGTAGATTACCTAGTGTCAGAGAGCATAGGGTACCTTCTTAAAGAGTAAGGTACCCGCTTACCAAAATCCATTCCGCAGATTATCCGCCGAACAATGCACCTAGCCCAGAGGCAAGAAGGGCAACAATAACCGTAACCACAATCGCGCCAACGCCAAGCGTATAGGGCAGATAGCGGTCACTTAGGTACTGAGAGACGCCTTCATTGCCGGAAATGTTTTGTACAATATCGCTAACTGTATCTTTGGCCACATCTGCAGCAACGGTTGCAGCTACGCCAACGGCCGATGGTGCAGCGATTTCTGGAACTTCTTCGCCAGCCTTGCCAGCAACCTTTGCCTGAATTTGTGCATCCAATGCCTGAAGGCCCTGTCTGGTTAAAGATTTGGCGCTGCTGTCAATCAATCGTTGGCCTACACCAGCGATTTTACCTCCCACTTGGGCTTCACCACTATAGTTCATCAACGTACCTTCATCAGAGTCTGATAGGGTCACGTCGCCGCCACCATTGAGAAAACCTGCTGGCCCTTGCCCATTGACAGACATATGGTAGCTATCAGGTTCATTGATATCGGATAGTTCAATCCCACCATCAAACTTGCCTTGGACTGGTCCAACCCGCACATTGAGGGCCGCTTCATATTGGTTCTCTCCAACCTTCTCCAACTTTTCGCCACCGGGTATTGCCTTGGAGAGGGCATCTGGATCCATCAACGTCTCCCAGACAATCTCTCTGGGGGCTTCAAACGTATAACTTCCCTCAATCTTCATCAGTATCCGTTCCTTGTTTGGTCTTTATTTATTCAATTAGCAGACCGTAGCAGCCAAGTTCTGTCCAGCCCCTGTTGTGTATCCTTTGGGGCCACACTGAGATCTGCTGAGACATATACTCGCCAGAAAAGTCTTGTCCCGACTCTTGAGCAATTCCCTCTGAGAAATTCCGGGAAGGGAGGACAGAACGTTTCTGGCCATTTATAAAACTACGCTTATCGACACAGCCGTAGGTAAGTAGTTTCTCTAGTATACAATAGAAATTGTTGGAGCGCCTATTCATAGCGGTGGATGGGAGCATCTCAACAACCCACAATGTCGATGGCGTGGATCAATCTAAAAGAAACTAGGTTCTCTGAGCTTTTGTGGGGTAAACCCAAAACAGGGCCATGTTGTAGCCTGTCCTTGTAGGGCGGGGACTCTGGTACACCAGGGGCTTCCCGCCCTACAAGGACGGGCTACGGGTACTACGGGTACTCAACCCCATAATTCCTCAGAGAACCAGAAACCAAAGTGGGGGTTCATAGGAGTTTGGGGCGCGTTTTACCCGCTCACGTTGGAGAGTAGATTAGCCCACGATTTTCCTGACCCCGCTCATTCGTGCTCTCCCATCCGCTGGCGCATGACTTCAAAGGTCAGAACGGCTGTAGCGGCAGCTGTTCCCATTGAGAGAGAAAAGTCGCGACCGTAGGGTATTCGTAGCAGGATATCTGCTGAATCGACAAACGAGCGAGTAATGCCTCGTTTTTCTCCACCAATAACCAGGAAGAGCGGAACAGTTAGATTGGCTTCATAGAGTTCTGTTGCTCCTTGAAATGCTGTGCAAGCCACTTGAATCCCGTGGTGCCGGAGCACCGCTGCCCCGTCTTCAGCCGTCTCCACGATAGCAGTGGGAATCCGTTCAGATGTCCCCGCTGAAGCTCGAGCAACAGTGCTTGTGGCCGAGAACCAATTGCGTGTTCGAAGAATCAACCCATGTGCCCCAGCAGCATAAATTGCCCGAACTGCGTAGCCAAAATTAAAGGGATCCTCGATCCCATCCAACATCACAAGAAAAGGAGACGCCACGCCAGTTGCCAGTTCCTCAATCGGGTGAAATGTGCGAGGCCCAACCAGGGCAACGACCCCTCCATGACTCTGGCCATTTGTCAGCACGTCAATGGCGTCTGCAGAACGTTCCTCAATGGGAATATTTTCAGCTGTGGCCAAGCGCTTCAAATAACCAATTTGACGATTCTGCTTATATTGTTGGAGTATCAAGCATTCGATTGGTCTGCTTTTGGCTTCTATCGCCGCCTGGATTGATATAGCACCCTCCAAGATAGCCTGGGCGTTCATGCGCGTCTCCATTCTTCCACTTCAAAATCTCAAAATCAGCAAAAGTATCCATCGCTATTTTTCACACATATCCACTAGAATGTCAAAGAGAACCGAGCTTATTTTTTGTCAGGTTATCGATTTGTTGGTTCCAATCCCAATCAAATGTATAATCAGCTCAGAATTGTCTGTACCTCTTTCCATCCGCAGCGGAAATCCCCTATTCTCTAAGGCGGAACCTCGCTACATATGTAGTCAAATGATATCTTATGCAACGAACAGAAATCCGACGTGGCGCTTATTATGACTCTGTCATCCTCATGCATCTGCAACGGGCGCTCCTAGCGCTGCCTGGCATAGATGATTCCGCTGTTATGATGGGGACAGAGGCGAATAAGGAGATGCTACAGCAGAGTGACTTGCTTACAACTGAAGCAACAGGTGCGGGTGCCGACGACCTTATTATTGTGGTCTCTTCTGCTGGTGAGGCCGATGCAGAGAGCGCCATCGCCCAAGTTGACGACCTGATCAATTTAAGGAGAGCGACTAATCTTGGCTCGGGTGCGGATGGTGATCAGCTTGGCGAACAGCTTAGTGATTACCGCCCCAAAAGCCTTCAATCAGCGGTTCAAAGTACCCCAGCGGCCCAGTGGGTTCTCATCTCCGTGCCAGGTCGCTATGCCACAGAAGTAGCAAAAGAGGCGCTTCGGTTAGAAAAGAATGTTTTTCTCTACAGCGACAACGTCTCAATTGAAGACGAGCTAGCGTTAAAGCAGGTGGCTAGCGAAAAGGGCTTGCTTGTGATGGGGCCGGATTGCGGTACGGCTGTGATTAACGGAGTAGGCTTGGGCTTTGCCAACCAAGTTCGGCGGGGGAAAATCGGTGTCATTGGTGCCTCGGGCACCGGTTTACAGCATGTTACCGCTCGAATTCATCAACTTGGTGGTGGCATTACCCACGCATTAGGCACGGGGGGCCGCGATCTTTCGGAGCCTGTTCATGCCGTGACAACCCGCCAAGCCCTTGACCTGCTCAACCGAGATCTGGCCACGTCGGTCATTGTACTTGTCTCTAAACCACCCGCAGAGCCAGTCGCTGAGCAGCTCATACATACCGCTGCCCTTTCTAACAAACCAGTTATTATCAATTTTATTGGCTACAATCCAAAGACCAGTGGACTGGCGGGTCACCAACCTGAGCAAACGGGCAACCTCTATTTTTGCCAAACCTTGGATGCCACCGCTCGTCTTGCTATCCAATTAGCCGGGCAACAATCAGCGGACCAATCCTCAACATCTGTGGATACCCCTCCAAATCTTGACTTAAGTCACCAACCGACCCAACTTTCCAATGGCCCCTATTATCTCCGCGGTCTTTACTCTGGGGGGACTTTGGCATACGAGGCTCAGCTTCTGCTTCAAGAGTATATACCTGCTGTCTATGCTAATGCACCACTCAATAAGCGCTTCGGGCTTGAGCGGATTACAGAAAGTATTGAACATACGATACTTGATCTGGGAGAGGATGACTTCACCGTAGGGCGTCTACATCCCATGATGGATAATGAGGTGCGTATCAAACGACTTCAACAGGAGGCTGAAGACCCATCTGTTGCGCTGATTCTACTCGATATGGTCCTCGGTCATGGTGCCCACCCAGATCCAGCCTCCGAGTTGGCTCCAGCAATTGCCCAAGCCATTGATACAGCGCAACAGATGGGACGTACGCTTCAGATTGTCACTGTTGTTGTCGGAACCAATGAAGATCCGCAGAATATGGCCCAGCAAATTCAACAACTGCAAGATGCAGGGGCCAAAGTGGAGCTAGACCACGAAGAGGCGATTCGCTCCATCGGTCGACAGCTTCAGGCTCAGGGTCGCTTGACTACCTTACCACCAGTAGATCTGGCTGTGCTCAACGAACCTGTTATTGCCCTTAATGTAGGGCTCGAATCATTTACCGAGAGCCTCGTCGTTCAACAAACTCAGGTAACCCATGTGGATTGGCGTCCTTCGGCTGGTGGCAATGCTCGTCTTGCTGGAATCTTGTCCCGAATGAAAAGTCAGTAGGATTACGTCTGATTCGCTTAAGTTATTCTCAGCTCCGTTTGAAAATAGGTGGTTGGTCTTTCTGTTAGCGCTCCGGAAACCACTTGTTTACAAAACAACCGCACTATAGGAAGAGAAAATGACGATTGATATTGAACAAGCCAATGGCGTCGCACTCGAGCGAATGATTGAGGCTCGACCTGTGCTGACCACTTTGGGTATCGCTCGGGACGTCATTCCCAACATGCGAGAGAATCTTTTACTCCATGCCGGCCCGCCTATCGGTTGGGAGCGAATGTCTGGACCACTAAAAGGTGCTATCATCGGTGCCCTCATCTTCGAGGAAAAGGCCAAAGATGCTGACGAAGCAGAGGCCTTGGCAACGTCCGGCGAGATTGACTTTGAACCATGTCATCACTATGGGGCGGTTGGTCCTATGGCAGGCGTCACATCGGCTTCCATGGCGGTCTACGTCATTGAAAATCAGGCTGAGCCAGACCAAGGCGGCGGCAATCGTGCATACTCGAATTTGAATGAGGGGTATGGCAAAGTGCTCCGCTATGGAGCCTTTCAGGAAGATGTACAGGAACGACTACGCTGGATGCATGAGATCATGGCCCCAGTCCTCAAAGAAGCGATAGAATTACTGGGAGGCATCGACATCCGTGCGTTACTAGCAGAGGCACTTCACATGGGTGACGAAGGCCACAATCGGAACAAAGCTGGCTCTGTCCTCTACACAAAGGCACTCGCCGCTGCCATTCCGAACGTTGCCCCTTCGGGTAAAATCGCTGGGGAGATTCTCAAAGCATTGGGGGACAATGCACTCAGCGTCCTCAACCCAGTGATGGCAGCCTGTAAAGCGAGCTGTGACGCAGCCCATAACGTGGAAGGTAGTACACTTGTGAGTACCATGGCCCGAAATGGGACTGACTTCGGCATACGAGTAAGCGGTTTAGGTGATCAGTGGTTTACGGCGGCTGCCCAAGTGCCAGATGGGCTCTATTTTCCTGGCTTTGGCTCTAGTGACGCCAATGCGGATATCGGCGATAGCACCATTACAGAGACGGCAGGTATCGGCGGCTTTGCCATGGCTGCGGCCCCAGCAATTGTGACCTTCATCAGTGGAAAGCCTGCGGATGCCATGAATACAACCATGGAGATGTACGAGATCAATTATGGGGAGCACAAGTACTTCACCATTCCCGTATTGGACTTCCGGGGAACGCCTACAGGCATTGATATCCGCAAAGTTGTTGAAACAGGTATAACCCCACGAATCAACACCGGGATTGCTCACAAAGATGCTGGCGTCGGTCAGGTGGGTGCGGGTCTAGTTCGGCCACCTATGCAAATTTTCGAAGATGCCTTGGTTACATTCGCCGAAAAGTATGGGTTTTAGCAACGAAAAATTTTGGAGCTATGTATGCCAAAGCCTACCATGACCGACCAAAAGTATCTACTCAAGCAGCAATACAAAGATTCATCCAATTTGCGAGCGCGCATTCAGCTCCACCGCCAATATAGTACCAACACCTATGACTGGACGCGCTGGGTCTTTGACTTTCTTAGCTTGATTCCAGAAAACGCTCATCTGCTGGAAGTTGGCTGCGGCCCCTGCGATCTATGGTTGGCCAATCTCCACCGCATTCCGCTTGAGTGGGAAATTGTCCTTTCGGACATGTCACCTGGCATGTTGGAAGCGGCCCAGAATCTTCTAGTCGATCGGGCTGAACGCTTTACGTTTAAGGAATTTGATGCCCAATCTATCCCATTTGAAGACAAAACGTTCGACGCAGTTGTGGCCAATCACATGCTCTATCATCTGCCAGATTTAGACGCGGGCCTATCCGAACTCCGACGTGTTTTGAAGCCCCAGGGGCGTCTATTTGCCGCCACGAACGGTTCCAGGCATATGGCGGAATTAGGAGAACTGCGAGCAAAATTTTTCCAATTCCGTCAGGCCGAACTGGGGACTCGCGATGCCAAAGGCTCGGATCCCACAGGAAGTAACTCTGAAAGCAGCGCGATGGGCTTTCGTCTTGCCTTTACCATGCAGAACGGCGAAGAGGTTCTCGGCAAATACTTCTCACAGGTTTCTCTACGGCGTTATGAGGATGCTTTGAAGATCACAGCCGTTCAACCCCTATTCGATTATATGATGTCGTCCCTTCGATTCTTCGATTTTGATGATGTCGCCCAACGCACCTTATATTCATTTTTAGAAGAAGAGATGGTCGCCTCGGGGGGGACAATTCACATAGCGAAAGAGGCCGGTCTCTTTCAAGCAACTCGTTAACTTAACACATGTCAACATCAAGGAGAACAACATATGAAAATCTATGATCTATCTCAACCGCTTAACCAAGATTGCTCCTTCTGGCCCTTTTATCCACCCTTCGAGGTAAAGTACTTTAAGCGTAAATCAGAACATGGCGTCAATGCCCAATATATCCAGAGCTCTAACCACATGGGGACTCATTTGGATGCACCGCGCCACTTTGTTACCAATGGTAAGACCATCGACCAATTGCCTCTCGAATGGCTTTATGGTGAAGGCGTCATTGTTAATTTGAGCGACATGCTGGATGAACTTGATGTCTTCCGCCCCGAGGATATTGAGGCACGAGTTGAGGTCAAAAATGGCGATATTCTATTCATCAACACAGGTTGGCACAAATACTCTTTCCTTGAGCCGGATGGTGATGAAGAAAAGTACATTCATCGTCATCCTGGCCCCCACCATAGCATCTGTGAATGGCTGCTCGATAAGAAGATCCATCTTTGGGCCGTGGACATGATCTCTACGGATCACCCCATGAACCTACCCATCGGTCGTTTCCTGGGCAAAGGTGGATTGGAGCATTGGGAGAAAGTTCGTGCCCAGTGTGAAGAAAAATTCGGTGGCTCTGATGCAGTAGACGAACTTTTCCCCGACACGGCATACCAGCTAACCCATAACGCACTTTTCCCCCATGATTGCTTCCACGTCGAAAACTTGGGTGGTCAAATCGGCGCACCAGAATTGCAAAATAAACGACTTACCCTTGGGGCATTCCCGTGGCTCTTTAAAGGTGGCGAAGCAGCTTTCTGTCGAGCGGTTGCATTTGTTGATTGATGATGATTGGTTGATGGTTGGTGATTGATGGCGCATAAGCAAATCGTCAATCACTATACTACGGTCGATTTGAAACCATAGTTTTCCACTGCTCTACCAGAGTAATCAAACTACGGTTTTCAGACGAAACTGGATAAAGTTGCAAATTCAAATGTCTATGCAATCACAACATATCCAAACAGTGGTCAATGAATTTTCTACTCAAGCAGCCATATGGTCTGGCTCAGTGCCATCTTCATTAGTTGAGTTGGTTTCAAGTCTGGAATTCAAGAGTGACGACACGGTGATTGATGTTGCCGCTGGCAGTTGCCGCGTAAGCCGAGCCATTGCGCCTTTGGTATCGGAGGTGACTGCTGTTGAAATCACCCAAGCCATGTTGGAGCAAGGCCGTAAAGCTGCCGTACAAGAGGGGCTATCCAACATCGCGTTTCAAGTGGGAACAGCTGAATCTCTTCCGGTTGAGTCAAGTCAATTCGATGTAGCGATTACCAGATATTCCTTTCACCACTTCACTGATGCTCAGAAAGTGCTAACGGAGATGGTTCGGGTTACCAAGCCTAATGGTCGGGTCATCGTGATTGATATCTTGTCTCCTCATGATGAGAATCTGGCCTATCAATATAACCATTACCAGCGAATGCGTGACCCGTCCCATACCCATTCACCCCAGTTAGCTCTTCTTCAGGAATGGTATCAGGATGAGGGGATTCAGGTGACTCACTGCCAGACAACCAGCGAAACTCAGGCGCTTGATGATTGGTTACAGATACCTTCATTGTCAGATGACACAAAGGGCCAGATTCGCAATGCTGTTACCGCTGAACTTGAAGGTGGACCCGCAACAGGGCTCATTCCTTTTTGGGAAAATGGTACCATCTACTTTCGAGAACAAGTCATTACGATTATCGGACAAACGAAATCTGAAATTTGAAGTTCGCTAGCTGAATCTGAATGATGTGATTGGTCTTTCCCACAAACGAAAGTGGCTCGGTCATTGTCAGGAGAGATTCAAGCTCCCCAATTCGTTAATCTTGCAATCCAAAATCGTCAATTATTTCAGGGAGCAACACACATGAAGACGCTACTTACAAATGGTATCATCGTAACAGCCGTTGATACGTATCGGGCTGATCTGTTGATTGAGGATGAGCAGATTGCCCTCATCGGACCTAATCTGGGAAATTTGATTGAGGCAGACAAAGTCATCGATGCATCTGGCAAATATATCATGCCTGGCGGAATCGATGTTCATACCCATCTCGCTATGCCCTTTGGCGGAACCGTCTCCTGTGATAATTTTTACACAGGACACCGTGGGGCGGCCTTTGGTGGCACAACTTGCCATGTAGATTTCGCCATTCAAACCAAGGGTGAGAGCCTGACCCATGCTGTAGAGGATTGGCAGCAGAATCGTGCCAACGGCAATGCCGTCATTGACTATAGCTTCCACGTTGCCATTACCGATCTCAATGACAAGACCATGGCAGAGATTGGTACCCTTCCTGAACTAGGTGTTACAACCATCAAGCTCTTTTTGGCCTACAAGAATGTGCTTCAGGTTGATGACACCACTCTCTTTCAGGCTTTTCAGCAAGCTGGTGAAAACGGGGTCTTGACCATGATCCATGCTGAAAATGGCGACGTGATCGATATTCTGATCCAAAAAGCACTTGCAAGTGGGAATACGTCTCCTCTTTGGCACGCCTTAACACGCCCACCAGAAGCCGAAGCCGAAGCGACCAATCGGGCCATCCGGTTGGCATCTATGGCCGATGCCCCTGTCTATATTGTGCATCTGAGCGAATGTGGTGCCTTAGATGCACTGGTTCAGGCTAAGGCAAGAGGAGAAATGGCCTATGCTGAGACCTGCACTCAGTATCTTTTCCGCACAAAAGATGATTTAGACAAACCTGATTTTGAGGGAGCAAAGTATGTCTGTTCACCGCCCTTGCGCGAACCGGAAGATAGTGAAGCCCTGTGGCAGGCGCTTTCTACAGGTGAGTTATCTGTGTTAAGCACCGATCACTGCCCCTTTAATTTTGCCGAACAGAAAGTGTTGGGAAAAGATGATTTTTCCAAAATTCCTAATGGATGCCCAGGGATTGAGGATCGACTGATGGCCTTTTATGAACATGGGGTAAATAGTGGCCGCATCTCGCTCAACCGCTTTGTTGAACTAAATGCCACCAACCCGGCTAAGTTCATGGGAATGTATCCCCAAAAAGGAACCATTGCCATCGGCAGCGATGCTGACATTGTTATCTGGGATCCAGAGGCCAAGCACACGATTAGCGCAGCAACCCATCATATGAATATCGATTATAATCTTTATGAAGGTATGGAAGTAAGAGGCAAGCCCGAAAAGGTTTACTCTCGAGGTCGATTATTGGTTGATGGGGATGACTTTTTAGGAGAGAAGGGCAGCGGACGGTTTGTTAAGCGTAGTCAGGCCATTCTACTTTAAAGAGGCATAAGGCAATTGCGTGAAAGTCATACACAACCGCCCAGGGAGCACGCCCACGTGCGGGTCTTGCCATATACTTTTGCGTAACTGCAATATAAGTATAAACTGAATCGGAAAGTGTGATGCATGGAGTTCCTAGATATCACTCTAGCCAAGAGGGCCTTCCCGGTGTGTTATACTTGGAGCGACCTTGAGTTTGCACTATCTAAAGAGACAAACTATTTTATACCTTTGAGGTAAGCAATATGAGCTCCCCAATCAGCTGGATCAATGCGGATAAAGCCTGGGATGTTGTCAAAATGACGATCTGCTGACACCATGTGGGTCAGATTGTGCTGAAGAAGAGTGGCTGCATGGATAGAATCGCGGGCGGTCAGTTGGGGATATTGCTTGTGAAGCGTCAGAGCATACGAGAAATTTTCGACTGTTATTGGCAACACCTGAACGACAAGTTTCGCTAATCGCTCTGACGCTTCGATGGCCCGTATTCGTTCACCTAGCCGAGTATATCTATGAAGAATCTCTTGCAAGACTTCTACATTCGTATAGGTAAAGTAAACATTTTCCACGCAGTTTCGTAACAACTGTATAGATGGCTTTTTAAGGGGATGCTCTCTGCCTATTGCATACATGAGAATATTAGCATCGATAAAGTACTGGTTTCTATTCATACTCTGCGTACCGATCCACAGACTCTTCTTCCATCTGTTCCCAATCGGCTACAGGCAAGTTAAAGTCAGCCAATTCATCTAAGATCTGTAATTTCTCTGCTATGTTTTCCTCTTGGCTCTGAGGAAAATAAACAGTATTAATCGCCCACCGAATTAGATGTCCAACAGATTCTTTCTGTTCTGCCGCAATGTATGTCAATTCATTCCATTGTTCTTCTGGCAATAGAACCTGGACTCGTTTGGTTAATTCTGCCAATTGGTCTTTACTCCTAATACTTTTGCTATACTGCGTCTATAACGTGTACACGAGTATGCGCATGTTAGCACATGTGTGTGTGCATGTCAAGTGCAAATAAAATCTTATTCTAAGGACTACTTTATGAAACCAGCTCCATTTCTCTATCATGTGCCTGACACGCTAGAGGAAGCACTCTCTTTAGCCAACCAGTATGGCTATGATGCGAAATTAATTGCTGGCGGTCAGAGTTTGGTTCCCACTATGAATTTTCGGCTAGCCCAACCAGCGGTGCTAATCGATCTCAATCGGATCCAATCATTGAGCTACATTAAGGTAGATGATAGCGAAGAAGATGCTTCAATGAAAGACGAGACAAAATCACTGCGTATTGGAGCCATGACCCGTCAACGCGTGATCGAGCGTTCAGACATAGTTGCTCGCCATACGCCTCTGCTTCATGATACCATGCCCTACATTGCTCATGTTCAGATTCGTAACCGAGGGACTATTGGGGGATCAATAGCCCACGCTGACCCTGCTGCTGAACTACCCGCAGTGGCGCGAACAGTTGGTGCAAGGCTGAAGGTACAGAGTGTTCAAGGAATACGATGGATTCGCGCTGAGGACTTCTATGTAGCCCTCTTTACAACAGAGCTACTTCCTGAGGAGGTCTTGGTTGAGATTGAAGTGCCATCGATAGGTGAGCGTAGTGGATGGTCCGTTCAAGAAGTTTCCAGACGGCAAGGTGACTATGCAATGGCTGGTGCCACTGCCCTGCTCACCCTGGATGAAATGGGATGCTGCAAAGAGGTAAAGATCACCTATCTAAGCGTTGGTGATGGCCCCGTGCCTGCAACGCAAGCAGAACAGACACTGCTAGGAACTGAACCAACAAGCGACGCCATTCTTGCCGCGGCCGAAGTGGCTGCGACAAGAGATGTAGAACCCACTTCCGACATCCACGCATCCGCTACGTATCGACGTCACTTAGTCAAGGTACTTACAAAGCGGGTATTAGAAGAGGCTGTTAGTAGAGCAAATGGCAAATGATAGTTCACTCTACATCACGTTGCGATATGCATAGGTCCGGCGATATCCATAATCCGTACTAAAGCTACTAAATAGCTTTTTACTGGCCATGCTGACTGGATAGCGGCGGAATGAGCGTAAACCACGCTGGGCGATCTGCATTGGGCTATAGGTCTTCCGGCAGAGCCAATCATAGGCAGCGCGCAGTTCATCGACCGTGAAGTTTTTGGGGACAAAGGTGACATGAGCCGTGTCGTAGTGGCTCCAAGGCACATCCAGAAGACGGTTTTCCTTTTCAACCACATCTCGGAACGGCGTTCCTGGGTAGGGTGTTAACATGGTACAGCTTATGCTATCGAGATCGCTGCTACGAATAAAATCCCACATGGCCTGGAATGTCTCTGGCGTATCTTCATCAAAACCCATCACAAACAGACCAACCACACCCACACCAACCTCACGGATCAGGCGAATGGCATCCACTGCACCATGAGCCTGGCCTTTAGACTTTCCACCTAACTCTCCGCGATTATCTGGATTGACGCTTTCGAAGCCAATAAAGTGCTTGTCTAAGTGTCCAGCCAAGCTATGCTTTAGCAGCTCTGGATGCTGGGCAATGCTCATCTCAGATTGGCACGTCCATCCATTTAAGTCAAGCTTACTGAGCGCATCGAAGAGATCCGCACAATAGTCTGGATCGGTAGTAAAATTTAGGCCAAAATTATCATCTGTGAGGAAAAAGCGTTTGATGCCTCGCCGTTCGATCTCATCAACCACCTCATCAATGGGACGCAGACGCATACGACGTCCACTTACACGAATAGCCGTGCAGAAAGAGCAGTTACGAGGGCAGCCGCGGGTGATTTCCAAATAGGGTGTCCAGTAGTGGGTGTGCTCATCGACCATGTTGATTACACGATCGCTAATATTGGCCAGCCCAGTAAGATCCGCCCAAGTCTCATCTTCATAGAAGGGTTTCATTCCCTTAATACCATCCGCGGCAAAGTCTTGTATCAACTGCTGCCACGTAAAGTAGCCTTCACCAGTCATAACGCTGTGAGCAAACGTTGCAGTGTGTTCCGGCATTAAGGTGGCATGAACGCCACCAATGACCACACCTGCTCCCTGCTTCATAGCTTTGCGTGCAATCGTCTCCGCGCCTTCAATGGTGACTGTCATGGCTGTAATGCCAACCAGATCCCCCTCTTGCAATGTATCCAGGGGTAGGTCATAAAGATTTTCATCCCATATTTCCACTGGAATCTCTTCAGGGACTAGTGAGGCTAATCTCATTAGAGTATAGGGCGAACCGGGAGCCTTCCCGAAAATACGGCCATCTCTTTTGGGGCGAATCAGCACAATACGACGCATATGTCCTCCCGGGCAACTTGGGTAACGTTTTGCTCATCTCTGCTTGGGAATGAGATGAGTATGCAACAGCCATACTCCCATCTATACTCAGCTCCGTTTGAAAACAGGTGTTTGGTCTCTCTGGTAGAGCTTGGGAAAACACCTGTTTTCAAAACGACCGCAGTATAATTCAATACAAGCGTAGATGATAACACAGTGTGTGGAGGGTTATCAAGAATTAATAGGAAAGTTTTGATAAAAATTCATAGCGCTATAGGCATTTCAAAAATCTGTCACTTAAGTTGACGAGATTCTCGGAGCGAGTTCATGTACCACACTGAGGAGCTCCTGACTCTATGGGGCCAAATTCATATTCAGTAATGGATGCGTTACATCTGGTACAAGTGTAATGATCTAAATCGGCCTCACTTCGACGATAGGAGAAATTCTCCGTTTAGCCGATTACAGGTTTCTCGTTGTTTCTCCTCACAATGACGGGTTGCGATCGACTGATATTGTGTCAATTTGTCTCTGTGAAATACAAAAAGTCCGCCTAAAAGCGGACTCTTTTTTAAGGATTTTTTATCCTATATTTTTGCAAGGTCGATACACCCTATACCGACAATGCGATTTTTTTGGGACTCGTATTTCCCCAAACACAAGCCTCAAAAATATACCTTATGAAAGCTCAACTCAGGAGTACAGTATGGCTTTCTAGTAGGTTAATCGCATATCAATCGGAAATCCTTCGCGCAATTTTGAAATTGATACGAAATATCAACGATTATCTAATCGAAAGCCGTGGCCACGTACGGTTACGATATACTTATAGTCGCCATCCAGGTCCGCTAACCGTTCACGTAGACGACGGACCAATGCATCAATCGCCTGCTCACTGATGCCATCCATACTATCGTCAGGCCAAACCGCGTTGACGATTTCATCTCGGGTAACGACTCGGCCACCTGAGTCCCACATGATCTCTAAGAGCCGATATTGGGGTAGACTCAGAGCTGGTTCGATCAACTCTCCATTGATCCATACCTGGCGGGTTTCTTTATCCAAATGAAGCCCAGTTACTTCTTTCTCTAGCGAAAGGGGCATGGTTGCATCGGCATCAATAAAAGATAGTTTAAAACGAAGCCCAATCTGAAATTCGTCGCCATCTTTCAAAGAAATGGCAGAGAGCGCGTTCTCACCGTTGATGTGGGTTCCATTTTTGCTGCCTAGATCCTCAATCTCATACTGCTCGTTATTCCAACTGATGCGGGCGTGGTAGCGGCTAACCTGTCGGTCAGGGAGCACAATTTCACAATCGTCATTTCGCCCAATCATCGTTGGTCTGTCCCGACGCAATGCCCAACGTTTGGTGGAATCAGCACCTTGCTGAAGAACTATCATTGCCGTATCTCGAACTGGTGGCATCATTGCAAATTCTTGCTTTACCTCTGTAGTCATAGGTGAGTTCCTCAAATATATTTACCTCTTATACTTTGCTAGAAAAGTCTTGTCCCATCTCGTCTCCAATCAACTCTGCATAATTCTGAAGAGGGAGGACACACCCATCCTCATGGGTACAAGCTTTTTCTGTCTATCTATATTTTGTGTGCAATGTTTACTATCTTATGTTGAATACATTCTGTTCAATGTGTTATGTCAGGTTGACAAGAATAGTCGCCAGAAAGTTTTATCCGGACTTTTGTTCGGCGCACTCTAGGTAATCTCGAAAAGAGAGGACATCCCCATCTTCACAGAGGCAGGTCCGGCCCATATGGGGACGAGTTTTCCTGTCTATTTATAGCGCAGCACAAAGTGAACGCCCATTAATTAACGAGACTGCATTTACTGTAAAAAGTTATGCAGAGTTTGGCCAACGTAGGTTATTTGTCTGTGAGAAGTATACTTGCCGTAAATCGAAGTAGGGCATTATGGTGGAAGCATACGCGTAGAAGAGACAAACCTCTTGTGAATCTATACTCAGTAGGTTTCGGAAGCTAGTCCTTACATGCTGTCTGAAATGGGTGCGAGCGTGTCATTCTGCTTGGTTACAGTTGCGAAGCAACCTAGAGCGGAGCGAGTGAAGAATCTGTATTTCTCAGTACAACCACCTTGAGATTCTTCGTGCCGCTTTGCGGCCGTAACCGAGCTATAGGCTCCTCAGAATGACTTTTCAGACAGCTTCTTAAAGCTCCGCCATCACAGCCTACTGACACTATACGCTTATATTGTATATCGTCAGATTCAATCAAATCCTTCGCCATACGATATCTATCGAATCAGATACGCCCTTGATTTTGGGCTGATTCTCGAATCGAGTAACTTTTGGTATAATTTTGTCGGGTGTGTTCATTTGATAGAGAAACCATAAAATGGTCAAAGGAATTGAAGGACTAGATGAAACAGTATCTGGATTTGATGAGACATGTTCTAGATCATGGCGTACTCAAGGAGGACCGAACCGGTACAGGAACGATTAGTGACTTTGGTTACCAAATGCACTTTGATTTAGCTGATGGCTTTCCCCTGCTGACAACGAAAAAGATGCACTTGAAGTCGATCATCTATGAACTGCTATGGTTTCTTCACGGAGATACCAACACTCGTTATTTGAATGAGCACGGCGTGACTATATGGAATGAATGGGCAGATGGTGCCGGCAACCTTGGCCCTATCTATGGCCATCAATGGCGTAGTTGGCACACTGCAAACGGCGATACAGTGGATCAAATTCAGGGTGTCATCGAGCAAATTCGCACAACGCCCGATTCCCGACGTCTTATGGTCTCGGCATGGAATGTCGGTGACCTACCTGACATGGCCTTGCCTCCATGCCATTGCCTCTTTCAATTTTACGTTGCCCATGGCAAGCTCTCCTGCCAACTTTATCAACGTAGTGCCGATATCTTCCTTGGGATACCCTTTAACATTGCTTCATACGCTCTGTTAACAATGATGATTGCCCAAGTCTGCGGACTTCAGCCAGGTAAATTTGTTCACACTTTAGGCGATGCCCATATCTATAGTAACCATGTTGAACAAGCTAAGCTTCAACTAAGCCGTGAACCATACGCTCTGCCTAAGATGGTTCTGAATCCATCTGTGGCTTCAATTTTTGATTTTCGCTACGAGGATTTCCAACTAGAGGAATATCAATACCACAAACGAATTTCAGCCCCAATTGCTGTATAGGAATAAGCCGTAAACAACTTTCTCCTTTCATTCGGGTGTGACCCGTCAATTGACCAAGTTATTTACTTCTCGTTCCATAAATAACCAAAGAGTAGTGAGGAACCAATATGAAATCGCTCATGCTTCAGCAGTATAACGAGTTTGAATTTGTCGAGTCGCCCATGCCAGAGGTCGGCCCAAAGGATGTGCTAATCAAAGTAAGGGCCTGCGGTATCTGTGGTAGTGATATTCACGGAATGGACGGCAGTTCAGGGCGACGCGTGCCACCACTGATTATGGGACATGAAGCCGCAGGAATAGTCGAATCTACTGGCGCCGAAGTGTCTCAATGGCAGAGTGGTGATCGCGTTACCTTTGATTCCATGATCTCGTGTGGAACGTGCTACTTCTGCCGAGCAGGAACACCCAACCTCTGCGATGACCGGCGAGTATTAGGTGTTTCTCCTGGTGACTACCGTCAACATGGGGCCTTCGCCGAGTATGTAGTTGTGCCAGAGCACATTGTTTTTGAGTTGCCAGCCAATATTTCCTTTGAACATGCAAGCATGACCGAGCCAGTTTCGATTGGGTTGCACGCAGTCAACATCACGCCCTTATCCTTAGGTGCAAATGTTGTAGTCGTTGGCGCTGGCATGATTGGCAACCTGGTTGTTCAGGCGCTCCGCACGGCTGGTTGTGGACAGATTATCGCTGTTGATCTGGACAAAGGTAAGCTGGAGCTAGCCCAAGAGGTCGGTGCAACGGCGGGCCTTGTTGCCAATGAATGTGATGTTGCCGAAGAGGTGTATAAGCTAACTGCTGGTCGTGGAGCCGATGCTACATTCGAGGCGGTAGGGATCGCACCAACAGTCAAAACCGCTATCGACAGTGTGCGCAAAGGTGGCTCGGTTACGTTGGTTGGGAACCTTGCCGCGAATATCGATTTCCCGCTCCAATCTATTGTAACCAGAGAAGTTCGATTATATGGTTCCTGCGGCATCAATGGTGAGTATCCGTCGGCCCTAAAGATGATCGCAGATGGAACCATCAATGTGGATGCTCTCATCTCCGCCGTAGCACCCCTTAGCGAGGGTGCATCCTGGTTCGATCGTTTGTATAACCAAGAACCAGGATTGATGAAGGTTATTTTGCAGCCTTAGGCCGCAGATACAGCCTCATCCGATGCAGAAAGCCGCCGCAACCACGGCATAAGGACTGTTCCTGATCCAACCGAAGCAAGACCCACTGCAGCCAATGTACCTAGGACGCTTATGCATCCACCAACGATGGTTCCCCCCCCTACTGCCCAAAGCCCGGCCAGGGGGGCTGTTAGAAGCAACGCCCCCAAAATGACCGTTGCGGTCGACGATACAGAAACATCTGTATAGCCTGTTAGGCGCCGCCCCACCGATGCCGACAGGGCTGTCCACCCTATGCTGTTGACCCCAATAAGCAGACCAACGGTTACAATGGCCATGGGAATAAGAATGCAGGTGACTGTAAAGAAAATGGTCAAAAGCCCAACAACGAGGTTAAAGAGAAATCCTACAGCAAAGTTGATGACCATTTCGCCCCGGAGGCGACGACGTACCGATTCAATATATTGAGGCTTCCACATAGCCAACCCACCTGCCAAAGCTCCAATCAATAAGGCTGCGACACCAGCACCCAGTAGCCGAACCAGCGCGCCAAAAAAGCGACCCACAGGTGATATCCCCATCTCCTCAATGTGCTGTGATCTGTTTTCTTCATTTGGGCGTCTACTGGCTGACGAATTGCTATCCCTCTTATCATAAATTTCGCCAGCCCAAACGCTCAAATCACCGCTGACAGAACCCGACTGAACTAGCGTCAGATCCCCGCTGAAAACGTCCAAGTCACCGAGGATTTTTCCTGCGATGGTCACATCACCACGGAAATTTGTAACATCCCCTTCAACTCTTCCGCCAGCCTCAATATCAATGTCGCCACTCATGACGACTAGATTGCCAAAGATTTTCCCGCCCTCTTCGATTGTAACGTCCCCGCTCCAAACAGCAACGTCACCTTCCAGTTGATCATTCGAATCGACAACGAGATCATCTGTGTATGAATTATTTGGCGGGCTGAAAGGGGCAGCAAGAAAGTGATTCTGGCCAAAGCGAGTCTCATCTTTCGCATAGGCTGAATCTGTGAAGCTTATAAAGGATATAAGGACGAAACAGCAGAGCAAAACATGGCTGGATACGCTGGGGCTATATGGATGAGAATGGGGTGTATTCATCAGCGCTCCTTAGGATGCCGCAACAGTACCCTGCAAAGCACTGCTCTTTAATACACTTCTATGTAAAAGGCGGGTCCACATAGCCAAAATCAATCCTGATATCATGACATAGCCCAGGACCATTCCCCACATTTGTGGATAGCTCAACGTCACATTGAGGCTTCGGCCAATGGCCAATCCGACGGTCGTAAACCATTCTCTGACGCTAGATACTAAGTAGGCTAGGTTCTGAACCTGATCACCAAGCCATATTCCTTGATTCGTAACCATATAAGAGCCAACAAGGAAGAGCGCAACAGCAACAACAACCCAGACAGTTGCCACAGTTATGCCTACGCTTGCGGCCAACCATAGCTTGCGTCGTCGCAGTTCCAATGTCAAACTTGCGTTCACTCTTTCGACAAAGCCCATTGCAGGCATGGCCGATGGTTGGTTGGATAAATGGTTATCAAATGATTGCCAGCGCTGCCATTCATTTGCCAAAATGGGATCCTCTTCCATTGCTCCATGGAAGCGCACTTCTTCTTCCTTGCTCAATTGGCCATCTAGAGCGAGAGACATCCATAAAAAGAATTCGTCTGCCGCGGGGATCTCATCATCTAGACGCAGATTCAACTTGGTTAGAAAATCTGCTGGTGGCTCAACCAAAGGTTCTTGTTGCAAATCGCCATCAAACACTTGCCAGCGCTGCCATTCAGCCGCCAAAGACGGATCCTGCTCCATATAGCGATGGAAACGCTCACTCTCTTCTTGGCTTAACATATCGTCTAACGCCATGGACATGAGCAAGAAAAAATCGTCGGAGGCTGGGTAATCCCCCTCTGGGTTAGAAGATTGATTGGAAGATTGGTGCAGTTCATCCTGCGGAAGTTCAAATGCCATTGTTAGACTCTCGTAGGTTGTAAAAGCATTGACTCAATCTACATGGTACCATAGTGGTTGATACTGTAATCGACATGAATTCTACGTTGCAACAAACCCTAGCCCCAAGTTTGGGTTAAGTTTGGTATCGAACCGGTCGAAAAATGCTACCTGCCGAGACGATTCTTTTTCTGCTATTACAGTCTCATGCTGACTTCGAATAGACGGCTCTATCACTTCCTCTTCAGCCTTCTTATAGATGTCGGCCATCTTCTGGCGAGCTCGAAAGAGACGACTCTTTACAGCTGAAACGCTAATGTCCATGGTTTGAGCAATTTCATCATAACTTAGCTCTTCCCAATAACGCAGCACAAGAGGCGTGCGATAATCTGGATCTAATTCCATGAGAAGGGTTTGAAGCTCACGGGCATGTTCGCGACGCATAGCCGTTGGCTCTGGCCTGGGTTCATCGTCCTCCAGATTTTGAAGAACTGGATTGTCATCAATAGAGACAAAGGTGGCTCGCCGTTTACGCAACCGATCAATGGAGTGATTATTGGCAATTGATAGAATCCACGTACTAAACTTATGATCTGGATTGTACTGTTCCAAGCGTGAATAAGCGCGTAGAAAGGTCTCTTGGGCCGCGTCCTCAGCTTCTTGGACGTTGCCCAACATTCTATAGGTCAAATTAAATACCGGTCTTTGGTATGCTTCAACTAACTTGCTAAAGGCATCTCGATCACCTTTGCTAGCCTGTTGTACCCAAATCTGTTCCTGTTGGTTCATCATTTGTTTCTCGTTGGTTGGCAAAGAGACAAAATCACGTTACTTCTACCAATACGCAGATGATTGGATAAAGTTTCAACCAAATGCGTTTTTGTTGTAAATGTGATTCTCTCTGTATAATTATTCCTTTGTATGCTGCACTCATTTATAAATAATTGGACTCATTGTTTGTCAGCATCGGCATTTTGTCCTAAGCGCAGTTCTGTAGCAAGAAGTCTATCCACTGTAAGCAAAGTGCCGCAAATATAAACCGGCGTAGTTGTTACGCTCTACTATAGCTTATCAGACTGTATGCCGTGTGCCATTTGGCCGACATTTAGCTGACGAGCAAGTTTTGGTAAGGACCCTCTCTATGCGATCAATCTATCCCTTCACAGCCATTGTCGGCCAGGAGCGCATGAAACGGGCGCTCATTCTCAATGCAATTCACCCTCTCATCGGCGGTGTGTTGATTCGCGGTGAACGCGGTACAGCCAAATCGACTGCCGCCCGTGCTCTTGCTGCACTTTTACCTGGTGATACACCTTTTGTAGATCTACCCGTTAGCGCAACTGAAGATCGAGTCGTTGGTACCTTGGATATTGAAAAAGCTATCCAAAAGGGAGAACGTCACTTTGAACCAGGTATTCTTTACGCGGCGAACGGCGGCGTACTGTATGTAGATGAAGTGAATCTGCTCGATGATCACGTGGTCGATCTATTGCTTGATAGTGCCGCCATGGGGGTTAACATTGTAGAACGCGAAGGGATCAGCTACCAACATGAGGCTCGCTTTGTTCTGGTTGGATCAATGAATCCAGAAGAGGGTGATCTGCGCCCTCAACTTCTAGATCGGTTTGCTCATGCTGTAGACGTGGTGGGCATTGAGGACTCCAAACAGCGGGTCCAAATTTTGAGCAATCGAATCAGCTTTGAGCAAGACGCCGAGAGTTTCCTGGCTGCTAACCAAGAGAACGAAAGTGGACTAAGTGAACGTATTATTCAGGCACGCGAGTTATATGACAAAGTCACTTATACCAATAGCGATCTCTATACCATTGCGACGTTGACCGCTAGCTTCAAAGTGGACGGTCATCGTGCCGATCTGGTCATCTTGCGTACGGCTCGCGCCCATGCTGCACTGGAAGGTCGCACCGAAATTACGGATCGTGACATTCTGCTCTCGGCCGAATTGGCCCTACCTCACCGTATGAAGAAGCAGCCCTTCCAAGAGACTGTCCTAAATCCAGAACAGCTTCAATCCAATATGCGTCAGGCCCGAGCCGAGGCCGAAGAAGCCGCTGATGGTGAAGAGCAGCAAGAGTCCATGGAAATGGACGGAAGCGCGTCATCAGACGAAAAAAAAGCATAGAGGGCGATGAGTCGGATCTGGCAGATGCCGGAGAAGGTGGTGAGGGAGGCATGGTTGAACCAGATGCCTCTCCTCAACAAAGCTCATCGCCCGGGGATAACAAAGGTGCTCGCAAGCCCGTTGACGTTGGTGATGTCTTCGAGGCAAAAAAATTAGATACACCCCTTGACAAGATGACCCGTGAACGGGCTGGAAAGCGTTCCTATTCTCGTACAGATCGCAAGCGAGGCCGCTACATCAAAGCCCGGCCCGCCGGGGATCGACCCGAAGACATTGCCTTTGATGCAACGTTGCGCGCGGCGGCTCCTTTCCAGCGGCAGCGTGAAGAGGAAGGGCTTAGTGAACTAGCTCTAAAGTTACGCAAAGGCGATTTACAGCGCAAGGTTCGGGTACGCCGAACAGGCAACCTGATTCTTTTTGTGGTCGATGCCAGTTGGTCTATGGCCGCTAGTGAGCGAATGGAAGCTACTAAGGGTGCCATCTTTAGCCTTCTCATTGATGCCTATCAGCGGCGCGATCAGGTGGGGCTGGTTGTCTTCCAGCGAGATAAGGCTCGCTTGGTTTTGCCACCCACAAGTAGCGTTGAATTGGCTCAAAAGGCTCTACAAGATTTGCCGGTTGGTGGGAAGACCCCTCTAAGTGGGGGACTCTACCTCTCTTGGCAAGTGATTGAAAATGCCATCCGTCGTGATTCCGAGTTGCGCCCGCTTATGATCCTGCTTACCGATGGTGCCGGCAACGTTAGCATGACAGGGATGCCCGCCCAAGAAGAGGCCATGAAGATTGCCGACATGTTTAACCAAGCAGAACTGCGTTCCATTGTCATCAACATGGAACATGCTGCTTTTGACCGTGGGCTGGCCCAAAAACTCGCTGACTGTCTCGGCGGCGTCTGCCACAATCTGCCTGATTTACGTGCAGATACATTAGTTTCGACCGTAAAACAGGAGATAGGTGGATAATATATTATGATGGCTTCACCTGCACAGATACCCACACAGATACCTGGACAAATACCCGGACAGCCCCCTAATCAACCACCTAACCAACCACCACCTGTGAAAGGTAGCTGGGAAGATCTCCTTGGTCAGGCGATCCAACTCGACCAAAACCGTAATGTTGAGGCAATTCCTATCTATGAAAAGTTGATCAGCCGCATCCATAAGCTGCCCGAAGCAAAGCGAATGGCCCACGGAAAGCGGCTTCAGCGTATTGGTGAAGAGGTTGCCGTCCGCGCCTACCAGATGTATGCTAGCCTGGAACAGTATGAAAAATCCTTAGAGATGTTGGACATCTTAGGGGACATTTTGGATGAAGAGGACCTTGTCGTCGGCGCGCTGCAGGGAAAAATCAACGTCATGATTATGGCTAACCGATACGATGATGCGTTGGCCCTAAACAACTCTGCACCACAGCCGCCAAACGTGGGGCGTTTCCATCAACTAATTCGGGAATTCTACATTTATATTGAGGCAGAGCGTCTCGACCAAGCTCGGGATGTCTTGAAGCGCTACCAGGCCAAGCTTGGCAGTAGCGGGGCAGAAGCAGCACTGCTTAGCGCTGTTTCGGAGGGTGAGCCAAATCAAGAGCGTGCCACTTTGGCCAGGATGAAGTCAGTTTTATCTATTGAAGAAGAACGGTGGGATGAGGCCATTGCATTTCATGTAGAAGCTGGAAAGCTAAGCGATGAGGAGAATGACTATCATAACCTCTATTCAACGTTAATCCATCGTGGCCAGATGGAGCGCTCTTTGCCCCTGATTGAGAATGAGTCTTCGTCAATACGCCAGCGTTTTTGGCGTGGTTTAGCATATTCCTACATGGGGAAGAAAGAGGAAGCTGCAATCAGTTGGCAGAGTGCAATCGGCGATGAGGAAATTCAAGAGGAATCTGGGGTTCACTTGGAATGGGTCTTGAGCCATTACTACCTGGGCGACAAAGAACGCATTGGCTTAGAGGCTTTTCTCCGTATGTTGCGGGAGGTGGAAAATCCTTCCTGGCAGCTCTTCTTCTTCACGGCATTGGGCTGGGCCATGCATAAAAACAGTCGGAACGCGCTTCACAATATGGATTTTGCTGTGGATCGTATCCGCCGGGACATTCAAAGTAGCACCCTGCCGTGGACCATGTGGCGCTATATTGAAGATCTCGTTCCTCAAGAAGATCAGGCTCAATACCTGCCTTATCTTGATGAAGCCAAGATTGCCAGTAGACGAATTTAGTTTATGCTACATCTATCTGACCCTACGCTAGGCGAATTGACTACCTTTGCCCGCACCTTAGCAGACCAGAGCGCTGAGGTGATTCGCCACTACTTTCATACCGGCTATGATGTAGAGTGGAAGGAAGACGCGACCCCTGTTACCGTTGCTGATCGCAAGGCCGAAGAGGTTATGCGTGAAGAGATTATGCGGATTTATCCCCAGCACGGTATTCTGGGAGAAGAGCATGGACACCACCAATCTGATGCTGACTATCAATGGGTTCTAGATCCAATCGATGGAACCAAGAGCTTTGTAGCTGGAACCTACCTCTTTGGCACCCTCATTGCCTTGGTCTACCAAGGGAAACCGATTCTGGGTGTGATAAACAATCCGTTGTTGAATCACTTTCTGTTGGGAGTTGGAGGGGGCTGTTGGCTGAATGATCGGCCTGTTCGGGTGAGTAGCTGTACGCAAGTAGACGAGTCCCTATTGGTCACCACATCTCACCGGACGCCTGCCGAGCATCGAGATGGCGTTGCTTATGAGACATTAGTCAGCCAAGTCAAGCGTTACCGGACTTGGGGGGATTGTCATGGTTATCACTTGGTCGCAACCGGTGGGGCAGAGATCATGACCGACCCCATACTCAATTATTGGGACTTAATGGCACTGATTCCCATTGTGGAAGGGGCCGGTGGCATAATCACGGACTGGTATGGAAATGATGTGCTGCTCCACAAAGGAGAAGCGGGTGCAATTGCTACCAATGGCCATATCCACGACGCTGTTGTGAAAATTCTCAATCCTAAGGATTGAGAATTCAATAAAATCCAAAAGATGGATGCCCGAAGGCTGTAATCGGGCATGACAACTCTGCTCCTCTATACTCAGCTCCGTTTGAAAACGACCGCAGTATAGACAACGGCCGTTTTGCAAACGGCTGCTTCTGATTTCCTACCCAAGAGACTGAACGAAGCTTCTCCAACACAATTGTGTATAACTTAATCCTTGGAACATAATTTCTTGGCATGATCCTAAACCCCCAGTTCATCCTTCTGTTCATTTTGGCTGCAATGGCGCTGCTTTATGTTACGCGTTGGCTCCCCACAGAAGTGACTTCACTGCTGGTCATCTTTTCTTTAGCGGCCACAGGCGTGCTTTCAAGCGAACAGGCCTTTTCGGGCTTCTCTAGTCCTGCAACCGTAACGGTTGCGGCCATGTTTGTGCTAAGTGCTGGACTGATGCGCACGGGCGCATTGGATCTGGTGGCCAGCTTTTTGGTGCGTTGGGCAGGTAGAAGCATCCGCCGCTTGATTCTATTGATGGGGCTTTTCATTCCGATCACAAGCGCCTTTATTAATAACACCCCTGTTGTGATAATGATGGTTCCCATTCTTCTATCCGTCTGTCGCCGCCTAAACTTCCAGCCCTCCAAAGTGATGATTCCCCTCAGCTACCTCTCCATTCTGGGTGGCACCATGACCCTGATTGGTACCAGCACCAACATTCTTATCGATGATCTCTACCGCAAGGCAGGCGGACCTGGGTTTGGCTTCTTTGAATTTATGCCGTTGGGCATTATTTTTACTTTGGTCGGGACCATTTATCTTCTCTTGTTTAGCCGAAGATTTCTACCAACCCGTGCTCCCCTGGCCAGCTTAATCAGCAATCGACGTGAGACGCCCTATGTAACCGAACTCGTCGTACCTGCCAGAAGCCGTCTGGTGGGCAAACCGGTTACAGAGGCATTTCGGCAAATTTCATCCCTACCCAATGGCGAACAGCGGCACCGTCACATCCGGCAGCAAGGAATTCAGCGGCGGCGCTTATCCGGCAGAATCGCCCCTAAAGATCCGGCCCTTCATAAGGCTCACTCTGATACGGTATCTGCACCAAACCAATTAGAGTTGTTGGCTATCTATCGGGCGAATCGAGCCTACCTGGCCGAGGAAACGAAGTCTCTTCAGCTACAGGAGGCCGATTTGCTACTCGTGGCCGGAACGCCAGAACGGCTCGATCAGTTTATGAAGCAGACTGGGGGCGAATTGGCCACCGTTCTGGAAGATGATGAGCGAGTCCCCATGTCTGACTTGCAACAAAAGGTGGTAGAAGCGGTTGTTCTGCCTAATTCGCCTTATCGAGGGCAATTCGTGAGACAGATCGGATTGAATCAGCGTTTTTCCGTTAAGATTATGGGATTGCAACGAAATGGCCAGCAATTCTCTAGAGGACTTCGCGACATTCGATTGGAGAGTGGCATGGTACTTCTCCTACAAGGAGAACTATCCGCCTTAAGCCAAGCTGCGGAATCTGCCCAGTTGATGATTGTTGAGGGAATCGGTGGCACCATTCCCCGGCGGCACAAGAATCGGCTCTCTCTGCTCGTGATGGTTAACGTGGTGGTTCTGGCTGCCATGACTCAGCTCTCTATTGGCATCTTGGCTGTGGCTGGTGCCGCCCTCATGATTGCGCTCCGATGTATCAATGTTGATGAGGCTGTTGACTCCTTGAGTACAGATACCCTTTTGCTCCTGTCTGCGACAATTCCCTTGGGCTTGGCACTCCAAACCACAGGCATGGCCCAGACAATTGTGGATGGTCTGTTGGTCTTTGGAGAGAACGCACCACCCCTTCTCTTTCTTTCGATCTTATTTCTATTGACTTTCCTATTGACCCAATTGCTCTCAAATAATGCTGTAGCCGTCCTCTTTACCCCCATTTCACTAACTTTGGCGGTCCAGCTTGGCATCGATGCCAAGCCTTTGCTCATGGCGGTAGCTTTTGGCGCCAGCACTAGCTTCATGACACCCATGGGCTACCAAACCAATGCAATTGTCATGGGGCCAGGCGGCTATACCTTTAGCGACTTTTTACGCCTGGGTGTGCCGCTGTCGATTATTATGTGGTTGTTGGCCACGTTTTTGATTCCAATAATTTGGCCGCTTGGTTGATGTATGGCTTACAAAAAGATGACAGAATTAGCACCAGATAAATCGGGCATATCTAGGAACGGTTCGAGGGGCAAAGCCAAAAAAGCCGAATAAATCCATCATGTGGTACCTAGTTGGTGCATCTCCTTTACTTTGTCAAAGGCAAACCTGAAGAGGCGCTCCCCATCTATGAGGCAAGCCTTGGTGCGGCGCGGCGAGCCAAAGATCGAACGGCTTACTTGTTGCTGCTCAATCATGGTTGTGTGCTGATTTCGCTGGGGCGTTATACTCATGCGGAAGAGCTTCTTCTCGATAGCTTGCAGATGAGTCGAGAACTAGGGGCCAAGCGACTGACGGGCGTTGCACTCAACAACTTGGCGATTGTGGCCTACAAGGACGATCCAACCGCTGCCCAAAAGCTAACGGAAGAAAATTACGAAAGGCTCATCAGGGAAAATGGGTGAAGCGAATGGTAGGTCACATCCCCAGCGTCCTGGGGACAAGCTTGCAATGTGACAGATATGGACGACCCACTGGACATCAAGTCTCTGACGGGATCCGCCAAGCTTGTCACTTTTGAAAAGTGACCTACAGCATCTCATTGTACCCTTTTCACCTAGTTGCCAACATGAGCGTCTCCTTTCAAAGCAAATTATATCTTGATCTAAGTTCGGCATGCTTGTTCAGATCAGCCTCTTGAAAAGTACTTGTGGCGAACGAACGAATAGGGAAATCTGCAATGTCAGAATCGTACAAGGACCTATTTGAAGAGACGGTTTGGTCAAATGGCCCAACAACCGTCCAATTTGAGGCTGGCAATCCACCAGACAGCCGTTTGATTAGCAATATCAATGCGGTACCGTTTACAAGCGACGGGCGGTGGGTTGTGATTCGGCTCG
The DNA here is from genome assembly GCA_039028975.1 of Chloroflexota bacterium. Classification (GTDB taxonomy): domain Bacteria; phylum Chloroflexota; class Anaerolineae; order Caldilineales; family Caldilineaceae; genus JAHBNG01. The sequence goes on from JBCCHB010000061.1 coordinate 87,927, forward strand.
ACAATGGTTTGTGGGAGATTCCTGGCGGCACGATTGAGATAGGCGAGGAACCTTTAGTTGCCCTCAGACGCGAGTTGATGGAAGAGGCTGGTGCATCACTGGTATCGACCCGTTATATTGGTGCCTGGCGAATGCATTCCCAAGCGGAGAAACCATACCGCCCCCATCTGCCCCATCCAGTTACATATCGTGTTGTTTATCTATGTGAGGTCACGTTAGAGAGTACACCTCAGCTTCCTCTAGAAGGTGGTGAGCAGGTCGTTGCGGTAGAGGCGCTCAAGCTTGAAGACGTCATTGCCTGTTTTGAGCAGATTGATCGGTTCGATTTAGCGGAATTGTATCGGTATGCAGTGTCTATAGTCCGCCAGTGAAATTCTTCCTCAATGGATATTAGTACTTTGTTAATGAAACGCCCAAATAGCTCGAGCGGTAGAGCTATTTACGATCGGTTCAGTCAGCAATAGACTGTAATACCTGCTCTGATTATCCCTGGCCGCTACTCGAAATCAAGTGGGCTGCCGACGCCTAGGGGACCTTTATTCATAACGTGGGTGTAGATCATCGTCGTGCGGACATCTTTGTGGCCAAGCAACTCTTGCACCGTACGGATATCATAGCCAGCTTCGAGCAGGTGGGTAGCAAAACAGTGACGAAAAGTATGTGGAGTAACCCGTTTGTGAATCTTCGCATTCTGCGCAGCGTTGCGAATCGCACGCTGCAAGGTACTCTCATCCGCATGATGGCGTCTTACTTTGTCAGAGCGAGGATCAATAGAGAGCTTTGCAGAAGGAAAGACATATTGCCATATCCACTCGCTAGCCGCATTGGGGTACTTACGTGCCAGCGCATAGGGCAGATACACCTCACCATATCCAGCCTCTAAATCAGCATGATGGCTCTCTTTAACTTTTGCCAAATGAGATTGAAGCTGTGGAATCAAACGCTTGGGTAACAGAGTTGGCCGATCCTCGTTGCCTTTTGTGTCGCGGATGAGCAGATGATTCTGAGCAAAGTTTACATCTTTGACACGCAGACGAATACACTCCATCAAGCGCATTCCGCTCCCATAGATAAGTTTGGTCATTAGCAGATGAAGACCTGTCATCTGGCTGAAAACGCGCTGTACTTCCTCCTTGTTTAAGACTGTGGGGAGGCGTTTGTCTTTTTTAGCGTGCAGAGCATCTATGGCTCCAATTAACTCAACATTGAGTACGTTCTGATAGAGAAAGAGTAGCGCGCAGAGAGCTTGGTTTTGGGTCGAGGGGGCCACATTTTGTTCGACGGCTAACCAAGTTAGAAACGATTCAATTTCAGGGGTATTCATTTCAAGAGGATGACGTAGCTTGTGAAAACGGATAAAGCGTTCGATCCAGCTAACGTAAGATTCTTCTGTGCGAATGGAGTAATGTTTGAGACGAAGGGTATCGCGAACGCGATCCAGCAATTTTTTTGGTCTTGGTTCCATGTGTGTAGGCTCGCAAAAATCTGGTTGACAGGTCAATTAGAAACCAGTATACTATGAATAATTTCTATGTAAATTGCTAACGCAAATTCCGTAGATCGCAAAGCGGGGTAGGTGAGCATTCCCGGAATGCGGTCACGAGTTTAGCGAACATTTTAGGCCAATTGTGATATACTGAAATTCTCTCGCAAATTAAATTTGAGGAACATCTGTTCGGTACAGTAGATGGTAACATGAATGGTCGTGCGTTGAATAGAACAAATTGCTGTCAGAATAAGGACTATCATAAATCTTCTGATTTAGGCGGGTGCGGCCTAAACCGCTCATACAAGGTAAAAAACGGCCCCCCGTACTTTTATTTTTAGGGTGGCAGCCGCCTAAACCATGAAGTGAAGTATGATTCTCGGGTAGAAGTAGAGGTGGTTTGGGGGGAAATACGGGTAGAGGCCTAAACATATGTTGAACGAAAGGCCGGAAGAGAGAGTCTGATATAATGAAGTGGCAGTAAAGAGAAGTAGTCGTAAGTAGTGAAGTAGGTATGTGGTGGACACCGAAGCAAACATCGTAGAAAAGAGCCATAGTGTCAACGAGATCTTTCG
>JBCCHB010000062.1:0-88963 GCA_039028975.1 Chloroflexota bacterium
CTGTAGTTCAGTGCGGCCAAAACCGCCCGCAACCCCTCCAGATCGCAGACCCGGTCAAAATGGGGCAGGGCTTCGATCAGGTGGCGCTCTTCGCCGCTCCAGCCCAGAGCCAGAAGCCCCAACAATTTATGCCATTCACGCCAGCAGGACCTTGTGGACCTATCGGACCAACGGGGCCAGCAGGGCCTGTCGCACCTACTGGACCAGTTGCACCAACGGGGCCAGCCGGACCTTGTGGACCGGTTGCACCATCCTCACCGGCTGGGCCAGTGGCACCTACTGGACCAGTTGCACCAACGGGGCCAGCCGGACCTTGTGGACCAGTAGCGCCATCTTCACCGGCAGGACCAGCAGCGCCAGTTGCACCAACTGGGCCAGCGGGACCTTGCGGACCTGTCGCACCATCTTCACCGGCTGGGCCAGCAGGGCCAATTGCACCATCTTCACCGGCGGGGCCAGCGGGGCCTGTCGCACCTACTGGACCGGCTGGACCGGCTGGACCTTGTGGACCTGTTGCTCCATCTGCACCGGCGGGGCCTATCGGACCAACTGGACCAGCGGGACCTTGCGGACCTGTGGCACCATCCTCACCGGCTGGTCCAGCAGGACCTGTCGCACCAACGGGGCCAGCGGGACCTTGTGGACCTGTCGCACCTACCGGACCTTGTGGGCCAGTTGCACCGGTTGCCCCAATGCAATCTAGGACATCGCAGACACCATCACCGTTCTTATCTTCTTCTGGATCTTCTACTCCGTCACCGTCCAGATCCCAACAATTTATGCCATTCACGCCAGCAGGGCCTTGTGGACCTATCGGACCAACGGGGCCAGCAGGACCTGTCGCACCAACGGGGCCAGCAGGACCTTGTGGACCAGTAGCGCCGTCTTCACCGGCAGGGCCAGCAGGGCCTATCGGGCCAACGGGGCCAGCTGGACCTTGCGGACCGGTTGCACCATCTTCACCGGCAGGACCAGCAGCGCCAGCAGGGCCAGTTGCACCAACGGGACCAGCGGGACCTGTAGCGCCGTCTTCACCAGCAGGACCTTGTGGACCTGTAGCACCATCTTCACCGGCTGGGCCAGCAGGGCCAATTGCACCAACGGGGCCAGCGGGACCTTGTGGACCTGTGGCACCATCTTCACCGGCAGGACCAGCAGCGCCAGCAGGGCCAGTTGCACCAACGGGACCAGCAGGACCTTGTGGACCTGTGGCACCATCTTCACCGGCTGGGCCAGCAGCGCCAGTTGCACCAACGGGACCACCAGGACCTTGCGGACCTGTTGCGCCATCTGTACCGGCAGGACCAGCAGGGCCTGTTGCACCAACGGGGCCAGCGGGGCCTTGTGGACCTGTGGCACCATCTTCACCGGCTGGGCCAGTAGCGCCAGTTGCACCAACGGGACCAGCAGGACCTTGTGGACCTGTAGCACCATCTTCACCGGCTGGGCCAGCAGGGCCTGTTGCACCAACGGGACCAGCAGGACCTTGTGGACCTGTAGTACCATCCTCACCGGCAGGACCAGCAGGGCCAGTTGCACCAACGGGACCAGCGGGACCTTGCGGACCTGTAGCACCATCTGCGCCGTTTGCACCGGCAGGACCTGTTGCACCATCTGGGCCTTGTGGACCAGTAGCGCCGTCTTCACCGGCGGGACCAGCAGGACCTGTTGCTCCAGTTGCCCCTGCAGGGCCTTGAGGTCCAATCGGGCCAGCGGGACCTTGACAATCTAAAGCATTATGTTGACCATCACCGTTCACATCCTCGTTGACATCGGCAGCACCATTGCCATTGGCGTCCCAACAACTAATGCCATTTGCCCCCGCGGGACCTTGTGGACCTGTTGCGCCATCTGCACCTGCAGGACCCTGTGGACCTGTTGGTCCGGTCGCGCCCAGACAATCAAGTGCATTAAATTCGCCATCATTGTTGATGTCCTCATCTTCATCAGGGACACCATCACCATCTAGATCCCAGCAGCTAATGCCATCACTACCAGTAGCGCCTGTTGGCCCTGTGGGACCTGCAGGGCCTTGAGGTCCAATCGGGCCAGCGGGACCTTGACAATCAAGGGCATCATAGTTGCCATCGTTGTTTATATCTTCTTCGGGATCGCCAACGCCATTACCATTGAGATCCCAGCAACTAATGCCACTTGCGCCAGCAGGACCTGCTGCACCATCTACGCCTGCAGGGCCTTGAGGTCCAATCGGGCCAGCGGGACCTTGACAATCAAGGGCGTCATAGTTGCCATCGTTGTTTATATCTTCTTCGGGATCGCCAACGCCATTACCATTGAGATCCCAGCAACTAATGCCACTTGCACCAGCAGGGCCTGCTGCACCATCTGCACCTGCTGGGCCTACTGGTCCCTGTGGCCCCGTTGCACCAGCGGGGCCTGTAGCACCTACTGGACCTGTTGGACCTGCTGGACCTGCTGGACCTGCTGGGCCAGGAATGGCTGGCTGATCGATTATGCTTGGCAAACCATTAGGAAAGAGTCCCACATCTTGGTTGCCCGAAGACCAAGAGTCTTTGAAACGCACACCATATGGTATATGCATAACAATCTCTTGCTCGGTCAGATTCGTGATGACTAAGGTGCCTTTGCCGAGATAAGCAGGAGAGGAAATAGTGTGGAAGTCCGTTAACGACAAGGTAATGCGCCCTTCTTTGAGTACCTCTACGACAGAAGGTGTAGAAAGGCCTATGTCAGTTGGTTGGACGCCACTATTGACATGGTTAATAATCTCGGACGTTGTGCTGTTCCCACTTGGCACATGGTCACCATCTGTAAAATGCCAAATAGCCAACTGGGCATTGTAAGGATCAGTGCTAAAATAGCCTTTTTCGGCAGCATGGCTTAGTGCGACTCGAACTTCGTCCGATGCAAGGGAAACCAAATCGAGCTCAGCGCCAGGGAACGGCATTCCATAGTTTAGACAAGCACCCAATACGGGTACCTCTATGGTTGCTCGGGGCGGTAGCGTTAGAGCCAGGGCCTCTGCATCCGCCGCAGGTTTTGCATGGCTAGTTGACGGCCAGAGCGCAAAGCAAGTCAAAAGAGCCACCGTTGCCACCAATAGATAACAAGAGCGCCAATAACTTTTGGCTGCAAAAAATTGCACACCTAAATGTTTCATGCATCCTCCTTAAGTAATGTCATGAAGTTTGTGCTTATTAGTTTTATGAAACGGGATTGGATGATGGAACAATCAAAGGATGGAACTGACGAGCTTTCTCTTGCTACGCTGTTGTTTGTCGTTTTAAGTGATTCTGTCTATTTGGTCTAACTAGGACATTATGAAGAGTCACCTAGCTAAGGGGAAAGCTATAAGATATTACGGAATTATACAAACCTTAGAATACGCACAAGATCTATAATTTATGTAATAGTAACAGACAATTGGGTGAAAGGGAAATTACAGAAACCCATAATGCAGTTTCACTCTGGAGAGAGTTCGTTGCGAACTAGAGAACAGCGACGTGGACGAAGCCATGCCCAAAGAGCGTAATGTAGTCTGTTAACCACTTGTATTTTGTCGTGACTAGGTCATTCTAACAGGCCAACAGAGCTTTCAGCCTCAAAATGATATATCAATTGCGCTCTACTCCATGAGAACCAAATCTGGATAATGAATCTCTTACTGCTGTTGGTCTAACTAATTTGGGATCTATTAACATGCAGATCTCTTCGGCAATTCGGAGTGATGCATCGGGTTTGGCTAGCTGCCTGGCCTGTTGCGCCATTAGGCTTAAAGTGGGATCATCTGGCATTAGCAACTCCTGCACCGCTTTGGCAATCTTCCCAGGATTACGGATATAAGTGCCTGCACCGCTTCTCCTCACATACCTCACATTCTCATACTCTTGACCTGACATGAAATCGAATATGAGAATAGGAAGCGCAGCACAAAGTGCTTCGCTAATCGTGTTTGGACCAGCCTTGGTTACAATGAGATCAGACATGTGCATTAACTCTGGCATATTATCCACAAAACCATAAATTTGAGTAGGGATTGGCCAAATATGGGTAATCAACTCTTGATGCAAGGCATGGCTTCTCCCCGCAACGATTAGTAGCTGGGCATTGGAAATTTGCCGTGCGATGGAATAAGCAACGACCGCGAGTCTGCGCCCACCCTCTCCGCCACCTGTTATGAGTATAGTTGGCTGGTCTGGTTCTATGCCACTCCGTTGTCGTAACAACCGTTTATCCATTGGTGAATAGGCAAACTTCAGACTCACGGGTTGTCCACAGGTGGTCACTTTCTCTGGAGACATTCCCCAGAGCATAGCCTGTTGGCGAGCTACTTCCGTTGGGACAACACAGCGGGTGACCCGAGGATCGATCCAAGTGGGGTGGATTGTTAGAAGATCGGTTACGACCGTAACAAATGGTCCAGTCAGCCCAGCCAAGTGAAAACAATCCAAGCCAATGTGGTTCATCAATGGATGAAGCGAAACAACCATATCCGGCTGAACCCGGCGAAAATAAGTCACAAGATGCGATCTGATTGCTCGCTTAACGACCGCCAAAGCGTGTCGCAATACAGTAGGCTGAGAAAGAGTGCGCCAAACAATCCACCAGAGTGGCAATCCTGTTCTTGTCATCCATCGATAAAACTCAGGTATATGCTTGAAAGGAGGAGGGGTACAATTCGCCAATACATCTTCAATCAATAAGGTAAACTGATTAGGATAGAGCAAATGAATAGCCTCAGAAACGGCCTGAGCTGCTGCTCTGTGTCCTCCTCCTGTATCGGATATCAATAAGAGAATATTTTTTTTCATTTGGAATTGATCAAACTGTAATATGAATGATAAACTTTTGTCCAACTTTTTGTAATACTATGGTACGTAGTTTGGTTGAGATGGCAATTGACCTGCGTTGTAACAAATTGGGCAGACTCACGCTAGCACAATTTTGTTCTACCTTCTAGTCACTCTAACCTGATACACCCCGAAAAGTAAAGATAAATTGTATCTGGCTAGCTTACAGGCCTGGATAAAATGAAGAGTCGGTAATATAAATAAATAGCCTGAGTAACTATTCTAAGGGATGAGCCGTAAATAACTTGTGTGTTTCAATCAGGTTTAGCCCTACCAAATGACCAAGTTATGTCATTCTCGTTCCTAAATGACTTTACACACACCACATGGTAAACACCATGCTTATTAAGGAAAATTATGTTTATAATCCAATTTACGTTGCTTATTGTCAGTATTTTCTTACTCTGGTTTGGTGCTGATTGGATGGTAACTGCTGCAACACGGATAGCGCGCAGGCTAGGCGTCTCTGAACTGATCGTTGGCCTTACCGTCGTGGCAGCCGGAACGTCAGCCCCTGAACTTGCAGTTTCAGTCGATGCAGCTCTGCGCGGGAATGCTGACATAGCCTTAGGAAACATCATTGGCTCCAACATATTTAACCTGGGTTTGATCCTGGGGATGGTTGTACTTGTACGTTCAGTCGTGACATCTCGCAATATGGTGCTTCGGGATGGCTTAATGCTTATTGTTAGCACTGTCCTGTTGTTACTTTGTTTAATAGATGGAGTTCTCACACGGTTTGAAGGGCTACTATTATTCAGTACATTAGCCGGCTATATTTACTATCTTTATCGGCAAAATGAGCCAGTAGATGAGGAGCTAGCCGAGGGAAACTACCGATGGACAGATAGCATACTTTTTCTGATTGGGCTAGGTATGGTAATCGGTGGGGGCAAGCTGCTAGTCGATGCGGCTACCTATATTGCATATAGCTTTGGTCTTTCCGAGTGGCTTGTTGGCGTCACCATCGTTGCAATCGGGACATCAGCACCGGAAGTAGTCACATCATTGGCAGCCATTTTAAGAAGAAGCTATGGCATCTCAATTGGGAACCTCATTGGTAGTGACCTTTTTAACATTCTAGGGGTTCTTGGGATTGCTGCTATCGCACGTCCGTTGGTGTTAGAGACAAGTGTTTTTGTCAGCTTCGCTCTTATGGCTGGGATGGCTATCGTCATCGTATTGATGATGCGCTCAGATTGGCGGCTTTCTCGTACAGAAGGGGGATTTCTGCTTGGCATGGGGCTGGCCCGATGGGCACTCAATCTACTCTTCTTCTAATAGCTTGAAAGACCAAATTCTTTTGGGTACGTAGACAGTGGGGACACATAGCGATATGCTTAGCCCATCTTTGCAAGGCTTGGATTTACTTAGCTCTGTTTAAAAACATAGTCTGATTACTCTAGTCAATTCCTAGAAAATCACGGTTTCAAATCAACCGAACTAATACCTGCAAGGTTTCATGTGGCAGCGTACCAGCCCGAGAATTCCTAAGAGGCCATACTTTTCAGACAGCTTCTGTTCGCTCTAGTACCGGAGTGGATATACCCCAAACAGGGGATCCACCCTCAGAGCGGAACGACTGACTTTTCAGACGGCTTCTTAGGAGTCCCAAGTGGTCTTGTAGAGAGCAGAATGGCTCGAATCTCCGCCACACGCACGGGTTTGATTAGAAATGCATCCATTCCGACCTGAATGGCTGTCTCTTTGTCTTCTGGAATGGTCGATGCCGTCATCGCAACAATCCGTGGGTGGCTCTCTTTAGGTAGCAGACGCTTGATGTTAGCAGCGGCCTCAAGACCATCCATTTCAGGCATATGAATATCCATAAAGATCAGATCGTACTGCTGACGCTGAACAGAATGTACGGCGTCCAATCCATTTTTGGCTAGGTCAGGGTAGTAACCTAAGCGTTGTAGAATCCGTTGGGCTACTTTTTGATTCACAACATTATCTTCCACTAAAAGAATATTAAGAGGGTGTTCTGAAAGGTATTCAATCTTATAATTCTCACGTTGTTCATCGAAGATCTCGGGCGAGGTATCCCCAGCTTTCGCCTTAATCGTGAAGTGAAACGTTGACCCTTGGTGCTCAACACTTTCGGCCCACATTCGCCCCCCCATTGATTCGCTCAACCGATGGCTAATCATTAAGCCTAGTCCGGTTCCACCAAAACGCCGTGTTGTCGATGCATCAACCTGGCTAAACGGTTGAAAAAGTCGGTGTATCTTTTCCTCCGGAATACCAATTCCTGTATCGCTAACTGCAAAATGAAGTAGATATTCATCCTCATCGATGTGGCGGCTTGATACATGAAGCTGAATATGGCCTACATCAGTAAATTTTACGGCATTACTCATCAAATTGAGGAGGATTTGCTGCAGCCGTGTTATGTCCGTCAACACAGTTGGAGGTGTTTCATCATCGATACTGTAATCTATTGATAGCTGCTTTAGTTGAGATGCAGGTGTAACCAGAACGATTACGGCTTCGATGGCTTCAGTTAGCAAAATAGGCAGCTCTTCAAATTCGATTTGTCCAGACTCTACCTTAGAATAATCAAGTACCTCGTTTAATATATCCAACAAAAGCTCGCTACTTCGACGTATTGTCTCCACATCTGTTCGTACACCCTGGTCTAGTTCTTTATCAAGTATTAAGCTAGTCATGCCAATGATGGCATTTAAGGGAGTACGAATTTCATGGCTCATGTTGGCCAGAAACTGACCTTTTACCTGCTCACCTTCTTCAGCCCTCTGTCGAGCCGTAATCAACATCTTTTCCATCGCTTTTTGACGTGCCACTTCATTTTCAAGCTGGGTGGCACGTTCAGTGGTAATTTTAGCGTGGTTCCGTTCGATCTCATTTTGACGAGTTCGCTCAGCCAACTGAGCAAAGTTATCGTGAAAAATCTGCACAATAATCGGAATCAGCACCAAAGCAGGCACTGTTCCGAGCAGAAAATATATAGGCTTATCCACCTCGACTATCATACCTGGTAGATAGCCGCGCTGACTTGCCCACACCATAATCAGTCCACATGCTAATGAGAGAGCCGAAAGTACGATACTGTATCTTCGGCCAACGAGAACACCCGAGATCAAAATAGCTAACGGAATCAAAGAGGTATATGCTGTATTGTTGACACCACCAAAGAGCAAAGCTGAAATGAAGACTACTCCCCATGAGCCAATTGCGGCTATCTGACTTGACAATTTGACTTTGCTTGTTCGTATACAGATAATGCACGTCACGGCAAGAAGAGTAAAAAGAATTCCCATTATGCTTGCGCGCAGAATCAGTGGATTTGGCAACCAAGTTTGCCAGACAAGTAAAACCACCAGTGTGATTACAATTGTACTGACCGAAATGGGATAAAGGAATTCTGCAATTCTAGCTTCTTCTGGATCATCGAAAGGGGGCGCGGCGAAGAGTTTTACAATCTTTTTGAACATAGGAACGCGAAAGCGCAGAACATACACTAGATAATCGATTTGGATCATACCTGATGCTACTTTACGAAAACTTAAAGAAAGTATACCATAGCCATATCGGTAGACAACAACTGATTTTGTGACAATTTTTAGATAGAAATGTCAGCCTAATTAAGATAAGCGCTACCTGTCCAAATGAAAGTCAGGTAATGGTTTGGTAAGCCAAGGGGATCACCTGTAGAATATTGTGACAATAACATTATTCTAAATAGATACATTCTAACTGCATGGTATCCGTTATCCAGCGAGTATCTATACTGCGGTCGTTTTGAAAACGGGTGTTTTCCGAAGCTCTGCTGGAGAGACCAAATACCTGTTTTCAAACGGAGCTTAGTATACCTTGAACTTATGATGACTGAATTAGACCGAAGCCAAAGAGCAAATCTTTATCTTGCCGCAATCCTCGGTATCCCGATTCTGCTAGTTGCTAGCTATCTCATCTTTATCATTTATCTCAAAGATGATTTCGCTTCTTGCCCACCCAACTGTCAAGGGTACCATGTGCAAGAACCCAATTTGGCGGGTGTTGACTACCGCAACCGTGACTATAGTGAAGCTGATTTTAGTGGGGTAGATTTGACCCATGCCAACCTAAGCGGGAGCCAACTTTATTTTGCGAATTTCAGCCGGGCCAATCTCTCTAACGCCGATCTATCCCAGGCGAATATGCGAGGAGCACTGCTGAATGAGGCACTTCTGCGGCACAGTAACCTAAGCGGGGCTGACTTACAGGGGGCTAGGTTACTCAATGCTGATTTAACTGGGGCGGATCTGCGTGGAGCCAAAACGCTCGGCGCCGATTTTACACTCGTTAATCTAGGTGATGTACAGATTGACGAGAAGACTGAACTAAGCGCCCGATGGAAACTTATCTGGTCGTTGCTCAATGAGGATGCGGAAAATCAAAATCTGGTTAAAGCGGACTTGCGAGATGCCTACCTTCTTGATGTCAATTTAGCAGATGCCAACTTACGCAATGCTAACCTGGGTGGTGCACTACTACTTGGTGCCGATCTCAGCAATGTACAACTAGATGGGGCCGACTTGCGAGGTGCTAAGTTGGACGAAACCACTCAACTGCCTGACAAATGGCGCTTGGTTTGGCATGTTATCAACGAAGTGCAAGAAGGAAGAACCTTGGACAATGAGGATCTTAGCCACGCCTATATGGCGGCGGCATTCCTGCGACGTGCAAACTTACGCCGTACCGATCTATCCCATGTCACAATGACGTTAGCCGACCTTCGGCAAGCCGATCTGACCGATGCCATACTCCGCAATGGCGATTTTACAGAAGCAACTATGAGAGGAGCCACGCTGCGCAATGCAGATTTGCGTGGGGCTAAGCTTGGCGGCGTTGACCTCTCTCTAGCAGATCTGCGAGGTGTACAGATCGATGAAGAGACAGTCCTCCTCAGTCAGTGGGCACGAATCTGGGTGTTGGTGAATCAGGGCGTCGGGGATCAAGATTTAAGTGAATCTATGCTAGCATGGTCAAACCTAGCCGGAGCCAATCTCTCGGGGGCAAATCTAAGTAGAGCTCGGCTGAGATATGCGATCCTTACAGGGGCGGATTTAACAGAGGCGGATTTAACAGGGGCGGATTTAACAGGGGCGGATTTAACAGGGGCGGATCTAACTCATGCAGATCTAACTGATGCAGATCTAACTGATGCGGATCTCACCGGGGCAATTTTAAAAGATGCACTCTTACCTTAGGAATCAAGCTCAAATAAAACCCAAAACTTCGGTCCTGTCATCTCAAGTACCCGAGAGATCTGCCATTACGTTTTATTAAATACTCGATCCTTAAAGTCATTGCACAGTAACAAATTCGTTGGACAGCCCAAGCGAAACAGAATTTCACGACGAGGACATCGTGCGTGGGTGTGAGAATACATTGCGTTGCAATTGGGTTGAGTGCCGAATGCAGCGCACAGTTGAGCATCTGCTGGGATGGTCCGTCCGGTTTTCCAGCTAAACATCGCATTCTTCTCCTCCTACCCTCAAACTAAGATGCTACCCCTTTCACTCTTTCACGGGGTGCGTTTTAGTTTGGGGGTACAAGAGTGCGTCGCACTCGACTGGCTAACATTCTCGCTCCGAAACCCAAAGGCACCCCTTTCACGACCGATCATTGCCAACCTAAATTTATTGTGATATACTTACACATATAGTGTCTGATTAGATGGTTTATAAAGACTTGACAATCAGTAGAGTAATCTATCATGCGCCCGTAGCTCAGTGGATTAGAGCGTCTGACTTCGGATCAGAGGGTCGTGGGTTCGAATCCTACCGGGCGTGCTTCAGCATTACTACTTGAGTTCGGTATACATGTAAGAACGGGAATTAGATAACCTGGACATTTGGAGAAGGTATACTTTCCCTTCTCTGGAAGCTTAGGATGATGGCCTAAATGCAAATTGGCACAAAAAGGGCCTGTTGCAGTATAAGCAATCCAGCTTCGTCCACATCCATAACACTTTATCGATAATGGTCTGTATGGACCTGAATTCTATTGAAACGCTCAAGTTATCTACCGTTCCTTCCTTAAATCAGTCCTCTGTAAGCAGAGAACTGATTTTTTTTGTAATCTCATCATTCACGGCCTTCCCACCCAAGGGAAATATCTATCTGCCAGTGGGTTAGAGAAGTTTGTCGTTTTACTCCTATGGCTGCATCTACCATCATTCCCTTCCAAACGACCCGAGCAAAGTATAAGCATAGTAAAGTTATATCTACATTGCGCAGGATATCCTCTTGGTTATTGTGCCTCCTATGTTCGTTACTCTTCCTATCTGCTTGTGTGATCAACCTACCTCCTAAGGTTCCATCTGCTTCAGATGGTGGCCTGGGCCACTCTAAGGTCCAGGTGCATGACGCCTTATTAGGAGAACCTGCGAAAAGCAACGTAGGGTTACCGCCGACGCTAGAATCAAGTTCAATACAAGCCAACGGTATACAATCGAACGTTGTAGGATCTGTATTGTTGGATGAATCTACGCTCGGTGAATCTCTATCAGTCAGCTACGAAGAGCGAAGTATTACGTTGCCCACCTATCCGATTCAAGCCTATCAATTAGACGCAATTGATCCCCTCACCCAATGGCCGTACAAGATCTTTGACAGAGATAGATTTCTGGCCGAACAGCCAAAACCAGAGAACAAAACCTATCGATTGATCGTTTTAGAGAATAAGTATCTGCAACTCCTGATTTTGCCCGAACTGGGTGGACGCCTTTGGCAGATTAACCACAAATCAAGCGGAAATCGACTCTTTTATCAAAATCGTGTTGTGAAGCCATCACCTTGGGGGCCTGGTAATCAACTTGGCTGGCTGGCACTGGGTGGCTTGGAGTGGAATCTGCCCGTTATTGAACATGGTTATGATTGGGGAACGGAGTGGCAAGTATCTGCCATCCAGCATAGCCCTGATTTGGCATCGGTTATGCTCGAAACGCCGCTAGACGGCAGAGCACTTCATGCAGCCATAACCATTTGGCTTCAGGCAGATATGGCTAGTGTAATCGTTCAGCCAAAAATTAGAAATGTAAGTGACCAAGCCTTGGACTTTGATTATTGGCAAACGGCCATGTTGGCACCTGGACCAGAGAACGCGCCCAGCTCAGCGCTTCAATTCATTCTACCTTCGACAGAAGTCATGGTTCATAGCACTGGCGATCCGGCGTTACCACCGTCCGGAGAAAGGATGAGTTGGCCAAGTCATCAAAACCGTAATCTAAGCAGACTAGGCAATTGGGAGGATTATCTAGGTCTTTTTGAGTATCCATCGGCCCAAGGGCCATTTGTTGGGGTCTATGATGGCTCTTACAATGCAGGCGGAGTACGGATTTACCCAGCTAAAATTGTACGCGGCAGCAAAATATTTGGGTTGGGGTGGGGGAAGGCTCTCTCTAGCGACTATTTCACAGATGACGGTAGTGCCTATGTGGAACTACATGGTGGGCTAGCCCCTTCCTTTTTTGAACAGGCCCGACTCGCTAGGGGAGAGCATATTGAGTGGCGGGAGAGTTGGTATCCAGTTCAAGGAATTGGTGGCATTAGCTATGCTAACGAAATCGCCGCTATCCACTTGTCACATGTGAATTCGGTCCTTACGGTAGGTCTCTATGCGGTTTTGCCCATCGAGGGCTGGTTAGTGGTTTCCACCCAAGACATAAACAATGATGTCGCAGTAGCCCGCCAACCAGTGAGGTTTGGTCCTACGATGCCGCTGAATAGCATCATTACCAACATTGAAAGAGCTGATTCTGCCTCGATTGCGGTTCGGTTGGAAGATAATCGGGGGCAGGTTCTGCTGGAAACGGCACTCCGGTAGAGAAACTGTGAGTATCTTCGCCCGAATAGTCTTGCCCCATCTCGTGATTTATCCGCTCCGGGAAATCCCGAGTAGGAAAGACATACCCGTAAAGACAGGGACAAGCTTTTTCTGGCCATTTATAGTGCGGTTGGCCATAGATGAATAATTCGATAGCATTTTAGCCGAGTAGATTATTCTCATCTATGACAGAGCTACCTAGATAGAGATAGGCAATCGCTTGACCCAAATTCGAAAGAATCTCTATATTGCTGAAGCGAGTATGAATTAAACGTGAAACGTAACGAACTCTTCATCCCTGTTTGGCTACGCTGGATTATTGGGTCCACCACGCTATTAGGCATTTCAATTTTGATCCTCTCAATTGTGCTAGGTGTGCGTGCAGGGCAACAATTTTTAGAGACCCGCAGCCGACAGCAAATCGCGACAACTCTTCAACGGGCGATAGACTTTCACACGCAAGGGGAAATTGAGGCAGCATTTGATGCGTATCGCAGTGTGCTTGTACTCGATCCGGATAATCCAACCGCCACCGATGGGATTGCTGCGTTGCTTGACAGAAGTGGCGCGGCACCTGCGCCAGCAGCGGTCCTGCCTTTCAGCCAATCAGAGCGTGCCAACGGAGAGAGCGAAACGCCATTTACTGAGAGTAGCTCAAGCCCCAGCCAATCGCCCAGCCTCACGACATCTGAACGCGAGATTAGACTCTTTAAGGACGGGCAGCAGGCATTCCAAGTGGGTGATTGGCAGAAGGCAATCGACAATTTGGTACCGCTCCGGGAGAGCCAATCTGCTTATCGAGCAAACGAGGTCAATGATCTCCTCTACAGTGCTTATTTCTCCCTAGCTACTCAGCAGGAAGAACTCAACCAAAGTGAGCTTGCACTCCAAAACTATGAAAACGCAATTGCCATACATGCGAACCCTATCGGAGCAGAAGTAGCCAAAGAACTATTAACCAATTATGTAACTGTCCTAAACATGGATCCCGGGAGTTATCCTCGCCTCATTGCAACCCTCAACGAAATCTACCAGGCCGATCCAACCTATCGGGACGTTAGCCCTCGCCTTTTGGAGGCATATGAGGAGTATGGGGATCAACTGGTTGGCCAGCGCGAATGGTGTGATGCCGCAGAGCAATATAACAAAGCAAGTGAAATTGGCGTAACGCCTGGTCTCTTACCCAAACGAGATCGTTATCAAGCTCAGTGTACACAGATCGATTTGGCCGAACCGCCTGTTGCCTCTGCGTCCGGAATTGTTAGTAATGACACCGTTAATGAAGCTGTTTCCTCTAGGACAACCGCGCAAAATGCAACGGCTACTGCCGCCCCTCAGCGGGTACGCCCACCCACCATACCAACAGTTGATAGACCAGATGTAACTACCAACACAACCACTGGGAATACAGTTGGAAATATAAGTGGAAATACAACGGGAAGCAATCTAGCCGAACCTGCCGGAGGAAGCACGGCCCAAGCTCTGCTATCAGCCAGCCCTGTGGACACTTCACCAGTTGTGGTGGATGCCACTCCGACTGATACAGTTGCGCCACCTCTGGCCCCAGTAACAGGAAGAATTTTGTATGCCACCCGCAATACATCGGATAATCGATTTCGCGTCTTTTCCCAATCCGCCGATGGCGTAGGGCAACCAACCGTGCTTGTTGAGGACGGTGTGCAGCCAGCCATGCGCCCTGATGGTCTCCGTCTTGTTTACCGAAATATGCGCAGTGACGCCATTGGAATCTCATCGTTTGATCCTGGGACCTCTCTCGCCCTGCGCTTTACAGATTATAAAGAGGATAGCGTTCCCCGGTGGAGTGCGGATGGAAATCGGGTGGCCTTTGCTAGCAACCGAGAAGGGGACCGACTGTGGCGGATCTATACAGTCTGGGCAGAGCAGGGTGGTGCAACGACGAATCATGGGTTTGGCGAATCTCCCACTTGGCACCCTATCCAAGACCTCATCGTTTATCGGGGCTGTGATGACCGAGGAAATCAGTGTGGTATTTGGAGTATGGATGGCAATGGAGGGAATCGCCGTTCACTCACCAATGTGCAGCGGGATAGTCATCCCATTTGGTCACCTGATGGGCGCTTTGTTATCTTTATGAGTGATGGACGTGACGGCAATGTAGACCTATATCGCTTAACCGTCAGTAGCGGCGCAGTAGAGCGGCTTACCACATCTGGGTCTATCGATGGCATTCCCGCAGTCTCGCCATCGGGAGAATGGGTATCCTTTCTCAGTGATCGGAATGGGGCTTGGGCATTGTGGCGTATCCCATTAGCTGGGGGACAAGCAGAACGTATTGGCCCGATTGTAGGGCAGGTTGGAGAGTGGCAGCAGCAGACACTCCAGTGGATCCCCTAAGGGGTGTGCGAATTAAATTTTATACCAACTGCGGTTGCGAAGTCCATGAATAATTCATGGTCCTTGCAGAGCCAAATGGTATTATCATAGCGATCTACCTTTAAAGAATAAGATAGATGGTCAGAAAAGTTCTATCCTCCCTTTTCGGAATTATCTAGGGCAGATTGGGCAAGAGCCAGGACAAGACTTTTCTGGCGAAGTATAAGGACAACTATTCATGCAATTTGCATCTCGTGTTCATCGGACTGTTAGTGAAGGAGCGCCCGCTTGGGGTGTGCATGCGCAGGCGCGTAAGATGATGGGGCAAGGCAAAGACGTCATTCTTCTAACGATCGGTGATCCTGACTTTGATACATCGGATGAGATTATTGACGTGACGGTTAAGAGTTTGCGTAGTGGACGTACCCACTATACGCCCCTAATGGGGGAAGAGCCTTTCCGCCGTGCAATTGCCCAGTATCACAGCGACTTTACTGGTCAACCTGTTGATGCTGAGAATGTGATTGCAGTCGTTGGTGCCCAGTGTGGACTGTATGCCGCTTCTATGTGTATCCTTAACCCCGGTGACCAAGTAATCGTTCTCGATCCTACCTATTCAACGTATGCATATTTCCTGGGGGCGGCCGGCGCAGAGACCGTTTATGTTTCCTTACGTCCCGAACGCAATTTTCAGGTCGACCCTGACGATGTGGCTAACGCCATTACCCAACGGACCAAAGCCATCTTGCTCAATACACCTCATAACCCGACTGGGGCCATGGTCCATAGGGCTGAAATGGATGCGCTAGCCTCTCTATGTCAACAGCACGATCTCTGGATGATTACCGATGAGGTATATGGTCCGATTGCTTTTGAACAACCCCATATTAGCGCTGGTTCGCTTGCCAACATGGCGGAGCGCACCGTTACCATCTCCAGCCTCTCCAAATCTCACGCCATGACGGGCTGGCGCATCGGCTGGGCTGTTGGTCCCCAGGAGCTGATAAAACATATCGGTAACCTCTTTGCTGGAATGCTCTTTGGTGCGCCTCCCTTTATTCAGGATGCGGCAACCCACGCCCTAACCGCCAGGCTGGATGAGGCGACGATCATGCGCAATACCTATAAAGCCCGCCGGGATCTGGTCTTTGAACATCTGCAAGAGGCCCCCAAGGTGTCTTGTCACCTACCAGAAGGGGGCATGTATATGATGCTCGACATCCGAGAAACGGGGATGAATGCAACGGATTTTGGATATAAATTGCTGGACAAAGAGAAGGTGGCGCTACTACCTGGTGATGCATTTGGCCCTGGCGGTGCTGGCCATATGCGTCTAAGCCTAACCTTACCGGAGGAAAAGCTGATCGAAGCCTGTGAAAGGACCGTTCGCTTTGCCCAATCTGTTTGATGAGCTACAGAGCGAAGTAGAAAGAAAATAACAGGGATTAACCACAGGGAGAAACCATGAGCCAAACTGTTGCTGAAGTATTTGCCCAAACATTGAAATCAGCGGGAATAGAGCAGGTATTTGGCTTGCCCGGTGGTGAAAATGCCGAACTAATGGATGCCATTCGAAGGGAGGGCATTGATTTCGTTTTGGTGCGTAATGAAAGTTCGGCTGTATTTATGGCCGACTCTACAGCTCGACTAACCGGGAAGCCAGGCGTCTGCCTGACTACCCTGGGACCTGGGGCCGCCAACGCGTTTGCCGGCGTTGCCCATGCTTGGCTGGATAGAGCACCCATTCTGATTGTCACGGCCCAATCCATCAGTAGGCTTCTGGATCACCACACCCATCAGGTGCTTGATCTCCAAGCAATCTTTCACCCTGTCACCAAAATGACTGAGGAAGTGACCACAAACAATGTGGCTTCTGTGGTCGAAGAAGCGCTTCGTCTAACAACCGACGGGCGACCCGGGCCAGTTCACCTCGGTGTCAGTAGTGAAATGGCTGGGCAAGTAGCCACCCTCCAAGAACATGTCAATAACGGCACGCAATCGCAACTAGCTCAACAGAGTGAGGCTATTGAGTCAGTACAACTCACTATCACCCGTGGTCGGCCATCGCCATTGGATGTGGCGAGAGAGCAACTGGCTGCATCCCGTCGACCAGTTGTCATCTGTGGATTAGGTATGGAGCCAGAAGGCTGTTATGAGGCGCTTCAAGAGTTTGCCGAAGCAACGAACGCACCCGTTATCGTGACGCCCAAAGGCAAAGGGGCTATTCACGATGATCATCCGCTGGCGGGTGGCATCATTGGTCTAACCCGGGTGGACCCCGCATATGAGATTATTGATGATTCGGACTGCATCATTGCTGTGGGGTACGATGTGGTTGAGCTAGTCAAGCCGTGGAATCAGCCTCAGCCATTGATTTGGGTGGCACCGTGGGCTAATGAAGATCCAATCATTAAGGCAGAGACCGAATTGATTGGCCCCATGGGACCCACTCTTCAGCAGTTGACCGACAGCGAGATGACGCCAGATAGCTCGTGGGGACCTGAGAGAATCGAGGCCCTCCGGCAGAAACTGGCCCAAACAACTGTGCCTGAGCCATCACAACATCGAATGAATCCCCAATCGGTACTCCAGGCCATACGAACCAGCGTTCCTAGAGATACTTTGGTGGCAACCGATGTTGGCTCTCACAAAATTTTAACTGCACTTACCTGGCCAGCCTTGGCCCATAACCGTTATATGGTCTCCAACGGCCTTTCTGCCATGGGGTTTGGTCTTCCTGCTGCGGCTGCCGCCTGTCGGGTTTTAGGGCAGCCGACTGTCTGCGTAACGGGCGACGCTGGAATGGGCATGGTCATCGGTGAACTGAATATGGTCACTCAAGAAGAATTACCTGTCATCATTGTCGTGATGAATGATAGTGCCCTGGATCTGATTCGTGCCGCTCAAAATCGCATAGGCAAACCCACCTTTGGTACTGAATTTCCTAATCCAGACTTTGTGGCCGTGGCTCATGCCTATGGCTTGGCTGGGTATCGGGTGACGTCAAAAGAGGAATGTGCCGCCGCTGTGCAACAAGCGATATCAACCAATAGACCAACGTTGATAGATGCCGTAATCGATCCGGCGAGCTATCCGACCACACCTGGTTTTGTTTGGGGGGAATAGATCAGAATGGAATTCAATTTTCAGAACAAAAATGTCCTTGTCTCCGGAGCATCTAGAGGCATTGGCCGCGTGACGGCTCAACTTTTTAGCCAAGCGGGTGCGCACGTAATCGTCCACTATAACCGCAATAGTAACGCCGCTATGGAGACAATGGAGCAGCTAGCTGGCTCAGGTCATCATATGGTCCAAGCAGATTTGGCGGACCCGGCAGCCATACAGCAGATGGTCGATACGGTTGCTGCACAAATGGGGCACCTGGATGTCCTTGTGAACAATGCTGGTATCTTTGAGGAGCACCCCATTCGATCAATCTCTTACGATGAGTGGCAAACGGCATGGCAAGAGACCATCAGTGTGAACCTGATAGGACCGGCCAATCTGACCTTCTGTGCCGTGCGGCAGATGCGCAACCAAGGAGGAGGACGAATTGTCAACGTCTCGTCCCGAGGTGCTTTCCGTGGTGAACCGGAGGCGCCCGCTTATGGGGCAAGCAAGGCAGGACTCAACGCAATGGGTCAATCATTGGCCAAGACTCTGGCTCCGTATAATATTTTTGTGCATACTGTCGCGCCAGGATTTGTGGAGACGGATATGGCAGAAGAGGTGTTGAATAGTCCTGCAGGTGATGAGGTACGTAATCAGAGTCCATTGGGTCGGGTAGCCCAGCCAGAAGAAGTTGCGCGAACCGTTCTGTTTTTAGCCTCTGAAGGATCTGAGTTTTTAACTGGGGCAATTGTCGACGTGAATGGGGCTTCGTATCTGCGTACCTGATGTGGATGTTCAGAAACAAATTGGGTTCCCTGAGGAATTGTGGGGAGGATTGAGTGTAGCCCGTCCTTTTAGGGCGAGGACTCTGGCATATCGGACGCCTCCCGCCCTAAAAGGACGGGCTACAACATCGCCATGTTTCAGGTTCACCCCACAAAAGCTCAAACAACCACAAATCGTATCCGCGTAAAACAAGATGTCCCCGTGTCGACTGGAAGTTCGTCCAAGTGAGGGGACATGATAGGACACCGCTCTAGCTATTGAGTGTCAATGGCTTGATAATCCCATCCACTACGCATATCATCAGGTTCCTTTTCCAGCGTAATGTAGAGTAGAGCGGCTAATTCCGCTCCCAGAATTTGAACTTTCCCAGTTGTTTCGTCTGACGATAGGCTTTGCTCTGCTGAAGGTGATTCCGTCTCATCACCATCGATTTCAACCTGAATGGTGACGGGCCCATTGAATGGCTCACACTCCACTAAAGTCACACGCTTACCGGGTGTTAAGTTCCGTTGACCTAAGTACCGCAAAATTCGGGCATCATCTGTTGCAATGCGCCACAAAAAGCCGCTTTGGCTAGGGGGAAGCTCCGTAATTGGAAAGAGGGTTTCCTCGGGTAAATGCCCTTCCTTTGTCGGGATGGGATCGCCATGAGGACAATGAGTCGGATACCCACAGAGCTGATCCATCCGATCCACAAATGCATTGCTGATGGCATGTTCCAATCGATGAGCCTCAACATCCACCTGATCCCAGCTAAAGCCCATTGTCTGCATCAGGAAAACTTCTAGTAGACGATGGCGACGCAAAAGCTGCATTGCGGCAAGATATCCTTGCTTGCGCAGAATGACTCCTTCCGTACCTGATCGCTCAACAAACCCACACTCTTTAAGCCGTTTTAACATGCTACTGGCGGCAGCCGTTGACACATGCATTTTTTCTGCGAGCAGGGTTGTGGTAACTTTATTAGGTGCTGGTTTATTTCGCTGGCCAAGATAATAAATCGCCAACAGGTAGTCAAGCATGCCATCTGTTGTGATTTCGCAGAATGTTTGCATTGCAGTAATTTTTCTAAAAAAAGTGATATTAATTATAGTTCGGGTATTATAGGCTCAATAAGAGGAAGTGTCAACATTATAACAGGGAAACTATGATTGAGCATATGGCAGAACTGCCGGAAAA
Source organism: Chloroflexota bacterium (assembly GCA_039028975.1). GTDB lineage: Bacteria > Chloroflexota > Anaerolineae > Caldilineales > Caldilineaceae > JAHBNG01. The sequence continues at coordinate 20,097 of JBCCHB010000062.1, forward strand.
TCCCACTGATAACACAATGAATCTTGTGGATTCTGGCTGTCGCGAACTAGGGATCGGGTTGAGTGATAAGCAATTGGCTCAATTTGCGCTCTATTTCCATGAGCTAGTTGAGTGGAATCAGAAATTTAATTTAACATCCATCATCGAATGTGGGGATGTTCAGGTGAAGCATTTTTTGGATAGTGTGGCTAGTTTGCCAATCATTGCCGAGGAACTGAATGTCCACTTGCCCTTTTCACAAAGCTATCATATGGTTGATGTAGGAACAGGCGCAGGATTTCCAGGCATACCATTAAAAATTATTGAGCCAAGCCTGAAGCTGACCCTGATGGACGGTACAGGCAAAAAGATTCGTTTTTTGAGCCAACTTATCACTAAATTGGGGTTGCCAAAAGCGGAGCTGGTTCAGGGTCGGGCAGAGGAGTTGGGTCGACAGATGGGATATCGGGGCCAATTCGATCTGGTGGTTGCCCGTGCAGTGGCACCTCTGAATACATTGGTCGAGTACCTTTTGCCTTTAACTCGGCGCAACGGATTTACGGTAATCTATAAGGGAGCAAACTCGCCAGAGGAATTTATGGAAAGCCGAAACGCCATATCTGTCTTGGGCGGAGAGATGGTGCGCTTTGCACCTGTGCATGTTCCATATCTAGATCAGAAGCGTTTTATACTTTTGATTAAAAAGGTTGATCGGACGCCTGATCAGTACCCTCGGGGACAGGGATTAGCAAGAAAAAGTCCCCTTTGAGCGACACGCTTACTTCTTCTGTGGATGCCCGAATCCCCTGATTACAACGTTCGGGGATGGCTTCGGGCATGACGGATGAAATGTTAACAACACCTAGGCTAAGTAGTAAGTCATATGCTGGAAATAGAGGACAGGATCAATATATTCTACGCGAATATGCTCGGGCACCCGCAGTGTTATGGGGGCGTAAGAAAGGATGCTGCGGATGCCAGCATCAATTACTTGGTTTGCTACGTCCTGAGCGGCGTGTGCAGGGACGGCAAGCGTCGCAATGCGACAATTGAATTCCTCTACAATGGCCTTGAGGCTCGACATAGGCGAAACTTGAACTGGTCCTAGTTTTTCCCCAACACGACTTGGATCATTGTCGAATGCTGCGACGACGCGAAATCCTCTCTCTTCAAAACCAGAGTAGCTCGCCAAGGCATGGCCAAGGTTCCCTGTTCCAATTAAGATAACAGGCCATATCCGATCAACTTTCAAGATTTTGGAAAGCTGGTCACAGAGAAACTCAATATCGTAGCCTGTACCCTGCTTGCCAAATTCACCAAAATGACTTAAATCTTTACGTATTTGGGCAGAGCTGATACCCAATCGCTTGCCAAGCTCTTGGCTTGATGTGACTTTAAATCCCTCTTCGGCCAGTAATTCTAATGTCCGTAAATAAACAGGAAGACGGCCAATAACAATATCTGGAATCTGACCAAACATTGCCTCATTGTGAAGAGGACCTCCATTCGCTGTTTGTACAGTTCCATTTGCAGAATCAGTTACTATCTCTCCCAATTTACTGCTCCTTAAACGCAAGTAATCTATCCACTCAAATATGACTCTCCATTGGGCCAAGTATAGTTTGGATACAACCTTTGTATCACGTCGTTAGTGTAGCACAAAGAGGTTTTGTAAGTCAATCATTTTTCCTCCGCCATAGGAGCTTCGGCTTTAGATACAAAAATTGCAGTGCAATAGACGCTTCAGCTTCAGGCGCAAGAATTGCGGTAATATAAGAGAACGAGCAATCTGATTCAAATTGCTCGTTCTCCCATACTTTGCCGGAAAAGTGTTATCTCGACTCGTAGCCAATCCACTTTGGGAAATTCCGAGAAGGGAAATACCCCCATCTTTACATGGATAAGCTTTTTCCGGTCATCTATATATCGTTCTTGTGTACAAGGGAGGAAGTTCAGTTCAAGGCATCTAAGCTATTTTTCTGTGGTAAACAGTAACCTTGACCGCGAACGGTGACGACATAGCGGGGATTTTCGGGATCCGGTTCAATTTTGCTGCGTAACCGTCGCACGTGGACCCACAGGGATTCGACAGTCCCGCGGCGAACGGGGTCCCAAGCCTTTGCTAGCAAAAAGCCGGGTGAGAGCACTCTCCCACGATTGTTATACAGAATGTGAAGCAATCGATTTTCCGTTGGCGTCAATGTAATCTGCTCCTGATTGACCACCGCATATTGCTGCGCGAAATTGATGCGCAGGTTATCATCAATGATCATCTCTGGATCGACTAGATTATCCGAAGCCACCCGCAATAGAACCCGCCGAATACGCGCCAGCAACTCAGAAAACGCAAAAGGCTTGGTAATATAATCCTCGGCAAAGCGATTTAACCCTTCAACCTTTGTATCTGTGTCAGAAAGGGCAGACAAGAAAATAATTGGGATGTCCCCCATTCGGCGCAGTTCACTGGCAACAGCAAATCCATCCATGCCAGGCATCATAATATCCAAAACAACAAGGTTCGGTAGGCCTTCATGCTGAACAACCTCCAACGCTTCGTTTCCGCTATTTGCTGTATAAACTGTGTAGCCCTCTCGTTGCAAACGTAAGTTTAGCATGAGTCGAGTATCGGCGGCATCGTCAACAACCAAAATCCTCTTTGGTTCGTTGAGATTTAATACAGCTTGTTCCTCGGACATACTTAGTTCCTTTGTTCCTTTCGGAAAGATTAAAAAAATGATATGATAGCTAAAGTACTTCTTTTATATTTCTTCTAGTGTACAGTTTAATGAATCGTTCCACATCAAAATGGCTGTACTAGCATTTGATATATGGATTTGTGAATTCAATGGTAGTATCAGTTGGCCCTACTCTTATAAAATTCACCGGAAGATTGTTGCCGGAAGATCATTGCTTAGGTTACTTACCTGAGCATATATAACAGAGACAGGTTCGTAGCGGCCTTACTGTGTTGTTTGTAGATAACTGTTTAGACTCGCAAAGGGTTCTCTTACTCAAAACCATCTGAAAATAGGGGGAATGGTCTCTATGGTGAGGATTCAGAAAGGCCCGTTATTCATCATGAATGCCAGTGGGAAGACTTTTGTCATTTTCTGATCAACTCGAAACAGTTACATTTGTAGATAGTAAGGTATTGTATCATAAACTTTACGAATGTACCCTTATTGTAAGGTTGCGACTGTAAGGTTACTGTACCAGAACTATCACAAATACTTTATTACAAATTACTGTTTATACAAGGAATTGCCTAATGAGTAATCGATTTAGAAGCAAGCTCTCGATATTGATAGTCGTCATATTGACGTCAAGCTTTTCTTTCGCAATAGGAACAGCGGTTGGCTATCAGGCCAAAAGCGTGCAGGCTGCTGATGAACCCTCTGAATTTGCCATCTTTTGGGAAGCGTGGGATCTGGTGCTTGCTTATTTTGTTGATCAAGATGAGATCGATTTTCAACAGATGACCTATGGCGCAATCCAGGGCATGTTAAATTCACTAGGAGATCAGAATCATACGGCCTTTCTACCTCCCCAAGTAGCGCAGCGAACAGAGAGTGACATGGAGGGCTCCTTTGAGGGGATTGGGGCTTATGTCTCTAGTGAAAATGGGCTATTTACAATCGTCTCACCAATTTTAGGATCTCCGGCAGAGGAGGCAGGCATTCTACCAGGAGATATCGTGGTAGCAGTCGACGGCGAGGATATTGCTGGACAGGCTCAGTGGGAGGTGATTGACAAGATCCGTGGACCAGCGGGAAGTACGGTTACGCTAACGGTCCTCCATCCCGATGAGGATGATTTGGTCGATATTGACATTATACGGGATCGTATCGATATCAATAGTGTTCTTTGGCACCAGATTCCCGGTACGGATTTAGCTTACCTTCAGATTACCCAATTCGCTGCTGATACCAACAGAGAATTAGAGAAGGCCTTACGAGAAATTGAGGATACGATCGTTGATGACAAACCGATTCGAGGCATCCTCCTTGATTTACGCAACAATCCTGGTGGATTCCTGCAGCAGGCGCTTCTGATTGCCAGCAACTTCCTCCCAGAAGACGATGTGATTCTTTGGGAACAAGACGCAAGAGGCAATTTGTCGGATTACCGCTCTTCAGGAGATGGCATGGCCCGAGAAATCCCCATTGTCGTATTGATCAATGGAGGCTCAGCCAGCGCAGCAGAGATTTTGTCTGGTTCACTTCAGGCCAACGGCCGAGCTAGACTTGTGGGAGAAACGACTTTGGGAACAGGTACGGTGCTACGTCCCTTTAATTTGAGCGATGGCTCTGTGTTACGCTTAGGTGTCACCAATTGGCTGACGCCTGATCAAGAGCTAATTAAGGGCGAAGGGATCGTGCCAAACGTAGTCGTAGAACAAAAAATTTCAACTGAGATGTTGGATGGCCGTACCCTACCCAACATTAGCACAGAAGAATTACGCACCCATGAGGATCGCCAATTTAACATGGGTCTGCTCTTCCTAAAGTTGGCCAAACCAAGTGCTGAATAGCTGAGAGTACAAGTATTAGGCGAGAGGTTTGGCTTAGGCCGTTCCGGGTGAATAAGTACCAAGGAGGAAGCATTCTCTAACACTGGCGTTAGTCAGTTAGAGCCGTATTCTCTATTACACGCAGTAGGGTTACAGAGAGAGTTGGTCGCCAGCATTCCGGGAATGGGCTACATGTGGTCGGTTGGATAGCGCTCTTCCTAGCCCATTCCCGGAATGCTGTTATGCGTACTGCGTGTAATAGAGAATGCTTCCTCCATTGATTTATGAGGATTCCATTTCTTGGAACAGCCTTATTGAAAAGGAATCATGTAGATGCCAAAGCAAACGATTAATCCACCTGACTTATTCAACAGTGTTCAGTTTGGGTTTTCTCAAATTGTAACAGCCAGCGGTAGCAAAACAGTCTATATCTCTGGCCAAGTGGCGTGGAATGCACAACAGGAGATCGTTGGAGGAGACGATTTAGAGAAGCAAACGCACCAATCCTTACGCAATGTAGAGTGCGCTCTACAAGCGGCAGATGGTTCATTGTCCAACGTTGTTTCCTTGCGCATTTACTTTGTGGATGCCAAGAGAGATGATATTGGTTGTATTAGTCGGGCTCTACTCACGTTTTTTCCTAATGATGACTTACCTGCAATGAGCTTGATTGGTGTAGCATCTCTAGCCAATGATGCGTTTCTTGTGGAAATCGAAACGACTGCTGTGCTCGACTAGAAAGGATATAAGATGGCTCCAATAGGTGTCATGAGTGGAGTTGAGGTTGTCATTCTCGCTGCATTTGCGCTGTTTTGGCTGGGCGCCTTAACTGGGTTGGTTGTATGTCTGCGTAATGCTGTGCTGTCGTTTCCCCTAAAAGTTGGTATTGTTATTGCCTTTTTGGTTCTATCACTCTTTGGATTTCCAGGATTTCTTCTTGCCGTATGGATTCTAGGAATGGTTCATGCCCTTACGCTGTTGCGTAAAAGCACGATTGAGGATTCAGCCAAGGCGTTGTGGGCCGTCCTCGTAGTTGCCGTTCCCATCCTTGGTGTGATTGCATTTCATATTGTCAAGCCTTGTGAAGGCGGTGCGAATGCCACAACAGGAAACGTCCATTTCTAGCTTCGTTATCCATCATTCTTCTCTTACCCATGAACCGCGTTGACCGCCTTTTGGGCTATTTACTCATTTTTCAAGGGAAAGAACTGGTCCGCGCCCAGGATCTAGCTGATCGATTCGAGATCAGCGAGCGGACCGTTTACAGGGATATCGATGCACTTTGTGAATTGGGCGTTCCGCTCTACGGCGTAGCTGGTGAGGGGTACCGCTTGATGGATGGCTACTATCTGCCACCCATCATGTTTACGGAGCAGGAAGCTCGCGCGCTCTTTTTGGCCATCTCCATGTTGACGGGCTTTACCCCAGACGGAGAGACCCGGGCAGCGGCTCAATCTGCCATGGAGAAAATACGCACCGTTCTCCCTGAAGTAACGCTTGCCCAAGTTGAAGCATTACAGTCAACCCTTGGCTTCTATATATTCCGACAGCAACCCCACAACTTAGACGACCCCAAATTTGCATTGCTACTTCAAGCAATTCAGTCCCGTAAGGTGATTCAGATGAGCTATCATGCGATGCACAATAATCGGGTAACAGAGAGGACTGTGGAGCCTCTGCAGCTAAACTATCTGGACAGTGCCTGGGTTTTATATGGTTATTGTCGGCTCCGGCAGGATTTACGTAATTTTCGTTTAGAGCGAATTGATACGCTAACTGTGACCTCTGAAATCTTCTCCTTACGTGTTACCAAACCACCACCCAGAGTGATTGATGGCAGAGCCGAGGTAGTTGTACGCTTTGAACCAAGTATTGTACGCTGGGTGCGGGAAGCCCAGCACTTCACATTCGTGGAGGAACGCACCTCTGACCAGGATGATGGCTCGATTATGATCTATCGAACCCGCGCCGATCAGATTGTGCGATGGTTATTAAGTTGGGGTGATACCTTTGAGGTGTTGGAGCCGACTGAAATCCGAGACGAGATTGCCAGGACCGCTAAGCAGCTATGGGTTCAGCATCAGAGCGGAGCATTTCAAGGCGGCCAAAGTTCTGAAGTCGACGCAGCGTCCCCACTGTAATCGAGCCAGCCCACTCAATCTGAGCCTTGGACCAAACCTCTGGGTAAAAGTCCCCCCACGTCCAGTTTGGATTCCACGCCCCATTATCCCCTTGCGATGCGATCACCAAATTTAGATTGGCGGCAACCGCCTCTTCCAGTCCATTCATAAATGGCGAATCCGGTTCATCAACGACATCCAAAGGACGTAAACCATATCCCTGCCACTGAGCGGGATCGGTCTCTACGGCATTAGAAATCAGCCTATTCAGAATCGATTGAAGCGGTTCAGCAACCGCTGGGGGCAGGTTAGCAGCCTGTCCCAGGCGCAGGCAACAGAAGAGGTCGTGCATTTCGATCTCTTCAAGCGGAGCCAAATATGTCATGACTTTTTCCGTCAAGCCTGTAAGAATGTCTGTACGAGCAGTGTCTGGGATGAAATGCTTATACGTGTAGAGGAGACCCAGAAGTTCCGCAGTGGGGTTGAGTGAAAAATCGTCAAAGCTTTGCGCTCGCCCACCTTCATGCCACCAGGGAGCACGTGGGCTATGGGCAGCTTCAAGTGGAATGATGCGCCAGTGGTTCATGCTCCCATCTAGGGTATGAAGAAGGTAATCGATTCCCCGTTGGATCATGGGCAAGGCTAGCCCTTCCTGAACTTCCGGAGCGAGCGAGCCTAAGATTTGGAATGCAACAGAGGTACAGATCGCAGAACTATCTGGTGCCCGCAGATCGGGCTCTAGTGCATTGCCAAAGCCGCCGTCCGCGTTCTGATATCGAGCTAATTCCTCAAGCACTTGCTTGACTGAACCTTGTTGAAAATGGTGTCGAAATCTGGCTAAATCTAGCGGCCTAGCGTTTGATTCGATAAATAATTGGGCTGCCTTGAATGCATCGCTATTAAGGTATGATTTTGTCAGGATAGGCATTTGGTCCTCCGTGCACAATAGGTGAGTCGGTATTCAGTGAGTCAGTATTTGGTAGCCAGCAAGTCGAATACTGACTTACCGAATGCCATGAATGATCCGTTTGTAGTTAGGTCTATACTATGCTTGGTAGACCCGGAGAACGTGTCCTTCAGGTGTTTTCAGCATAAATGCCCGGCCAAACGGTAGGTCTCGAGGCTCGTCCAGCATCTCTGCCCCTCGCGATTTCCACAGTGCATAAGTTGCGTCAGCATCATCAACAACCACCGCTGGTTCAAAGCCTTGGTCGCTCGGAATCTCCGTGCCAGCCTGCAGCGCGAGCACAGTACCCCCATCCAAATTAAATACGGTGAACTCGCCTGGTGCACTTTCAGTTTCGTCCACCGCTACACCTAAGGTGTCTCGGTAAAATGCGGTTGCTGATTCCAGATCGTTTACAACAATGCCCAAGTAGCCTGCTTTTTGAATCATCTGATTGATCTCCTAAAATTTACAGAAGTATTATGGTTTAGTTATAGTTCAAACGAACTGCCACCATCATACCCTGGCCCTCCTGACACCATTATGTCAGGAGAGGTTATAGCGCATTTTCAAAACGAAAGTTTTATATCAAATTTAAGGTAACTACCACACTCGATCCACGTTCACGCCACAATTGATCCACGCTCTTCTGTTATACTATTAAGAGTATATCTTTGATAGTAGCACATTATCCATCCACGTGGGATGGGTAGTCTTTCGTGCCAAATTTTTATCTATTGAATAGGTTGTGCACATGTTTGCTCAAAATTTGATATCCCAATTATTTTGTTAGTTACTAGTAGAGTGTATGGGACCATTAGGGTTTTACATATTTGTTAACGGTTATTTACCTAAACTGTAAGTACTTTGTTAAATGTAGCTATAGACATCGAGAAAAAGATTTTCACGTAGCGGTTTAGACTTTAACAGGATTACACAGATTTCGCAGATTTTTATCTGTGTAGTCCTTGTTCATTCTCTCTGAAAGTGGCTAAGGACCGAAAACCTTTATCTTCAGATCTATATTTTCAGAGAGACTACGTAAGTTCTCTTTGAGAACAGTCACCATTCGGGTTGTCGGGTTTATTTTGCAATTTGGTTTCTATATTTAGCGTTTTTAGAAGAGGCGGGCCAAGTAGTAATTGATAGCTCACGATCTACGAACAAATCGATTTACTGAAGGAGATTAAGAGATGCAAACAGGAATTGTCAATGCTTGGAATGAATGGGATGAACTGGAAGAGATAGTAGTTGGTATTGCCGATGACGCACACTTTGAGCCGACCGAACCAGGCTCTCGGCCTGCATTACGCGACAAAAAAGCGGCAGAGATTTTCCCCTTCCCTCGTGGCCCCAAAAAGCAAGAAGTTACCGAGAGAGCCAATGAAGAGCTGGCGGGGCTTGCAGCCTTGTTGGAATCGCACGGTGTGACCGTCCGCAGACCAGAAAAGCACAACTTTGGTGAATCTGTCAAGACACCTCTCTTTGAAGTAGAAAACCAATATTGTGCCGTCTGCCCGCGTGATGTCATGATCACCTTTGGCAACGAAATTCTGGAAGCGACCATGTCGCGCCGGGCACGCTTCTTTGAATATCTGCCCTATCGCAAGTTGGTCTATGAATATTGGAACGAAGATCCCCATATGCTCTGGAACGCGGCACCCAAGCCAAGCATGCACGACTCGATGTATCGGGAAGAATTCTGGGAGTGGCCACTGGAAGAACGCTATGCACGCATGCACGATTTTGAGTTTTGCGTGACCCAAGATGAAGTCATCTTCGATGCCGCAGACTGTAGCCGCTTTGGGCGCGACATCTTTGTGCAGGAGTCGATGACAACCAATCGAGCGGGGATTCGCTGGCTCAAACGGCATCTGGAACCGCGTGGCTTCCGCGTGCATGATATCCATTTCCCACTGGATCTCTTCCCTTCCCACATCGATTGTACCTTTGTGCCACTAGCACCAGGGATTATCCTGACCAATCCAGAACGCCCCATCAAAGAAGGCGAAGAAAAGCTCTTCTTTGACAATGACTGGCAGTTCATCGAGGTTCCCCAGCCAACATCAACCAACGACGAGATGCCCATGTTCTGCCAATCGAGCAAGTGGCTGGCCATGAATGTGTTAAGCATTTCACCCAAGAAGGTCATCTGTGAGGAACAAGAGTATCCGCTCCATGAGTTGCTAGATAAACAGGGCTTTGAGGTCTATCCCATTCCCTTCCGCAACGTCTTTGAGTTTGGTGGCTCCCTCCACTGCGCTACTTGGGATATCCGCCGTACAGGTACTTGTGAGGATTATTTCCCAGAGATGGATTATACGCCGCTGGCGAGATCGTCTAATGGTGTGTCACGTTTTATGATGTAAGTTACAATCTAAGAGGAGATCTTGTGCAAACTTTAGAAGAAATGGGCATACCGCATCAGGTCCATAAACATCCTTTGTCTGAGACGACTCGGTCCGTTATGGAACACAATCTTCAGGTTTTTGATCGTGAAGGAATGGACGCAATGATGGCAGATTATGCAGAAGATGCTGTCATCATTTCTCCCTACACCATTTTCCGCGGGCATGACGAGATTAGGCGCTTCTATACGACCTTTATGCACAAAACCCCTAAAGGGTTTTTAGAAGCGGTCGTCACAAAATCAATGACAATTGTGGGAGAAATTGCCTACATTCAGTGGGAGGCCCAACCATGGACATCGCTGAGTACTGCGACCTTTGTCATTCTGGAGGGTAAAATCACATATCAGACGATGGTACCCAAATCTAATTCAGCAGAAGTTGATCAGATCTATAGAAAACAACAGTAAAGGAAACGATATGACAGATTTATGTGCTGTCACTTCCGCAGGTGACAAAGTTGTCTTAAAGGATGATGTCGTTTGCGAATTGAAAAGAAATTTACGCGGCGAGCTACTCTCATCTAGCAGCGACAACTATAATGAAGTACGCAAGGTGTGGAATGGAATGATCGACAGAAGGCCAGCCCTAATTGCTCGCTGTGCTGGGGCCGCCGATGTCATGACGTCGGTGCGGTTTGCTCGGAAACACGATCTGCTTGTATGCATTCGAGGTGGCGGACACAATGTTGCGGGTAACGCCGTAAAAGATGGTGCGCTGATGATCGATCTCTCTGAAATGAAGAGTGTTCGGGTCGATCCCATGGGACAGACCGTGCGTGCAGAGCCAGGGGTCCTGGGTGGGGATCTTGATCGAGAGACACAAGTGTTTGGCTTGGCAACACCGACCGGAGTCGTCTCCACAACCGGTATAGCCGGTCTCACCCTCGGCTGCGGGAAAGGATGGTTGTCGAGCAAGTACGGATTTACGATTGACAACCTGGTTTCTGCAGATATAGTCACAGCCGATGGAGAGCTACGAGTTGCGAGTGCCACCCAAAACGAAGATCTTTTATGGGCTCTACGTGGGGCAGGTCACAATTTTGGCGTTGTGACATCATTTGAATACCAATTACATCCTGTTACAACGATGCTGGGTGGCATCACTTTATACCCCCATGATCAGGCCGCCGAAGCATTGAAATTTTATCGAGACTTTTCCAAGGATTTACCCGATGAAGTAACGACCGGTGCAGGGCTAGTCATTATGCCAGATGGCACACCAGCTACCGAACTTGCTTTCTGTTATGCAGGAGATTTAGAAGAGGGCGAACGCATCTTGGCACCCTTGCGTCACTTTGGTTCGCCCATCGAAGATACTGTTCGCCCCATCTCCTATGTGGATATGCAGTCCATGTTTGATGAAGTTGTTCCACCGGGGCGTATGACCTATTGGAAAACGGGTATGACTGACCATGTGAGCGATGAAATGATAGATTTATTGATCCATTATATGGGCATCTCCCCATCACCACTTACGTTAATTTACATTGGTGAATATCACGGCGCATCTCGTCGCGTAGGAAAGACCGAAACAGCCTTCTACCATCGAGATCTTCAGTATGAGTTACTTATTGAACCAATATGGACCGATCCAGCAGACTCAGAGAGCAATATGCGTTGGGCAAGCGAACTATACCAAGCTGTAGAGCCATACATGACGCAAGGTTCTTATGTTAACTATCTGTTGGATGATGATTATGATCGGATTCAAGCTGCCTATGGGGAAAATTATGATCGGCTGGTCACTTTGAAACAAAAGTACGACCCCACAAACTTTTTCCGTGCCAATCAAAATATCGTTCCTGGCGTATGATATCGAGAAAGGGAATAGATCTCGGCTCATGACAACAACCGAACACCAGCAGGTGCTAGCTAAATGGAACAGTACTCAGGCAGATTTTCCAGACCTATGCGTGCATCAATTATTTGAAGCACAGGTAGAAAAAACACCCAATGCCATTGCACTGTTAGTCGATACAGAAGCACTAACATACAGTGAATTAAATCAACGCGCCAACCGAGTAGCGCATCAGCTATTGGCATTCGGGAGCCAACCAGACGATTTAATTGCCATCTCTATTGAACGGTCAACCGAGCTATTCATTGGATTACTGGGCATTTTGAAAGCCGGATGCGCCTATATACCTCTGGATACAAGCTATCCAGCCGAGCGTATCGACTATATGCTGCGTGATTCGGGTGCAAATGTTCTCTTAACCAAGTCAGATATCGCCACGCAAGTCGATTCTAGCGTGACTGTACTTCAAGTGAACGAGTTGGGTTGTGCTGGCAAAGAGGGCAAGTTTTCTGAAAAAAGCGGCCCATTGAATGGTGATACAGACCATCCAAATCCGGACGTTGCAGTCACGCCCCGTCACCTCGCATACTGTATCTACACTTCTGGCTCCACTGGCAACCCTAAAGGCGCATTAATGGAGCATCGAGCGCTGTGCAACATGCTCTGGTGGCATAAGCAGACGCGGGCATCGACGCAGGGTGTCAAAACATTACAATTCTGTGCCGTCAGCTTTGACTTCTCCTTCCATGAAATTTTCTCTACACTCTGCCTGGGCGGGGCACTGGTTTTGGTACCAGAAGAGGTGCGACAGAATCCCTTTGCTCTGGCAGAATTCATCAGCCAACAAGCCATTGAGAAGCTTTTTTTACCTGTGACAGCCCTACTCCAATTGGCAGAGGCAATAGAGAGCAGCAGCAATATCCCTACAGCTCTTCGCGAGGTCATTACCACGGGCGAGCAGATGCGAATCACGCCAGCCGTGGCCAATCTCTTCCGCCAGACGGGGGCCATGCTCCACAACCACTATGGGGCCACCGAATTCCAGGATGCCACCACCCATACACTTCAGGGCGACCCAGGGACTTGGCCACTGTTGGTTCCTGTGGGGAGACCCATCCACAATGTCCAGATCTACATTTTGGATGAAGAACAACAGCCCGTTCCCATTGGGGAGGAGGGCGAATTTTGCATTGGCGGCGTGGGCGTCTCGCAGGGCTATCACAATCGCCCTCTATTGACCGATGAAAAATTCATCCTCAATCCATTTGGCACAGGACGACTGTACAGAACAGGTGACCTAGCTCGTCAACAGCCAGACGGCACCATCGAACATCTGGGACGGATGGATCATCAGGTCAAAATTCGAGGGTTCCGGGTGGAGTTGGGGGAGATTGAGGCCGTGTTGGCGCGTCATGAGGCTGTGCGCGAGAGTGCCGTTACGGCGCGCGAAATCGCAGGCGACACACAATTGGTGGGCTATGTAACTCTTGCACAGAAGATACAAGAAACCGAACTTGACGCAACGTTACGTCTCTATCTGGAGGAGATCCTGCCCGAACATATGGTGCCGACCCGCTTTGTGACAGTGGGTGCCATGCCCTTAACCCCCAGCGGCAAATTAGATCGCCGCGCTTTGCCCGCACCCGCCCAAACGCGCCCCCCCCTATCTACCCCGCTTGTATCGCCAAAAACAGCGACTGAGCAGCAACTGGGTGAAATTTGGCAAACTCATCTGAGACTCGACAGCGTGGGTATTCATGACAATTTCTTCGAACTGGGTGGCACATCATTGCTCTTGACCCAAGCCCATAAATCGCTGCGCGATGCGTTGGATATCAATCTGTCCGCCGTTTCCCTCTTTCAATATCCAACCATTCAAACGCTTGCTCGCTACATTGATAATCAAGAAGAGGTTATCCAGAGTAATGTTGCCCACAATGGGGCAAAATCGCATAAAAAGCAGACATATGGAGAAACCGATATCGCCATTATCGGCATGGCAGGTCGTTTTCCGGATGCAGAAACCATTGAGCAATTTTGGCAGAATCTCTGTGATGGTGTCGAGTCAATTACCTTTTTTGATGATAACGAGTTGGAACAGACCGCACCAGATTTGCTTGGCAATCCAGATTATGTCAAAGCGGGTGCGGTTCTCGATGATATCAAAGGATTCGACGCCGCATTTTTTGGCTACAGCCCCAAAGAAGCGGCGGTCACAGATCCACAACAGCGCATCTTGCTGGAATGTGCCTGGGAAGCCTTTGAGCGGGCGGGCTACAACCCCGAAACCTATCCAGGGTCAGTCGGCGTCTTTGCTGGCTCCAGCCTGAGTACTTATCTGCTGAATAACATTGGCTCGGATTTGGGCATTACCACCGAACAACCCTTTATCGAAACTGATATGGCGCAATTTCAGGCCAAAATCGGCAACGACCGCAGCTATCTCGCGACGCGTATCTCCTACAAGCTAAACCTCACCGGTCCTAGTATCAATGTCCAAACTGCCTGCTCCACTTCTTTGGTGGCCGTTCACATGGCCTGCCAGAGCTTGATAAGTGGTGAGTCTGACATGGCGCTGGCCGGTGGGGGTTCTGTGGTGGTGCCTCATAAAGGTGGCTACCTTTATGAAGAAGGCATGGTTCGTTCGCCCGACGGCCACTGTCGTGCCTTTGATGCGGAGGCACAGGGAACGATCTTTGGCAATGGCGGTGGGCTGGTGCTGCTGAAACGACTGCAAGAGGCATTGGATGATCATGATCCAATTGTCGCCGTCATCAAAGGCACAGCCATCAACAACGACGGTGGCCTCAAAGTGGGCTATACAGCACCAAGCGTTGATGGCCAAGCTGCGGTTGTTTCCGAAGCGCTGGCGGTTGCCGAAGTAGATGCCAGCACGATCGGCTATATTGAGGCCCATGGTACAGCCACCAAATTGGGTGATCCGATTGAAGTAGCTGGATTGACCCAGGCATTTCGACAGAGTAGTAACGTTGCTAACCTAGAAGCCCAACAATGTGCCATTGGCTCGGTCAAAACCAATATCGGGCATCTAGATGAAGCCGCAGGGATTGCTGGGTTAATCAAGGCGGCATTGGCTGTACAGCACGGACAAATTCCGCCCAGCCTCCATTTTTCGACGCCCAATCCACAGATTAATTTTGATGAAACGCCTTTCTTTGTCAATACGGAGCTACGCAAATGGCCCCATGAAGTGATGCCCCATCGGGCAGGTGTGAGTTCCTTCGGAGTAGGTGGAACCAATAGCCATGTCGTGTTGGAAGCAGCCCCGGTCCGAGCAATATCCAACGCATCACTGCTGCCAGAACACCATCTCTTGACGCTTTCGGCGCACAGTCAAGAGGCATTGCAAGAATTGGCACAGCGCTATATTAAACACTTAGAGAGCCAGCCTGAAATCGAGTTGGACTCGCTCTCTTTTACAGCCAATACAGGCCGAAAGCATTTCGACCATCGTTTGGCGGTTGTAGCGGATTCGGTAGAAAAGATCCAGACACAATTACGTCAGGTGGTGCAGCCCAAATTGCGTTCGCAACAGGCTGTACCTCATCAGGCTGCTTCTCATCAGACAGTTGCTTTGCTATTTACAGGACAAGGATCCCAGTATGTGGATATGGGACGTCAGCTTTACGAGAGCCAGTCCATTTTCCGCCTATGGATTGATCGCTGTGATGAGATATTGCGCCCCTATCTGGACAGACCTCTCTGCTCTGTTCTCTACCCTGAGCCAGGGGAATCTTCGCCTATCCATGAGACTGCCTATGCCCAGCCCGCCCTTTTTACACTCGAATATGCACTCTACCAATTATGGAAGTCGTGGGGAATTGCGCCAGATTTGGTTATGGGGCATAGCATCGGGGAGTATGTCGCGGCCTGTGTTGCAGGTGTTTTTTCATTGGAAGAGGGCCTAACATTCATAGCCGAACGTGGGCGCTTGATGCAAGCCTTGCCGCAAAATGGCAAGATGCTCTCCGTTGCGGCGAGCGAGGCCGATGTTGTACCGTTGCTTGCTCCGCACATAGGGCAAGTATCGATTGCCGCGCTGAATGGACCACAAACCCTTGTTCTTTCTGGCCTTGATGGCAGGATTGATGAGGTTGCAACAGCGTTGACGGCAGCGGGAGTTAAGTGTAAGGAGCTGACGGTTTCTCATGCGTTTCACTCACCGTTGATGGAGCCGATGCTGGCTGAGTTTGCACAAGTAGCGCAGCAGATTGCCTATGCCGCTCCACAAATACCCCTTGTCTCGAATGTCACAGGGCAATTGGCAAGTGATGAGGTTGCCACACCAGAATATTGGGTGAGCCACGTGAGCCAACCAGTCCGTTTCTTCGATGGCATGAATAGAGTAGCCCAAATGGGCGGAACTGCCTTTGTAGAGATTGGCCCAGCCCCCATTCTTTTGGGGCTGGGGCGCCAATGTTTGCCTGAGGTGGAAACTCTGTGGTTACCAAGCTTGCGCCCACAGCACAACGATCAGCAGCAACTCTTGCGCAGTTTGGGAGTACTCTATACCCACGGCGCAGTAGTTGACTGGCCTGGTCTTTATAAGGATCTTCCCCAGAACCGTGTACTGCTACCCACTTACCCTTTTCAGCGAGAACGATGTTGGATCGATTCAGTACAAACATCTACTCGTCGAAAAGAGCATTTTAAAGAAGAGTCTGAGAGAGAAGAATCTATCGCAAGCAAGAAACCAATCATTGCTGACTGGTTCTACGTGCCATCGTGGAGACGCTCTGCTTCTTTCTCATATCCGACAAGGCAGGGAGAATCTGGTTCTTATAGTTTGTTGTTCAGTGATATGTGTGGCTTTGGTGAAGCGTTGGCGCAACAGTTAAGTGAGAGCGGACAAACTGTAATCACTGTGCAAAGCGGCACAGAATTTGCACAAATCGATAGCCAACGCTATCTCATCAATCCCTCCGATGTGAATGACTATTGCCTTTTGCTTCAAGCCCTTGCCCAGGAGAACAAACGCCCGGAAAAGATCATTCATCTTTGGGAGATTACGCCAGATTCCTCAGGTGGATTGAACAATGATCGTATAAGCACATCTCAACAGACCGGGTTTTATAGCTTGCTTTTCTTGGCCCAAGCCCTTGCCCAGGAAAACTTTGTCCATCCTCTTGAACTGATTGTAGTTGCAAACGGTTTACATGCAGTAACTGGAGAAGAAATGCTCCAGCCCGCAAAAGCCACAGCACTTGGCATCTGTAAGGTTATTGGGCAA
Source organism: Chloroflexota bacterium (assembly GCA_039028975.1). Classification (GTDB taxonomy): domain Bacteria; phylum Chloroflexota; class Anaerolineae; order Caldilineales; family Caldilineaceae; genus JAHBNG01. The sequence continues at coordinate 37,111 of JBCCHB010000062.1, forward strand.
GAGTACCCCAACGTTCGGGGTCGACATGTAGATATTCTGTTGCCACAATCAAGCGACCAGCCAAGCGGCCAGCCAAATGACCAGCCAAGCGCGAGAGTTATCAATCAACTCCTGACCGAAGTCATGACACCGTCAGAAGAATTGATCACGGCATATCGTGGCCCTTATCGTTGGGTTCAATCTTTTGAACCTGTACGACTTGAAGAAGCTGACATTAGAAGCTCGCGCCTGAGAGCAGGTGGTGTCTACTTAATTGTTGGGGGGTTGGGCGACATAGGATTACTGTTGGCGGAACATATATTTACTGACCTACAGGCCAAGCTCATATTAACTGGGCGGTCGGTTTTCCCACCTCGTGAAGATTGGGGCCACTGGTTAGCGACTCACGATTCTAACGATAGAATTAGTCGCAAAATCCAACAGCTACAGGCGTTGGAAGCGCGTGGATTAGAGTTGCTTATTCTGAGCGCTGATGTTGCGGACCAACAAGAAATGGCAATGGTCATTGAGCGGGCAGAAGAACATTTTGGCGATATCAATGGTGTGATCCATAGCGTAATGCACACCGGAGCAAACGCACTTACAGCGATCGAAGAAACAAATCAAGCCATATGCTATCCGCACTTTCAGGGCAAGATTCATGGTACAGTCGTCTTATCAGAAGTGTTACAAAATAAACAACTTGATTTTTGTCTACTCATGTCTTCGATTGCATCCATTCTAGGAGGCGTGGAGTATGCAGCTTATACCGCTGCGAATCTCTTTATGGATCACTTTGTTCATCTCCAAAACAGACGCTCTTCCACGCCCTGGTTCTGTGTCAACTGGGATGAGTGGGATATCAAAAAGATAGGAGCGCGACGGGAAGAGAAATCCTTAGCAGAATATGCGATTAATCCGGCAGAAGGTGTCGAAATCTTGACTCGCGTCTTATCATTGCGAGAACCAGGCCAAATTATTATCTCTAGCGGCGCATTACAAGAACGAATTGACCGATGGCTTAAGCTCGAAAGTTTACAGAGCCAAAGCAGTGAAACTGATGACCCCTTGTCCGCCTTTGTCTCCTTGCGAGAAGAATTAGAAAATGTCTCAGAGCAGGAGCGCAGCGAAATTTTGCGGGATCACGTTTGTGACCAGGTCGCCCATATTCTTGGTGTAGATACAGCCATATTGGATATGCAAACAGGCTTTTTTACCCTTGGAATGGATTCTCTGACCTCTATAGAGCTTCGGAATAATCTGCAAACAAGTTCGGGGGTTTCTTTGTCACCCACGATGGCCTTTGACTATCCTACAGTAGAAGCTGTAGTCGCTTATCTGACGAATACCATGTTTCCTGATGAGTCTTCCACTCCGCAAGACAACGGGGAAAATACGAACGCTACGCTGCCCGATCTAAAACAACTTTCGGAATCGGACATCGAAGCGTTACTACTTCAAGAATTGGAAAACATCAATTATTGAGGAATTCAAATTAAATAAGTGAAATTGTCATGCTCGAAGGCTGTTATCGAGCATCCAAACCCTTGATTTATTTGGTCATCATTCCTAAACCGTCCACGTAAGAGGCATATTATTCAGATGAATGTCAAACAGAATGAAGAGCTATCGCCAACGGCACGTGCCTTGCTAGCTGTGAAAGAGATGAAAGCCAAGTTAGAGGCATCAGAGCGGTTACGCAGTGAGCCGATTGCCATCATCGGCATGGCTTGCCGATTTCCCGGGGCTGATTCGCCTGAGGAATTCTGGGCGCTATTACGCAATGGTCAGGATGCAATCAGCGAAGTGCCACAAGAACGATGGGATATCGATGCCTATTATGATCCGGATCCTGACGCGCCCGGCAAGATGTCTACACGCTTTGGCGGATTTCTAAATCAAGTGGATGAATTTGATTCATCTTTCTTCAATCTCTCACCACGCGAAGCCGTGAGCCTTGATCCTCAGCAGCGCTTGCTGTTAGAAATCAGTTGGGAAGCGCTGGAGAATGCCGCTCTGGCACCGCCTAAGTTAGAGCAAGAGACAGGCGTCTTTGTTGGCCTTAGCGATACGGACTACTTCCAGCTTCTCTTGGAAAAGGGTGAATCTGAAATTGATAGCTATCTGGCATTGGGCAATGCTCATAGTACAGCAAGTGGCCGCCTCTCTTATTTTCTTGGTCTTGTCGGTCCCTCTATGTCAGTGGATACAGCTTGTTCTTCCTCCCTAGCAACTGTTCATCTGGCTTGCCGAAGCCTTCGCCAACAGGAGTGTAATCTCGCACTGGCGGGTGGCGTCGGTTTAATATTGACTCCTGCCATAAACATCAATCTCTCCAAGGCCCGTATGCTCTCCCCTGATGGTCGCTGCAAAACCTTTGATGCAACAGCCAACGGCTATGTGCGTGGTGAAGGCTGCGGTATGGTTGTTCTCAAACGACTCTCCGACGCACAAGCAGATGGAGACTCGATCATGGCTGTAATCCGCGGGACAGCCATGAACCAAGATGGCCACACAAGTGGCTTAACTGCCCCGAACGGTCCCGCACAGGAAGCCGTGATTCGCCAGGCATTGGCAGATGGCCAAGTGACGCCCAAGGAAGTGAGTTATATAGAGGCACACGGCACGGGCACGCCTTTAGGGGACCCCATTGAGATCAGGTCACTGGGAGCAGTATTTCAAGAGCGGGCAGAGCCATTAGTCATTGGCTCTGTCAAAACCAATGTTGGACATCTGGAGGCAGCGGCTGGAATTGCAGGATTGCTCAAGGTTGTTCTCTCTTTACAGCATGAGGAAATCCCGGCCCATCTACACTTTCAACATCCCAATCCGTATATCAGTTGGGATGAGTTGCCCATAAAAATACCGAAGGAAAAAATGCCTTGGCGCAACGAACACAAAGTGGCAGGGATAAGCTCCTTTGGTTTTAGCGGCACAAATTGCCACGTTGTCTTAGAAGAAGCACCGAAGATAGAGCCATCGACCACACGCCTAGAACGGAACCAGCACCTGCTCGCCTTGTCGGCGAAAACACCCGCCGCACTAGATGCAATAGTGGGTAACTTCGCTGATTATGTTGAAGGAACATTGGATTCTGATGTTGATCTAGCCGATATCTGTTTTACAGCAAATACAGGGCGTAGGCACTTTAAGCATCGATTAGCCGTCACAACCGATGCAAAAGAGCAGCTCCATCAGCAATTAGCAACGTTTCAAGCGGACCTCCCGACGACAAAACCTGTCACGTCCTCCCCGAATATTGCTTTTCTCTTTACAGGGCAAGGCGCACAATATGCCGGTATGGGGCAAACGTTATATAAGACGCAACCTACCTTTCGAGCTGCTCTCGATCAGTGTGATGAAATTTTACGTACAGGTCAGCACATGGATAGGTCGCTCCTCGATATTCTCTATGCCGATACAGGTGAATCTGACCTCTTAGATGAGACGGTATATACACAACCTGCACTCTTTGCTATCGAATACGCTCTGTGCCAGTTGTGGAAATCTTGGGGCGTTGAACCCAAAATTATGATGGGGCATAGTGTCGGCGAGTATGTAGCAGCCTGCATGGCAGGTGTCTTTGGCCTCGAAGAAGGCCTTGCGCTCATTGCGGCACGTGGTCGGCTAATGCAAGCATTGCCTTCCCATGGCACGATGGTCTCTGTGATGGCAGATGAAACATGGGTAGCCAACCTGATTGAACCCTATCACCAAAAGATTTCCATTGCAGCGATCAATGGTCCGCAGAGTACGGTTATCTCTGGTCAACGCGAGCCCATTGAAGAAATCTGCACAAAGCTAGAAACCGCAGGGGTCAAGGCAAGAAAATTGTCTGTTTCTCATGCCTTTCACTCGCCGCTAATGGACCCAATGTTGGCTGAGTTTGAACATGTTGCACAATCAATCAGTTACGCGCCTCCTCGCTATAGACTTATCTCGAATGTGAGTGGAAGCCTTGCTGGTGAGGAAATTGCTACACCTGAATATTGGATACAGCATGTACGACAACCCGTGCTCTTTGCTGATGGCATGAAGAGCCTATACCAGATGGATATCGATACATTTATTGAGATTGGTCCAAAGCCACTCTTGCTTGGTATGGGACGTCATTGCGTCCCAGAAAATCACGGGCTATGGTTGCCCAGCCTGCGCCCTGAGCAGGAGGATTGGACGCAACTCCTGAATAGTCTCGGTGAGCTTTATATGCATGGCGCGTCAATCGATTGGGCTGGCTTTGAGCAGGATTACGCGCAGGGGCGGCGCAAGGTATCCCTACCCACCTACCCCTTTCAACGTCAACGTTATTGGGTGGAGAGTGCAAAGACAAAACGCGTACACCAGCAGCTTACCCCTTTGCTCGATAAGATGATTCAATCTCCACGTCACAAGATGACGCTATTTGAAACCGACTTGAGCGTGCAGAATCTTCCTTTCTTAGCCGACCACCGAGTCCACGATACGGTAGTCTCACCTGCGGCCTGTCATGTAGCGATGGTTCTGAGTGGCGCAGAGTTTCTATCTGGCTTACCGGCATGTGTACTGAGAGATATCGTTTTCCCACAGCCATTGGTCATCCCCGATGGAGCGGATCCCGAGAAAACGTATTCCAACCGGCAGAGCACGGAAGCACGAACGGTACAGGTAGATTTTACCATTGCCGCCAATGGGAATGGTGCCACACCCGAAAGCAAATTTGAGCTGATTAGCTTTAACAGAAAGGATAACGCTGTTCAGAAAGACGAGGCTATTCAGAAAGAGGACGATCGTACTATTCTCACACATGCTTCGGGAAGAAGTTCCTGGCAAGGGCTGACCCAGCCAGTGGATATGAATATGGACGCCATACGGATGCGCTGTCCCACAGAGATATCCACCTGCGCTTTCTATCAGCTCGCAGCTGAACAACAGATTGTTTTTGGCCCTTGCTTCCAGTGGCTTGTCAATATCTGGCAAGGCGATGGAGAAGCGTTTGCCAAGCTGCATCTTCCAGAAGCCATCGGCTCGTTGCAGGGCTACTATATCCATCCAGCTTTATTAGACGCCTGTTTTCAGCTTACGGCAGCAATAGAGTTGAATGAAGATAGCAACGATACCTTTCTTCCCTTTGCCGTGGAGAGGATGCACTTCTATCAGCCCCTTGCTGCAGAGCAGGAATGGTGGTGTTATGTGCGTCAAGCAGACGAAAAGAAACGGGATATCTATTTGCTGGAAGAGAAGGGCCAAGTCTTAGTTGAGATTCTTGGTTTTGTGGAGCGTTTAGCAGAAAGATCTGCCCTTCGACAAGGCGAATTCTGGCAGGATTGGCTCTACAAAGAAACTTGGCAAAAGCAGCCGCTTACGGACAAAGATGCCCCGCCAAAGGAATCAGTCGCCAAGTTCCTAGACAAACAATCCGTCCAAAAATGGCTACTATTGGCAGATGTTGCTGGCGTGGGCGAGGCATTAGCAGGGCAATTGCAAAAGCGAGGAGAGCAACCGATTCTTGTCTTTGCTGGCAATTCGTATCAGCAACTGGCCGCGGATCGTTACGAAATCGATCCTCTTTCAGCAGACGATTACCATCGCCTATTGCACGACATTCCTGACATCACGGGAGTGGTTCACCTGTGGAGCCTGGATCAACAGCTGGCCACAGATATCGTTGCGCTGAGATCTGCCACACAGATGGGATGTGGAACAGCATTGCACTTGGTACAGGCACTGTTACAGGAAATGAATGAACCGCCTTCGTTTTGCCTGGTCACACGAGATACGCAGGGTGTAGTTCCGCAGGATAGAACAACAGAAGTTGCGCAAGCCACACTTTGGGGAATGGGACGTACGATTGCGCAAGAGCATCCTGAACTCAATTGTGTATGTATTGATTTAGAAAGAGAGATAGAGCCAGCGAGAGATGGGGAGATACTTGGTGCAGAGCTAATAGCCTCAGTTTCCCAAAGACGAGAGCCGCAGATTGCTTTTCGGCAAGGGAATCGCTTCATCGCACGACTTACGCGTGCGCCTATCGATGCGAATCATGCTGACTCAATGCAGGAACAGCTTGCAGAAATTCATGTTCAAGGAACCTATTTGGTTACTGGTGGCTTGGGTGCCCTTGGTCTGTTGGTTGCGCGCTGGTTGGTGGATCAAGGTGCAAAATACCTGATGTTAATCAGCCGGAGCCAACCAAAGTTGGACGTTCAGGCTGAGCTAGATACTTTGCGAGAAATGGGAGCCGAGGTGCTTGTTGTTCAGGCCGATATTTCCGATAAGAAACAAGTATCACAAACATTAGCAAAAATTAGGAAAGATCAACCTTTACGCGGGGTGGTTCATGCGGCGGGGGTACTGGACGATGGTGCGTTACTCCAACAAGAGTGGAGACGGTTTGAATCAGTGTTGGCAGGAAAAGCATGGGGAGCCTGGAATTTACATCAGTTGACAGAGGAAAAGGATGGAGACATGTCACTAGACTTTTTTGTGATGTTCTCCTCAGTGGCAGGTGTATTGGGCGGCAGCGGGCAGGCCAACTACGCCGCAGCCAATACCTTCTTGGATGCGTTGGCGCGTCACCGCAATCACTTGGGAAAACCAGCCTTGAGTATCGCATGGGGCTCTTGGTCCGAGGTGGGTCTTGCCGCAGCATTGATGGATCGAGAACCAGATCTTCTCAAAGAAGAAGGGTTTGGTGCCATCACACCAGACCAGGGCGTTCAGGTTTTTGGGCATTTGTTACAATATGCAGATGATGATCCGACGGTGACCGTCTCTCCAATTTACTGGAAGCAGTTTCTAAAAAGGCAACTGTCGCCTTTCTTTGAATCATTTGTCCCTAGTATGATCTCTGAAGTAGGCCCCGCGGTTCCCGAACAAGCCAGCATTCGTCAGCAGCTCTCAGAAGCGTCTGCGAAGGAACGCCATACATTAATGATGCGCTACTTGCAATCTACGTCAGCAAAAATCCTAAGGATGCAGTCACCAGGGCAAATCGACCCAGACCAGGGGTTGATGACCTTAGGGCTAGATTCTCTTATGGCAGTCGAATTGCGCAATGAGCTTGCGCGAGGGCTGGAACAGTCGCTGCCAGCCACGCTTCTTTTCAATTACTCAACGCTCAACTCGCTTGCTGCGTACCTACTCTCAGAAATGACAGAGTTAATCGAGATAGAGCAACATGCTGCTGAAACGGACTCTTCAACAGTAGAGCCACAGGAAGTAATCCAGGAAGCAAGGCAAGAGAGCACAGAACAAAAGGCGGATCTGGATGCATTATCGGAAGAGGAGATTGCAGCGCTGTTGTTCCAAAAACTTCAGGGGGTAGCTGAATGACTTCAAATACGTTAGATTATCGAACATTAATGCAAAATGCGCTCTTGCAGATCAATGAGTTGGAAGCCCAATTACAGGTAGCTAAATCAGAAGCAACCAAAAGCCAGAAAAATGAGCCAATTGCAATTATTGGGTTGGGCTGTCGGTTTCCAGGTGAAGCCGATACGCCCGCAGAATTCTGGCAGATGCTTTGTGATGGCGTCGATGCGATTCGGGAAGTTCCTGCTGGACGATGGGACGAAGATGAATATTATGATCCCGAGCCTAATGTGCCTGGCAAAATGTATACTCAACGTGGCGGTTTTTTGGAGCAGGTGGATACCTTTGATCCACAATTTTTTGGTATTTCGCCGCGCGAGGCAGCAAGCCTCGATCCCCAACAACGTATGCTTCTGGAAGTTAGCTGGGAAGCGTTTGAATCAGCGGGCATTGTCCCCGAACCCGACAGTTTGACGGGTATCTTCCTGGGTATCAATGCCTATGATTATGGCACGCTACTTGCCAATGGCAACCTCTCTGATAGCCAAAGATATCAAACGTTAGCAGGCGTAGGCCTGGGATTTGCGGCAGGACGGCTTGCCCATACATTTGGCATGATGGGTCCCTGTGTTGCCATTGATACCATCTGCTCCGCATCGTTAGTAGCCGTACACCAAGCTTGTCAAAGTTTACGCAACGAGGAATGTAATCTTGCGCTGGTTGGTGGTGTACAAGCGCTATTGGATCCAGAAATAACGGTTGAACTGTGCCAAGCCAATGTACTGGCCCCCGATGGTCACTGCAAAACATTTGATGCCGCTGCCGATGGCTATGTGCGTGGAGAAGGGTGCGGGATGGTCGTTCTCAAACGTCTTTCGGATGCGCGCAACGATGGGGATACGATCTTAGCCGTCATCCAAGGATCGATGGTGAACCATGATGGGCATAGCAGCACAATAACAGCGCCAAGGGGGCCTTCGCAGGAGGCGGTTATCAAGAGGGCATTACAAAATGCCCAGCTTGAGCCACAACAAATTGGCTATATTGAAGCACATGGTACGGGTACATCGCTGGGAGATCCCATCGAGATTGATGCCCTTGGCAAAGTCTTTCAAAATCGTGCAGATCCTTTGTTCGTCGGTTCTGTTAAAACCAATATCGGACATTTGGAAGCCGCTGCCGGTATTGCAGGGCTTATTAAAGTGGTGCTAATGCTACAACATGGTGAAATTCCGCCCCATCTACATTTCTGTGAACCAAGCCCCTTTATTGACTGGGACCGTTTGCCCATCAAAGTCCCCACAGAGCGAATGCCCTGGCCTGTACCTAATGGTACTGAGCCGACGACACGCATCGCCGGCATTAGCTCTTTCTCTATGATGGGAACGAATGCCCATGTCATACTAGCAGAAACACCATCCAGCGATTCTTCTCCCGAGCCACCAATCAAATCAACCGACAGCGAAGAGAAATGTGAAGACGAACGCCCCTGGCATATCTTGACCCTAAGTGCGCAGAACGAAGAAGCATTAGCCGACTTGGTTGGACGCTATCAAACCGCTCTCGATGCACAACCACAGGTGCCATTGGCTCACATATGTTATACGGCCAACACGGGGCGTAGCCATTTTGCCCATAAACTTAGCCTGGTTGCTCCTTCCACTGAGCAGATAGAGATGAAGCTCGCTGAGTGGAGTGCAGCAACATCGCCATCCGAGATCACAATGATTTCTGGCTTGGCTCAAGGCTACACACCATCTTATCAAGATGTCCCCAAAACTGCATTCCTCTGCACAGGGCAAGGATCCCAATATGGCCAGATGGGTCGCCAGCTATATGAGACTCAGCCCACGTTTCGACATGCCATAGACCGATGCCATGAGATTCTGTGGCCGCTCCTGGAGCATCCACTACATTCAATCTTATACCCAGATCAACAAAGCGCTGAGGGCCAGGCGCTCATTTCACAAACTGTTTACACCCAACCAGCGCTCTTTGCTTTGCAATATGCCTTGGCCCAGCTTTGGCAGTCATGGGGTATTGAGCCTGATGTATTGATGGGCCACAGCGTAGGAGAGTATGTTGCCGCACACTTGGCTGGCGTCTTTAGCCTAGAAGATGGTCTTAAATTAATCGCCGCACGTGGACGACTGATGCAACAATGTCCTTCTGGTGATATGGTCGCACTGAAAACGACAGAAGAGCAAGTACTTGCTACCATTCAACCACACGGAGATGCGATTTCCATCGCCGCCCTCAATGGTCCTCAAAGTGTCGTGATTTCGGGTGCAAGCCAAGTCGTTCAAGAGAGCGTCTCAAAGCTAAAAGCCGAGGGTGTTGAATGCAAACAGCTTGACGTCTCCCATGCATTCCACTCCTCTTTGATGGACTCAATGATGGCTCAATTTGCAAAGGTTGCAGAGACCATCACCTATGCCGAACCAAAGGTATCGCTCATATCCAATCTGACCGGGACATTCGCCAAGGCAGAAGTCGCTACGCCTGCTTATTGGGTACAGCATGTGCGTGAGACAGTACAATTCGCCAAAGGCATGGCAACCTTACAGATGCAAGAGGTGGACATTTTTGTTGAACTAGGGCCAAACCCAGTTTTGCTGGGCATGGGACGCTCCTGTTTGCCCGACCATCAAGGGCCGTGGTTGCCCAGTTTGCGTTCTGGCCAAGAGGAGTGGTCGCAGATATTGACCAGTTTGGGGAATTTATATGCACACGGGGTTAAGATAGACTGGCGTGGGTTTGACCAGGATTATGCAAAGTCACGACGCAAGGTAAATTTGCCGACCTATCCGTTCCAACATCAACGCTACTGGTTTGAGTCAATAGGGGAAAGTCGTACCGGTCGGCGACTCTCGCCATTGCTGGATACCATGTTCAGGACGCCATTATCGAATGCCACCATTTTTGAGACCACGGCTGGACTTCAACAGCATCCCATTTTGACTGAATACCAAGTCCATGATACAAATGTTGTGTCTGGGAGTTATCACTTGGCAATGGTCATGGATGCGGCAGCGAGTCTGTTTGACAAAACCACCTATGTTTTTGAAGATGTGATCTTCCCACAAGCGCTGATTATGCCAGAAGCGGGCACACGCCAAGTTCAAATACAGTTTACATCAATCGATGATAATGGGGATGACGTACAGCCAGAGACTCAGACAGAGTTTCAGCTAATTAGCTTCGACAAAGCGAATGAAGGCTCGTTCTTAACCCATGTCATGGGTAAGATGCTGACACAACCTACCACCAATCCACAAGAGATAGACTTGGCAAAATTGCAAGAACGCTGCTCTACGGAAATCGATGCCAACGGTTTTTATCAAACTTCTGCTAACCAGCACTTTATCTTTGGACCTTCGTTCCAATGGCTGGCAAATATCTGGATAGGTGAAGGGGAGGCTTTGGGCAAGTTATCTGCCCCAGAAAGTGTAAAAAATCTAAAAAGCTACCGCATACATCCTGGCTTAATAGATGCTTGTTTCCAAATTGCAGGGGCTGTACAACTCACAGAGGGAGATGAGGATGAAACCTATATGCTCTTCAGGGTAGGAGAGCTACGTGTTTATGCAGATAGCTTTCATGAAAGTAGCCCTTATACCAATAGGGGTAGCCAAGAAAACACTTGGTGGTGTTATGCCCGTCAGACAGCGCAAACACAGTGGGACTTTTGCTTATTGTCCGATAGCGGTCAAGTGCTCGCAGTAATAGAAGGCTTTGAAGAACGGTTGATCCCTCAGGAGGTATTTTCAGGAAAGCCCTCCACCGCTAACGCGCCAAAGCTCGTCAAACAGGTTGGCTTCCTGCAACAGCTAGAACAAGCAGCAGGCAAGGAGCGCAATACATTGCTTTTGCAGCACCTACAATTGGTCTCGACCAAGATATTGGGCTTAGACCCTAGCCAGCTAATTGCAGTAAAGCAACGCGTGCTCGACTTGGGGCTAGACTCTCTCATGGCCGTTGAATTGAGAAACTATCTTCAATCAACATTAGCCCATACACTGCCTTCTACCTTGATGTTTGAATATCCAACGTTAGAAGAGTTAGCAAACTATTTGGAACAAACTGTTTTTCCATCGAACTCAGAAAGCCTAACATCGTCTAACAATCATGACGCTCGCCCCATGATGAAAGATTCTACCGTTGTCCCGATTAAGCCAATAGGGTCGAAGCCGCCGTTTTTTCTTGTCCCAGGTGGCCTTGGTGAGGTCTTCCATTTTCAGGCATTAGCAAATCATCTTGATGCAGAGCAGCCCTTTTACGCCTTGCGGTCACTTGGAACAGAAGAAGGCCAAGTCCCCTATACAGAAATGGCGAAAATTGCGGCACATCACATCCGCTCTCTTCAGTCGGTTCAACCAGAAGGGCCTTATCGATTGGGTGGATTTTCTTTGGGGGCTGAAGTGGCCTTTGAAATGGTCAAACAGCTAGAAGCACAAGGGATAGAAGTGGCAACATTCGCCGTGCTTGATATGTACGCCATTGATAATGTACAGCGTCAAGAGATAGCAGAGAAGGATCATGCTGGACGTATCTTCAACCTCGTTCATCTCTATGAAAGTATATTTGAACAAGAAACAGGGATTACACTAGAGGCACTCTCTGCGCTAGACCCAAACCAGCAGCGTCAGTTGGTCGTGGATGGTTTGCGCAAGATTGATTCCAGACCACTGGATACAGCAGAGATGCAACGTAAATTGGATGTCTATATGGCTGGCACAGAGGCCTATATTCATTATCGATTAGAGGGACGTTGTGCCGCACCAATCACATTGTTTCGGGCAAGTGAGCTAGGCATTGTAAGCGTCATGCCAAGTGACGAAGTGACTCGGAAAGACCCATATTGGGGATGGAAGCGATTTGTAGTCAATCCTGTCGAGCTACATATGATTCCAGGCAGCCACTTCACCATTCTGAAAGAACCAAATGTTCAGATCTTGGCAAAACAACTACAGATTCGTTTAGATGATCCTTTTCTTATTGGGGAGTAAGATGGCATTGTTAGAAATTGCAGTTGCGAGTGGTGTTTGCGGTCTAGGGGTACGAGTGTATCGCAATTTGAATCAAAAAAAACATTTGGCGACTGTTCTGTTGGCACCCGCTGCTGATAGTAAGCTCAGTAGAAGTACAAATGCATTAGAAAAACAGGGTATGGGTCAATCTTTGCTATCGAATATAGATAGCCACTATCAAACCTTTGTCCGAACCCGGCTTGATCCGTTGCTGTCAGGTCAAGCGCACCAACATCAGATGGCGCTGCGCTCCGGTAACGATGATGCTCCCCCACCGGGAGAATTAGAGAAGCACATAAATCGCCGCTTTGGGCTAGCAGTTCTCACGCTGGCGAATACAGTGCTAGCTACGATTTTTTTCCCACCTCTCATCATATTTTCACTGGCCTCAGCACTCTACCCAGTGGGGTATTATTTTGTTGATGCTTACCGTGACTTGACCCAAGAGCGACGAGTCAGCCTGAATCTTATTGGGGCACTTTACGTTAGTGGTATGTGGTTAGCTCGATATTTTCTCTTTGGGTCCTTTGCTCTGGTCCTTTTTGCGGTAGGCAGCAAAGTGCGTTTTTTGATGGAGGGACGTTCGCGTGAAGGGATACAGACTATCTTTGGGCAACAGAGCCGCTATGCCTGGCTTGTTGTGGATGGGGTAGAAATCGAAACACCAGTTGAAGAGTTACAGGTCGGTGATATCGTTGTGGTTAATGCCGGTGAAGCGATTCCGGTCGATGGTGTCATGGTAAAGGGAATTGCTTTGGTTGACCAACATGCGTTGACTGGTGAATCTCAGCCAATCGAGAAAATCCTGGGGGATTCGGTCTTTGCCTCTACACTCATGTTGACTGGACGCGCCTCTATCCAAGTCAAAAAGGCCGGGTCAGAGACCACTGCTGCACAGATCAACGAAATCCTGATACAAACTGCTGAGCATCGAACAGAAATTGAGTCTAGAGGGTTAGAGCTGGCGAATAAAGGTGCACTACCTACGCTGTTGACGGGCTTGGTTGCATATCCACTCTTCGGATTAACAGGAGCAGTAGCTGCACTCGGAGCCGGGTTTGGGTACAATCTGAGAACAGTCTCTATTCTTAGTATGATGAATTATGTACAAGTGGCAGCACGTAAGGCGGTGTTGATCAAAGATGGACGTGCACTCGAACGGCTAGATGAAGTTGATACCATCGTCTTTGACAAGACTGGCACTCTAACGCTGGAACAGCCCCACGTCGCTCAGATCCATTGCCTACAAGAGCATTTGACAGAAAATGACGTACTTACCTACGCTGCTGCCGCCGAATACCGCCAACCCCACCCCATTGCTAAAGCGATTATTGCAACCTCCGAGGAGCGTAATCTGACCTTGCCTGAAATTGATGAGGCTAGCTATGAAGTCGGCTATGGTATCCAAGTGACGGTCGGCAAACAATTGATTCGTGTGGGTAGCGAGCGTTTTATGAAAATGGAAGGGATTGTCATTCCCGAGTCAATTCGAACGCTCCAAGCTGCCTGTCAGCACCAAGGCCACTCATTGGTCATGGTGGCACTCGATGCTCAACTTATTGGCGCGTTAGAACTTCATGCCACGCTGCGTCCAGAAGTCGAAACTGTACTCACTGATCTACGTCATCGGAATCTTAATCTGGCGATCATCTCTGGTGACCAAGAAGAACCGACCCGTGCACTGGCCCAATCTCTGGGAATTGATTCTTACTACGCCAATGTACTGCCAGAAGATAAGGCATTACTCATTAAACAACTGCAAGATGAAGGACGCATTGTCTGTTTCATTGGTGATGGCATCAATGATGCCATCGCCCTCAAGCAGGCTGATGTCTCTGTTTCCTTACTCGGCGCAACGACCATCGCTACGGACACGGCACAGATCGTGCTGATGGATCAGAGCTTGACTAGATTAGGCGAACTGCTGGATCTGGCTACAAATTTCGACACAACCATTCGGCATGGGTTCTGGACGACAATGGTTCCTGGTTTCGTTTGTATTGGTGGGGTGTTCTTTCTGCATTTTGGTATCATTGCTTCAGAATTGTTGTTCCAGCTTGGTTTCTTCACTGGGTTAGGTGTTGCTATGAAGCCACTACTAGATGAACAACGGGAGAACACCTCATTTGTATAGAAGTTCCGTGTTGCTTGGTTATTCCATCTATCGGCAGGGTTTAACAGAGGAAATCAGCCGCGTTAAGTTTAGCCCTTCTTGTTGTGCCGTTCTACGTAATCTCGATAAAAGATTGTCCGGAAGTGGGATATGCGCCATCTTACGACCTCGTTTGAACACATTTGTAATTGTTGATGTCCAACTTTGCTGTTCAACTCTCGTAATTATACCATAACGCGATGTCTCCGTGCTTATGATTTGAAGAATGCAAGAATGCGTACCTCATTTGGGCATTACTGCATCTAATTTTTCCTTCGTCTGTTCGAGCAGTCGCCAATACCACTCTGGCTCAAATCCACCATCGGCTTTATCGCTCAATAGTTGAATATACTTCCCTTTCACTGCAAAGAGACGGAGGAGGGTATCCGCCATGGCTGCCGGGTCCATGGGATCAGCCCCAGGTTGCATGTAAGTCTTATCCAGATCAGCCAGATACGCACTGGGAAGGATTTGAGAAAGATGCTTAAATCGTTTGGCAAAGCCTAGCCCAATGAGCCGATACATGACTCGCACAATGGAGGAGCGCGTTTCAGCTATGATGAAGTGAATCGACTGCCACTCCTTCAGGTAAAAAGGCCCAGGACAGGTTGCCATATTTCCTAGCGTCATCTCTGTCTCTCGCCATACGATCTTAGTCGTTAGCTCTTCTTTCTCTGGCCACAGTTCGGCTGCACTTTTGTCGCCCAGGGAAAGAAAGTTGGGTTGGCCTTCTGGCAAACGGTTAAGGAGAAACTCGCAGTCATACAGCTCTTTGCCATCTAACTCGCTTGTCTTAAGAACGGCCAATTCGACGATGACGCCTTCCTCTTTGGTTAACGCCCGAATAAAACCCCAGTCAAGCAAAATCAGATGCTCACCCATGCCGTTGGTCAGGGGCTTGCGGTCTCGCTCCCAAAGCCGATCATGAGCGTCATCGGCAACGGCAATACGCAGATCAATATCTGCGCCAGGATTGGCCCGGTCCGAATCAGTCAGGCTCCCTTCGAGCCAGACTACATCGACCTCTGGGAAGGCTTCAATGGCCGGCAGCCAGCGTTGGAGTATGTTGTGTTGCTGAGTGGGTAGATTCAATGGGATAAGATTTGGCATTGTTTGCTCCTTTATAGCTGTGGTCCTATCGTCCATGACGACCACAGTTAGTCAACTTCATTGTTGCAATTGGATCGCATATCCAAACCGGAGAAGATATATTATATATGATGCTGGAGGTTGTTCCAAATTTCACAAGCGCTTGTGAAATTTGGAACGATTATTTCCCATTGGACTCCCTTCATATGACCATCATATGACGCTAGGCACATCCATGTTTATTACCCAAGACACTGTTCGGTGTGACCAACCTCGAAGTATGATGTAGCCAGAAAAAGAGCTTTCTGGTTACATATTCAAGACACATAATCATCGTAAGGATCAATTTATGAGCACGTCTACCTATACTTTTTCACAATCGACTCTACAACCGTTTCCAACGGCTGCAATTTGGCAAAGGCTGGTTAACACAAATCGATTTTTAGCACTCAATCTTTTTGTCTATATAGGACTATTGCTATTTACAATTGGTGCTACTTTTGTTGATGCGCGGCTTGTCACCGGTGCACCAGTCTGGATCAAGCCCATGAAGTTTGCCATTTCCTCGATTCTATACGCGGGAACCCTGCTCTGGATGTTGAGCTTTGTTAAGAGCAAGCCAAGGCTCGTCCATCTCATTGCGATTTTAACAGCCATGGCTTTTTTGGTGGAGCTTAGCGGTATTTCTCTCCAAGCATTTCGAGGGGTACGAAGCCACTTTAACGTAACGACCGCTTTTGACGCGACCATCTTTAGCCTAATGGGAACCTTTGTCTTGGTTATCTGGGTGATGAATCTGCTGGCTGCGATTCTACTCATGATGGAGCCTCTGAAAGATCGGGCTTTCGCCTGGTCGCTGCGGCTGGCCTTGATCATCACAGTAATCGGTGGTGGGCTGGGTGCGCTGATGACCTCCGGTCCTACACCTTCGCAGCTAGAGGCGCTACAGGCTGGCGCGCCCCTTACCTATGTTGGTGCTCACAGCGTTGGCGTTGAGGACGGCGGGGCAGGACTGCCCTTTACGAACTGGAGTACCGAGGGGGGTGATCTACGAATAGGACACTTCGTGGGTTTGCATGGTTTGCAGGTGATTCCCTTGCTGGGGATCTTTATCCGGCGGCGCTGGGGGAAACGACTCTCAATGACACGACAGACGGCGCTCATCTGGATCGGGTCGGCTGGTTATCTTGGTTTAACCCTTCTCCTCACTTGGCAGGCGCTGCGCGGACAACCCCTCATTGCACCGGATATGCTAACACTGGCTGCATTGGTCTGGTTGGTCGGTACTGTGGCAAGTGGTTTCTGGCTGGTGCAGCGCAAGAGCCTTTCTGAAGCAGCGTTGAGAACAGCACTTTAATACAACCGTTGGCCGTCGTGCTGCTTGAGGCTACATAAGGTTAGTCAAGCAGCATCGATAGATGGCCAGGTAAATTTTGCCCTTCCTTTTACAGGGAATCCAGACCAAACTGGTTCATACTGCGGTCGATTTGAAAACCAGAGTTTTCCTTGGCCCTACAGGAATAACCAAACCCCGGTTTTCAAACGGAGCTGGGTATAAGGAGTAGGGACAAAATATCACCGGCAGATTATACAACTTTGCAGCCCTACGACTTTGCAACCCTACAATCTTTAAGGAATCAACCTCATGACCATCGAACAACTTTTTGATACGAGCTTTCTCTTAGTTGCCCCGTTCTGGATACTGATGATTTTGCTGCCCTTTTGGAGCTGGACCGAACGAATCGTTCGCTCACCCTGGATCGCCATCGGGCCCGCCCTAATTTACCTTGGGCTGGTTCTCCCAAATATCGGTGAAATCCTAGCTGCCGTGACCAGCCCGAGCTTGGAGCCACTGGCCAGCTTAATGGGCGAACCCGTGGGTGCCACCATTGCCTGGGTTCACTTCTTAGCCTTTGATCTCTTTGTGGCTCGTTGGGTCTACCTGGATAGCCGGGTCAATCAGATCTTCTGGCTGTTTGTCAGCCCCATTCTCTACTTTGTATTGATGTTGGGACCCATCGGCTTTGTGGGGTATCTCGTACTCCGTACGGCTATCCTGGCGATTCGGGATGGTAACTGGCGCGGGATGGTTGGTTCACCAGTATAGTTGCCTTGCTACCGAGCAACCTTGCAACTCTTCCCCGCTTAAATTATCATCTACTCATGAACCCGCGTACAACCTTCCAACTTCTTTTTGGTGCATCAATTATCACGCTAATTGGCACAAGCATCCAGATCTTTTCCGGCTTCCCAAGCCAAGGACCACGCCTTGCGACGCTGGGGCTTCTCATTGCCTTCGGCCTAATCGTTTCTGTAACAATCCGCTTCCGAGACCAGCAAATCGTTGTCAGAGGTTATCTGTTCTCCTGTACCCTGATTGTCTTGGCCATATTTGGACTCAATGATCGGAAGACCGGCGAGGAAGCATTCACCTTGTTCTTTATCCTAACCAGCTGTGCAACACTCTTGTTGCCTATCCAGGAGGCTATCGCTTGGGTGATTGGTATATTTACTATCCAGTTTGGTGCTGTTTCGCTGGCTTACAGTTTGCAAACGTCCTTAGGGTGGTTGAGCGCCGCTGGGGGGCATTTTATGTTTGCAGGCTTTGGATATATGCTCCGTCAATCCAATGTAGCGAGGGAGAAGACAGAGCAACTCTATACCGAGCTGCAAGAGACCCATGCCAAGCTTCAGGCATTTACAACCCAGTCCCAGCGGCTGGCCGTTGCTGAGGAGCGCAATCGTTTGGCCCGGGAAATGCACGATTCCCTTGGACATCGCTTAACTGTCGCTATCTTGCAATTAGAGGGGGCCACGCATCTGATCCAAACGGAGCCGGCGAGGGCTGAGACTATGGTCAGTAACATGAGGGACCAACTCAAGGAGGCGCTGGCCGAGTTGCGGCGAGCGCTCTCTTCCCTTCGTCAAAGTGACGAAAAACCGAAGTCTCTGCACACAGATAGCCCAGCGATAAAGTCCCTAGTCGAAGATATTGAGCAACTTGTCTCTACATTCCAGGAAGCGACCGGGCTAAGCATTCATAGTAAGTTTCCCAACCAGCCTGTCAATCTCGAACCGATTCAACGGCTAGCAATCTTTCGCGCCAGCCAGGAGTTGCTAACCAACATACAGCGCCACGCCAGCGCAACCGAGGCGTGGCTGACCTTGACTATCAACCAGAATACAATTACGCTGTTCGTAGCCGATAATGGACAGGGAATGCCGGCTCAGATTGAAGATGGACGGTTTGGACTGCGTGGACTAAAGGAACGGGCAGAGCAACTGCATGGTTCGTTAGCAATCAGCAAGCGGTCCACTCGTGGAACGGAAATTCTTTTCTCTATTCCGCAAACCCTAGAGAAGGGGCGAGATTTAGCGGTGGAGGGAATTCGTGTCTGAACAGATCCACGTCCTGCTTGTGGATGATCAGAAGTTAATCCGCGAAGGGCTACGTACTCTTCTGGAATTGCAACCTACATTTGCAATTGTGGCTGAAGCGTCCGACGGTTATGAAGCATTGGATGCATACGCCCAGCATCAGCCTGACGTGGTCCTGATGGACATCAACATGCCCAACATGGATGGCGTGGAAGCCACTCAGCAGCTTTGCCAGCTATACGCAGACGCCCGTGTCTTAATCTTAACCACTTTTGACGATGATGAATATGTCTTTGAGGGGATTCGGGCTGGTGCACTCGGCTACATGCTCAAGGACGTCTCTAGTCAAGAGCTAGCGAACGCGGTTCAGGTTGTGGCTGCGGGTGGTTCTATGATGGGGGCCGCAGTTGCTCGCCGCGTATTGAACCAAGTAGCTGCAGGGCCATCGTCGAGCCTAAACCAATCTAGCCTTATCGAACCTCTCTCTGAGCGTGAGTCCGAGATCTTGAAGCTGATGGCTGACGGGTTGAACAACAGTGAAATCTCTAAGCATCTTCATCTTGCTAGCGGGACCGTAAAAAATTATGTCAGCAACGTTCTCCAAAAGTTAGAAGCCCGGGATCGGACTCAAGCAGTTATTCGGGCACAGCAGCTTGGCTTATTGTAAAAAGCTGTCAGCCAGCAAGCCGTCTGCTACTGTATGGTAAATTACGCGACTTTAGGACGGGCCAACGGTAGACCGTCCCTTCGGCTCCGCTCAGGACATGCCTTGCAGGGCGGTGGACGCCGATTGTCCCGCGGGTGTAACTTGAAATTCGGTCAGCTACCTTTCCCGCCCAAAATGGACGGGCTACTTTAGATAGATGCAACCGTAGCAACCGTAGACCGTCCTTGCAGGGTGGTGGACGCCGATTGTCCCGCGGGTGTAGCTTGAAATCGGTCAGTCAGGCTATCTTTCCCTCCCAAAATGGACGGGCTACTTTAGATAGATGCAACGGTAGACCGTCCTTGCAGGGCGGTGGACGCCGATTGTCCCGCGGGTATAACTTGAAATCGGTCAGTCAGGCTATCTTTCCTGCTGGATTGATCTTTATCCCCTACCTTCCGATAAAAACAGTTCATCCCTAAAACACAATTTCTTATGCAAAAATCTTATCTCAACCCCATGACCGGTCACGGTCCGTTTTGGGAAGAAGCAGATCAGCCTCACCCTAACATCATCTTTGTCAGCATGGACATGGTGCCTGTCGATTTTTATCGAGGGTGGCCGGATCGGATCCGACCGCGTACTCCTAATCTGGATAGGCTTGCAGGCGACGGGGTATCCTTTGAAAATGCCTTCTGCACCTCCCCCTTATGTTCGCCGTCTCGCGCGTCCTACCTAACAGGGCGCTACCCATATATCACCACCAACAGTGAACGGGGCCATGACGGGCATGAAGTGCATCTACGTCAATCTGATATAATCTTCCCAGAATATTTGAAGGCTATCGGTTATCAGGTGCGCCATGTTGGGAAATGTCATGCTGGCCGCCAAAAGTTTGTGGAGGTCTTTGGTGAAAATGCATCTCCCTGGGACCGCTGGTCCCCGCCCTGGTATGATGATGATGGATATGCCCTCTTTTTACGGGATCTGGATTTGAAGCGTTTCGAATTTGAAAGAGAGATCTATGGTCGTGATCCATCAGGGTATGGAAAAGGAAATTTTTACGGTGGTTGGTTGGCTCCTCAACGGTGTGAGCCGTTCCCTATGGAGGCAACCTATCCCTTCTATTTGATTCACAAAGCTCTCGGCACAATGAACGCTCTGCCCAGCTTGAATCAGCCCTTCTATCTCCAGCTCGACTTCTTTGGCCCCCACCAACCTTTTGCCATTCCTGGGGACATGGCAGAGCGAGAGAGGGAATTACGCGCAGAGCTACACTTGCCAAGTTCTTATCAGGCACTTCTCGATAATAATTTCCAAATTCTAGAGCCAGAGCCACGGATCTATCGCCTCTACCGCAAGAATTGGGGTTTGCAGGATCCGGAGACGGTCAAAGATTATCTTGTCGCCCACATCCTTCAATTTGAATTGCTGGATGAAGCACTGGGGCGGCTAATGACTTTTCTGGAGAACCACGGGCTTTATAACGACGCCTGGTTCTTCTACATTGCTGATCATGGCGAGATGAACTGTGAAAATGGTCTCATCGACAAGGGGGCCTATTTGAATCCTCGGGTCATGCGCGTACCGATTGTGGTAAAGCCGCCCAGCGAGATTCGTCTTCCCGAAATCATCGATACGCCGGTTTCACTGCTTGATTTGGCACCGAGCATACTCTCAATCGCGGGCGTGAAGACAGATGCTAGACTGGACGGTGCTGATCTTTTGACCACGGTTGCGGAAGGAGAGCGAGAAGAAAAACCGATTCTCTGCGACGTTTGGAGCCACACCATGCCCAATCCCTGTATCGGTATGATCTTCCAGGCGGATAGTGATGGCCAGCGCTATATGTTTACCTACAACGCCAGCGACGAACTAGACGAACTCTACCGGCTGGATGGAAAGGATGAGTTGACTAATCTACTGTTGGATGATACAGCAGCAGATGTTGCGGCCGAAGCGATCCTCAAGATGGAGCAGGTACTGAAAAAAGATCCGCGCTGGAAATCCTACGCTGCCTTCTTCGCCTTAGAGTATGCAGAGAAGTTGGGTGCGCCCCAAGGCGAGCGACAGCTCTTTGAAGGCCAAAGCCTTTGAAGCTCCATTTTTAGAACCGAGCTGCATTACGGATTGAGGTACAGTTGGAGTCGACTCGTCGGAGAAAGTGAGTGGAAAAGCTTGTAGGCCACCTTTGAAAAGTGACCTACAGCATCTATCTGATCATTTCTACGAAGCAGATGAATCCGGTGCCAATCTACTGGGTATACCCCACATAGTATCCAAATTCACTGTCCTTTCCCACCATTGATTCTGCTCCGATTGGCGTGTATGAACCTGTAACCGTTGCCGTTAGTCTGGTAGGGCCTGCTTGGGCACTTAGGGTATTGACAAGACATACTGTTTGAGTCTCCCCTGGGGCTAACGATGCTGGAAGCGTACAGTAACCCACTCCGCCATTATCAATCACTAGATTCGTGATCGGAACGTTGCCCCGATTGGTTAAACGATATTCGACAGTAAGGATGCTCCCCGCAGTCGTCCAGACGCCAGGCGGGATGGTCGCAATAGCGCCATTGATCACAATGTCCAGCTCAATGTCAATTCGATGATGACCCGTGTGCCAATGCCCAATCTGCAGGGGATTGGTGTGATTCGTAGCGGCAAAGACTGACCCAACGTTGTTGAGGTATTGGCTATGCCCTTTGGCGGAACAGGCAGCTACGTCCCCTTGATTTAGATGAGTCTGTCCGCCACAATCGATTTGGACATTCTCCCCCGCATGGACAGTCACGTTTTGCAGCGCAGCTTGACCGATGTTTGTGGCTGTATATTGCCAGGTAACATCAGGTAATTTGCTAGCCGTTAACGCTGGTGCACTGCATGTAACTATGATCCGGTCGCTATCTTGATCTGTCAGCTCTTCTCTCGTCGTCACAACCGTTTCATTGTCAACTTGGAATGACTTCTTGCGATAAATTTTCCCACCTTCATTTTCATCCCGAACGCCGCAGGCTTGCACAGACTCTAAGTCACTCTTGCTGAACCCTGAAAGCGGCTCGGCTGATGTAGGAGATACAATGTGAACTTGGCGAGTTTCTCCTGGTTGCATGTCGCCCCACTGACAGGTCATCTGATTCTCTTGGATGAGACAGCCAGCATCAGAGTGGAGGACGTCGATAGCCCAACTGTAGCCGACATGGGTAGGCAGTGAATCAGTCGTTATCACGTCGTGGGAAATGGCCTCACCGGTAGCGGTTACCCAGATTGTGAAACCGATGGGTTGGCCTGCCTGGACTTCTTTGGAATCCGCAACTTTACGCGTTTTGATACCAGGCTCTTTGATTTCAGCCAGAGGTATTTGAGTCGCCAGGCCGATCCATACAGCACTGACGCCTTTGGGCTGTTCTTGATCAATGGATGCAATCTGGAAACAGGCATGGGAGTCGCCTCGATTTACATTGATGTTGCTTTTGAAGTTATCAAATTCTCCCTCATCAGAAACCAGCGGGTAGGGTGACGTAGCGGAATCAAACGGTATCTGTTTGCCAAGATTATTGGTGAGCAACTCGTTCGGTTTGTCGTTGGATCCGGTTATATAGACAATATCATTTGGACGATGTGCTTCGTTTGGCAGATACGCTTCAACCCCGCCAACAAACATATGTACATCTAGGGTACGCTCTATTTCGCTATCTGGCGCAAAATCGACGCAGGAGACCTCTGAGTTGGGACCATTAGGGGCAGTCCGTTTTGCATAGAAGCTGTCAAGACCAAACTGGATGTTCACTTGGCTAAGCGGGCAGGAATCCCCTTCATAGACAACCAGCAATCCTGCTCCATGTTCAGCATCCTTATTTCCATTGTGAGGGAGAGATTTCAAGTCAGATGTCGTAATACGATAGGTTCCATCGGTTCCATTTAGCGGAGAGTTTTGTCCTATTAGCTCAGGCATTGATCGATGATATGAATACCAAGTCAATTCTTCCTCTGTCTCCACATCAACATATTTGCGGAACTGGTAGTGAGCCTGCTCAGCAACCGCCTTGATGATGCTGCCATCCTCTAGCGTCAGGGAGATGGTGTCATCGCCATTGGCGGAAATTTCTTCGGGGCTAGCTGTACCAGGATTCAACATAGCATAACGACCAGACCAGAAGAGATGGGCCGCTACCGGAACCCCTTTACGAGGAATTGTCCAAGAACCGCTACCGTTCTGATACATATCCGCACCGACTGACTCGACACAGTAGTGGCCCCTGGCCAACGTTTGTACATCATGGAGCGCTTCGTCCCGTGGTTCGGCTACGTTTGGCGACTGAGCAAAAATTGGGGAAGGGAGCAATCCCATCAGCAGGATGAACAGAACTGCTGGCCATATGATTGATATGAAACGACCATACAAAGCGGATTGTGAGCGGCTTGAACTCATTACCCTCGGTCCGATTACTCTAGAATCCATTGATAGAGTCTTGCTTGATGAATTTGTGAACGCGTGAATCATTTTTCTGTCCTTTCAAAGATAGATTGGTAAGATACTTGATTGGGATTGTTGGGAAATCCTCTCTGCTCTCAGTATGGTGAACCGGCGACGAGGAAGCGATGTGAGAGCGACGAGAGAGCGTCGGAAGAGCGTCGAGAATAAGCTAGGCAAGAGGTTGTAATCGTTGATAGAGAGAAAAATGAACACAAAAAGAGGATGACGCTAGCCACCCTCTTTTATACTGCCTATATATTTGTCATTTCTGCCCAGCCCGATGGAAGGCTAGATAAGCCGTAGGTGCGGTTTGTATCGGCTAATGATTGACTAACGGTAGGTAGATGGCAGTAAATTGTTGAAGTTGATCCATAATCCCAGCATCCCAGGTCTGATCGAGCAGTTGTCCCTCAGGATTGATGCGGAAGTAGTGGGTGCGAGCCTGGTTAGGGTCAGGCGCCCACTCTCCCACAGCATCGTTATCTAAATTTTCATCAACTCCTTGATTGGCCTCTTCCCAAAGCCCTGAGAATTTATCAAAGAGTAGATAGTAGTCGCCTGGTTCTAGCTGGGTGAAGCGATAGGTACCATTGGGATCTGTAAATAATGTATTGACTTTATTCCCGTCGCTATCATAAAGACTTACAGGCATCCCCGATAGACCAATTGCCTTTGGACTTGCAGCAGAAACCCCATTGCCACTTGGTTGATCTGCATTGTAGACAAGACCGCCAATTTCTTGATGGTCATAACCGTGGTAGAAGACCACATCTTCGGTACGGACTGGTGTTCCACTCTCTGCTTCTACACCCTGAACCACAATCACTTGGTTTTGTTCCGCTACTGTCACTGCACGAGTGGCTGTACAGATAACCGACTCACCTGCTGGTAGTTCGCTTGTTGGGCAGGCAAGGGATTCACCCTCATTATCACTGACTGTGGATCCTTTGACCCGAGCCGTTATATTTTGTAGAGTCGTTGAACCTTTATTGGTAAGGGTGTAGGTCCAAAAAGCTTGTTGACCAACCGGTAACATAGCGGCTTGGAATGAGTGAATCGGTGCTTCATTCAGTGCAATTGCGATACGAACGGTGTCAATGGGCGTTGCGGCAACCGTTGCAGTCACTTCCGTGCCCTCATCGACTGATTTGGCGGTGACCTGGATTGCTTTGGCATATTCCGCCTCAGGGCCAGAGGCTGGACAGGAAATGTTCTCTCCAGGTGATAGATCACTCTGGCCGAAGCAATTGACGATTACTTCGTTGCTGGCGTGAAAGACCAGGTTGGAGAGTGGCACACCACCTGTATTGGTTACGGTATAGGTCCAATCCATGGTGGAACTCTTCTCCAACTTTACAGCGGCTGCCTCTCCAAAATAGTGGCTGGGATCTTCATCGTTGACTGCGGCGCTACCATCGACGGGTAGGCCGCTGACTTTACCGATATTCTCATACTGGCCTACAGCAGCAACACCGCTTGCTCTACAAGTCATGCTCTCATCGATATCCAGCGTACTCTGCGGGCAAAAGATGGTCGCGACCTTGTCATCCGTTACCACAACGTTTGTTAAATCAATGTTACCGATGTTCGTTACTAGGTAGGTCCAGTAGACAGGGTAACCCGGTTCAATGGTAGGACCAGGCACATTATCGGCATCTTCAGGGGCTTGTCCAGCGCCGTTGGTAAATTTTTCGATGTCGACTGCCGGTCGCGTGCCATAGTAATGGCTAGGATCCGTATCGGTAACGTTGCGGCTGCCATCAACAGGCGATGCAGTGACAATGCTATTGTTTGCATACTGGCCTAAAGTTGCGGTTCCAGACTGGATACAGGTCATGGATTCGCCCACAGCAAGTCTGTCCTGAGGGCATTGGATATGCCCCTCTTTGTCGTCGGTGACTTGTACATTCTGTAAGTCAAGCTGACCGATATTACTGACGACGTAAGACCAGGTTACCTGTAACCCTTCCCGAATATAAGGGCCAGGTCTACTGTCGGCGTCCTGGGGCGCTTGTCCTGGGCCATTGGTGGTCTTTTCAATATCAACACGAGCCGTGCGTGCGTGGTAGTGGCTGGGATCGCTATCGGTAACATCCGGCTGACCATCAATCGGCGTACCAACGACGGTACTCATATTGACGTAGTCGCCAGCCACTGCCATACCCGTTGCCACACAGGTCATCGACTCATTGACCTGCAGTGTGCTTTGGGGACAGGTAATAACACCCTCTTTATCATCGGTGACTTGCACGTTCTGTAGGGCAATTTCACCACTGTTCCGAACCACATAGCTCCAGGTAACTTGGTCACCGACTTTGATATAAGGGCCAGGACCAATGTCGGCATCCTCAGGTACCTGGCCAGGACCACTGGTCGCCTTTTCTATATCGATATTGGGAATCAAATCGGGCATCAATGAGGCGCAGGCTAGTCCTTCTACATCGATGGCTGGCCCATCAAATTTGAATAGCTCAGTAGCCAGAATTGGGTCACTTGCACTAGAGGCAGAAGCATAGTGGATCTCAAAGAGTCTATTACCATATTGATTGCCGTCAACATTTTCCCCTGTGCTGCCAATGAGCTTGCGGAGACCATTGGCATTCCAAAAGGCAAACCCTTCTATATCCTCTATAGTTTTCTCTAGATTGGCTTGACTCTTAATGATACCAATTCGGTTAAAGACGCCACTTTCCATATCGATAGTGACCAAAGTCGACCCCTTACCGCGATTGTTGGCTAGGCCTAGCAATTTGGGTGGTGATGAGCCATCTGGACCAAAATCAAAGAGTAAGTCGTCGATATCGAGCAGAGGAGCTTGAAGATGGCTATCCTGCAGAACGAGATGGTCCTGTCCATCGAATAGTTCAGAGATGATTTGGCCTGTTTCCACATGAATAGCGAATAGCAGATCTGGCTGGTCCATTCTACGGAAGACCGCCATCATGAGGTCTGGCTGGTTTGGGTTGTAGGCTAGGCTATCTACATCATTGATCTTAAGCGTTGTTTCGCCCATCTCAATGTTGCCAATGGGGCGCTCCATCGGTACAAATACGCCAGATGTGGTATTGAATTCACCAAACCATTTATCCTCTACGCCATACAGAGAACTGTTTGGGCCGAGGGCAATCGTTTCCGTACTGTTGGCGAAAGTTAAGCCAATCTCAGAAACAGTTCCGGTAGCCGGATCGATCTTCAACAATGTATTATCGACTGGATTTCCTTTGCTTCTCTCATCGGAAATCCCGTAACAGACATATGGATCATATTGATGGGTTCCTGCTTGGGCAGCTACCTGGGCAGATGCCTGAGCAGTGTCCTGGGGCAAGAGTAACAGCAAAGCAAATAAGAGCAGTAGATTACCAATGCTACTAAGGAAGAACTGCCGGAAACGAAATGGGATAAAACAAAATGAGGCAAAGCGAAATGAGGTGAAACGAATAGAATGTACCATGTTTTCTCTCCTGTTGTTGAATTAGATATTTACGACTCGTCTCTTAACAAGAGCCATTGTCTAATATCAACGTCGAGAGAACGACGAGACATTCATTGTGAAGAATCGATAACGTGAAAGATAAAGATAAGAATGTAGAAAAAGCGTTGGAAAATGTCTACGCCATGGTCTTTTGTCGGCGATGAGCGTCAACGCCCTTAGGCGACTGCCCAGTGGGAACGGATAGATGATCAGGATGGGCTAAATTTCTGTGAATGGGACGGCTTGAGTGAGGTTGAGGTTGAGTGGTTGGGAGGATTTGTGGGGTTTGGGCAATCATTTTCTGGCGCCAGCTTTCCGCAAGGTGGAACTCTTCGGCCTGGTCGTAGTGATGGGCCAACTGACCATAGTAAGGTGCTAGATCAGCTCGATAGAGCTTCTCGATTGTTTGGGCCACTTGTCGATGGGTCGAGCGCAGCATGGCGCGGATCTGCATATCATAGGCAGCATCATGAAGTAAAGCATGCTCAAAGCGATAGCGGTTCCCGTCTGACTCGGCTCGCCATATGCCTGCTAACTGGGCACTTTTTACTTTCCTATGCAAATTGGGATCATCGACTAAGAGGGCAGCCAATATGGCCGTATCAAATTCCCTTCCTAAGACAGCGCCCACTTGTACCACTTTTTTGACGCTTGGTTCTAATCGATCCAATCGGGAGAGTAGAACAGCGCTGATTGAGGAAGGCATAGTGCTGTCGATTTTGCGCAAACCATAGCGCACATAGTCACCTACCTGCTGAGCATAAATGACCCCTCGTTCCCATAAATCCAAGGCAAGCTGTTGCACAAAGAAAGGATTGCCACCCGTCTGTTCCGCCAAGAAAGCAACCAATTCTGGCATCGGCTCACCCTGAATAACCTGGGCGGCTACTTGTTCGATCCCTTTGAACGATAGGTAGGAGAGATTGATCTCTTTAGAGGGTGTCTCCTGATCCAGCCTTAGCTGAATAGGGGTTCCATTTCGGCGATATCGAGTGGTACCCAAAATGGCCACTGAGGATCCATTAATGTGATGGGCCAAGCCCCCTAGCATGGCGAGCGACTCATCATCGAACCAATGGATGTTATCCAAACGGAGAATAACCGGCTGGAAGAGGGCCAACGCTTTGATAAATGTCTGAAACGCCGTCATGATGGCATAGTATTGACTTTGGGCGGGCAAAGATTCAAAATATGAGCCTGGCCAGCGGATGTCGAGCAGCGCGGCCAAACAGGAACTGGTGCGATCCAGTTCATCGATTAAGGCCCCACCTTGACGCCCTATTCCTGCAATTGCCTCGATCAGGTTGTCCAGCGCTAAATGGAAAAGCGCTCGATTATATTGTGCATCGCGCACCAAGGGCTGATCGGTTCTTTCGCGAAAGTAGCGGCGTAAGGCATAGCGAAAAGGCCCATACGGTCGTCGTTCGGTCGAATCGGCCACGCATTTAATCCACAGAACCTCCGTCTCTCCCAACTGCCGCTGGAATTCACGCACGAGATGGCTTTTGCCAATGCCTGCCTCCCCATGAACGAGGAAAAGGCCCGCTGATTGATTGGCAAAGATAGGCTGAACCCAAGCCCCTAATCGCTCCAGTTCACTATGACGTTCCACCAGACCAGAGACGTAAAGGCTTGTTTCGGTTGCCTCTTGGTTCTCCTTGAGCAGGCGATAGACTGGCTGATCTCCCTCTCGGCCTCTAATTTTTTTGGGACCCAAGGCATCAAAAAAGTGGCTCGAGTGCAACTGCTCATGAACAGCCGCATCCACCCAAATTTCGTCCCAGGGAGCCATGAGGAAGAGCCGGCAAGCCAAATTGACAACGTTTCCTGTCACGCCGTATTCCATGCGTTCCTTTCCCCCTCGTCTGCCTGCCCAGGCTGTTCCATAGGCAACCCCGGCCCGCCATGGCAACATCCAACCCTGTTCGCGCAGGCAAAGTAAAAATTCGGCGGCCCTATTGACATCGTCCCCGTGGGCAATCGGTGCCCCAAAGAGAAGGAGAAAGTATCCACCCATGTCCCCAAAATCAAGTTGATTGACCATGCCCCCACATTGTTCCGTTAAGTCTATGACCGCACCGAGAAACGTATGGGTGTCTGTCTCGGAGAGAGCTATATCTGGCGGCGGCTCCTGAAAAGAGAGGAAGATGACACACACATCGCGAAAGTCGGCTTGCTGAGTCATATTCAAAACTGCTTGGGAAATAAAAGGCGCAAGCTCTGCCCGGGAGGGCCGTGGCGGGATTGCAACGGAGTACGGTACCCTCACCCTCTCCTGAATGGCTGTTATGCGATAGTAATTGTTGGCCGACAATGGCACCGAGCGTATGCGCGGCCCCAACACGGCCAAAATATGGGCATCGGCAACGATCTCTCCATCTTGAGCCTCATGCTCGGCTTTGGCACAATTGTTGACCGCCTCACCCCGGAAATAGAAGCAGCGCAAGCCATCTTTCCCCGGAATGCCCCAGCGTACCTCACCATAGGAAAGACCTACCTTTGCAGCCAGATGAAAGTGGCCGTAGCGAGTTGAGACCATGGGGCCTTTGTGTTCTAGCTCGCGCTGAATCGCTTCGGCACACTCAACCGCTTGGTGAGCGGCTCGCATAGAGGGGATAGACGAATGTGGGTTGGACGGATCCTCAACGATTGGAAAAATGGCCGTAAACCCATCTCCAGCGAAGAGGGGAATCATTCCACCCCGTTGATAGACCTCCCGAACAAGAGGGGAAAAGACAGAGTCCAATGCTTCGGCCAGCACTTCAACACCATCTTTCTGATGCCACATGAGTGCTGCAGTCATCTGGGTAAATCCAGCTAGATCGACAAAAAGGGTCGCAGCTTGCAAGGTACTACTCTGGTATCCATCCTTATACTGCTCGAGGATAAAGTGAGGAATCAGTTGATCGGCCATGTGCTTCTCGATGAATGGATCGGTTAGGGCGGGCAGATTGACGTACGTCAAATGTAGGAAGTTTGTACAGTTGGAGTATAACTTAACTTTGGGGCATTAACCAATCATTAACGGGATGCCTCAGTTGATAGAACAGTATCAAAGATGAGAACCTCTTTCTTATATATCTCTCCGGTCTCTACTTCTACAGGCCGATATGCCTCCAATAGTCCTTTTGTCCTCTGCAAGTAAGTCTCTGCGGCTGGATCCCCTCTTTGGGCCAGGCAAACGTGGCAGACGTAATAAACTTGGGCGGGCAACATAGCGGCTGCCTCGGTGAGATCATTGAGTCCAGAGATAATCTGGGCAGTATATTCATAAGCCGTCTCAAATGTGTTGCGTTGTAGCGCAACAAAAGCCAGCCCCGCAAGCGGATCGAGTAACCGTTCCACCTCTCCAGATTCGCGTCGGAGAGAAAGGCAACGTTCAAAGGCACGAAACGCCTTTTCCCATTGAGCTAGACCACTGTGGGCATACCCCAAGACGAGCCAACCATAGGCTTCCATAATTGGATCTTGAATTTGCTGAGCAATATCTAGAGAAGCCTCTGCTTGATCTGCACCGGCCAAGTAGTCGCTGTGAAAGCACGTCAATAGTCCAAGACAAGCCACCGCCAGAGCCTCATATCGCCGAAAACCAATGGTAGAGCAGAGGTCGCGGCACTCGGTAAAATAACGAGCCGATAGGGGATAATTCGCCCGTCGAAAGGCGGCAAAGGCCAGGTTGGCGTTAGAAACAGCTTCACCTTGTCGGTCTTGAATTTCCTGGTTAATCAAGAGCGCCTGTTCATACAGACGGGCCGCCTTCTCAAATTCCTTATGTCGTTCAGCAACCCTGCCCAAATGGCTAAGCGTATTCCCTTCACCTTGCCGATTGCCAATTCGGCGAAAGATATGACGGGCTTGGGTGTGATACGTTTGCGCTTGTTCAACCAATCCCTGGGACCATGCCACAAAACCAAGTTGGTTGAGCAACTTCCCTTCACTCAGCAAATTTGTGATTTGAGGCAAGCGAAATATCTCTAACGCTTCTTCAAAATAGCGTCGAGCCGCGGCCAGGTCCCCTTGATTCCAACAGACCTGGCCTAGCACGCCCAGGCATTCAGCCTCTGTGGAGCGCAGGTGAATAGCCTGAGTGAGCGCTAGAGCCTGAGTTAAATTCTCTCTGGCTTGGGTATACTCCCCTTTGGCCAGCCAAATGTTCCCCAGGCAGTAGAGGGTGTGGGCCGCCCCGCTCCGGCTCTGTACACTCTGGTAAATGGCCAAACTCTGTTGACCCGCTTCCTCTGCCGCCGCATAGTCCGCTAATTCATAGTGAACGTTGGCTTGTCCCAACAGGCAGAGTGCCTGCTCCAGCGGATCGCCCAACCGATCTGCCCAAACCCACCCTTCCGTAAGATGACGCTGGGCCTCATCATGGCGCCCCAACATCTGAAAAAGTCGGCCTAGCCGAATCTGTAATCGACTCAAGACAGCTTGCTCTTTTTGCTCTGCCTCATGTGTTGCTTCTTGTTCCGTTAGGTTGCTGCCCCCATCGCGCCCTAACTGTCTGTGGTACAAGCTTTTCAGGGCTCTGTAAAAGCGGGCGACACCTTCGGCAAACCAACTGCGAAACGTATAAATGTGAAAGAGGCCATCAAGCATCTGAGCGAGGATGTCGAACTGTCCATTCTCGATTGCCCAGTCAAAGGCACCGCGAAGATTATCAATCTCTTGGACAGTAAGGATTGAGAGAACTTCTATTTGCTCTACCTGGATAGCCTGTTGATGGCGTACCAAAATTTGGCTAAAGTAGCGTGCGTGCTGTTCCCGGGTGGCACGATACGTTTGGGGATTCTCGCTGAGGCGATTGAGGGCATATTGTTGTAGCAGGTTGTGCAAGTCAAATCGCTCTTTGCCCGAGCGGGCAAGGAAGGAGTGCTGCAGCAAATTTTGCAGTTCAGGGAGTGTTGCGCCGGTAATCTCCTGGGCTGCTTTCCGACTAAATCCGCCTTGGAATATGGCCAGCTTCTCCAAGATAGTCTGTTCAGCAGGAGATAGAATCTGCCAGGCGTGGTCAAAGATGGCTTGCAGGCTGCGGTGCCGCTCCGGTCGATCCCGGGCTGTAGATTCCAGGAGCTCCACGCCTTTCATGACCTCGCGCATTATCTCGCGGCAAGAGAGCATGGAGACCCAACCTGCAGCAAGCTCAATAGCCAGGGGCATGCCATCCACTAATTGACAGATGCGGCCAATGGCAATCAGGTCACCTGGGGAAAGCTCAGTATCTTCTTGGGGAAATTCAGCCCACGCCTGCCGACCCCGTTTCAAAAAGAGCTGAACGGCATCGGAATGGAGAAGTCCAGAGACCAAAGAATCGGGCAAATCAAAATCCGCTGGTTCGGAGGTTGGTTTATCTGAAGCAGGATGAACATCTGAAGGGCCTAGATGGGCAAATTCTCCCGAATCGTCAACATGTGCTAGGGGCGTTTCACCCGGCACCGTTCGATTGGTAGTCCTATTCTCCGTGGAAATTGGTGTTGACAGACCACCCACCTCAAATATCCACTCGCTCCTCAATCCCAGGTGTTCTCGGGACGTAACGATGAGCGTTACATTAGGCGAAGCACCTACAATCATGCCAAGCAGATCGAGCGGCGTTGTCTCGCTGTCATGTGTCCTGTAATGAGATGGGGGCCGCTGGTCCGCCGCCACAAGCATTTCAGGTGATTGAAGCAGCACCTCTGCATTATCGATAATCAGGAGCATGGATTTTGCCCGTAGATAGTCCAGCAGTTGGCTGATGGCATCCTCATCAACGCTAATAGATAGACCGATCTCGACGGCAATATCCGTCACAAACTGCTCTAGCGATTCCTGAGGCCCCACTTCAATCAAATAAGTACCATCTAAAAACCGATGCGCGTTCTGCATGGCCGCCTGCCTGGCCAGACGAGACTTGCCCACGCCGCCTAGCCCGACCAGGGTCAAAAGCCGACAGTCAGAGCTGCTCAGCAGGCGATTGATTTCAGCCAGTTCCTCCGAACGCCCCACAAAGGGCTGCAGATGGTCATCGTCAATCTGCTGAGGCTCGGGACTCTCCTGCCGAATTTGAATGTTCTCAAACAGGTCGATGGTTTCGGCGGAGGGTTCTCTGCCAAAATCTTCATAGAGCATCTGACTGCATTGATCATACCGTTCAAGCGCTGCCGCATATTGACCGGTCGCTGCATACATAGCCATAAGGTGGCGATAGGTCGATTCTTCTAGTGGATTCAACGCCAGTGAGCGCACAGCGTAGTCAATGCCCTCGATATGGTTGCCCTGTTGCATGGCTTCAGCGGTCAGCTGATTGAGCATCTGGAGGATCAACTGCTCCAAACGGCTCTGTTCGCTACTCATCCAATCATCAAAATTTGGGGCATCGGAAACGCGGAAACCCTCCAAAAATTCCCCCCTCTGCAGCGCGGCAGCGGATTTGAGGCTCGCAAGTCCCTGTTGGCTAGAATTATCGTCCTGTGTGGCAGACAAGAGCGCTTCAAATTGACAGACATCGATCGCTTCTGTCGGAATGGTCAGCGCAACGGTCTGCCGCGTAATCTCCAAATAAGGTCCCATCACCTTACGTAGATTGGAGAGGATGTCACGCAGGTTCTTCTTGGCCCGGGAGTCCGGCACGTCCCCCCAAAAGAGAGTGGCCAACAACTCTCGGCTTTGGGTACGATGGGTAGCAGCTAGATAGTAGACGAGGGCCGTTGCTTTGCTGGAGATAAATCCAGTAACCGGTTCTTGGTTGTGCAGAATGATTGGACTGCCAAAGAGCTGGATGGTTAACTCGGTCATGTGGAGTGGTATTCCTGGAACGAATGGGCAAGGTTATACTACGGTCGATTTGAAAATCACGCTGTCCGGCTATTCAAAAAACGGCCAGAATAAACTTGTCCCCATGAATGTGGGGATTGTCTACTCTTTTCAGAAGTAACCGTTCACGCCCCCTGAGCTTGTCGAAGGGGAAACTCGGCTTCGACAAGCTCAGCCTACAGGGGGAAGGTGAATGGCTACTTTCAGAATTGTCCAGAGTAGATAGGATACAAGTCGGTACGAGACATTTCTGGCGAAACATGCCGGAGAGACCAAACGACGGTTTTCAAACGGAGCTGAGTATATGATTAGTATACAATATGCAGTCGGTTGTAATACAATTAGCAGATGATAGTTCACCTACAATAGATTGCCAGGAAAGCTTGTTTCGGCGAAGACGGGACCTACTTCCACAAAGATGGGGCCTGTCCTCTTCTGAAAATTTGTCACAGTATACTGGACGAAAGTCAAAACATAGCTTTTCTGGCGAAGTATACCGCAATAAGATATCAGATCAACGCATCGAATTCGCCACCAACCAACCCTAAAGCGCCACGGGAATAGTGCAATGTCTACTTTGACAAAAGTATACTATAATAGAGGGGCCTCTGTTAAACAATGCCACCCAGTGACTCAATGCCTAAGGAATGAAAATTAAATAAAACTTGAAACGTATCTTCCGTCATGCCAAGGGACGGAGAAAGCTTATGCTGCGTTCTATTTACGTAGTGCTCTCAAGAAACAGAAGCATCGATAGCAAATCATAAAAATTCATCTCTGTTTCTTGCTGCCAGATTCGGTGCCGTTCAGCCGATGGGGATACTCCTAAGAAAAGCTGGTTAACGTTCTGGTAATGGCTGCCGCGTACCATAAAGAATGATGCATGAACCCAAAGGAGGCAACTGCAGGTAATTTTGTCACATATCAGGCTAATCTGGCCTGGCGTCCGTTGAGAGTTTTAAAAGGAGTAAAAGATGAATGTTCGCACTCACGTACAGCCGAAACCAGTCCGCCGATCTCTTCACAGAAGCATTATTTTTTCTTATACATTGGCCTTGTTTGGCCAACTAACCCATACCCGTCCTACGCAGAACCTATGGGAACATAATTGTCAATTTGCTTTTCGCCTAACTTTATGCTTGGTGGCTGGCCTAGTCTTTCTAGGTCTGTGGCCTACTCACACCTACGCTCAAGGTGTGCTGGACCAAGTAGGCTGGGTTAGCCCAGAGACAAAAAACACCAGGAGTGTTGCATGGGGGGATATGGATGGCGATGGCGACCTGGACCTGGCCGTTGGCAATTTTGAGCAGGTCAATCAACTCTATGTGAATAATGGCCAGGGTAACTTTACTGCTAGAAACCTGGGCATAGACAAAAGGAAGACCAATAGTGTGGCGTGGGGGGATATGGACGGAGATGGCGACCTGGATCTCGCTGTGGGCAATCTGGGAGAGGTCAATCAGCTCTATATCAATCATGGCCAGGGCAACTTCGAGGTTGATAACGTCAAATTGGGTATAGAAGAGAAAAACCACACTAGAAGTGTGGCATGGGGGGATATGGATGGCGATGGCGACCTGGACCTGGCCGTTGGCAATTCTGGATCGAATGAGCTCAATCAACTCTATGAGAATAATGGCCGTGGCACCTTCACCCTTACAGCGCCGTTCACGGATCCAATGAGGACATGGAGCGTGGCGTGGGGGGATATGGATGGCGATGGCGACCTGGATCTGGCCGTCGGCAATGGCGGGGATGGCAACGGGAATAATCTGGTCAATCAGCTCTATATCAATCATGGCCAGGGCAACTTCGAGGTTGATAACGTCAAATTGGGTATAGAAGAGAAAAGGTTCTCCCAGAGTGTAGCGTGGGGGGATATGGATGGCGATGGCGACCTCGACCTGGTCGTCGGCAATGGTGGGAATGGCAAGGGGAACCCTCCGGTCAATCAACTCTATGAGAATGATGGCCACGGCACCTTCACCCTTACAGTGCCGTTCACAGATACAACGAGGACCAGAAGTGTGGCATGGGGGGATATGGATGGCGATGGCGACCTGGATCTCGCTGTCGGCAATTCTGGGGTCAATCAACTCTATGAGAATGATGGCCACGGCAATTTCGCTACCCCTCCTGTAAACCTAGGCACAAGCATATCCACATGGAGTATGGCATGGGGGGATATGGACGGCGATGGCGACTTGGACCTCGCCGTCGGCAATGATGGCCAGGAAAATCAGATTTATGTCAATACTGGCCAAGACAACTTTGCCCCTCCTGTAGAACTGGGTACAGAGGCAGATTGGAGTTTGAATATGGCATGGGGGGATATGGATGGCGATGGTGACCTGGACCTAGTCGGCGGCAATAACAGTCAGGAAAATCAGCTCTATGTGAATGATGGCACGGGCTCTTTCACTCCTGAGGTGCCGCTCACAGGGACAGGAACCATCAGGCGCGTGGCATTGGGAGATATGGATAGCGATGGGGATCTGGACCTGGCTGTCGGCAATTTTGGGCAGGTCAATCAGGTCTATCTCAATGATGGACGGGGTCAGCTTATTACTCCCACCCTCGACCTGAGGGATGTTGTAACAACCACGCGGAGTATGGCGTGGGGAGATGTGGATGGCGATGGCGACCTGGACCTCGCCGTCGGCAATGATGGCCAGAACAATCAGATCTATGTCAATGATGGCCGAGGTACCTTCACTGTCACAGTTGCGTTTACAGGTACAAAAAACACCTGGAGTGTAGCATGGGGGGATATGGATAGCGATGGCGACCTCGATCTTGCCGTCGGCAATTTTAGGGATAGTAGGGCGAATCCTCAAGCCAATCAGCTCTACGTAAATGATGGTCAGGGCAACTTTACCGTTAAAGAGTTGGGTCCAGAGCTCAGGAGGACCTTAAGTGTAGCCTGGGGGGACGTGGATGGTGATGGGGACCTGGACCTCGCCGTCGGCAACTCTGGGCAGCTCAATCAGCTCTATGTGAATGATGGTCAAGGCAACTTCACCGCTAAAACCCTAGGGACAGAGATACAAATCACCACGAGCGTAGCCTGGGGAGATGTAGATGGTGATGGGGATCTGGACCTCGCCGTCGGCAACTTTGGACTCAATCAACTCTATATCAATGATGGTCAGGGCAACTTCGCCGCTAAAACCCTGGGGACAGATATAAGGAAGACTTATAGCGTGGCGTGGGGGGACATGGATCGCGATGGGGACCTGGACCTCGCCGTCGGCAATTCTGAAGGAGGTAATCGGCTCTATGTTAATGAGGGTCAGGGAGGACTGGCTCCGGCCAACAACCTCAGCACGATCACTCCCGCACACCCCTATACCAGCATCGCCAATTTCTATGGCCAACCGCGGATATTGACCAAGCAGAACATCCCCTTGACCTACACTCTCTTTGACCCGGAAGGGGATTCGGTTGGATCGATCGGCGCTGAATACTCTCTTAACGGCGGTGGGCAGTGGTTTCCGGCGAAGGCGACGCCCGGGACGGTGACCACCCATCTAGCGACAGGCGCCTATCCCACAGCTACGATAACCAACACACATGTCTACACTTGGAATACCTTTGCCTCCGGATTTTTCGGCCAGTCGGATAATGTGGTCTTTCGGTTAGTGGCCTATCCTCACCCCAAGCAGAGTGATAGCACCGGCGCTTACAATTATACCAATAGCGCCCCAGGCCCTATCCAACGGCCCTACGCCTCGGCTACGACCTTCCCCTTTCGCGTGCGCGGCACCCAAGTGCAGGTGCTGGATGAGAGTGGTAAGCCAGTGGAAGGAGCACTGGTCTACCGCTTGCAAGATAGCCACTTCGCTGGCGCTCAACCGATTTCTGACGGAAAGGGTGTTCCTTATCGAACCGATGCCCAGGGATTTCTTCAAGGGCGAGGTACCTTAGCGGAAGGCGATCAACTCGTAGCGCTCTTGCCCGTCACGTCTACCCACACGTTTGTCGCGTCAGATATGCTCGATCCATTGCCAGAATCCTTACCGTTTGTGCTCTACCATACGAGTGCGAAACCGACCGAAAGTGGTTTGGCCATGCAAGAGGTCGAGAGGGGCGGTGTACAGACATTAATAATCTCTGCCGACAATCCATTATTGCTCTTCAACCTGGATCTTTCACTAGAATGGGATGCTCGTAACGATGGTCTCTTTATGCAGGAATTGGACAACGCCTTGAAACGAGCATCTGAGGTGCTCTACGACGCGACCAACGGTCAAGCGGCATTGGGCGAAATAACGGTCCATCAGGCCAAAGAGAAGTGGATGGGTGCTGATATAGTTCTCTATGCGCGCAACGATATGCGTCCACGGGCCAATACAGGTGGTGTTGTCATTACAGAAACACAAGATATCTTTTTGACGAGTGTAGGGATTACGGAGACGAAACCCAATGCTTACTTGCCCGGCCACATTCGCATGGGACCCAACTGGGATCCCTTTGGTCAGAGTCAGGCTGAGCTGACCCAAGATTGGTGGCGGACGTTAACTCATGAGCTAGCTCACTATCTCTTCTTTTTGCCCGATAATTACCTGGGAGTGAAAGAGAATAGCATTGCCCAGATCGACTGCAAAGGCAGCTTTATGACCAATGCCTATGATGCTGGGTATGGCGAGTTCCTGCATCCTGAACAATGGCATGAGGAGCCAGTCTGCCTGCAATCGGTGGCCCATACCACAACCGGACGTTCTGACTGGGAGACAATCAGCAAGTTCTATCCAGATTTAGTTGCCCCCTCCAATTTTTTCGCTGGCCCCACTTCGCTCCCGTTGGCTGTGACAAAGCTGGTGACGAGCACCGAGTCCAGCATCGATGCCGCCACCACCTTGCCAATGCGCAACTTCGACCTGCGCAATGCATCTGGCGAAATTACCTCTTTCAGCCAAGCACGGGCTTATCTGTACAAGACCAGAAAGACAGTTGATCCGCAAGATGATGCCGTGATTGCTCTCGGCTCAACGGGGCTGAGCAGCGATCGCATCAAAGTCCGTGGTGCCGAAGCGGGTGACCGCCTCTGTGTCTTGGCCAACAGTGAGGGGAAGGCACAAACAGGCTGTATCGAACTGCGTGCCACAAGCACTGCAATTCAGCTCAACCCTATTTCCGGCTGGCAACCTGATATCGTGGTGAGCGCACGTACGACACGAACGCTTTTCATCAGCGTGACGCAAGAAGTCGATCCAGGGGGGAAGCTCTTCGTTCAGCTCTTTCCAGCCTATGGCTCTCCTATCTCTTCAATCCAAGATGTGATTGCGCCAGTTGCTGAACTGGTTCAGGTGGGTAGCAGTAACGTGTACACCCAACAAATGTCGCTGGAGGAACCAGCCTTCGAAGGCTTTGTACGCGTATGGGCATCCGATGCTCGGACAACCGTCAACACCAAGTTGGGCGAACCTGCAAAAGAAGCCGTCAGCCAATTCTTCTTATCCACAGGATGGGGAGGCAATGGCCCTGGCTTTAGCTGTGCGGGCAATCTGCGGCCCTGGTTTGCAAGTCACCGTGCAGCAGAGGCACCGATTGCATCTGGCGATGGGCGTGTGACCCTCTTCAATGTGGAAAACGTCATCGAGGGTCCAGGAGTGGCTTCTCTTCAGGCACTGGCAACTATCCCTGGTCTGAAACCGTGGCAAACCCAAGTTGGCTTGGCCTATCGCCTCGTGAGCAAAGAGCACATCACAGCCACGCGCGAGATTGCCTTTCAATATCTTCAACGTGATGTGCCTGTGGGCTTTGAAGAGACTTTGCGCATCTACTATAGCGCAGATGAAGGGGAGACATGGCGCGCGCTATCTACCAATGGCCCTGACGTGGTTGGAAATCTCATCAATATCCAGATGCCAGTTCCGGCAGATGGTATCTATTCCCTCATTGCGGCGGTCGATATCCCGCTTACTCGCTCTGGACTGAACCTGTTTGGCTATCCGATTCCACAAACGCAACCCATTACGCAGGCCTTACAATCACTTGAGGGTGAGTATAGCTTTGTCATGGGGCAAAATGTGACAGAGCCAGACGGATCTTGGCTCATTCACATTCCAGATGCGCCAGAGTCTGTGAACAGCCTGAAGACTTTAGAGTACGGTCAAGGCTATTTCATTCAGACGACGAAGCCAATAACCCTGCAACTTGATGTCACGCCTGCTGCTCCGGCTACATTCTCACCAACGAACGAGCCGGCCCCCTCTTCCATCTACTTTGGCGAACCACCCGCTATCTACTTTGGTCTTCTCCCTCTATCATTCAGCCTATACCCTGAGGCCCAAATAGCGCTGACCGCAACCATCGATGGCGTTATCTGTGGACAAGGTCAGGTGATCGTGGATACCCCTGATGAAGCGCCTTTCTTTATCGTTCAAGTGGCTGCTGAGCGGGCAGAGACTGTTGGATGTGGTCGTCCAGGGAGCGAAATTCAGTTTTATCTTGATGGTGTGCTCTTGCCAAATACAGCATCCTGGGATAATACGCAAGCGCATCGGATCGACATGCATGGTTTGCCTGATTAGTTTCTGCTGATATCTGACAATCGTGGAATTCATGAGCTTTTGCATAAACGCTCTCAAAGAATTGAAACGGCCTGTTCCGTTTTCCAGAGCGCAAGCAACTCCCGGTTGAATGAAACATTCCCAAGGTAGCTTTGTCGTAGCTGCTCATCTTCGATCTTGGTTGCTCGCTCTTGCAAAAGCTCAATGCCTTGATGCAGTACAAGCTCAGCTTGTGCTGCATGATTGGGCTTCAGATGAGTGACAGCTTGCAAGATTTGATAACAGGTCAAATAGACTTGAATCGGATATTCAATGCCATCGATTCCGCGAGACTTCAAATGCTGTAGAATTTGCTCGACGTGGACAACTGCTTGGTCTAAATCCGTTCTTGCAAGCGCAACACGAGCAAGACCGGCAAGATTATCCATTGATAGACCAGGTTGCTCTAGATCGATTCGTATCGTCAACGCCCGATCATATGCGATTCGTGCAGCCTCCAAATCACCTAATTCGGTCAGTGCATCACCCCAATAGGTCAGGCAAAAGCCTTCATTGCGTCGATTGCCTATCTCTTGGTGGATCAGGAGTGCTTGCTCTGCATAGGATTTGGCGGCGTCAAAGTCACCTTGGGCGCAAGAGACTGCACTAAGTCCTTCAAGACCCCACGCTTCGCCTTCACGATTACCTAAGTCCAAACTGGTTTTCCGAGTGTCTTCGTAGTATCGATAAGCAGATTCAAACTCCCCAAGATCTAGGCTTTCGTTTCCCAGGTACTTGTAAAAGTATCGTGTAGCTGGTATCCAGCCGATGTGTTGGCAAAGTGCTAACGCCTGCTTATGATTGCGTTGAGCCGCCATGTAATCCCCTTGTTCATAGTGGATCTCACCGAGATTGGCAAGGCAGTTTACCTCACCGCGAGCGGAGTCAATCTCTTGGTAGATTGCCCGGGCAATCTGGTAAAGCTTTAGGGCCTCGGAATAATTTGCTTGATAGATATGAATGACACCGATGTCACATAAGCAACGTGCTTCAAACTCATGATTTTCAATTGCTCTGACGAGCTGAAGTGCCTGCTCCAACTGAACACGAGCTTCTGCAAAGTCACCGATTTCACGCAATGCGCGTCCCCATAAATGATAGCTTCTCGCTTCGTATAGCTTTTCCTCCAAATCAAGTGCATGAGAAGCTGCACGCTGTGCGTTTTCGATGACCGCGGAATTGTTGCTATCAATGCGGGCATAATCTGCCCATTGCAAAAAAGCCTCTGCCCTTTTGGCATTGTCATCTAGCTGTGCCGCCAACGTGGATAGAGTCTGCAAATCAGTGGACTGTGCCTCACGCTTTCCCAGCCAAAAATAGGCACTTTGCCGCGCTAGATGGAGCTGATAGCGGAATTCTCTGTTTGATTCTGGCGTAAGTGAGAGTGCTTTGGAAATATAACGGGTGGCATCTTCGTTGGCATATTGTTCTGTTGCATGTTCACCAGCCAAACTGTACCAGCTTGCTGCCCTCTCTTCCGCCTTTGCGTGCTCAAAATGATAGGCTAATCGGGCATATTGGGGGGGCAATGCATCCCTATAAACGGCTTCAACAGCTTGACCAGCCTGCTCGTGCAACTTTCGCAATCGGGACCGTAACTGCATATCATAAGCCGCATCCCGCAGTAGGGCGTGATCAAAGAGGTGACGCTCGCCATTTTCAATCGGCTGCCATATGCGTGCCTGGTGAGCTCGACGGACATTGTCGAACAGATTGGACTCACCTTGTCGCATGTGGACTAGGACGGCTGTCTCAAACTCGTTCCCTAAAACAGACGCAGTCTGAACAATCTTTTTGACGTCTGGCTCCAGCCGATCCAAACGCGAGATGAGAACGCCACTGATGGAACTAGGCACGTTAATCGCATCTGGCTCGGTTAGCTTGTAGAAACGGTTCCCAACCTGTAAATCACCCGCCTGTTGGCCATCTATGGATAATGCATCCCGCTCCAATAGGTCAAGGGCAAGCTGCTCCGCAAAGAAGGGGTTGCCAGCGGATTTTCCATATAGAAAATCGACGAGTTCATCGCTTAGCTTGCCTTGCAGGACCTGTTGAACCAACTGTTCGACACCAGTTCGGCTAAGATAGCCCAACTCGAAACCTTCTGTCGAATCGTTGGCCGTAACGAATGGGAGCGATTGTCCCTCTTCAAGAGGACGGCTGGTGCCAAGGATAGCCATCGGCTGGTCACCCAAGCCCGGAATGAGGTTTTGCACGGCCTGAAGGGAATCGTCGTCGAACCAGTGCAGATCTTCTAGATGCAAGATAAACGGCTGGACCAGGGCCTGGGCAGCAAAATAGGATTTGATGGCCGAAAGCGTATTCTCAAATCGCAATTGAGGTTCGACTTGTGCATAGAGAGAGTCAGCCCAATGGACATCGACCAGTGCCGCAAGAAAAGAGCTGGTGCGCTCCAATTCTTCAATAAGCGCCATGCCATGGGCACCCCTGTTGGCCAATTCTTCAATGAGAATATCTAAACTCAGCTCAAACACTTGGCGATTGTACTGATTGTCCTTGGTAAAGACCTGGCCCGATTGGGTCTGGAAAAATCGCCGAAGCCCCTCGCGAAATGGACTAAATGAGTGTTGATGAGTCGCATCGCCGGCAGCTTTCAACCATTGGTAAGAACGGCGTTGGTCATCATTTCGTCCAGGCAAGCTTGGCTGGGCAGAGGGACCTGTCAGGTTTCCAAAACCTGTCAGGTCTGTTCGGGCGAATCCGTGACCAGAGCCGAATGATCGATCCAGGTCAAGCTGGTTGCGCCACTCCGTTACCAGCCGACTTTTACCGATGCCCCCTTCTCCTTGGATGATGAAAACGCCAGGTGAGTGACCTTCAAATATTGGCGTAATCCAGGCATTTAAGCGGGTGACTTCTTGCTCTCTACCGACAAGCGCTGAGGAGAATAACCCCACTTCGGTAGATTCTGAGTGAGAACGCAACAGACGATAGACAGGCTGAGGTGCATGGCGACCCTTCAATTTGAGTTCGCCAAGGGCATCAAAGATGTATCGGCTTCGTAGTGAACGGTGGATGGCCTTGCTGGCCCAGATTTCATCCCACGGGGCCTTCAAAAAGAGGCGACAGGCTAGAATGACTACGTTGCCAGCCACGCCATACTCATTGAACTCATCTCCACCGCGAATTCCTGCCCAAACCGTGCCATAGTCTAGCCCTGCTCGCCACTGAATGGACCATGTCTGTTCCCGTAGCGCCAATAGAAATTGGACAGCCCGCTCGACATCATTTTCATGGGAAATTGGCGCGCCAAAGAGAAGGAGTAGATAGCCACCCATATCGCCAAAGTCGAGTTGGTTGACGATGCCTCCGTACTGATCGACGAGACGCATCACTTCTGCTAGAAAGGCGTGCATCTGCTCAACCGCATCGGGTTCCTGGAAGGAGAGAAAGAGGGTACAGACATCGCGAAATTCGGCGGGTGCAGTCAGATTTTGAATCGCAGGATGAATGAACGAACTCGCAGATTGCGGATGGTTATCAGATTGCTTCTCGTGCTTCTCCGGCTGGTGATATTCATCAAGGGATGACCAATCGATGAGTGATCTCCCGGGCAGAATGGCCAAAAATTGCTCATCAGTAAAGATCTCTCCATCCTCTGCCTGATGCTCAGCTTGAGCACAGCCATCAACGGCCGGACCGCGAAAGTAGAAAGCGTGTCGTTTATCCTCACCAGGAATCCCCCACTGCACCTGACCAAAGGAGAGTCCTGCTGTAGCACTGATGGGAAAATCTCCATAAGGCGTCTGCACCTTATGGCCATCGCCATGTAGCCACTGTTGTATCGCCTGGCCAGCCGCTTGGGCCCTTCGCGCAGCATTCATGGCAGCATCCGCAGCAGCAACGTTTGGCTCCTCTTGAACAATAAAAATTGACGTAAAGCCATCC
The DNA here is from genome assembly GCA_039028975.1 of Chloroflexota bacterium. Taxonomy (GTDB): domain Bacteria; phylum Chloroflexota; class Anaerolineae; order Caldilineales; family Caldilineaceae; genus JAHBNG01. The sequence continues at coordinate 81,876 of JBCCHB010000062.1, forward strand.
CCAGCAAAGAGGGGAATCAATCCACCCCGTTTGTAAACCTCTGCTACCAGGGGGGTAAAGATGGTGCGAAGTGCATTGGCCAGCGCTTCCGCCCCATCCTTCTGGTGCTGCATCAGCGCTGCCGTTAATGGAGTAAAGCCAGAGAGATCCACAAAGAGGGTGGCCGCTTGGAAAATGCCGCGGTCCACGCCTTGCTCATATTGATCCAGAATGAAGTGAGGAACCAGGTTCTTAATGACAGGCATTGGGCATCACGTCAAGAGCAATTAGAAAACATCAGTCATCAGTCATCAGTCATCAGTCATCAGTGACCGGTCATCGGTTTCAGAGCGCCGACTTACCGAATTCTGACCTGCTGAATACCATGTATGTTCCTTAGCTCTTCGAAACCCTCTTTAACGAAGCAATCTACGCACGGTTCCGCAGCACCTTTGATCAGGCCCATTTGGATGGCCAAAGCGTCAGCATTCGGCTACATCTTCAGCATACGCCCGAGCTGGCCATGTTGCCGTGGGAGTATCTCTACGATGAGTCTAACCAAAGTTTTCTTACTTTGTCAACTGCGACACCCATTACTCGTTTTGTATCGCTGCCCCAACCGGTGCCGCCGCTACAGATGGTCCAGCCTCTGCGAATCCTGGGTGTGGTTAGCAGCCCACAGGATATGGTACCGCTGGATGTCGTAACCGAGGTCATTCAGCCAACAGTCACAGATGCACCAACTAGAACGCCAATAGAGGCTCCAACGGGGATTCCAACAGTTACTGATGAGCCAACGCCAACGAATACAAATTCACCCACGCCGACGGAAATGCCACCGGAGGGACCAACGAAGACACCGATACGCCTGAATAGTAGACCTAAGATATTCAAGAGGTTTCCGCCGAACGCCACGCATCGTCGTCACCAGCAGCAGCGTTGCCGTGAGCATGGGTCAATTTCTCTAGATGATGGGAGATGATTGCTGTGGTTAGGGTTTGGTTTGCCACTGTGATTGGTCTCCTAAGGAATGAGCATTAAATAAGTTGGGCATGTCATCTCGAAGGATTGAGAGATCTTATGCACAAGTTATTTAATTCCGATTCCTAAGTGAAGTCATGGAAGGCAGAAAGCTCAGCGGACAAAATGTCGTTGGGTACTGAGCGTCCTGCCAATTCGTTTGAATCGGTGTAATTCAAACGAATTGAATATCAACAGCTGATGACGGTTATACCATTTGCGGAATCAAAGACCATGAATCGTGGATATCGTAGCCCGTTCATTTTGGGCGGGATGTCTAGGTTGCCCAAGCACTCCCGCCCTGCAAGGACGGGCTACAATTTATGGCCTTAATTTATGGCCTTTGACCTGGCAGTTGGTATTATTTCGTCATATAGCCCGAAGATTTCTTCAAAACCACTGTTTGGTTGTGGTTGGCTGATATTGCACGTTGGGCCGGACGGGTCTTGGTAACAACCATTTGGTTGTGGTTTAGTGAAAGTTTGCACTGTACTAAACGGGGCTTAAGTATTAAGGTTTGGTTGTGATTCATGCTGAGGGCCTGCTTAGTTGGACAAATCTTGGTTCCACTAGATTGATTGTGATTTACTGTTAATGTACACTGGGTTGGCTGGGTCTTGGTTGAGATAGTTTGATTATGATTCATTCTGATCCCTCGTTGTACTGGGTGATTCTTAGCAAGAACGGTTTGATTATGGTTAGCCGATATGATTCGTTGTGGTGAAAGGGCCTGACCAATGGCGGTTTGATTATGATTGAGCCCAATTCCGCACTGAGTTGGATATGTCTGGCCCACGATAGTTTGGTTGTGATTCAAAGTTATCTTCTTGAACCGCACTTAAAAGTTTCCTTGTGAATGGTTGAATGTATCTTAACTACAGTTGTTTGATTGTGGTTGATATGGCACGTTTTGATCGATGGTGCTTGGCAATGATACTTTGATTATGATTGAGTAAAATCGACCTCTGTGGTAGACGAGACTTGCTCGCGACGGTTTGATTGTGATTCCAGGCGATCTTTTTGATCTGCATTTGAAAGCTCCTTTATGAGTAGTTACAGTGTCTTTTAACGACATTTGTAGAACTATGGACTTGTTGTTCGCGACATCTTTCAGGAGGCAAATTATGGATTTGCCAAATCCCAAATTTGTCATTGTAATTTAGGGTCCAGTAGGGTTAGGTGAGGTTTCAATTCCGGCCAACTGTTCCGGGAGTACACCTCCTTCTACCAAGGTGTTGCTGCCCATCGCATGAGCGATGATGAAGATGCTGCACACCATGATCAACGCAATCAACGTAAAGTTCACCTTCTTCTTTAACATATGGTTGTTTTTGCTCCTTTTCAAATAGTTTAGGATATTGTTTAGGATAGTTATACTGCGGTCGTTTTGAAAACAGGAGTTTTCCGATGCTCTACCAGAGTGACCAAACTCTTGTTTTCAAACGGAGCTGAGTATAAGTCACCTGGAGGATACAAAACAATGTGGTGAGGCGTCATCACAGCATGATGTGATTAATGTGGTGATTGATGTGGTGATTTACGTATCGGGAAGATGTGAGGAAGACAAAAAGAGCCAGCAAGCAATTTGATAAATTCGCTACAACAAGCCAAGTCCTTCCGCGCGGCGGACGGCAGCCCGACGACTATTTACCCCGAGCTTGCTGTAGATGTTTTTGGTGTGGGTACGTATGGTGTTTAGAGAGACAGATAATTCGCGGGCAATTTCTGGGCCGCTCAATTCAGTCTGTAGCAGCCGAAGCACGTCCAGTTCACGTTCACTTAGCGGATCGATAAGTGGCTCGACGGGAACTGTCTGCTGCTGAGTCAAAGGTTGAGTGATAGGATTTTCGCCATGAGGCATTCCAGAAGCTGATGATTGCCCGAAGGCAGCTAGCAATTGATGAACATAATGCGAGGTCGTATCCTGTTTCGACACTTCTCTTAACAGGGCTACCATAGGCGCCCCTTCATTGACAAAGAGTTGGACATAGCCTTCTGTTTCTGCTAGCGTCAAGGCGGGTTCCAGAGCCATCAATGCCGCTGGATAGTTACCTTGCGCTTCATGAATAAGTGATTGCAACATTCGGGCTTCAATGACGCTCCCCAGCCGCTCACCTGCTTCCGCCGCTTGCAAAAGGCGGTTCAGGAGTTTCGCCGCTTGGTGAATAGAGCTATCTGATTGGTTGTGCCTAAAGTGAGCGATGAGTATCCTGGCCCAGGTCATATATTCAAATTCTCGTAGGTAGCTGAGCTCATCGTTCACGGACAAATTCTGCTCTCGTGCCCAACTCAGAGCTTCGGTCAACCGGCCCTGCCTCACCCATATGCGCGCCTTCAACGCTGCAACGGGACGTACATCAGGGAGTGGGCTTCTGTAATAGACCTTCTCTGCTTGGAGTAGTAGGTCAAGTGTGCCATCTAAATCTCCTTCAGCCTCTCTCAGATAAGCCTCGGCAATGCATAGGCGGTATTGCCCATCCGGTAAGGCGAATTGCCTTCCCATCTCTTTACTTTGCAACAGATATTCTCTAGCAGCTTCTAGATTATCCTGCTGACAGCACAGCTCGACCAAGCCCAAATATAGGTTTGTCGTTCCTTGTGATTGGGCATCCCCCAGATTCGTGGCAAGCCGCAGCAACTGTTGATAAATTTTGCGTGCCTCTTGGAGATACCCTTGTGCAAATTTTATGTCTGCAACCACATGTCCGATGTCGATTGCGTCACGCTCTTTGCCGACCATCTGAAAGCCGATCATGACATCGGTGAAGGCCCGATGAGCATCTTCCAGGTCTCCACTGGACCAGCAAGCGAGCCCCAGTAGCGCAGCGGGAATTGCGCGTTCACGATAGTCGTCTTTTGGCAACAGGTCGAGCGCTTGTCGGGCATGTGCCATACTGCCCTGCACATCGCCTTGGGCCTGGGCCAGATAAGCATGGGCGCTGGCTATGATCCCTGGCAAAGACTGAAGACTCTCTTTATATGCACTGTTTGGGGCTGTGGTGATTGCCTTTGACGATACATTTTCTGATGGCTCACCTACAATAGCCGAAGCGCCTAAACAGTACTCGGCGTCGCGGAGGCGAGACTCGGCGGCTTCCAAATCACCGCTATTTAGTAACGACCAAGCGTATGCAACGCTGAGTACTGCTCTGGCGCGGATTAGCTCATCAGGTAGTGCGTTGAGCCAGCCAAGGACCATAGCCCCTTGATGACTGCGGTTCATTTCTTGCCAGATTGGCTCGATTAGTTCTACGGTCCGCGCAAAATCCTTGGCAGCAAGCGCATGGTGAATTGCATCGGCCATTAAATCATTCTGCTCATACCACAGGCTCGCTCGCTGATGCAGGATCGGGAGCTGCTCAGGATGCTTCTCCCCCAAGTGGGTTTGCAGCACTTCGGCAAAGAGGTGGTGATATCGATACCATTGGCGCGTGTCATCGAGCGGAATGACGAACAGGTTGCCACGCTTTAAAGTTTCTAGTATTTTTTTACTGGCATCCGGCTCTCTGCTGGACTCTGGCTTCTGCTTAACGCCGATGACGGCATCACAAAGTGGCTCACTTAGCCGTTCGAGAACAGATGTTTGCAGTAGAAAATTGCGAATCTGCTTGGGCTGCTGCTGTAGAACCTCTTCAACCAGATAGTCAAGGATGAAATGGTGATCTCCAGTGAAAGTTTCGATAAACGCACCAATATCACTATGCTTATTTTCTGCTCGCCCCTGTATGGATAGTGCAGCCATTTGCAATCCGGCAATCCAGCCTTCCGTACGAGTTTCCAGGGTGCTAATCGCTTCGGCAGAAAGGTTGAGTCCCATCATCTGGTTGAGAAATCTAGCAGCTTCAGCGGGTGTAAAACGCAAATCGCCGTCACGTATTTCGGTCATTTGGCCTCGGGCGCGGTATCGAGCCAGGGGAAACGGTGGATCTTCACGGGTTGTGATGACCAAATGCATCTGGGGTGGCAAGTAATCGAGCAGAAAGGCCAATGCATTGTCAATCGGTTTGGCATCGATTAGATGGTAATCGTCCAGAACGAGGATTACATTGCCTGCCGTAGTGGCAGCATCATTGAGCAACGCCGTCAGCAGTGATTCAACAGGCGGTGAATGCTGGGATTGGAGCTGATTCAACATTACTTTGCCAATGTCCGCCGCGACTGTCTGCAGAGCGGCAATGAGATAGCTCAGAAAGCGGGTGAGGTCGTTATCCCGTTCGTCTAGCGATAACCAAGCAACGTGACTAGCGATTTGGTCAACGCCTGAGGCATTCACCTGTAAATTATCGATCCAGCTGCTGACCAGCGTGGTCTTTCCAAAGCCTGCCGGGGCCGAGATGAGAATTAGTTTGCCATGCAGTCCTTCGTTCAACCGCTCAATGAGGCGAGGCCGATAGACAAGGTTGGGCCGTGATGGGGGAATAAATAGTTTGGTCGCTAAAATGGGTGTAGACATCGGTGATAGCTTTCATGCGTTCCCTCATTTTATAGATTTTGAACCTTTAGCCTAATTGGACGACCCCTTTGACATAGCTTGGCTCCCCGCCAACGATCTGCTGCATCAAAGTTGGATAGTCATTGAGGGGAACAACATGGGTCACAAGCGAGCTTAGATCGAAGACACCTTGATGAATCAGTCGGATAGCCATTGGAAAGGGATCACGTATCTTGGAGCCAGGGGCTGAATTCACAATCGTATAGCCACCTAAATGCCACTTGGTGGGGTCAAAGGTTGCTTGTTCCCCCTTCAACCAACCAAAGAGATTAATTAGCCCACCGGGTTTGATGATGTCCGTTGCCAGATCAAGCCCGGCCTGATGCCCCGTTGTATCGACCACGACATCAAAGTTCCGTGCTTTTAACTCACGTACAAGATCGCCTCTGTCCATCTGGGTACTATTAATGACTTCTTTCACCCCTACGTTCTGTGCTAGATCAAGTCGGTCTTGGATAACGTCTACGGCAACCAGCTGGTCAAGAGGTGAACGAAGAAGTCCCTGAAGAATCAGTTGCCCCATAAAGCCAGCCCCAATCACCGCAATCCGATTTCCGGCCTGCACCCGGCAGTGGTCGATGCCTGTAACCGCACAAGAGACTGGCTCGACGATCCAATGCTCATCAGCTAGAGTAGATTCAGGAATTTTGTAGACACGTTCCGCTGGCACGTTGCGCACGGTGGCAAAGCCACCGCCAGCGACCCGATCACCTTCTTGGATCCCTTGGACATTGCGTCCCACTTTGGCAACATACCCAACCCCTTCATGCCCTGCTGGCGCTTTAGGGTACATATCATGTCCCAGTTTGACGGTCGCAATATCCCAAGAACAGATTCCACACGCACCACCCGCCAATTGCACTTCGTTTTCGGCTGGATCGGGAACGTCAATTTCCATTAAATGTATACGGCCGTCATCATCATATCGCATTGTATTGCTGTGCATTGGGGAAGCTCCTTTATAAAGACACTGCATGAAAGTTTAAACTGCGGTTGTTTTGAAAACGCGCACAGTGACATGACTAAACCGACAGCACTATGCGCGTTTTCAAACAGAGCTAAGGAATCAAGATCAAATAAAACCGGAAACTTAGTTAGCTGTCATGCCCAATAACTTCACCCGGGCACCCACTGGTGGCGCAAGCATGGATTCCCGACGATTTTACCCTCACGGAGGTGGGGGCGGGAATGACAGACGTAGAACTTCGGGGTTTTATTTGATCGCCGCTCCTACGGAATCGAGACCAAATAAAACCGGAAACTTGGTTAGCTGTCATCTCGAGTACCTGGGAGATCTTCCATTAGGTTTTTCGGCATGGTTCAGATTTGCTCATTTTTGGTTAACATTTGGATTGCTGTAGGTGCGGTTTCCATACCGCACGTTCTTGGGTAACGAAGGCCGTGCGGTTTGGAAACCGCACCTACGATTTGTTAACCTGCTCGGCTTATTCGTGAACCATGCCGGTCTTTCGGTATCTGAGCTTTTTTGGGGTAACCCCACGGCACGGCAATGTTGTCCCCCGCCTTTTTAGGGGGGTTGCCACCCGATTTAACGGTTTTCCCGCCATAAAAGGACGGGCTACGGTAACTCCACCCC
>JBCCHB010000063.1:0-88670 GCA_039028975.1 Chloroflexota bacterium
AAATCATAATAGGATTGCGACTGACGTAACCAGCCATCTACGAATCGGTCTACGCGGCTCGTCTTGTCGCGCATTTAGGAATCAAGATCAAATAAAACCCAAAACTTCGGGCCTGTCATCTCGAGTACCCGAGAGATCTTTCATTACGTTTTATTAAATTCTCGATCCTTAGTCTCGGCTTTGTACAAAATGATCCGCTAAAAGAACCGATTTGGCGGAAGGAAAAATGCAGGATAATCTAAAGCCAGAAAGGAGGGCAATGATTATCATGCCAGACGATTAGAAACTCCGTAATCTATTTTTGAGCGTCACCGAAAATAGCGACGCTTAAAAAAGAAATCATCGTACTCTCACCAAGCCGTATTCCCTTCTCGGTATGCCCTTATCGGCGGGTACAAAGTTGTACAAAGCGGAGCTTAGTAGCGAGCCCCGCTTGTTTATAGAAGCCTACGGGCTTTACACTTATCCTGATGCAGTGGTTGTCTGCGGTGACATTGAGCGGACAGATGCTAAGACGGAAACTATTACGAATCCATTGTTGATCATTGAAGTTCTCTCTCCAACGACTGCAGCCTATGATCGCAGCAAAAAATTTGACCGTTATCGTAGCCTCGAATCGTTTTGTGAATACATTCTGATCCTCCAAGACCGCCCCTTTATTGAACACTATCGCAAAAATGAATCCGACGAGTGGCTGATTCGATTTATTTACGGTTTTGAGGCAATAGTAAGCTTCGACAGCTTTGAGTTTGAGCTACCTCTCCACAGCATCTATGAATATGTTGAGTGGGATGAAAATTAGAGCAAGCGACCAATCTTCTCTGCCAACTCGACCATTCGATTGGCATACCCCCACTCGTTATCATACCAGGCAAAGACCTTGACCATCGTCCCATCTACCACCATGGTCGATTGGGCATCTACAATCGACGAGCGTGGATCATTGACAAAATCGGATGAAACCAGCGGTCGTTCCTCGTAGCCCAGAATACCTGCCAAATCCCCCTCCGAAGCTTCCTTAAAGAGTTGATTCACTTCGTCCACCGTCGTTGGTCGTTGGACTTGAAATACCGCATCTGTCAGAGATGCATTGAGTAAAGGGACCCGTACCGCAATCCCGTTCAATTTGCCTTTTAATTCTGGGTAGATCATGGTAATGGCCGTAGCCGATCCGGTAGTTGTAGGGATGAGATTCTGCATGGCCGAACGAGCGCGGCGCAGATCCTTGTGTGGCGCGTCGACCACGACCTGTGTATTGGTCACATCATGGATGGTAGTAATAATACCATGTTCGATACCGATACCTTGGTGGATGACCTTGACGACCGGGGCCAGGCAGTTGGTGGTGCAGGATGCTGCGGTAATAATGTGGTGTTTAGTAGGGTTGTATAGGTGATCATTGCAACCCACAACAATATTGAATACATCCTCTTTGACGGGAGCTGCTACGATCACCTTGTGAACCCCTGCATCCAAATAAGGATTGAGCTTTTCCAACGTACGAAACTTACCGCTGCATTCAAGGACAAGATCAACGCCCAAGTCTGGCCACGGGACTTCACTTGGGGTAGGGTATTCGCTGAAGGAAAGGGGCTTACCATCAATCACTACTTGATGGTCCGCTGTGTGCGCTTCATTCTCCCAGCGTCCATGAACCGAATCAAACTCAAGCAGATGAGCCGCACCGTCAAGCCCAATCCGCGGATCGTTGATGTGAACAATATCCAGCTCGTTTGATGGCCATCCAGCTCGAAGGGTAAGACGGCCAATACGTCCAAAGCCATTAATTCCTACTCGGGTAGTCATTGAGAGAGATTCCTATAGTGTCTGTTACGCGCAACGTCCCCAGCAACTCCTGATTGAATGCTGGGGACGTTTTCATCACAAATTCTCGTTCTTGGATTATGCCTCAACTAGCTCCTGCACACCAGGCCACTCCCGCCAAATGTCGGTATAGCCATCATATCCATTCTGCTCAACATCTTTGTGACGTAACCGAGTGATCACGGCGTGCCGCACATCAGGTGCCGCGTTGGCACAAGCACCATGGAAGATCTGGTGATGAGCCAGAATCAGGTCACCAGCTTTGGCAGTAATCATGAGAGGCTCCTCAGGCAGTTCGAGTTGAGGAACCCCATTGGCCAGTACTTGGTGGCCTTGTTGATTAAAGTAATCGGCGAAGAAGCGATGGGACTTAGGCCAGACCGTAAAGTTTCCGCTGTAGGACTCTAGTACGTCCGCCAGATAGACAACGGCAAAAGCGGTAAAGTTCCGCTTATAGTCGCCTTTTGCGGTACCATTTGACCCATTGCCGATTCCGTCTATGTGCCCACGAGGTGCCGGTGGATCTTCTCCCAACGGTAGAGGAAAACGCGGATAGGGCTTGGCGCTAACAACAGGCTGCACATTTCCTACCCCCATGAGCGATTCCGCAATCTCTAAGATGGGCGATTTATTGAATAGATCCAGGATGACGGAAGCTTGCAAGAGTTCCGCACAGTAAAAAGCGGAACGATTGCGAGAAGGATCTGCGCCTCCCTCGCCTACATGACCAATAGAGTGATTGACAGCGCGGCGAGCCGCGTCAATTAGTACTCGGGGAACGACACCTGGTATCTTGAGATACCCTTCGTCAATAAATTGCTCTTTTTGAGCTGTGGTTAACATGATGCACATCCTCCTTTTTTGTATGACGTAAATATAGGGCAAAAGTAGTCAGATGGCAAGGGGTAAGCCAACGGTAGCAAGGTACGAGGGCAGATTCTAGCTCCGTGCCCCAGCAACCTTGCTATCAATCTACTGATATCCGCGAATCTGTTTAATCAGACAAAACGCACAAATAGAAAAAGGCTGTCTGATAATTGCCTCAGATAGCCCTCTCATATTCTACTATATTACGGGCGTTTTCAAAACCGTACTTTTCCTAATCTCCACCAGAGAGATCAAGTACGGTTTTGAAAACGAGCGGAGCAAACCTGTGCTTATCTGATACCATACATGGTGACTGTGCCACTAAATTCATTGGCCACAATCAACATATCCACACCCGTTGGGCTATCAACGGCAGATACAAATTCAATTCCCTCAGGTGCTAAGTCGCCAGCAGTTCCGTCAATTACTTTACCTTCAAAATTTCGATTGTCGATATATTGAACAAACTCTGGGTGGTAAGGACTCGTTACGTCGTAGACCATAATACCACTCGCTCGTTCTAGCCCAATAAATACATAGGTAGCGTCACCGATTACGCCGAGAACCATAGCCTCTGGCTCTCCACCCTTGTCATCGCTCCGGTCGTCAAAGCTGTCATCATTGCCATCAGCGTTGAACCCTTCTGGAATCATCTTAGCCATGATGCGAGCAAACTGATCGCCACTATCGAAAACCATGTCGCCGCTGCTGTTCCAGATAGTAAAGGAGCGACCACCGTAGCCGTAGATGATTTCGTGGAGGCCGTCGCCATCAATATCGCCCTGGGAGGTTGTGGTCTTTAGACGTCCTAGATTTTCATCTTTTTGCAGCTCTAAGGCGTTGGGAAAGACAGACCAATCCAGGAAGAGATCCGCAACCCGGGCCTCTTCGCTATACCCATCATAGTCGCGAGCATCCCCTTCGTTGGCGGTAATGATGTAAGTTTCACCATCGACCTCATAAGCAGCAATTGAGTCGGGCTGATACATGTTCATCACCGGCCAGTTCTGAATATTGATGGCCTCATCTCGGTTGCTAGCGTCCATGCCGTTGGAATGAAGCGTAATGATACCTAGAATCTCGGCTCCTGGGTTTGGATTGGGATCTAGAAGCCCAGTCTCAATATCAAACCCACCAAGCAGACCAAAGTCATTATCATTAAGGACAGCGATGGTATTCTCATCAATCAGCGCTAACCCTTCTGGCTTGTCTCCTTGGTGATATCCAATGGCAGCCAGATCAACGTAGAGATCTTTTTGTACAGGTTTGATGCCAACCATGGCCAAACCAACCAATCCCTGTCGCTCCAACGCTCCATCGGGGCCAATGGGCAGCCCTTCCATCTCTTCTAAGTTCGTAGCACCGTCAAGGCTAATCTTAAAGATATACTTTTGAGAAGAGGGGCCGGTAGCCGAATCTCGTTCAATGACTAGAAATTCACCATCTCCTAGGGAGACAGCATCACCGATCTTGTCGACGGATCCACCTTCTAGCATGTAGATGTACTGGCCGATAGTGGTTCCGCTCGTCGTGTCGAACGCCAAAATACGTACGATGTTGGATGCCCGTGAGTTGGTATCTCCACTGGTATCGGGATTGTCGATAGGGCTTTGGATAAAAGCATAAAGTGTAGTTCCTTCAAGCGCAACGGCCTCCATGCCTCGGTTGGCTCGACGTTGGGCAAAGACAGCGGGAATCGCTTCGGTCCCAACGGTGATGCCATTCTCTTCATCGTTGGAGCCTTCGGGTACAAAGCGATCAATCAACACCCCCTCGCCATCAAAGTGATAGATGGCCGGTCGATATTCGTCCACCATCCAGTAGGTACCATCCTCAGCCTGGACAATGCCCTCCATGTCACCACCAAAGGGATCCAAGTCAAGAAGGTTGCCAGAGAGATCAATAGGTTCTTCATCAGCGTACGCCATGCCCTTTTCACCAGCCAGGTTGGGCAGGCCAGAGATTGGCGTACCATCGGCTTGAGTCAAGCCAACCACTTCGGTAATTTCTATGGTCCCATTGGCATGGTCCAGGCTAAATCGTACCCAGCTCGATTGGAAGTCAGGCAGGACAAAGGGCCGTTCGTTTACGCCATCATCATCTACATCAATCGTATCGCCAGTGGGGCCACGGTCAGGATGGGTAATGAAATTGAGCTTACCCGTCTCTTCATCAATTCCCTCGAAGTAGAGACCTGAGAAACCACCCCAAAGAACCTCCTCACCTGCTGGGGTTGTACCAAGGGTAGGTAGCTCAAACTCAAAGGTCTCCAAAGTGGCAATGGGGGCATTCATATTCTTGTAGCCCAAGGGGATCAAAGCCGTTGCTTCACCAGCAATCAGGTCAATCACAGCAAGGGCATTGTTTTCCTGTAGGGAAACCCATGCAGTGGAAGAATCTGCTGAGACAGCCACATATTCTGGCTCTAGATCCTGGGCGACTGTGGCCTCTGGGCCATAAATACGGATTGCCGGATCCAACTCGGCATTGTTAAAGGTGGTAAAGCTGACATGGGTTACATTTTCATCGGCTAGGTTATCAACGCCACTCGAAACGTCGATGATGGTCACTGTCCCTTCGGGATCGTTGGTGTACTCATCATTTGGCTCTCCCTCGTTGGCAACCACAACTTTGGTACCATCAGGCGTAAAGGTCAGCATATCAGGGAGCGCGCCAACAGTTACCTGGCTGATGAACTCGCCATCGTAATCGAAGAAGACAGCAACGCCAGCGGTCTGCTTATCTGCATTTTCAATGGCGACAGCAGCTACACCGTCATAAATGTCAACGCTATTGGCAGATTTACCGTATTCGGCAATGTCAATCACTTTGTATACAGTTGGGTTTGTGGGATCACTCAAATCGATTACATCAATGGTACTGTCGGCTGCGTTGACGGTAAAGGCGCGTTGCATAATCGGATCATAAGAAACAATTTCTGCAGCTGATTTGCCAGTTAGGCCTGTTTCATAGGTACCCAAAATAGAAAGTTTGACGGCGCCAGAGGCAACGGGTACGTCCTGAGCAGATGCCGGGTGAATCGTGCCAGCCAGCATTAGGAGACACAAGGCAACAAAAAAGGTTGCGTATATAAGGCGTTTGGGATACATAAAGAACCCTTTCTAATAGAGATATTTCTATATAAAAATCAGGAACAACGACGAAGTCTTCCCTTAATTTGTTAATAGATTATTTACAGAAGGTAAACGGCTTGTCAATAGGGAAGGTCGAAGGGTTGACGGTGTATGCCAGTCTGCTAACTTCTATCAGATCACAGCCCCGCCTTTTCCATGAGAAATACTTTGACGATTAGAATAAGACTTTGTACCATTATACCACAAATTACAATGACCCTGGGTCTACATAAAATCTAAGCTATGAACAATTCTACCTTAGATCAAGCCATTCTATTTGAGCAATTTGAGATCTTTAAGCGAATCCCTAATGGGAGTCCTATACAGTATCCTCACGCCACAAATTTTCAAAACCAATGATCTTTTTTACCTGTTCTATGCAGGCCAAAAAGGAAAAGAGTGGCAGTTTGGGCTGGCGAGAATAATAGGGTAATTGCTTGCCGATTTGTGATAGTTGCCGTACACTGTTCCGCAGCGCGTTCCGCGCCACATCAACATCAAGTGGTTTGAATTTGGACCAAGCGGCGAATCGACCGTGGACCATTGATCGCCCAGTGACCTATCTATCATTCAAAATAGAGGAGACATCTCACGTGATCCGACGTCAATTAATTATCGCCGTCTCTGCTGCGGCTCTTTGCGCCATGTTTGCTATGGGGATTCGTTCAGGGTTTGGCCTGTTCTTGCAGCCGATTAGCCAGGAATTGGGGACAGGGCGTGAGACCTTTAGCTTGGCCATGGCCATTAACAGTTTGATCTATGGGGTTCCATTGGTCGGTTTTCTAGCGGACCGAATAGGCCCACGCCTTGTACTTATCCTCGGTGGTCTGCTCTATGCCGCGGGATTGGTTGTTGTGACCCAAGTTACGACTTCAGGAATGCTCATGGTTTCTATGGGGCTGCTGGTCGGTTTTGCTCTCAGTGCCACTACATTTGTGGTGGTACTCGGAGCCGTTGGGCAGATTGTACCAGCCGAATTACGCTCTCGGGCCTTCGGTTTTGTAACAGCAGCAGGTGGTTTGGGTATGGTGACCATGCCACCTGTAACCCAGTTCCTGTTGGATATGTTTGATTGGCGAACGGCCATGATCATTTTAGCAGTCCTTGTTGGGTTGATTGTTCTCTTTGCCTTTGGGATGCCAAACCGAGCAGGAAGCTCGCTCCGCGAAGACGAAGTGGCTGCACCAGAGGAACCCTTTTTGCGTTTGCTTAAGCGGGCCAGCGCCAATCCCAGCTATCTGATGCTGACAGCGGGCTTCTTTGTCTGTGGTTTCCATGTTTCCTTTATCAGCGTCCATCTGCCGCCATTTTTAGGCGACAATGGCTTATCTGGCAGTGTGGCGGCTGGGGCACTCTCGTTGATTGGGGGTATGAACATTGTTGGCTCTTACCTCTTTGGGTGGTTGGGCGATAAATATCGTAAAAAGTATCTACTCAGTATGCTCTACCTGGGTCGAGCCATTGTCATCAGCATCTTCTTGTTGGTGCCCGTAACCCAAACGTCGGCTTTGATCTTTGGCGCGGCCATCGGTTTCCTTTGGTTGGCAACCGTACCGTTGACTAGTGGTTCGGTTGCCCAAATCTTTGGCACTCGTTACCTAGCATCGCTCTACGGTTTTGTCTTCTTAAGCCATCAGGTTGGTTCATTCCTGGGCGTTTGGCTAGGGGGGCGTCTCTATGATTCGACCGGATCCTATAATTTGGTCTGGTATATGGCCATTGCGCTGGGTGTTTTTGCAGCGATTGTCCATTTACCTATTGTTGAAAGACGCGTTGGGGAAGAGTCTACAGCAGAGCTGCAGCCAGCATAGAACGTTCATGTTTTCTCGTACAATTGGACGAGCCGAAAACCAAAATCGTAGGCGGAAGTCGCCAATTTTCGCCTTGATTGACACGTCTGCCAAATGTGTTATGATCTGGGTCAAAGGAGAGTTAAAATGGAGAAAACCAATCAACAGCAAATTCCCCCAGAGCTTGAAAACCTACTGGTCTATGGCGAAACATCCGTAGGTTGGGATGAGCACACCTTACCGAATGAGACGGTAGATGAGGATGGTTACTTGCTTGAGAGTAACCGTGGTTTTGGTGTACCTGATCCACGAGCACCCAAGCGTCGCGTTTATAATGATCCTAGCGTTGAGGAACTTCGGGAGCACCTACGACGCCATAATGGGATTCATGGCCTGGAGATCTGCACGCCTAGCGAAATAGAAAGAGCAGCCAGAATTTTCCACCGGGATGGGTTTGTTGTGGTACGAGATCTGCTCAACCCTAAACAGCTCGCGCGCTTTAGAGAAGGGGCCTCTCAGCGCTTAAAGGAGATCCTCGCCATCCCCGGCCCAGAGAATCGAAAGTATATGGTGGAAACCAAGCGTCTACCCCATCGGTACAGCTATGGAACATCATCCGCATCCCGTCAAATGCTCCACGATCCAATTTGGGCCAGCATGATTGATCTACCCACCACGACGCCTATTCTCACAGAGATCTTTGGCACTGCTGAGTATGGTGTGTGGGGTGCAGGTGGGGATTTGGCTCTACCTGGTGCTATCGAATATCAACATTTACACTCAGATGGTCGTGATGCCCAGCTGATTTTGGATGGCCGGGCAGAACAAGCCAAACACTTCGACATTGAAATCAACCCGAATAGTACTGGTGGTGTTGACCTTCCTGCCCTCAAGCTGATGATGGAGATGACGGCCCCTATGGTTACCATCAACTTTCTCATGTCGGACCTAACATGGGAGAATGGACCCATCCGTCAGATTCCTGGAACCCATGTTGTGCAACAGCTCCCCCCAAAACCGGAAGATGAACCGGATTGGATGCGACTATCTACTCTGGTTGGCGCGCCTGCTGGGGCAGGTGTCTTTCGCGACAATCGAGCCTGGCATGGTGCCACACCCAATCTTTCCAAAGAGATTCGAGCCATGCCCAATGTTGAATACGTTGCCCCCTGGTTTCCCATTGAGAGATTGAGAAAAACCATGCCTTATGAAATTTGGGAAACTCTGACGCCTCATGCCCAAAGGTTATGTATAAATGTTCGGGCAGATAAGGGCGTTTGGCCAGCTGGGGCTGGGATCATGCATCCTCTGATCAATAAGAAGAAAGAGCTGTCTGAAGGATTTTACGTTCGTTAAGGAATGCATCCTAAATAACTTGCGCGTTTCAATTGGGCTTAGCCTTTCCAAATGACCCCATAATATAGTTCTCGTTCCTAACCTGGACGAGCCAGAACCAAAAGGGGTTTCACAGAGATTCACAGAGCGAGCACAGAGATTCACAGAGAAAAGTTCATTTGCCGATTTTACTCTGAAGAAATGAGATTTTCTTGCCGTCAAAGCACAAACTGAACTGCAAAGGAACTGAAGGAGAAGAAGTCAATGAGAAGAGCCAAAATCGCCTCCGTTGGGTGTGGCATTGTTGCTAGGCGTTGGCATCTGCCGACCATAGCCGAATTGGCCAAACATGGAGACATCGAGCACGTCGCCATCTGTGATATGGATAAAGCCATCGCCAGAGAAGTCGGCCAAGAATATGGCGTTCCGCACTACACCAATGTGGAGGAGATGCTGGATAGGCACCCAGATACGGATGTTCTGGACATTGCAACTGGAGATTACACCCATCACGTGATTGCCAAGATGGCCGCTGAGCGCAAGGTCCATGTGCTGGTTGAAAAGCCCATGGCTCCCACCCTTGCCCTTTGTGATTTCATCATCGACAGTTGTCAGAAGAATGGCGTCCACTACGAAGTCGCGGAAAACTACTTTCGGATGCCCGGCGACCGCGTGATTAACAAACTAATTACTGAAGGGATCCTGGGTGATATCCGACGAGTTCACTTTGTAGAGCCATTCCGGCAACTACCTTACGTCAAAGACGCGGGCAAGCCCCGGGGCATAGAAAGCCCTGTCTCTTATTTCCGCGCCCACTCAGGTATCTGCATCGACATGGGCGTCCACCGCATGTCTCAGCTTCGATTAGCGGCCAATAGCGAACCCAAGAAGATCGTGGCCATCACCAAGCAATTCAATCCGGGCGAAGATAAGGTCTTTGAGGATTTTGGTCACGCCATGCTCGAATTTGAGAGCGGTGCTGTAGGTGTTTACGAAACCTCTTTGGTGGGCGAACAGCCCATGAAGTATCGGCACATATCGGGAACCAAAGGGAACATATTGGATCTCGATTACTTTAAACCGGACTATAAGCTACGATTAGAGGTCAAGGGTGAGATGCAGGATGTCCCCATTGAGCGGCAGACCCACAGCGTCAACGGAATGCGAGTCTTGACTCGGCTTGTTGTCCATACCGAACCAGAAATTGTCTATGAAAATCCCTTCAGGGGGTACGCCATCGATGATTGGAATATCGGTACAGCAGAAGAGATTATGACCATTGCCAACGCGGCGGTCAACGATACAGAACCCGAGTATGGTATCGGTGGCCGCAAAGATGTAGAGCTGTGCATTGCCCTCTATGAATCTTCCCTTCAGGGTATGATGCCGGTTGAACTCCCCATTACCCAGATGACCCAGTATGAGCAGATGGTGTATGATGATTATCGGGCTGCGTATGGACTTCGGCCAGATGAAGTCTGATTAGTGGACAGTGGACAGTGTATGTTAATTCGTTCCGCCTATGGTAACAATAGACCAGCCAGCAACCAATAACCAAGGAACTAAAACCATGTGGGAAAATGAACTGTTTGATGAACGAGTGGTGCGTATTGAAAAACCGACATCTCACTTCACATTGCTACGTGCGCTAAATGGCTACTTCTTAGGTGCGTCGGAAGATGGTATTGGGACGTTTGATCACGTCGACGACAAGGCTATTTGGGACAAAGTCGATGGGGCCAACGCCTATCGCCATGTGGTAAGTAGTCTTGTATTGGATGCCGAAATGTCTGGGGAGGGCTGCATCCTGCGTCAGGATAGCATTGCCTTAGCTGGAGATGGTAGCTTATCTGGTGAAGGGGCTATCTTCGTCCCAAAACATGGCCCAGCCGAGCTGCCCTCGGTCTATCTCACGCGATTCCAGGAGAATGGCTGGGTTGCGGTACCCAGTATACTGGATGCAGAAACAATCGAAGAATTAGAGCGAGCCAGTTGTACCGGCCGCTGGGATAGCGAGACTTATGATCGGAGCAAGTTGGCGCTAACGGAAAGCGCAGCCGTAGCCAGGGCCGCAGCAGAGCCAGTCACCCTGTGGCTGATTCGTCAATACATGGGAACCCATGAAATTCGCCTGGGACATTCGCCCAGCTTTGCTGTTCTGGAGAAGGATGACGGTCAACGGGATGTCCAAGGCTGGCACTCCGATTATCCCTACCTCTGGGGCATTGCCGGTCGCAACGGCAGCACCAACGGAAACTGGATTCGCACCCACCAAGTAGCCGAACTCGTTATGGGTGTCCAGCGCAATCTTTGCGTCTCGGAATTTCGCAAAGAGAACGGAGCCACAGCGTTCAAGCTCGGCACCCATACCCGAGGTGAAGGCCCGCCGGATGAGTGGGGAACGGGTGTCATTTATCGCGAGAAGGGCTATCGGGCCAAGCATGGATTACCCTACAACGGTCCAGAAGCCGACGTCCTTGAGGCGCCTGCTGGAACGTACATCATCTATGATTCCAGGCTCTGGCATCGAGCCGGGGTCAACCGTACAGACAAAAAACGCGCCGCCATGTTACAAGCGGTGATTCCTATGTACATCATGCCCTTTATGGACACGAGTGAACCCTACAAGAAATTTATCAACAGCCCCTTGGTAAACGAATTGACCGAGTTGGAACAACAAGAGTTTCAGTCGATTATGCTCAACAAGATCGTTGGACCCCGGGGGCATTTTGCCATTACGGTTGATGATGAGTTGACGGAATTAGTCCAGCAACCTGCTGGGTACTAGAATAAAATCGAACCGTGAAGTGCCTGTATGGACGCCCAATAGACCTCAAATGCCGTAATTGGGGCCTTCGCGCGTGTCAAAATCGCTCCTCATTTGCTTACATTGATGCGTATGGGGGGCTAACCGTTCTGTTTTGCTTAATCCATTTCTTGAAATGGCCTTATCCCGGCAAGCTTGATGTTGTGTAGCCAAATTGATATAAAAATTTTCCTGAAGAAGACAAATTTTCTTCAGGCGTCAAGTTGAAATCTAAAGCGTCGGCTAAGCGACAAATAGTCTGATAAACAAGAGCAATCAAGGTTGCTTCTTCCATGCCTATGCGGCTAACCCCAGCTATATTCATGGGGGCAATATCCGCTGCGTCCACTGTGACTTCTGGTGAGACGAGTTTTTCGAGATACCCTAGAGTTGCTCTCATCTGCTCACTGACAGGTGCCGAACGCCAATCATCCAAGACAGCTTGGACCACCAGCGAATCATAGCCTTGCACTGCGACCGCAGTGTGAATATCCGTTCAGTAGCGACATGCATTTTGACTGGAGACAAAAGCGGCCATCAGTTCCGCATCAGCCTTGCTCCAATAGGTTGCTTCTCTCAAGGCTTGTTGTTCTGCTTTGACGAATTGTTTGCCAAAGAGTTCTCGGCGATAAGAAAGAATAATCACGGGCGGGGGCATAAAGTTGCCCCCTAATTTCTTAATGATAGTGGCGAATAGCCGCTGAATCGGGCGTAGGCCTCGCCCTTCTTCCAACATGTCAAGCCGCATGGTTACGCTCCTCTTCTGCATCAAAAAATGCGTCGATCGCCTGAATTCCCTCTTGCCAGGTTGCCACTCCTACACCCAACGAAGCGCCCACCGTTAGCTCAAATATAGCGTCATCTGAATACCCCTTTGCCTGTAAGCTCTCCACATCTGCATCGGTGATCTTGTACGCCTGCAACGCAACCTTATCCAGATATGCCACAAGATCCGCGGGCACCTCAATGTCAGACTGGCTATTGCTGAATCGGCTGGATGCGTACGTAATTACATCCTGGCGGAGTCTTTGGACTGTATCGCCATCCACTCCTTGGAAAGCCTGAACAGTCTGGTCAATATGCTTCGGTAACGTCACCTTACGACTTTCTTCTGTTGTCATGAATTCATGCTCCAATTGTTATACTCAGCTCCGTTTGAAAACAGGTATTTAGTTTCTCTAGTAGAGCTTTGGAAAACATCTGCTTTCAAAACGACCGCAGTATAGATAGCCAGATGAATTTATTCAGATTGAAATCTATGACTTAATGCTACTGAACAAGTTTAGCTTACCATGCGAAATGTCCCAAATGATCAAGAAACAGTCCGCGCCCCCCCTAACTTTTAGCAAAGGATTCAGTCTTACATATCACATAACCATTTGGTTATACATTATTCTCATGTCCGAATCAACTTCTTTCCGAGCCATCGCTGACACCAACCGACGCATTATCCTCGATCTCCTTCGCGATGAAGGTCCACTACGTGCCGGGGATCTAGTGGCCCGCTTGCCCCACATCAGCCAACCAGCGGTAAGCAAACATCTACGTATCCTGCGCGAGTCGAAGTTAGTACGAGCCGAAAAGATAGGGCGAGAGCAGCTTTATCATCTGGAACCGATGAATTTGTCGCCCATTGCGGCATGGCTTGCTCATTATGAACCATTGTGGGAACAGCGACTGGCTACACTGAAAGAGTTGGTAGAAAGCGAGGAAACAGAGGAAATTACTTTATCCAAGCAGCGCGAGGAGCATATTGATGAATCCAGTAACGATCCACAAGACAATTGAAATTGCAGCCCCACCTAGGCAAGTCTGGCGCTACGTTGGCACGGCCACCGGGTTGTGTGAGTGGTGGGGCGTTGAGATCAAAATGGACGAAAAAGAAGGTGGTTATTTCGAAGAGATAGGTGAGGAAAATGGACGTGCCTATCATCGATTTGGTCAAGTAACGACCTTTAACCCACCCTATCACCTCTCGATCCAAATCCAGCATCTAGATGATAACCATGAGTGGCCTGCTAAAACAGAGATTGATATTCGTCTGGAAGAAAATATAATTGATGCAGACAAAATACATACCAATGTATCAATCACCCATCGTCCCTGTGCGGATGAAAGAGACAATATATTACCTGATTGTTTGATGCCGGTTTACCCCAACACCGGCAGTGGCTACGGTCCAACGATGATGCTTCCTCAAGACGTTGGCATGGTGGAACAGCCTTCAGCCATTGCAGTAAACCTGGCGGTGGGTGCAATAACCTTTACGTTACAAGAGCTATACCAATGGTGCTACCAACAGGATAAGAGATGGCAACAACACCTTGTTAGGCTCACGACCCTTTTTGGGGAGAAGAGCCATCTGTTTCTCAACAAGGTTGGGTAGAGAGCATAGGGAAACATAATGATCAGAAGATTGGTCTTTGAAACCCATTCATTAAGTGAGGATAACGACCGAGGGATTGCAACGGGCTGGCATCACAGCCGTCTTTCTGAGCAAGGTCGTAGATTGGCTGCAGAACTGGGTGAAAGACGTCAGCAGGATGGTATCCAGGCTGTCTTCACATCAGATCTTGGTCGAGCGCTGGAAACGGCTCAAATTGCATTTGCTGATTCTGCTGTCCCAATTCTGGCGGATTGGCGTCTTCGAGAATGTGATTACGGTCAACTAAATAGCCAACCCGTCGATGAACTGCATCGGGATCGGTTGCGCTACCTGGACAAACCCTACCCCAACGGTGAAAGCTGGCGTCAGGCCGTTCAAAGAGTCGGCCGAACTCTGCCTGATCTGTCACTCCGTTGGGATAACGTACTCGTGATCGGTCACGTTGCCACTCGCTGGGCTTTTGATCATTATCTCAATGGAGAAGCAATTGAAGATCTCATAATCGCCGATTTTGCCTGGCGGGAAGGCTGGGAATACTATTTTGAAAATTAATTATTGTTTGGAGATTTTTAAATGAGAACTTATCAGTCAACAATGCCATCATATCTAACACCACTCAATCTTATCCCCACTGTAACTGAACGAACCAACCGGGGAGAGCGGGCCTACGATATCTACTCGATGCTGCTCAACAATCGCATCATATTTGTTGGATCGCCCATCGAGAATCAATTTGCCAATGTAATCATTGCCCAATTGCTCTATCTGGACGGTGAATCTTCCAATCTGCCCATTCAGATGTACATCAGCAGCCCAGGTGGTGAGGTTCATGCCGGGTTGGGTATCTATGACGCCATGCAGCAGACCAAAGCACCTATTACAACCATCGCAGTGGGATCCACCCATAGCTTCGGCACTGTTCTGCTAACGGCTGGGCAGCCAGGCCGCCGCTTTGCCATGGAGAATGCAGTTATTCATATGCATCAGCCCCTCATCGCCGGAAATGGAATCAGCGGCCAAGTCAGCGACATTCATATTCATGCCCAGCAGCTTGTCCGAGTACGTCGTCGGGTTGAAGAGATCATGACGACCCATACGGGAAAAGCCCTAGAGCAGATTGAACGAGACATGGATCGAGACTTTTATCTAGATGCCCAGGAGGCCAAGGCATATGGATTGGTTGATGAAGTACTCACCAATACCGAGCATGTGCCTGAGCAACAGGTTAGCGAGATGATTAAATAGGAGTCAAACATATGAATGCTGGAAAACATATCCGAAATGAAGTAAACCCCTTACCTATCTATCCTTCGGTTCCGCCTGTTTGGTCACCGGACAAAACATCACCTGTCGTCAGCTCGTCTCAACCAATGATCCACGTTGAGCCAAAGAGGAAATGGCGATACAAAACGTTGGTCTGCACACCTGACGAGGCCGTAGCAATGGCCGAGAAAACGCTAAATCAGATAGGTGCAGAAGGTTGGGAATTATGTGGTACCTTGACTTTTGATGGAAAGGTCTGTTTTTACTTCAAATTGAATGAATAAGATGAAGATGGTATAATTCTTTCAATCGCACACTTGTTCTGATTGAAGGATAATAACTCAGCCATGCCAACCGATTCTGCCACCAAAGCAGCGCCACCGACTGGATCCGACACCCATACCCCACTTGCTTCTTTCTTAGAGCCAACCCGTCTTTGGTTCCAAAAAACCTTGGGCCAACCGACACCACCACAAGCCCAAGGCTGGCCTGCCATCCAACGTAGGGAAAACACTTTGATTCTGGCCCCAACTGGATCGGGAAAGACACTCTCGGCATTTTTGTGGGGCATCGATCAGATTTACCGAACCTTAATCCGTAAGCAGAATGAACTCAAGAACAAGGAATCCAAGAACAAGGGGGACCAAAAGAGAGCAACGAAAGCCAAGAAGTCGGGCCGAACAAATCATGAGCTCTATCTCCTCTACATCTCGCCCCTAAAGGCGCTCAACAACGATATTGAACGGAACTTGCGCGTGCCCTTGGCTGGTATCAGCGAGACTGCACGTGAACTGGGCATGAAACTGCCAGAGATCAACGTTGCCGTACGTTCGGGTGATACGCCCCAACGAGAGCGACAGGCTATGCTCCGTAAGCCGCCCCACATCCTTATCACAACCCCAGAATCCCTCTATCTCATGTTGACGGGTCCCAAATCCCTAGAAATCTTCAGCACGGTACGCACGGTCATTGTGGATGAGATTCACACCTTGGCTGGCTCCAAACGGGGCGTCCATCTCTCATTGAGTTTGGAGCGTCTTCAGCGAGTGGCCCATCAGCCCATTCAACGTATCGGCCTCTCTGCCACCATCCAGCCTCTCGAAGAGGTTGCTCGCTATCTGGGGGGGAATGAGTGGGAAGTGGGAAGTGAGAATGGAGAAAAGGGACCAGTGGCTAGCAAACGGGAAAGCGAAAACCCGTCTCAAAATCCAGCCAACCAACAAATCGTCAATCGTCAATCTTTAATCCGCAATCGTCCCGTCACCATTGTGGATGCGGCTTACCAAAAAGATCTTGATCTCTTGGTGGAGACGGTAGTAGAGGATTTTCAAAATCTGCCAGGTGATTCGATCTGGCCGGCTATTATCCCACGGACAGTTCAGCTAATTGATGCCCATCAATCGACGCTAATATTTGTTAACAATCGACGGTTGGCTGAACGGACGGCCGATCGGCTCAATGCCCAGATAGCCGCTCAGGAGCAGGGCATCGAAAACGCGCTCATTGAGGATGGCTTAGGTAAGGGGCTGGGCATGATGGCCTCCGGCATGGGAGAAGCACCCGCTCTAATCCGCTCCCATCATGGCAGCATATCCAAAGAGGTACGGCTTCTGTTGGAAAGGGAGCTAAAAGCTGGTAAGTTGCCTGCGTTGGTTGGTACTTCATCTCTCGAATTAGGAATCGACATCGGGGCCATCGATCTGGTGGTCCAATATCACTCCCCCAAGACTGTGGCCGAGGGGCTACAACGGGTGGGGCGTTCGGGTCACTTGGTGGGGCAGACATCCAAGGGGCGCATCTTTCCTACCCATCGGGAAGATATTATGGAGGCTGCTGCAGTGGCTGGCGGCATGTTGCGAGGCGATGTGGAGCCAACCCACACCCCGCGTAATCCTCTTGATATCCTGGCCCAGCAAATTGTGGCCATGGTCTCGGTTGAGGATTGGTCAGTCGATGAGCTATATGACTTAATCCGCCAAAGTTACGCCTACCAGGATCTCACACATCGAGTCTTTACGGCTCTATTAGAGATGCTCAGTGGTCGCTATCCCAGCAATGTGCACCGCAATCTGCGAGCGCGGCTGGTGTGGGACAAGGTCAATAATCAACTGGCAGCTCTACCAGGTACCCGGCTCTTAGCCTTAACCAATGGGGGAGCCATCACGGATCGGGGGACTTTTGGTGCGTACCTCTCAGATGGCCGGACCAAATTAGGCGATCTGGATGAAGAGTTTGTCTACGAAACCCGAGTGGGGGACACCTTTATTCTCGGCTCTCAGGTGTGGCGGGTGACAGAGCTAACCGACGACAAGGTGATGGTGACCCATGCTCCAGGTGCTACGCCGCGAATGCCCTTTTGGCGTGGCGACTTTGCTTGGCGCCCCTACGACCTTGGTTCACGGGTGGGTGCCTTTCGACGGGCCGTGGAAGAACGTTTGGGAGAGATTGTCCATGAGCAGGGCTGGTCCACTAGGCGAACCGTTCTGCAAAACCCAGACGAGCCTTCCGTCCAGGCTATGCTCCAATGGTTACAGGATGCATATGCGCTGGATGTGAATTCTTGCTGGCACGTCATCGAATACGTAGCCAGTCAGCTCGATCATGCAGGGGCTATCTCATCGGACAAGACGATCTTGGTAGAGTTCTTTGAGGATGCCATCGGCGATCCCCGTATGGTGATTCAAGCGCCCTTTGGTGGACGAGTCAACGGCTTGTGGGCATTAGTTTTGGCGGGGGCGTTGAGGGAGCGAACTGGCGTGGATGTGGAGATTCAGACCAGCGATGAAGGCATCCTCTTTCGCTTTCCAGACTCTGACGCGGATTTCCCTCTGGATCTCATCACCGACATGACGCCAGCCAAGGCTCGGGAATATATCTTTCAAGAGTTGCCCAATTCAGCCGTCTTTGGCGCTCAGTTTCGTCAGAACGCGGCGCGGGCCTTACTTTTGCCTGGACTCGGTGCGGGCAAACGAACACCCTTCTGGCTCCAGCGGATGCGGGCCAAAGATCTGCTTCAGGTTGTACGTCAATTAGATGACTTCCCCATTGTGGCCGAAACCTACCGAGATTGCCTGGAAGATGTAATGGATTTACCCAGCCTGGAGAAAATTCTGACCGGAATTCAGCAAGGTGAGATCGAGGTTGTCCCCCTGGAGTCCTTACACCCTTCACCGGTGGCTAGTGGTCTGCTCTGGCGCTTTATCGAAGAGTATATGTATGAATGGGACGCGCCCAAGAGTGAGCGGCAGTTGCAAACCGCGGCCCTCAATCGGGATCTGCTTCAGGATCTGCTCACGGGGATCGATCTATCTGAGTTACTACGTACGGAAGCAGTAGATGCTGTGCGCGCCCGTTTGCAGCATACAACGCCCGAAACCCAGGCGCGCAGCCTAGAAGAGCTGGCCTTGCTCTTCCAAAACCTGGGTGATCTGACCGCCAGCGAAATTGCCGCACGTACACTGGTCGATCCCTCATCCTGGATTGCTGAATTGGCAGCAGATGAGCGCATCACAGAATTCACAATCCCAACCAGCCACGGTCCCCAATCTCGCTGGGTCTATGCCGAGTATAGGGCGGAGTACCGAGAGGCTTTCACTCAGGAACGTAGCGTAACCACTCAAACCGATGAAGAGCGTTCAGAAAGTGTCCCACCATCTGATCAGCTGAGCGCGGCCCGTCAATCCATTCTACATCGCTACCTTAACCACGTGGGGCCTGTCACCCAGGAAAAGATTCTGGCACGCTATGCCTTTCCAAGTGAGTGGCTAAAACAAGAGTTGGCGCGATTAATTGATGAGCGGGCACTGGTTCATGGCCACTTCACACCCTTTTCAGATAACGAGCAGTCACATAGTTCGACTGCCGAAGGGGCAAATCAGGAAGAGGGTGCCGAATATATTGACCGCCAAACATTAGAGCAGATGCACCGCAGCACGTTGACTATTCTACGCAACGAGGTCCAACCAGTCTCTTTTACCACATACGTGGACTTTTTAATTCGTTGGCAGCATCTCCACCCAGAGACTCAACTCTCAGGGACAAGCGGCCTCCATCAGATCTTACAGCAGCTGCGGGCAGCCCCACTCATTGGCCGTATTTGGGAACGAGATGTGCTGGCTCTTCGGGTGGCCGACTATCGCTCGTCTGACCTAGCTGAACTCTGCCAAAGCGGTGATGTTGTCTGGGTAGGAGCAGGCGGAGCAGATCCCCAACGGGGGCGACTGCGCTTCTTCTACCGGGGGGAGGGGCGCTCTTTTCTGGAAGAACCGGCGATTGACCTCGATAGAGAGGCAAGTCAAGTCAAGGAGGTAGAGGAGAGCCAAGATGAGCAAGAGGATCATGCTGAAGGCAAGCATCAAAAAGAAAAGCAGCCAGAAGATGAGCAGGATAATGCCAAAGGCATAAGCGACAAAGGTCGTGAGGTCTACCAATTCTTGAGGAGTGAAGGAGCCGTATTCCTTGCCGATCTGCGAGCAGGACTCGGGCTAGGAACAGAAGAGGCCGAAGGGGCACTGATGGAATTGGCCATGGCAGGTCTGGTGACTAACGACAGCTTGGCCATACTACACACTCAGTTGGCTAAACGTAGGAGTTCCAGTGTAGCTCTTTCATCTTCTTCAACAGCCAGGAGGGGGAGTTCGCTAGAAGCCCAACTGGCAGAGAGGATGGGGAAGCGCTCGGAGGCGTGGGTTGGTGGTTCTCGGCGCCCTAACCAGCGAGAGTTTCGTGCAGCCAAACAGCGGGTCCGGGAACGAATGGTCCAAAATACGCCACCTACTCTTTCCAGCTCATCGACTGCTGACAACCGTTCTTCAAATCCTAGCCATTCGACATCCAGTCAGTCCGGCCGTTGGACCTTGGTCCACCGAATTGGTGTGCTGGGCAGAGAGCTACCTGCTTCTGAGCGAGTGGCCCGCCAAGTACGTCAGTTGCTGGCCCGCTATGGTGTTGTTACCCGAAAGAGTTTGGAGAATGAGAAAGGCAGTTGGGAGTGGTCTGCCATCTATCAAGAGCTTCAGCGATTAGAGTTAAGGGGTGAGATTCGGCGCGGCTATTTTGTCAAAGGGTTACCTGGTGTTCAGTTTGCGTCAACAGAGGTGCTGGATCAGTTACGTGGGTACAGTTCAAAACAGGAGCGCCAAGAAGACAGCGACTGGGGTGTATCTGTTCAAGCTGACAGTGAGTTAGGTAACGAGGCAAGACGAGAACTGGTTCTTCTCAATGCTTGTGATCCAGCTAATGTCTTTGCATTGGCCGAATTTCACGAAGAGCAATCTGTTTCGGCTCCACTTCCGCTTGCCTACAACGGCGCACCGATACGCTTTGCCCGTATTCCATCTACTTGGCTCGTCTTGGACAGCGGCCTACCTATCCTGCTAATTGAAGAGACGGGGGGCAGCATCACAACCATTCAAGGTGTAGAGGACCTTTTGACAAAACAAGCGCTCCAACTCTGGATGGGGCATGCCCTCCGCTTTGAAAGTCGTATAACGGTCAACCACTGGAATGACAGTTCAGTGCTCAATAGTGACGGGCAACCATTGCTTGAAGCATTGGGATTTTATCGGGAGTATCCAGGAATGATCAAAGAAAGGTAAGCGAACTTGAGATCGCTCGGTAGGAGTCCCCCAAAGCGAGATTTTCTGTAGCGTATAAAGATGACATCCTTTCTGGTGAAGTTGACTTTATGGTAGCCCAAGGGCGTCACTCTCCCCAACGTCCCTTTTTCTTTTTGCATGAGTATAAGAAAGAAATTGGACAAAAAGATCCGTTGGGCCAGTTGATGGTTGTAATGGTTACAGTCCAATTACTCAACCAAGACGGGCATTCACTTTACGGTGCGTATGTGGTTGGACGTATCTGGTATTTTGTTCTGTTAAATGGCAGAGCTTATGTAGTTCATTGCGGATTTAATGCAGCAAGTGAAGAAATCCAACAGATTTTCGGCATATTACAGAACACAAAATCTATTATTGAAGAATAAGTAGCCAATACTCCTATGGAAGTCTAACTAGATCATTGTCATACGCTACTAGATCGACCACCGGGTAATACGGTCCCGTTGCCTGGGAAGGGGTTAGAGGTAGGCTCCCAGAACCAATACCCATATCCACCACAATACGGCCATTGGCTAGCAGTTGACCCTCGCCTTGTACAAGCTGGAGCAACAGTAGATCCCCACTTTCACCTACAGCTCGGAACATGCCTTCCCCTTGGACCTCTGCAATATCATCGCTAAAGTAGAACTGACTGGTCAGCAGGGTATCGTTCCCTTGTTTGACTTTATAATGAATATGGCGTGGACGTGGTTCATAGCGGCCGGGTACAATGGTGCGGAATGCATACCAACCATTCGGATCCGTTGTAGACATTCCGTAAAACTGGAAGGTTGTATCTCGCGAATTGGTGCCGGGATCACCGGGATGATCATAGACGCCCGTTGAATCGGTCTGCCAGATCTCAACGACAGCGTTCGCTATGGGCGTTTCATTCACGTCAAGAACTTGACCATACAAGACCAGCATATCGCCATTGGTCTCGGACGGTTGAGTAAATGTGGCAATTAGTTCTTCTGCTGGGTGGACAGTGGTGCTATCTGCTCCTGAATCCTGAACCTGGGTTCTATTATCTGATACGGCTTCTGATGCGTTGTTTTCTGCTATTGCTTCATCCACAGCATCATCCACAGCATCATCCACAATCGTTCCCGCATCTTGCTCTGCAGCGGAAGATGCGGGTGAAGCAAGATCAATTTGGCAAGCGGACAACAAAAGAGAGAGCAAAACCAGTGCGACAAGCTTTGGTCGATTTATCATAAGTGGATCCTTCAAACATAAAAGAGCTTTCAGCCACTCAGCTAGGTCGGAGCGACCACTATGTGAGCAGTCAGAATTTAGCCATATTTTCTGGTTGATTTTTATATTTTACTAAATTAAGGCGAATTAACCTATCAGAGGCAAGGAACAGCTTATATGATAGCGTGAATGATTTATAGAGCAGAATTATGGGAAGAATGATCAAAATTATGGGTACAACGTAAATTTCACCAATTTCTGGCTCATCTCAAATACGAATTCTGAATTCTATATCCTTGCTATGACAACGAAGCCAGGAGAGGGTCGCCCGAATGAAGAGATATTGGTAGAGATGGTCTTGCCTTTACAGACATTGATGGAAAAGATTGTTGGTGAGACCCACTCTCTAGCTGCCTTGCGCGGCGTCTTTGCCTTAGTCCATGGATATGTGATGCTAGAACTGAATCAACAGCTACAGCGGGGTGGAGATTTTGATGAGACGTTTAAGTTAGTGACAGAAGCCTACTTAAGAGGTTGGGCGCACGTTCCCCATGTCTAAAAAGGGATGTATTTAGGGACACGGAAGTTGGAAAGGCGATTGAGGTTACTCTCTGCATAGCACGCTCGGCAGTAAAGATCGGTTATTATAGCCTGTAAATCAAGCGGAATGTCGTTAAAGATAATCTATCCATAATGCTTAGTTTACATCCATCCGTTGCTCAAGCTTGCGTACAAAGTAGGAGACGATCAGGATTAACAGAAGATACTCAACAATCAGGGCTGTGTAGATTTCCAGTGGCCGATACTCGGTTACGTTGAGTTCATTGGCTTTGCGAGTTAGCTCGGCCAAGCCAATGACAGAGACCAGAGATGACATCTTGAGGACGTAGACAAATTGGTTACCCAGGGGCGGCAAAATTCGGCGGATGGCTTGGGGTAGCACGACAAGTCTCATGGATTGCCAAGCGGAAAGCCCCAACGAGGCAGCAGCCTCTCGTTGTCCTTTGGCAATCGATTGAATACCGCTACGAAATATCTCTGCCTCAAATGCGCTATCGCTCAAGGCCAATGCAACAACGCCGGCCGTGAACACATCGAGTTCAATACCCAGCGAAATGGGCAAACCATAATAGACCCACAGCAACAAGACGAGTAATGGGATTGCCCGAATCACTTCGACGTAAAACCGATTGATTACTCGCGGCCAACGCCCAGGCACCAATGCCAACATGCCAACAAACAAGCCAATGAGAATAGCAAAAAAGAAGGCTAAGAGTGAAATACTGATCGTCGGCCACAACCCACGCAACAGGAATTGAAGATTGCTACGTCCAGTCTCAGTTAGCGGAGAGACGATATACCAGCCCCAGGTATAACGGCGTCCCGTGCTGCTACAGCCTACAAGCAGGAGCGCAACGACCCAAAGCATAGAAATGCTTGCCCATCGCGGTGCCAATAGCGAAGGTATACGTCGCAGCGCTCTGTTCATAAACAGTAGATCGCAACCATTTAATAAGCACACCCATGTGCGCCACGAGACGTGCCGCTGGCGTAGCCCCCACTGCAATCTGCCGATAAATCTACTTGGGTTTAATTGGGACATTACCCGCATTAACCATTCCTTTAGGAACGACAATATCTGAGGTGTCTACTCTAGTGAAAGCCACTTGGCCCGTAATGCCTCTAGCCAACCGCTCTTTTCTTTCATAGTAATCCAGACGTTAATGTAGTTGATTAGAACCTGATCTTTCTGAGGTGCAAGCAGGGCAATGGCATTAGCATTCTGAGGGCCATCCACCGGAACAACCATCAGCTCCTCATAGGTTTGGATCAGCTGAGATGCCTCGATGTTGCTGGTGATAGAGACATCTGCTCGACCTGCTAATACCTCCTGAAAATCTCGGGCCGGTGACTCAACGGCCGTAATCTCGGCATCAGGAAAGAGTGCTCGGGCCTGTTCGTCAAAGACTGTACCTAGCGTTACAGCAACAATCGCTTCGGCGCTATTAATCTCTGCCCAACTATTGAATTTACCCTCATTTTCCTTCAACATAAGCGGAACCGTCCCTACTTCTACAATGGGCAGTGTATATCCGGCCGTCTTGGCACGCCCCATATTCATGGATGCACCAGTCGTAATGTGATATTTGCCTGCTGCCACGCCACTCACCAAGTTGGCCCAATCGGTAGGCACAAACTCAATCTCTACACCCATATCGGCTGCAAGCTGAGTAACCAATTCAATATCATGCCCCACATACTCATCCGTCTCTGGATCCTTAAAGCTCATAGGGTTAAAGTCGCCAGTCGTACCGACCTTGAGCACACCGCTCTCCAAGATTTCTTCTAGTGCTGAAGGTTGTTCGGCTGGTGCTTGCACAGTCACCGGCTCACAAGCAACCAAGAGAAGTGAAAAAAGCGCTACGATTAGACCAACGAGCTGAACACGTTTTAAATTCACAGAAATTGTCTCCTTATTGGGATTTGGTTTGTTCACTGCTTATTTACACTGCGGTTGGGCATAGACGAGAGTCATTCGATACTATTTTAGTCGGGTAGGTTATTCTCAATTAGGACAGAGCTATACTGCGGTCGTTTTGAAAACAGGAGTTCTCCGATGCTCTACCAGAGTGACCAAACTCTTGTTTTCAAACAGAGCTGAGTATAACTATATTGAACGAGTGTATTGTGCCACCTGTTCACCTTCATGGCAATCTATGGATTCAGTCATTCTTGTAACGACTCATTCTTCAAGAACATTCAAATAATGATAATAGTCCAATCCTTGCTGCTGCATGGCCCGACGATAGTTGATGGCGACGGCATCAAATTTCAAATGTAGTTCATCTGCTAAATCAAAGGGGACCTGTTCCGGACGCTGAGATTCGACAATACGCTGATCCTGGCCAAAGATTGTATCCTCGAAGCCCTGTAATACGCTGTCCGGTTCGTCAAAATCGTAATTGCGTCCCACAATGCAATACCCTCGGCAGTGCTTTTCGGCCATGGGCTGCCCTACATAAAAGTAGACCATGCCCTTCTCACGGCCCCACCCTAGGCGCAGTACAATTGTATAAGGCAGATGAATCTCGTATCGGCTGCGGCGTTCGGGTTTGGCTTCCTCCTCGTTGGCAAAGACGGGAAAATCATCTGTGTTGGGGGCCTCGGGTCTAACGATGGTGTAGTGGAGTATATGGTCTCGAATTTCCACATCATGCTCGGGGACAATAGGTCTCTCTGGATCCCCCAACAACCCAGGATGGACCCACGGGAAGTGACCGAAATCGGTAAAGTTTTCCAACTGACGCGAAGCATCGCTCTTCCACTCATAGGGCCCTGTGTTGACAACCTTCCAACCATCATCTTCCAACTCGGGAATCTCCGGCAGCGGATAGACGGGTTCCGCCAGTGCAACCCAAATTAGCCCAAAGCGCTCCTGGCACAAAAACCTCTTGACTCTGGCTTTGGTTGGAATCGAACCGCCTTCCTTTTGTGGAATCTTCACACACGCGCCGTCAGTATTATACTCCCAGGCATGATAGGGGCAGACAATGCAGTCATCCTTAATCCACCCGAGGGAGAGCGCTGTCCCTCGATGGATACAGAGATCCTGCATAGCGTGCGGTGTACCATCTGCCGTCCGCCAGATGACCAACGCTTCATCCAGCAGCATAGAATTGTAAGGCGTATCTGCAGAGACAGCGTGGCTGTAAGCGACGGGATGCCAGCATTTATATAATTTCTCGGAAAATTTCGACATATGTTTATCCAGTGTTCGGTCATTCAAGTCTCTCATGCCAACACAACATTGTGGATGTTCTTATCGACAGTTCATTTGTTGCAGGCAAAGGTCCTCACACGGTGAATAATGCACGGTGAATTGCAAATGGTGAATGAGGGTCCTGATGCTGCTACCGCGTATATTTACCATTCGTCATTAAGAATTTATCATTTGTAATTCGGCCACCATCTTTGGGGGAAGCTTGTTGGAAACTCTTGAGGCGGGCATTACTCATCACAACACAGATGTTCTCGACGACAAAAACAGGATGAGCTAATTTCAATATCTGCCTTGGCTAGGGCATGAGTCAATTTTGGCTTGATCATTGCTGCTTCTTCGTGCTGCTCCATATGCTGAAGGCACTCGTGGTACCCGTGCAGGCCCCAGACATTGTTTTGATGCCAATAGGGGCGCCCCAATACCTTATCCAGCCCAAGGTCGGCGCGATAGATAGCAGCGGCTTCTTCCACACGCTCTTGCTCCAATAACAGGGCACCCAATGCGTGACGAGTCGGCTGCATCCACACCCACGGCTCAGTATACTTGAGATTGTCATGCAGTTCAACAGAGCGGTGTAAATGAGTAAAGGCGATTTCATAATCCTCTTTGCGATATGCCAACTCACCAAGAAGCATCTCTCTACCCACATCCAGAATATCCCGAGATTCGTTGTTGAAGATCATCCGCTTTTCGGGAACCTGCAAATAAGCTGCGTCAAATAGCTCCCTCTCTGCTTCAGCAGATTCAATTTGTCCCAATGCGGCATGAGCCACGCCTTTGGCATAGTGAAGCATTGCCGTGGTCACACAGTAAGATTCCGGCTCCTCAGGAAGGGGCATGGAGATAATGTCATGCCATCGCCCAAAGCGAATGTAAGCGTGAACCCCCATGGCGACAAATCCATCCATATAGTTCTTGAATATGGCCTTGCCTTCGTGTATTAGCTCTGGAGAAATCATGGAAGCCATCTCGGTGGCTGCCTCGATAGCCCGCTGAGATTGCCCCAAAAACATAGCGGAATACATGACAAAGTGGATGTCATGGGCACGGTAGATGGTATAGAAATTATTTGCCCCGGCATAGGCCAAATATTTCTCATTCACCGCATGGGCAATCTCATTCGCCGTAAGTGATTCCTCGTATTGACCACAGAGCACGTAGATGTGGGAGGGCATATGGTGCAGATGGCCAGCATCAGGGATCAGGCCCCCCAATGCCCGGCTTGCCGGAAGTGCTTCCTCAGGGATCGGTGACATCTCCATTAAATGGATGTAATAATGGAGAATCCCTGCATGGTGCGGTTCGGCCGCGGCCTCCAGCCGGGCCATTTCAGCCTCCAAGATCTGCTTGACCTCCAGCGTATCGGATCCTTCCGGCGGTTCCCCGCGCTCCAGATCCCACAATTGCCAGGGTGTACGGCTCATTAGTGCATCAGCGGCTAAGGCAACGATATCGGAATGGGCTGAGTATTTCTGATAGAGCATACGCATAGCCTGCGCGTATGCCTCGTTCCACTGTTGGCACTGTTCAATCTCTTGAACAGAATCCGCTTGAAAGCGTCGCGCTAAGGCATCAATCAATCCTCTTTCCAGCTCAGTGGCATCGGAAACCTTGGTAAGGGCTTTTTGGGATGCATCATAACAGACCGAAAGCGTAGACTGCAGCTCATCATCAGTAAAGTTAAACCAAGGCATGTTGTAATTGGGGCCAGCCGCGTAGGCCAGTCCCCAATAAGCCATCCCGCACTCTGGATCGTGCTCAATTGCCTTGCGAAAGCAAAACTCAGCTTCTTCGTGGTTAAAGGCATAGCACCAATTTAACCCTCGGTCAAACCAGCATTGGGTTTCTGGAGACTCTGTTGTTACGGGAAAAGTATGAGGCCCCAGATCAAAATATGAATCCATCTTAATAGAACCCAACACGGTCATCACCGACATCAACACCTAGCCCCGCCAGTGAACGATTTGAGTAGTTAAAGACGGCACAGACCTGGTTTATTTCCAGGATTTCACCATCATCTGCCCCCGCGGTTCGCATGGCTTGGATATCTTCCTCGGTAATGTCACCAGGTGTGAGGGTTAGTTTTTTCGTATACTGGAGGAACGCTAACTCCTTGCCGCTAAAGGCATCCTCGAATCGATCGGCTTCCAAGGCTGCGTCGATTTCGGCTTGGCGGGTCGGATCGTTGAGCAGTGCTCGGTAATTTGCACCGTGATGAGTGGGCGAGTAGGTACAATTGAGAAGCACGCCTGTATAGGTCGCTATTAGCTCTAGAAACCAGAGCGGCAGCGTGATATCAGGATGATGCAACACGGCTCGATAGAGCACATCATGCCCCAAAATTGTCTGAGGGCGCAGGCTCTTTGAGATGTATACATTGTCATATGTGCCGTGGGGCGACTTTGTCTTTTCGTAGATTTCCTTTAATGCACCCGTTGCGTCTTCGGGCTGAATAGTTTTGATCCAGGTCATGTTGCTCTCCTATGGGTACCGCAGTTTTTGGGACACCGCAGGTGTTTGAGGTAGGCCAAGTATATCGGGATAGAATTTGATTGCAAGCGTATGGGGGAAGGACCGCGTTGCTTTGGCTTCTGCCTTGGGAGAGGAATCGTTGCCAAGGTCAACGGGCTCTGAGGATCTAAAGACTTTTTGTCATTATAGCAGAGTCTTGGGTGGGTAGAGCAATTTTAGTAGAAAGAGAAAATAACAAAGATGGAAAGATGAGAAATCTGCGTAATCTTCTAATCCTTGTTCGATATTTATCTGTCCGTGGTGCAGTTGGATGAATGATTGTCAGTCCTATAAATAACAAAGATGACAAGATTAAAAAGATGAAGAATCTGAGTAATTCGTACCGTTTCTGATGTTCCTGAGAAGCGTCAACTTACTGCCATAGAACACAAAAGACCTGCCCATAGTGTAGCAGGTCCTTTACGTTTTAGCTTGGTTCAGACAGCAAACTGTTTTTTTATCTTCCCTGCTGAAGATTCCCTATTGGTCGACAAGGAAGAAACTATGCTAGACGAATAGGGCATGACGTTCCCGTCCCCTGTCGAGGATTCCTATTGTCTGACTGATACTGAGCTGCCGTTGGTTGAGAATGATTTTGGGTTCCCGTCCCCTGTCGAGGATTCCCTATTGTCTGACGAATAAATTCACACCAACCAAATTTTTTCTCTTCGTTCCCGTCCTCTGTCGAGGATTCCCTATTGTCTGACTGACCTTCTGTGCATTGACGTCGGATTGTGGAGACTTGTTCCCGTCCTCTGTCGAGGATTCCCTATTGTCTGACCTAAGGCAACGACACTAAGCAATATAAAAAACTCTAGTTCCCGTCCTCTGTCGAGGATTCCCTATTGTCTGACCACATGGCCTCGCTTAGGTTGTCTCAGGTGTCTACGGAGCGTTCCCGTCCTCTGTCGAGGATTCCCTATTGTCTGACAGCACTTTGCCTACATTTTGGCCATATGGAGGGGTTTTTGAGCTATTTTGGAGCCAATCGTAAGGTAATTTAACCATTTCCTACTCCGTTTCAGCTCATACAGACCGCCGACCGACCACAAGTAGGCAAAGTGAGGCAAACTTTTATGTATCTTTCGTCACTAAAATCGCAGAGGCAACTGTTTGTAGGCAAAACCCGTTTTTGACCTATCATGCGTTTTGCTTACGCCAAAAACTTCATAGATCATAGCATAATCTCCCCAGAGTGACCAACAAACCCCTTTGAACGGGTGCCTTTGGGTTTCGGGGCGAGAATGTTAGCCAGTCGAGTGCGTCGCACTGTTCAATTGCGGATGGGCGCTTGGATCTTTCTCTGAACAGTGCGACGCACTCTTGTACCCCCAAACTAAAACGCACCCCCGTTGAACGAGAGCATCTCAGTTTGGGGGCACGATGGTGAGAATGCATTGGTGAGAATGCATTGCACGGTTGAAAAACAGGGTCAAGCGACCCATCAGATGCGCAACCGTGCGTTGCATTCGGCCTCAATCGTACCGAATGCAACGCACGCAGTTGGCGATTCTGAGTTAGTGGTTCTGGATGAACTGGGTGCAATGCATTCTTCCCTTAATACGTTAGCAGGTATGATCAAGCTTCCTGCTGATGTCCCAATATTGGAATAAAAAAGAGGATCGACGCCGTGATAAGCATAGCCACCAAATAAAGCGCCGTCAATCCCGATATATCCAGTACAAATCCCAGCAGCCAGGCTCCGACCCCAAGCCCTGCATCAAAGCCAAAGTAGAAGCAGGCCACTGCCCAACCAGGTCTTTCAGGCAGTAGCGTGACGTGATGGGCAATGAGCATGGGGTGAAAGAAGCCCCCTCCTGCGGCAATCAGCGCAGCCGATGTCACGAGCAAAAGGAGCGTATGACCAAATGCGGCCATGATTAATCCCGAAACCATCATGATCGCTGAGGCAATCAACACGCGTGTTAGGCCCATCCGGTCCAAGTAACGACCAAAAAGGATACGGGTGACGATAATGCTGATACCATATGCGGCAAAGACAGGCGCGGCGACAATTTCTCGTCGTTCCAGCAGAATGGCGAAGAACTGGAAGTAGGCCCCAAAGCCGACCCCAAAGAGGGCTGAGACAAACATGGGAACCCATAATAGGCGCGGAAAGCGCCAGAAGCTAGAGAGCTTTATCTGCTGGGTTTGTTCAACAGCCTCTTGTGGCGTATAACGCAGTAGCCGCGACAGAATACCTGCGGTAGCAGCAATAGACCCAACCAGCCAGAAGACCGTATTCAGCCCAACGTAGGCAAGCACTGTCTCGGTCAAGCCAGGCGTCATGGCGATGGCAAAGTTTGCTGCTAGCCCAAAATAGGCGATTTTGCTGCTGCGCTCTTCGGGAGCAGCGAGTTGACCGACCAGGGCATTCCCTGCCGTTGTAAAGATAACGTAGCCCAGCGCCTGCAATATCCGCAACAGAAAGAGGAGCGGCAGCCAAGTGGTGAGCACTACGCCAACAGCGCCTACAATCAAAGAAATTGCACCAAAGAGTAACATGCGTCGATAGCCCAACCGATCGGTCAAGATACCCGAGATGGGACGCATCAACAGAGAGGCAATCCCCGTTGCGCCTAGCACCAATCCCACCTGCCAATCAGAGAACCCCAGACCGATGAGATAGCGAGGCAGAGGCACGATCAGTCCGTAGAAAGCAACAAAGAAGAGAAACGTAGCCAACCAGGATATGTGAAAGTCACGCCGGTTATCGGCTCGGCTCAGTTGAGGTGTTGAGAAGGCCGAAGAAGATGATGACGATGATGAGGTAAGCATCTTTGTTACTCTTCAGGCTGAGATGTTGAGCCTTCACCAAGCGTTCGCTGCATCAACACACTGTCCAGCCAGCGCTCGAACTTCCAGCCAATGTTAGGCAACAACCCCACGTGTTCAAAGCCCAGGCTGCGGTGCAGTTCAATTGAGGGCCGATTCTCGCTGTCGCCAATGACGGCAATCATCTGGCGAAATCCTTGCGCGGTACACGCATCGATCAGAGTTGTTAAAAGCTGCCGTGCAATGCCTTGGCGTTGATAGTCCGGTGCCACATAGATGGAATCCTCCACGGTGAAGCGATAGCCAGGGCGGGGACGATACGAACTAGCGTAGCTGTAGCCAACCACACTCTGCGTGCCAGATTGGTCGAGCGTAGCCACAAAGTAGGGGTATCCCTGATCGAGAATGGCTTGCGTGCGTCGGCGTATCTCAGCTTCTTCGGGTGGGATTAACTCCCATGAAGCAGTACCGGTCAGAACGCTGTGATGAAAGATAGCGTGGATGGCTGGAACATCTTCAATAGTCACTGGTCGGATTATACATTCCATTGTTTGGCCTCGCTTTCAATGATGACTTGAGATAACCACTCGGCTTGGGTCATTAAGGTAATCAGTAGAGGATGCGTTGCGTCTGTAACCAAGCCCGATATCCTTGATATTCGCTAGACCGACTCTGGACTAAGCGACTAGGCAACTACGGACTACCGATTATTGATGAGTAGACAAATAATTCGTCTTGAGCATACATACTTTTTGCCGTTCGTACAAGCCCTATTTCATAATAGCGTGTATTGAATTTTTTGATATACTGCGGTTGGGCATAAATGAGAATAATCTACTCGACTGAAATCTATGGAATATTTGTAACGGTTTACCCGCCCTGTAGGCTGAACCTGTCGAAGCCATCTCCCCCCTTGGACAGGCTCAGGGGGCTGAACGACTACGAATATTTTCTCATCTATGCCAGAGCCAAGTATAGACGACCCAATGCCAATGGATTTTCAGCAACTTACCGCCTTTGATCGGATTGTACGGGAAGGCAGCTTTAGCCAAGCGGCCAGAGAACTGCATATTGCTCAGCCCACCATCAGTGCTCGGCTCCAAGCCCTAGAGCAGGAAGTGGGTGGGACTCTATTGAATCGTTCGAATCAGGGTGTTACGTTAACCGCGCTCGGAGTGAGCTTTCTGCCCTA
Organism: Chloroflexota bacterium; assembly: GCA_039028975.1. Classification (GTDB taxonomy): domain Bacteria; phylum Chloroflexota; class Anaerolineae; order Caldilineales; family Caldilineaceae; genus JAHBNG01. Next base: position 32,459 of record JBCCHB010000063.1, read on the forward strand.
TGCACGTAGGGCTTTGGCCGCGATGATTGAAGGGACGGCCGCAGTGGCAGAAGCTCAACGAGGGCAGCGCGGCCGTATTTCCATTGGTGTGCTTGGTTCGTTGGCCAAAACATTGCTAGCACCAGCCTTGGCCTCATTCCAATCCAAGCACCCCACGGTCGAGTGTTACGTGCGCGCGGCTGATCACATACCCATGATTGAGCTTCTCTATGATGGTGTTGTGGAACTCGCCATTGTGGCTTGGCCTTGTGTGCAGCCACTAACCGAGGAGATTAAGCCGCTGTTTCGCTTGCGCGAGTCAGTTCCCTTTGTGGTTCATCACCAACATCCCTTTGCTCAGCGAGTTGGCGTGACGCAAGCAGAGATTACCGAATCTGAGACGCGCTTTTTGCTCTTACGCTGGTGGCAAATTACACCCCCAGAGATCATGCAATTAGCCAGGCTCGCTCGCTATACCGCCGATGTCCCCCATGACATTGCGGTATATCTTACGCGAGAGGGACATACCTGCGGCTTATTTACCCACGGATTCGTGGCCCAGGAGTTGAAAGAGGGTTCGCTAACAGCCGTGCCAATTACAGACCTCCCGCTGCTGTACCGCGACAGCGCGTTAGTACGGCTGGATCGACAGAGCGAATGTTCACTTGCCACCATCGCGCTGATCGCGACGATTCAGGAACAGGCGATGAGGCTGGGTTACTTGGTCGATGAAGATGTGTAAACGTAGAAAAAAGATGCTTTAGGGTGTTGCCTCGGCAATCTGTAACCGTTCCTCAATATCGAGTAGACGTCCACCTTTCACGCGCAACATGTACTGCATTTCAGCATCCACACTTTTGGTAACCACAACTGTGTAGGGGCCACGGCGAGATGTTTTGAAGATGGTACGCAAATTCCCTTTGTCGGCCCCATACTGAACGGGTCCTCCTGCAGCAATATTGATCTCTTGGGGGCGTTCGCCAGCAACGACCCGGCGGAAGCCATCTGCATCTAGCACCCAAAAGTTAACCGGCTCAAAGGGAACAACCAGATTACGCGGCGCATATTCCAGCGTTATCACCACCACGTCGTCAGCGATGACTGGCTCCACGGTCCAGTAGTGCTGTTCCCCACGCTGTTGAATCGTACCCACTGCTGTTGTCTCGTTGACAATCGGTGGGAATAGGGCAACGGTCGGAACGGCTTCTGAGCCCTCAGCGGATCCATTTTCTACAATGGCCTCTGATAGCGCAATGCTAGTTGAAGGCTCGCTGTTGCTCAATGACTCAGCATCGATTGACTCAGCATCACCAGAGGTTGCAAGTGTACCGGATGGTTCGCCTGTCAGCGGAGATGCCGGCAACGTCTCTCCCAATGCAAGAAGCTCAGCTACAGCAGCTTGACTCTCTTGGGTTTGCCCTACCTGCTCTTCTAAAAATCCACCGTCTATCTCCAGGGTATAGGCCGCTGGAATTGTGGAATCATTGTATATCACGGCCAAATAAGGACCATAGCCTGACGTGCTAAAGTCGGCATACAGCTCGTTAGAGGGCAGGAACGGAAGCAAGCTGCCCGCTGCAATGTTCACCAGCTCTGGATCCTCACCACTCTGGATCCGCCGGATGCCATCATCATCAATGACGTAAAAATTCGTTTGTCCACTCAGGCTGCTTTCATTCTGAGGGTGGTAGACATAGCGCAGAACAACTTGACCATCTCGCACTTGGGGCCGAAGGCCAATGTAGTGACGCTCTCTTGTCTTTTCCAGCTTCCCAGTCAGCCTTACAGCCGTGACGGGTGCAGCTGCGGTGGAGGCTTGGGCAGCAGCTTCTTGCACAGGTGGATCAACAAATTCCTCAACACTCTGTCCACTGTCATCGACTAAGATACCGCCGTCTACATTCAGTATATAGCGCGCTCGAGCATCCAGATTATTGAAGACCACAACCGTGTAGTTCCCCTTACCTGACGATTGGAAGCTCGTCTCCATGACATTCTCTGCGCCATAAGGTAACACATTCCCTCGTGCAAAGCTAACGCTGTTCAGACTATCCCCAGCCAAATGGCGACGCAACCCATCATCTGTAAGGACAACAAAGCTAATTAGACCACGCAGTGAACGATCCCCGGCAGGTTCGTAAGCCAAGGTCAACCGTACCAGGCCATCCATCTGTAGCGGCTTTAGTCCATAAAAATGCTTGCTATACTGGATCGGTAATTCACCACGAAGTTCTACCGCCTCTTTGGCCTGCTCTTGTAAAGTTGATGCGGCGAATAAGCTTGTCGGCCACAGCAGAGGCGTGAAAAGAAGAATGAGGAAGAGAGTTAGACGGGACAATATAAGCAACTCCTGTAAAAGTTTGGGTGTTTAGGAACGAGAATTAAATAACTTGGTCATTCGACTCATTCCTTTTTCCTGGGTCATCCCTTCTCCTGCTTTGCGATGAATCTACTGTGAAATACAACTCTTCTACAGTGGATTTCGTAAGTGATAATGCGCCATAATCCACTATAAACCGGGATTGCAGGTGGGTAGTAAGTATTCATGAAAATCGCTAATCAGCCGAAAGCGTGCAAAATTGATATGTTCATGGTCTAACTGAAACTGGTCTGCACACTTTACAAAGATGAGCCACTGAAAATAGCAGGGACATTATATTCCCTTTTATGACGGAGTCAAAATACAATCGGCTATCATGGCAATCAAAACTCAGTAGCTACCCATGCACTGGGTTCGCCACGGAAGGATGCAAACAATTAATTTGTGAATTGTTGAACTGTTGAATTTTTAATGAGGGCGTTGGAAGATTTCGGCTCATGTGAAGCTCTTTTTCAGAGGAGGAAATCTCGTATCTGTAAACAAACGCGATCGTTGTAGAGTTGTGTAAGTTAGCCACCCTTAGGTACAATGCCTTTATGTTGATAGGCATCGATGCATCTCGTGCTTTTCGTGCGCAACGAACTGGTACGGAACGATACGCTTTAGAGATCATTCACCATTTGCTGGCCCTTCCCCAAGCAACAGTTCATCGTTGGCGGCTCTATACAGATACAATACTTAGCGCTGACAGGCCCATCCACTTTGGTACAGTTTCCCAACAAAAAAAGAGCCGAGAGGGTGGCTGGCCCCGTAGCCTCCCAGCCCATGCTGAGATCGCCCATCTACCTGGCAGCCCCATCTGGACTCACCGATTTTTGGGGGCATCGATCCGACAGAATCCGCCCGACGTGCTCTTCATCCCCGCCCATGTGCTCCCGCTGATGTTGCCTGGCCTCCTTCCCCCATCTGTTGTCACAGTACACGATCTGGGCTATCGCCACTACCCCGGGTCCCGCAGCAGGCTGGAGCGTTGGCACTTGGATTGGAGCACAAAATGGAGTTGCTACGTGGCCAATCATGTTATTGCCATCAGCCAATCCACCGCTTCTGACCTGCATCGATTCTATGAGGTTCCTAAAGAGAAGATGAGCGTCATTCATGAAGGGTTGCCCATACAAGTTTCTGGTGGGCCAAAGAGCAATAATCGCCGCTTTGATCTGCCACGCCCCTATGGCTTATTTGTGGGAACCTTGCAGCCACGAAAGAATCTACTGCGCCTGCTCCAAGCGTATGCTCAGCTTTGCAAAAGTGAGCGCCCTGAATGGGATCTGGTCTTAGTGGGTGCCAAAGGATGGCTGTCTGCAGAGATCGAATCCATGGCGGCAGAGTTAACCGACGCCGTCCACATGTTAGGCTATGTAGATGATTCGATTATGCCTGCCCTCTTTAAGGGCGCACGTTTCTTTGCTTTTCCATCCCTATTTGAAGGTTTCGGCCTTCCCATACTTGAAGCCAACCATTACGGAGTCCCAGTCATGACAGCCAATAACTCATCCTTGCCAGAAGTTGCGGGAGATGCTGCCCTGCTCGTTGATCCCCTCAATGTCGATGAGATTGCCAGTGCCATGTTACGTCTTAGCGAAGATGAAGCGTTGCGTCAGAAACTGATTGCTGCTGGTTATGAAAATGTGAAGCGATTCTCTTGGGAGAAGGCTGCACAAGAGACGTTGGCTGTCTTGGAGAAAGTAGCGAGCCAAAAGGGGCGATAGAATGCACCTCTATCCGATAGAGACTGCCATCGAGACAGACAAGATGCAAAATATGTTTAGCGTAGGTACAGTCAAAGATAGAGATAGCAAGCAAGTCAACATTTTGGGTGTCCATATTGATTGCGTTGATTTTGTCGAGACACTAACCCTCATTCAGCAATGGCTCGAAGCCGACCCACGCGCCACGAATCGCGAATTAAAAATTACCCATCAAATCTGCACAGTTAACCCAGAATTTATCATTGACGCTCGTCGGGATGGCAACTTTGCAGAGGTCTTAGCACAAGCCTCTCTCTGTGTTCCTGATGGAATCGGGATCTTGTTAGCAGCGCGTTTCTTTGGGATTCAGCTTCATGAAAGAGTCACCGGATCCGACGGAATCTATCGAATTAGTCAGCGAGCAGCCAAGAGAGGTTGGCGTCTATTTTTGCTCGGCGCAGCACCAGGTGTGGCTGAGCATGCTGCCCGAATTCTACAAAGTCAATACCCGCTCCTTAATGTCGTTGGCACCTACAGCGGTACCCCCCAAGATGAAGAATGGCCGTTGATTCAGGGAGAGCTAACGAACACTGCCCCTGATATTCTATTTGTTGCTTTTGGACATCCCTATCAAGATCTATGGATCGCTAAACATCGAAAAGAGCTTCCAGTTCGGGTAGCGATTGGCGTAGGCGGAGCATTCGATTTTGTGGCAGGTGTTGTGCCGCGTGCACCTCAGTGGATGCGACAATCGGGCTTAGAGTGGTTTTATCGGCTTCTATGCCAGCCTTCGCGCATTGGGCGGATGATGAAGCTTCCAGTCTTTATAGGGCTGGTGTTAAGACAAAGGCTCTTTTCGGATTGATTACTCATCATCCTTATTTTCATACTTTGCTTTTAATTCATCTAGCTGACGAGCTAAATCATCAGCTCGTTTGGCTTCTTCCTCGGCACGTTTGGCTTCTTCCTCGGCTCGCTTCTTCATTTCATCGGGAGTGAGCAAACGTTCACCTGTCACGACATCATAGACTTCGATCCGTTCGCTCCCGACAGTTTTAAATCGTAAATTAACCGTTAGAAAGGTGATGGAACCATCCACATTTGGGGTAATCTCATCATAGTAGGGATTATTGCCCAAACAATACCCTATTAGTTGCCATGCCTCACCGTCTTCAGGGTGCATATCAATAATCAAATATTCTTTGATCCCCATTGCTGCATATTCAGTCGGCTTGATGTCTAAATCATTTTCCCTCGACGTCGGAGAAGTAATCTCTGCGATAAATGCAGGAAGTGGACCATCCGTACCTACGTGGTAGGAAAGAGCTCTACCAAGTACCACATGGGCATCAGGCATTGCCGCAACGTCAGGATACTTTGGTGGCACGCCTCTCCACCCCCAGTGGATCAGTACATCGTGGGTGACAAACCATTTCTCCACCGTGAGGTGAGTTTGCAACATAACCGCTAGTAGCCGACACCAGATATCATGTAAAATATTCTGAGACACATGTACCATCCCTATATCATCATCAGTTTGGTATAGAATATCAAGCAGGGTGAGTGGCACCTCTTTGGCTTGCCCAGTTTCTGGGTCAATCACAGTGCGGCTACCCACCTCCATTGGAAAGGTAGGCAGCTGAGAGCGGGCGTTAATTTCGCCTGGCAGATCAGCGGCCCGCGTCGGCTGGGGTTCCATCATCTTAAATATAGGGGATATCTCTGTTGGTTTGGTTGCGTGTTTTATCATAGTATCCTTATCATACCAATGAGATCAGCCACTGTCAATCATGTTTTAGCCTAAATTTTAGCAGCTATCTTCTCAAGTAAACCAACCCAAAACGAGAATGAGAGCCTCCGCCCCAAAACTCCAGGCAAACAATTTCCAAGAGCGGTAAGTCCCCCAGTGTTTGCTATGGTATTCTCCTGTGCCAATTGCAAATACCACGCCCAAGACAGCCAGAAACAAGGTAGCGAAATTGCCGATGCTCAGCCCTAGCCAATATCGTTGTCCATATTGGACGTCGGGATTTACAGCTTCGGGTGCCAGCCATGCATAAAGTAGGACAATGGCATCACGCAAAATAAGAATCGAAAGCAGGACCAATGCAACGCTAATTAACCAAAGTGCGAATGTAATAAGACCGGTGAGAGCACTCCAAGCCTGTTTCATTACTTAGGCTACGCCTATCAACTCAAGTTCATCAGCCAAATGGCAAGCCGCAAAGTGATCGGGCTTGACCTCGCGCAATTCAGGTGTCTCGTTCTTACAAATATCTTTTGCATAAGGACAGCGTGGATGGAAATAACACCCAGAAGGTGGATTGGAGGGGTCTGGAACTTGCCCAGTCAGAGGAACCCGTTTAGAAGGGTTGCGGGGATCAGGCTTTGGAACAGCCGAGAGTAACGCCTCTGTATAGGGATGCAGAGGTGCTGCGTAAAGATTTTCCGATGAGGCCATCTCTACAAGCCGCCCCACGTACATAACAGCTACTCGGTCCGAAATATGCTCAACTACGCTTAGATCATGAGCGACAAAGAGGTAGGTTAAACCAAACTCCTCTTGCAGATCCTGGAGTAGATTAAGGGTCTGGGCTTGAATTGAAACATCTAGGGCAGATACAGGTTCATCGAGCAGAATAAGGGATGGCCGCAAAGATAGCGCACGTGCCACGCCGATTCTTTGTCGCTGGCCACCAGAAAACTCATGGGGGTAGCGCCCCATATGCTCTGCCCGCAGCCCAACTGCTTCGAGTACCTCCACTATGGCATCGTCCGTCTCTGCGCCCAAATCTAAATCATGAATTTGAAGCGGCTCGCGGATAATTTCAGAGACGCTCATGCGTGGATTCAGCGAGTTGATGGGGTCTTGAAAGATCATCGCAATTTCGCGCCGAACCAACTTTAGTTCATCCTTAGGCAGATCAAATATATTTACTTCTCGCTCGTCACCATTGCTGCCCAAAGATTTGCTGAGAAAGCGTACCTGACCATCTGTTGCTTCATAGAGCCGTATGGCAGTGCGGCTGGCCGTTGTCTTTCCACAGCCACTTTCACCCACTAAGCCAAGCGTCTCACCTCGTCGGATGAAAAAATTGACGTTATCAACAGCCCTTACGTCACCCACATGGCGACGAAGCAGCCCTTTATGAATGGGAAAATATTTCTTTAACCCTTTTACATCAAGTAGAATGTCAGACTGGTTGGGCTGCGCCATCTGGGACCTCGCTCATAATCTTTTGATCGTATAGAAGACAGGATGCTGTATGATCTTCACCAACTGGCACCAGGTGAGGAATATGTCTGTCACAGATGCCTGGAATAAATTGGGGACAACGATTATGGAATGGGCAACCATCGGGAATTGAAAAAGGATCTGGCACCATTCCCTCAATAATCTCCAAGCGTTCGCCCCGCTCCTTCCCAATTTTGGGAATCGACTGGAGAAGCGCCTTGGTATAGGGGTGCTTTGGATCATAAAAGATCTGATCCACCGTGGCCTCTTCAACGATTTTACCCAAATACATAACGGCTACATCCTCTGCCATTTCCGCAATCACCCCTAAGTCATGAGTGATATACATAATAGCCATACCAAATTCCTCTTGCAGCTCCAACATCAGGTCGTTAATCTGCGCCTGCGTTGTCACATCCAACGCCGTGGTCGGTTCATCTGCGATTAAGAGACTAGGGTTACAAGAGAGGGCTACAGCAATCATCACACGTTGGCGCTGACCACCGCTGAGCTGATGTGGATAGGCATCTACGCGTTGCCCGGGCTGTGGGATGCCAACTCGGGTCAGCATACTAATAGCGATCTCTTTGGCTTCTTGCTTGGAGACATCCTGATGCTGCTGTACGACATTGGCAACTTGAGCATCGACTCGCTTTAGAGGGTTCAAATGGAGACGCACTGCCTCGCCAATGTGTACACCCGCTGTATAGACCGGTGTGAGCGAACTCATTGGTTCTTGAAAGATCATGGCGATTTCACCGCCACGCAGGCTACGCATGATCTCCCCATCCGAGTCTTGTTCGGTGATATCAATGATCTCTGAGCTGCTGCTCGCGTCATTCCCTTTGCGATGGTGAAAGAGAATCTCACCATTAACCACCCGGCCATTTTGGGCCAATAATTGCATAATCGCTCGGGCAGTTACCGACTTCCCAGAGCCACTTTCGCCAATGATGCCGATGGTCTTGCCGCGACGAACCGTAAAGTTAACGCCTTGAAGCGCACGCACAACGCCACGACGAACTTCAAAGTGAACTTGCAAATCTTTGACTTCAAGTAGTATATCGTTATCATTCATAGCTGAATTGCTCATTCTTGGCTAGCGCCTGCTCAATTTCATTTGGGTAAGCTATTCCGCCTGCAACGCACGGTGAATGCTCAGGCTGCTAGGTTGGAAGGAGAGAACATCGTGCATCTAGAGTCTCCACTAACTTATTGACATTGACTGTTTACTGTCCACCATATGGATCCATTGCGTCTCGTAGGCCATCCCCCAGCATATTGAATCCCATAATTGCCGTGATCACAAAGGGCACCGGGATTAACAGCCATGGGGTGAAGCGGATGGCACGGACGTTGGATACTTCTTGTAATAGAACACCCCAACTGGTCATGGGTGGGCGCAGCCCTAGGCCAAGAAAGCTCAAGGCGGTCTCAGCCAAAATCATACCGGGAATCGCTAATGTTGAAATAACGATAATATGGCTAATGGCACCAGGAATTAAATGCCGGAACATGATGCGGCTATCATTGGCACCAAAGCTTTGGGCGGCCAGTACATACTCCCGTTCCCGGAGAGAGAGAACTAAGGCACGTACCTGACGAGCCAAGCCGCCCCAACGCACAAATGCGAGGATTATGGTCAGCATGAAATACTCCCAGCGTGGATCCCATGTGGGCGGGATAGTCGCTGCTAGGGCCATAAAGAGAGGGATATCTGGGAAAGCAGAGAGGAATTCGGTTACGCGCTGCACCACAATATCTGTCAAGCCACCGTAGTAACCAGAGATTGCCCCCAGAACTGCACCAAAGAGGAGAGTTAGAAACTGACCAATCAGACCAATGAGTAGGGATAGACGTCCGCCAAATAGGATGCGCGAAAAGAGATCTCGCCCTAGTCGATCGGTACCAAAGAGGAAAGCGTACGCATCCGGATTCTCCGGGTCAGTGCCATAAAAGTGGATGTTGCCCGGAATCACCCCCATCATATTGTACTCTTCTGCTCGGACAAAAAAGTACAATGGAAATTTCTGCGTCTTGTCAATCTCATAATAACGGCGACGCAACTTCATATCTATCTCTTCGGTCAGGCCATAAACAAATGGGCGCAGATGGAAGGTTCCTTCATCATCCACAAAACGAGGAAGCTGTGGCGGTGCTTCAGGGAAATCTGACTCGAACTCCATGGTGTAAGGAGCAAAGAACTCGGCACCAATTGCACACATGACATAGAAAGAAACAATTATGATGCCGCCAATGAGCGCCATGCGATTCCGCTTAAATTTCCACCAAACCAAGCTCCAATAGCTCTGGCTTACCTGAGTGTTTTTTGTTTTGGGTGCCGAGGTGGGGTTCGCTGTTTCCGCAACCGCCATATTAACCTCCAAAGAATTGTAGATTACTGATTAGCGACTGTAGATTAGCTGAAAGTGGAGTTATAGATGTGTGGTGAATTCCAAGATCCCACTTGCTAATCGCCAATCATCAATCGTCAATCGTCAATTTAATCATATCGAATGCGTGGATCAGACCAGGCAAGGGCCAAATCGGAAATCAAATTACCTAACAAAACCAAGCCAGTAAAAAAGACCAACGCAGTCCCTGCCATAAACATATCTTGTTTTTGAAGGGCATTGACATATAGGGGGCCAATCGTGGGTAGGTTAAGTACAATAGCTACCAAGGCATTGCCGGTAATAATGTTAGGCAGAGCCTCAGAGCCTAAAATGACAATCAGTGGACTCATGGCAATACGTGCGGCATGTTTCCACGTTACGGTCCGCTTTTTAAGGCCGCGAGCGCGTGCAGCCTCTACAAAAGGTTGCCCTAAGGTATCCAACAAGTTGCCTCGCATAATGCGGATTAACCCCGCCGTTCCTGTGACGGCACCAATGAGTGCGGGAACCCATAGGTGTTTGAGTAAGTCCCAAAATTTGGCTAAACTCCACGGTGCACCACGGAATTCTTGTGAAAAGAGGCCGATCACATCCTGATCGAGATAGATAACTGTTACGAACAGAATCAGCAAGGCCAACAGAAATCCCGGCATGCCTAATCCAATAAAGCTAATCGTCGTAAAAATCTGATCACCTGCTGAATATTGGTTAACGGCTGAGTAGACCCCGATAGGAATGGCAATTGCCCAGACAAGAACCAATGTAGCTAGTGCTAATGCAACCGTCATGGCGAGTCGCTGTGCGATGAGATCGGCAACGGGTCGTTCAAATTCAAAGGATTCGCCAAAATCACCTAGTGCAAATTTGGAAGCCCAACCGATGTATCGCTGCATAAGTGGTTTATCGAGATCATAGCGTGCTCGATATTCCTCAATACGGTTTTCGGCACTTCGATCACCACGCGCTTCCAGCTCTGCAAGTTTCTGCGTGAGAAAATCACCAGGTGGCAGATCGATAATCAGGAAACCAGCAAAGGAGACCAATATGACCATAATAACGGCGTAACCAAGGCGGCGAATAATATAGGCAAGCATGATATCTTTATTTGAATGGAAGAAAGATAGTGGGCAGAGAATTCACCCCTGCCCACCATACAAATTTAGTGGCTAATTAGAGACGAACTTTACTGCTCAATCCAGAACTGCTCTGGATGTTTGTTGCCAGGGCTACCAGGTGCCCATGGCCCGGTAATACCAGTTGCGGGAACATTTTTGAAGTTGTTCTTAATGATAACTGGCATAGGCTGGTCACCAGCGGCACCAAGGGTGAAGGGACCTTCATCAATATGAACGCGAATGGCTTCCCAGACCAACTCGTGGCGCTTGCTTTCATCAGCCTCAGCCAAACCCTGATCATAGATGTCCTGCAATTTAGCGGCTGGGCTACCATCAAATGGCTCTTCTCCTTCGTCACCGCCTGTCTGTCGCCACTTGCCTTGCATAGGCCACGCCCGGTTGTCACGTAGAGGGAAGATCCAGTCTGGATAAGTCCAGATATCCACCTCAGAGGCGTGGCAGTTACGCATCATGTAAAGAGCCTCTCTCTGGCGCAATGACCAATCAGGTTGACCAATTAGATTGTTAATAATCGTCTTAATCCCAACGGCTTCCAAGTCGCTAGCAAAGGACTCAGTGGCCTGAGTTGACATGATTTGGCCACCCCAATCACCGAGATCGAGAACCATCTCGAATGGCGCACCACTTGGCAAATCGCGGAAACCATCGCCGTCAGCATCTACAAAACCGATCTCATCAAAGCGAGACATAGCCAGCTCTGGATCATGCTCTGCATCAGCGGCTGCCCATTCATCAAAAACTGCTTGGCCTTCTTCAGAAGCAAAGTGCCAAGCTTGGGGGCTAATGGTCGCCTGCTGTGCAATGCCAATACCGCCCCATGCTACGTCAATGAGACGTTCCCTGTCCATGGCCACAGAAAGTCCCTTGCGGAACTGGACGTTGCGGAGTAGCTCACGAACCTCTAAGGCGGCCTCTTCATCCATATCCTCACTTAAGAAGTCCTGATTGATGAGCCAGCAGGGCCAGCCACCAGCGCCATTTACCCAATCCGTATTCACTGTATAGTCGTTGGCCTCAGCCTGCTCAAGCAGAAGGGGAATCTTCAGCGGGTCATTGGCACCGCGGAAGCTGGCATCATATTTACCTTGAGAAATGCTCAAAACCCGCACTTCTTCGTCTTCGATCAACTCAACGTCTACTCTATCGATATAGGGAAGTTGGTTCCCTGCAGTATCAACTTTCCAGTAGTAAGGATTGCGTTCTAACAGCCAGCGTTCACCAGGAATCTGCTCCGTAACAACCCAAGCAAAGAGAGTCGGGAAGTCAGGATTCTCCCACCATTTATCCAATACTTCGAATTCTTCCCAGTCAATGTCTTCATTATTGGTGGGCAGCAGTGGCTCTAGGTAGTGTTGAGGCTTCATCATGGGTTCCCACTCCCAGAAACCTTGGGCCATGATGTAAGGCGTGATCCATTGGGGTCCGTCCCAACGCATAATCATGGTATAGTCATCTGGGAACTCGACATCCATTACTTCACCATCAGACTTAAATCCCCACCAAGGAACCTGAACGACCTTATAGTCATCATTGTTGGCTAACTGAGTCCACCAGAATTCCAGATCTGCTGTCGTAAATGGTTCACCGTCTGACCATTTGACGCCTTCGCGGAAGTGGAGGGTGACTTCGCTACCATCCTCAGACCACTCAAACGCCTTGGCTAGGCCAGGTTCATAACCAGTGTAGTCATCCTTCCAGCGAATTGGTGGATCATACAGGACCATCTTGAAGTTGTTCATCCTGTTGTCCCAGGTTACAAAATTCCATGTGCCGCCATACTCACCAATCGATTCGTATGGTTCCACAACCATCGGGTCATTGGAGATGCGTTCATCAACGGGCGGCAACTCACCAGAGACAACCAATTCCGCCAACATGGGGGACTCGTTAAACTCACTCGGTGGGGCTGCTGGTTCGGCATCTGCGGCAGCATCGCTGGAAGATTCCTCTGACGAAGAATCAGCAGCCGCTGGAGCATCTGCTGGCGCAGGAGCACCACCACAGGCGGCGATCACCATTGCCATGACAAGCAAAACGCTTAGCAATGTAAACCTTTTCTGTTTCATTTGGTATGTCTCCTTAAGACAATAGATCGAATAGGGAAAGATGTAGTTTATTCATAGTTCGCAGTTGCTTGGCTTCTTGGTCCAGAGTTCCTCTGACTAAGATACAAGATTTTGCGCTCTACTATACTGCGGTTGGCCATAGATTTGAGAATAATTCAATTACATTTCAGTCGGGTAAACTATTCTCGTCAGTGACAGGGCCAAATATATTTATGTATTCCTTCTCCTCTTGCTCCATATTGACTGTATAGATACAGAAACCATCACTGCTGTAGACCTAAGGTCCATGCTGGAACGCCTAATATGGTATTGAGCGAATTAGGATTTACATACGCAACTGGAAAGATGCAAGGGGGAGACGTTACTTAAAATAAATCAAAATAAAACATTCTGTCAAGGTGGGGGAGCCAGGGCGGAATTCTATGCAATAATCAGCCTAGGTTTCTGACAAAATTAAAGGGATACTCCTCAAATTTAGAGACATTTTACAACAGGTACTCAGATTATGAAAAATCTTACATATAGTATATCATCTTCTGAAATATATCCTAACTAACTATTGCTAAGCGTAAATCCTTAGACAGATTAATAACCGATGATCTCGCTTTCTGTAGCAAAACCTATTCGTACAGCCATTTATGACCAGATTTAACTATACTCAGCTCCGTTTGAAAACCCGAGTTTTTTCTTCCTGTAGAGGTTGTGGAACACTCCGGATTTCAAAGCGACCGCAGTATAAGATCTTTGTAACAAAATCTGTTAAATACAGAATCTAAATGCCATAAGATGAAATGTCAGCCACAATAGAAGAAGTTGCTAAACTTTCAGGTGTCTCTACAGCAACAGTCAGTCGCGCGCTGCGTGGATTGCCAAATGTAGCACCCTCAACACGCGCCACCGTTATCCAAACGGCGGAAACGCTCAATTATGCAATCAGTCCCCAGGCATCTCGTATTGCGAGCGGGCGTTCGATGATTGGGATTATTCGCCCATTAGTTGATCAATGGTTTTATGCCAAATTAGCCTTTAATGCGGAGATTGTGCTTTCAACGGCAGGATATGATGTTGTTCGCTACAGCATTGAACGCACCCAGATTCAGGCTCAATTTTTGAGGCAGTTGATAAACCGACGGCTCGTTGACGGGCTTATTTTTTCGACTGTGGTACTAGACACCGATGCCCTCTCCATCGTGCAAGATGCACGGCTACCTGTTGTCACGATTGAGACCATGACTGAGGTATTCCCAAGTATAGGGATCGATAACTATGCTGCTGGTCAGTTAGCTACGCGCCATTTAATCAACCTGCGTCATCGCCGAATCGGTTTGATCACTGGTGCAGAGAACGATCCGACAGGCTTTACCGTGACGAATGACCGCACCAGGGGATACCGAATTGCACTAAAAGAAGCAGGTATAGAATGGCGCCCCGAATATGAGGCACAAGTGCCAGGGAACTACTACTACGAAGGGGGCGAAGAGGCCATGAAACAACTCTTTTCGCTTCACCAGCCGCCAACAGCCATCTTCGCTGTTACCGACGAAATGGCCATCGGGGCGTTAAAGGCTGTCCGAGACATGAACCTTCGCGTTCCGCAAGATATTTCGATTATTGGTTTTGATGACAATGAGGTGGCGGAATATATCGGGCTAACGACCATCCGTCAACCTGTGGCAGACTATGGGGAGGTGGCTGCGAAGCAAGTTATCCGACAATTTGGGAATGATTCAAGAGAAGAATCCCAGCATATTCAATTGCCAGTAGAGCTTATTTTGCGCACAACAACGGGACCGCACCAGAATTAATCGTATGTGGAGCAGGGTTTATAACGTATATAAGTCGGGACGTGGAAAAGATCGCTGTCTTTGCTGTGCTGATTCTGGACTTCAAACTAGTTTGACTTAATCAAATATTTAAGTGAATTTGGATGAGTGTAACGACTCATCCTTATCATCTCCATCAATATTAGCCCCAATTTTACCCCTTTACTGCCCCAGCGGTTAATCCCTCAACTAATCGACGTTGGAAAATTAGCACCAATATTACTAGAGGAATTGTTACGACAACAGCTGCTGCCATAATGTCTGCCCACGGTATTTCAAACTGCTGTTCACCAGAGAATAGAGCCAATGCAACAGGTGCTGTCCGCGAAGTGTCGCTGATGGTAAACGTTAGGGCATAGAGGAATTCATTCCACGCATTGATGAAGGCAAGAAGCCCCGTTGTAACAAGCCCAGGAGCTGTAAGTGGGAGCAGAATCAGATAAAACGTCTGAAAAGTCGTGGCGCCATCCACATAAGCCGCTTGCTCCAGCTCTATGGGCAAACTCTGAAAGAAATTCGTTAACACCCATACTGTAAACGGTAGTGTAAACGTCAAATATGTAAGAATGAGAGCCCAAGGCGTGTTATAGATACCAAAAGCACGAACCATTGTAAAGAGAGAACCTAGAATAGCAATTGCCGGGAACATGGTCATAGCTAACACTGTATAAAGGACAAGAGTTCTGCCGCGGAACTTTAGTCGCCCTAGTGCATAGGCACCGAATGAACCTATCAGCAGAGAAAGCGCAACTGTTGCAAGCGAAACAAAGGCAGAGTTGAGCAATGCTCTGCGGAAGGTTGCATTACGAAAAACTGTTCCGTATGCTTTGAAGGATGGGCTTTCTGGAAAATAACGCACGGGCGTATTGAAAAGATCACTCGGTGGAGTAAGGGATGAAACGATTGCCCAGTAAAATGGAAAGATTGTGTAGAAGATAATTACCAACACAATCAGCCAAAAGAGAATATTGTTGATCGGACTGCGTTTGCCACCTACCATGCTCTACGCCTCCTGGTCTCTATATATAGTTGTCATGTAGAATACGACGAATATTCCAATGACCACAAAAATAGCTACACTAATCGTCGCACCATACCCCAACTTCTGGAACTGAATTAACTGGCGTTGGTTGAAGGTTGCCATTGATTCGGTTTGAAACGCTCCACTGGTCATGATCCAGATAATGTCAAAGACGCGAAGTGCGTCGAGCGTGCGAAAGATAAGTGCCACGACAATGGCCGGGCGCAAAAGAGGAAGTGTAATCGTGACAAACTGGCGCCACCCCGTTGCACCGTCGACCGATGCAGCTTCATAAACATCTGATGGGATCAACTGGAGGCCAGCGAGAAGTAGTAACGCCATAAACGGTGTAGTTTTCCAGACATCAACTGCTACGAGTGCTAGCATAGCAGTGTTATCACTCGCAATCCAGGCAATTTTTTGGGGTAGAATTGGGATAATCCGAGTAAAAAAGTCATTAAATACACCAAAAACATCGTGATACATCCATTTCCACATTTGAGAAGAGACTGCCGTCGGAATTGCCCACGGTACAAGCATTGATGTACGCATCAAACCCCGTCCTGGGAACTTGCTATTAACAACCAGGGCAATACCCAAACCAAGGATCAGTTCAAGAATTACAGAAGAAATAGAAAAACGGATGGTATTCCACACCGATTCCCACCATCCAGAACTTCTCAGCAAACGGCTATAGTTTTCAAATCCTACATACTCCCATGCTTTTGAACTACCTAATTTGGCTTCAAAGAATGTGACATATATTGTGCTAATAAGTGGGTATGCAGCAACAAGCAAAACAACAATGATGGTAGGCGCCAAGAAAAGCCACGCAATCCGTTCTACGCGTTTTTCGGTTTGGCTCAAAGCCTCTCTCCTAAACATCCCTGGTCTGGATTTAATTGACTGGGTAGCCAAAATTAATCTCCTTTGTATTCTGTGCTGGGGCGTAGGCAAATAACGTATCTGATAGGAGTTAACGCTTTAGTATCAGTAGTCCGCAGTCTTTTGGATAATAAGCCCAGAGTCAGCTCTGCCGATGTTGTTACCACCGCGGGCAACTGGGTCAATATGAAAATATGTATGGGGACATTATCCTAAAACAACTGTCCCCATACAATTGACCTACCAAACTTATAGTTCTAAGAAGCCGTCTGGAAAGTCATCCTGAGAAGCCCGCGACGAAGGAGCTCACGACTATGTGACCTATAAACGCAGATTCTTCAGTCGCTCCGCTCGAGGTTGCTTCGCAACTGTAACCAAGCAGAATGACGCGCTTCCCCCCTTTTCAGACAGCTTCTTATGTAAAATTACTGAAGCAACTCAGTCAACTGCGCTTCAATTGCTTCGACTGCCTCTTGGCCTGTCTGCGCGCCGGTCAGCACTCTATTCACTTCTGTGAAGTAGATAGTGGAAACTTCATTGTACTGATCACTAGTTACAGTACTGGGGCGTGCCACTGCGCCCCCAGCAAAGACATCAAAGAGCTGCTCAAAGAATGGATTAGCAGCCAATACTTCCTCATCCGAATAGAGATCACCAATAGTGGGAAGGCGACTCTCAATCGTTGCTAGGAATTTCTGACCGTCACGACTGGTCATACACGCTGCAAATTCAGCTGCGCCTTCTAGGTTATCGCTGTACTTACTTACGGCCATTTGCCAGCCACCCAGCGTATCTGCGTTACGGGCATCGGGGCCATCGCCTTTGGGTAGCGGCACGACACCAAAGCTGTCCTTAATCTCGCTGTCATCGGCATTACCCAGACTGTAAGCATAAGGCCAGTTGCGCATAAATGCGGCATTCCCTGCTTGCCATACCCCACGTGCATCTTCTTCTTGATAACCAACCACACCTGGAGGGCTAATTGTATCTACCCAGCTGGCCGCCCGATCAAACGCTGCCGCAGCAAATTCATTGTTGATACTAATCGTTCCATCGGCTTCGACAATCTCACCGCCACCGTTGCTCACTTGCCACTCTAAAGCGTCACAGGTTAAACCTTCATACGCATTGCCTTGCCATGTAAAACCCCAGAAGTCGGGATTTTCAGCTCGTTCGCCCTCTTGAATTACGACAGCCATCTCTTCTAGCTCTGTCCAAGTCTCTGGGGGACCATCAAAGCCGTACTTCTCTAGAAGATCTGTACGATAGTAGAGCAAGCCTGCATCAGTAAACCATGGAATACCAACTAATGAACCATCTACAGTGTTATTTTGCATGATTCGTTGGAAGTATGCATCTGGCTCTTCAACAAACGGGGTCAAATCGACTAGGTGCTCAGCCAGGATACCAGGCCAAATTACATCGATCATCATAACATCTACATCCGCAGTGCCTGCACCCAAGATCTGTAGGTATTGAGCAATGCGATCTGTGGCACTTTCTGGTCCATTTACTACTTCAACTTCAATGCCTGTCTGCTCGACACAGAAATCAATCGCGGCTTGCTCACCATCTCGAATGGTTGATCCCAAAACAGCAGTGATCTTTCCACCTTCACCATCTGCCGCTTCGCCTCCACTACCACCATCTGCTGCTGGCGCTCCTGGCGCAGCGCACGCAGCCATTAGCAATACCATTATCAGCAGAACGCCTAGCAATGAAAACCTTTTCTGTTTCATATGGTTTGTCTCCTTAGACAACGGGTCTGATTTTACTGTAAAAATACGATTCGTTTATGTTGATCCATCCCTGAAAGCACAAATTATACAAATTAGCTCTGCTAGAACCATGAATGATTAACGCTATCTGTCTGAGAACGATGAAATCATTCATGGTCTTCGCAACCGCAGTTGGTATTACTAAACCGGTATAAAAAGGAAGAATCGAAGAAGCTATGCTTCGATCTCAATCTTAGGTGCCGGAAAAACTAGTACGATTCAGTTTTGGACTTACATACAATATTTAGAAAGTAGGGGATTGCTTGTTCACAAACATCTGCACTGCGTATATCAAAAGAAAATTATGTAAATTTCACTAATTGATCATAAAACATCTCATACATGTAAACACATATATATAATCAAAATAAATATGAATATATTTCAACACAAAGCAAAAACTATGTAATATCTTACATCAAGCATATCACATTACTGTAAACATCTCCAAAATTGGTCGATGAGAATTTGCACCATAAAGCTAAATAGTATGAGCAATTAGCTAAAAAGTTATGTAGCGATCGAGTACTTCACCATGGATCACGTTATCTGGTTTGTCTTACGAATGGGAAAATACCAACTTCGAGGATAGGATGTGATTCGGATTGGTTTAATTATAGGGCAGTAGTCTGGAGAATTTTCACGCCACCCGAGTAAACCCGTTCGGTTTCCCTCAGGGCAGGCTCTGTCAGGTTTCGCTCTCGGGTAGAGCCTGTGCGCCAGAAGGCAAAACCTGACAAGTTTGATTTTCGCTAGGGTACAGCATTACAGAGGGTGAAATAGAGCGGAGTAGTAAGTACGAGGCGCCGAGCTGAAGAACTGCTCTTAACCAATGCCGATTACCGCTTCCCGTGGCACTGCTTATACTTTTTTCCACTCCCACATGGGCAAGGATCATTACGTCCAACCTTATCTTCTGCCTTGAATGGCTCCGGAGTATTTTGTAGTTCCTCTAGCTCAGCAATATCCTCATCAACATCCGCATCAACTGTGATCTGATGCTGCCAGCCATTATCATCACAAATGGCAATTAAGGCCGTTTTGCGCTCCTCGCTCTGCACGGTCAAGAAAAGGGGCCTCTTTTGAGATCCTAATTTGTAGAGTTCTGAATCCTTGGTCCGTTGAAAAGATCCGGTTTGAGTTGTACCAAACTGACGTCGTCGTTCACTCTGTAGACTCATAGTATTTCGTATTTCCTTTTCATCCTATCAAGTTGCTTAGCCATAAGTATTGAAGGCATTGAGATGGTTTAGGCAGACTATTCAATTATTCGCAATGGCCGAACCCGATCTTGCCATAAGATTGGACCGATGGCAAGCGATATTCTTTGGTAACAACAGCAGGAACCAATAAGTGTAAGCTTAAGGGTTAGGCGCACCGATCCAAGTGCAGCGCAAGGTGAATCGCAGCATTTTTAGAGTGTCTCTGTCACTTTATTGAGTCCTCGTGGCTGATCCACGCTGTACCCTCGGGTGGCCGCCAAGTGCATAGCAAAGAGCTGCCCTGGAACAATACTGGCAACTGGTGATAGCCACTCTGGGATGTCGCTTGGCAATTGCAGCGGCGTTTGTGCTTGGGCCAATAAAGTTCCGCTGTCACTGATGACAATCAGCTCAGCCCGTCGCTCCATAAGTGGAACAAGAAACGCTTCCATCTCGCTGTGCATCTGACCGGAGGGGGCCACCACAATCACCGGAAAGCCCTGATCTATCAAGGCCAAAGGCCC
This sequence comes from Chloroflexota bacterium, assembly GCA_039028975.1. Taxonomy (GTDB): domain Bacteria; phylum Chloroflexota; class Anaerolineae; order Caldilineales; family Caldilineaceae; genus JAHBNG01. Next base: position 52,572 of record JBCCHB010000063.1, read on the forward strand.
ATGTAGGAAGTCAGCACTACTATACGGTTCGACCATTGTATAGGTCAATTCTTTGAGTTTCAGGGCCAATTCAAAAGCCGTTGCGTAATTGAAACCACGCCCAATCACCACGCATTGTTCCATGTAGCGGTATCGTTCAGTAAGCTGAGGAAGTGCTTGGTTGATCTGCAATGTCTCATTCACAAGTTGGGGCATCTTTTGTAGCGCGCTCATGGCCTGATCCTCTTGAGCGAGGCAGCAGGAGAGTAGGGCAATAGCAGCAAGTTCACTGGTGTATGTTTTGGTTGCGGCCACAGATTGCTCCAAGCCAGCCTGGAGGTTAAGTACAAAGTCTGCCTCTTGTGCTAAATCTGAATCGCTAAAATTGGTGATGGCTGCTGTCAGCGCGCCCTGCCGACGTCCTTCTGCAACGACAGAGACGATATCTGGGCTTTTGCCACTTTGGCTGATGCCTAAAACCAGGGCATTTTTTAATATAGGCGGCTGGCGATAGATAGAGAAGAGGCTGGGCGTAGCCAAACTCACAATGATCCCGTTGCGTGCTCCCAGCACATAGTTGGCATAGCGAGCCGCGTTATCGCTAGTCCCTCTGGCCGCAATGACCACATGGGTGATATTGCGTTGGCGAATTTGATTAGCCAAGGCTTGGGCTTGAGCGTGTTCTTGCTGGAGCAGATTTTCTATGACTTGAGGTTGTTGGTGAATTTCGCGGTAGAGATGGGTGGTGTTGAGCATTTGGATTCCTTTTTGGGTTATCTCACCGAACTATATAGATAGCCAGAAAAGTTCTGTCCCCCCTTAATGGAAATTCTAGAGCAGATTGGAAAAGGATCGTCCCGATCCTTTTCTGGCGGACTATATCCTAATCATACCCCAGGCCTCCCAAACGTAAAAAGGTAGATTCTGGAAAAGGGAACATCCTATGTATCAACTTTTCTTCAACGGCTCATTAGTTATTTACCCCTGGCTACCGAGCGCCCCGTAACAAATGACCACTGGTAAGGGACTAATGACGGCACACAACTCGTCGGTTTGCGTCGATGCGTCACAGGCCTTACTTTGAACAGCTCTCCACTCTGTGTTACGAATTGGTACAAACTTCACCATTCGCGAAGATGTTGTAGCGTGTCACTGATTACTGACCTACCGTTTACCGTTTACTTTGCAACCGAAGGTTGCGCTGTGGTACCCTCCAATACCTACCCCAAATGCGTTCATATAGATAGCCAGGAAAGTTCTGTCCTCCCTGCTCAGAATTGTCCAGAGTAGATTGGATAAGAGTCGGGACAAGACTTTTCTGGCGAAGTATCAATACCCCAATCAACACCCAAGGAGTTTCCTTTGCAACAGCTTTTGAATCAACAACTTTTCAGCCATCCGATGAGTCGACCTATCTACATCCCGACCATTCTGCTGGCTTTTGGGCGAGGGTTGTTGCTACCGGTTCTCCCTATCTACCTGCTCTCCCTCGATATTTCGTATACCTGGGTCACCTTTGCCATTGCCAGCATGGGCATGGGGACGATTGTAGGTGACCTACCGGCTGGCTTTCTGCTGGGGCGTCTCAGTGCTAAAAAGACCATGCAGTTGGGGATTGGATCCATGGGTTTGGCGCTGCTTGCCATGGCCTTAATACAGAGTTATTGGGCACTGGTAGCGTTTTACTTCTTGGTGGGTGTGGGGACTGCACTCTACAATATCTCGCGCCATTTTTATCTGCGTAGCGAAGTCCCCTTGGAGCAGCGCGGCCGGGCCATTGCCATCTTTGGCGGGACCAATCGAATAGGCACCTTTGCAGGCCCCGTCATTGGCGGCTACCTATCCCTGTTATTTGGCCCAAGCGGCGTCTTCATCGTCTTTGCCTTGCTCGCTGCGGTGGCTTATTTTTTCCCTACCCAGTATGCCGTGGAGCGTGCGCCAAAGCCATCGGAAGGTACGCCCACACAGGGCCAGATGCACAACCCTTTGAGTTCCCTGCGCCATCTCTTCCAGTCTAATGCAGAGGTATTAATCCCTGCTGGTATTGGCCAATTCTTTGCCCAAGGTGTGCGCTCTGGTCGTACGGTCATTCTGCCGCTCTATGGTGCTGATGTCCTAGGTTTGGATGAAGTGGCCATCGGCTGGATCATGACCATCGCCTCGGGGATTGATATGTCGCTTTTTTATCCTGCTGGTCTGATCATGGATCGGCTGGGTCGTAAATTTGCTTATGTCCCCTCCTTTTTGATTCAGGGAATTGCGATGGCGTTGATTCCCTTCACAACAGGTTTTTTTGGTTTGGCCATTGTCAGTGGGCTGATGGGGTTCGGCAACGGACTCGGCTCAGGTAGCATGATGACGCTCGGTGCCGATCTAGCTCCTACCGAATCAACAGGTGAATTCTTAGGTATATGGCGCCTCATTGGCGATCTAGGCCAGACAAGTGCGCCGATTGTTGTGGGAAACGTGGCTGATATTTTCAACTATCTGCCCTACTCAGCATGGGTGGTTGCGGCGATGGGCATTGCATCCGGGCTGACCTTTGGTTGGTTTGTGCCTGAGACGCTAAGGCGAGACAGAGAGGTGAAGGGATGAAGAGATGGCGGAATCATACGACTTATGCCGGATAATAAGTTCATTATTCCCTTCGTTATCTGTTTGACTCTTAAAACTTATTACGTTAAAATGTAGATTAATCGCCTAACTTCGCAGTATGATTTGGTAGTACGCCCTCTACCCTGCACCCAAGAATGATCATTTATCCAACATCATTTTATGCAGGGCAACTATGTCTCAGTATCTTCAAATCAAATATATATCCCAACAGGAAGCTCAGATAGCGCGCTCGGGTCTGCCCCATTTTTCTTGGTTACTTATTATTTCTCTGGTGTTTACCCTGGTGGGTTGTTCAAATTCCTCACGTTCACAACGCGCAGATGCCGAGCTAAATGGCGCGTTACTGGTCTGGCATAATTGGCCGGAACCTGAATCCCAATTAATTGAGCATTTTCTTGATGAGTTTATGAAGATTCATCCTCGCGTAAACATAGCGAGTGAATTTGTCTCCGGTGAAGAGCTGAACGAACTTTATGCTCAGCAGATGGCCTCTGGACTTGGCCCCGATCTGCTCATTGGTCCAGAATTATCCATCGTCTATGATTTGGTGCGTCAAGATCTGCTGCTGGATCTATCAACCACAGATTTTGCAACGACTACACTCCAACTTCAGGCAATAAAAGCCCTAACGCTTGATGACCACCTCTATGGGATTCCCTTTGCTGCCTACACAAATGTACTCTACTATGACCGTAAGATTGTCGACGAACCTGCGTTCGCGATGACCGATCTACTCACTGCTGCTGAAAATGACCTCAAGGTTGCTATCCCAACTGATTTTTATTATGCCTATTGGGGGATTCGTAACTTTGGCGGTCAGCTTGTTGATACAAATGGGAATGTACTCGCTGACGATGGTTTTGTTAAATGGCTTGAATGGCTCTCGCTGGCCCAAAAGGAAGGGTTATATCTAAGTTCGAACTATGGCGAATTGCTGCGTTTTTTTGCCGAAGGCAATGCCGCCTATTTTATCGGTGATTCTTCGGAACTACCCTATTTGCAAGAAGTGCTGGGTGAGGATCGTGTGGGTGTTGCTCGGCTTCCCTATCGTGGTGAAGATAATGAGGAAGAGGGTGATGAAGAAGGGGATAATGAGGTATCAGATGCTGAAGCCCTTTTGGCCCAACGGTTTTCATCAGGTTCCTTCTTAGAATTAGAGGTTATGGCGATTAGTCAGATGTCAGCCCAAAAAGAGTTGAGCTTAAAGGTAATTGAGTTCTTTGTCAACCAGACCCACCAGCGTGAGATTGCCGAAGCAAACTTGGGACAGATTCCACTCCACCGCTCGGTACGTATCGATGAGCGCTTTTCTCCTATCGAGTCGGTGTTAATTGACCAGAGCCGAAGTGCTATCATCCTCCCTCTCGAGATGATACCCATCGCAAAAATACTCAGGGTAATAGGCAACGATACCTACCATCAGGTTTTGGAGGGTGTTTTACCCCCTTCCGAAGCGGTCGAACAACTCCGTCAAGAGATCCAAAACCAACTCCAAACGAATACGGCAGAAGGAGGGTAGACTCTTATGTCACTTGAAACAAATTTCGATCTTGCTATCCATATTATAACCAAATTAAGAGTCTTTGCTGGACGCCCTGAGGTTCAATTACAGCTATTTGTCATTGTTGTAGCACTCATTCTTGCGGCGATCATAACCAGGTTACTGAAGCAAGGAACCCAAGAAGCGGTTAACCGCTGGATCGAACAGCGATTGGATCGCCCTTTTGGCGTGTTAGCGCGAGTGATTTATCGAGTTGTGCAGATGATTAGCTTTCCCATTTACGCTCTTCTGCTCCTGGGCTTGTTTGGTCGCCTTATGAGTATACAAGGCTTTATTTCAGGGCTTGTTACCCAATTCACCTGGGTACTGATAACTGTTCTCATCTTTCAACTAGGGATAGCCGTTCTCTATCTTGTTTTTGAGGAGCATGAGGTAAAGCGTTATCATTACCGTTTGCTTCTCCCTCTTCTGATTGTGATTATTGTTCTGCAGCTTTTGAGCGATTTGGTCAATTTACGAGACTTGGCCCAACTGGAGCTGGTCCCCTTCTTTGGTAGACCTATCACACTAGGTGCTCTTTTTATTGCTACAGTAGGACTCTATTTTTGGACAGATGCAGTCCACAGTATTCAGGATCTCATCTATCGCATCATTACGTTGCGTACATCGGTTGATCCAGGTAGCACCCAAGCAACACTGACCTTATTTCGCTATGGGCTTATTATCCTAGGTATTCTCTTCGCACTTAGCCAATTGCGCTTAGACTCGACAACCGTTGCTGCCATTACAGGAGGTCTGTCTGTAGGCGTCGGGTTTGGGCTGCGTGAGATTTTGAGTAACTTTATCAGTGGCCTCTTGTTGCTCTTTGAACGCTCGCTCCAGCCAGGTGATGTCATTGAGGTTGATGGTGAACTCTGCGTGGTTGAGAAGTTTAGCATCCGTGCCACCACGGTCCGAACGCTGAATCATGTTGAACTGGTAATACCCAACCAGATCTTCTTTACATCGCCCTTCAAGACTTATACGGGAACTGAACATCGGGTTCGAGTTCCGCTCATTGTCAAAACCGATTGTGCCATTGATCCACGTAGGGTACAATCTGTACTGAAAGAGACAGTGTTGGCTCATGAGCATGTGTTGGATGAACCAGAACCCACTGTCTTCATAACAGACTATGGTGACAATGTGGCAACCTTCCAGGTAAATATCTGGCTCGATGATCCGCTCCTTAGCCCTCCAACGGTTAGCGAAGTCCGAGTAATGATTTGGGATGCCTTTGACGAACACAATATCGCACTGCCAACACCGGAAGTTGAGGTTCACTTCTCGAATCGCCAGCCTTTACGAATGGCTGCAAACGGACAAACGAGTGAGCCAGAGCACCAGATGTTGATGGCGGCGTCGTAACGAAGCCAAGCGAAATTAGACCACTCTCTGAGAGTAACTATTTACAAATTTTTGCGTCATCTACTGTGTAAGTGTAGTCCGCCAGCAAATTTTGTCTCGGACATTGGATGGTTCATTCGGGATCTTCCCGAAAAGAAGGCATCCCCCTTAGCGAGGCTAGGTTCCATCTTCATGAGGACAAGTCCCGTCTTCACAAGGACAGGCTTCTCGTCTGCACGGGAACAAGTTTTTCTGGTCATCTATAGCTGAAGCGCATGGGATCAAGTTATGGCATTAAACAACCTAACCAATTTATGGTTCCTTTCACAGAGACGACCATCGTTTTTCTTGTACTCAATTTGGGTTCTCTTTCTGGTGACAAGTTGTGTTCCGTTAGACCTATCGGAACCGACGTCGGGCACTGTGGTTCAAAATGAAGATGTCTCGATCTCGGTTGCGGTCGAGACGCCCAACGAAGCCCTGGTGCAACCACAGACCAGACCTATCACTATTGATGTAACCAGTCCCAAAGGCATGGGACGCGCCCAGATCCAATTCTCTGCGCACGATAAACAAGAGGAGATTCGTCTCCATTTTCAGCTTAAGGGACTGGAACGATTGGTGGTTACGGCTGATACAACTACGGTTCTGGCATCCGTTTCAGCGATCGATCCGCTCTACATCTCACAAGAGCTAGTGAAACGCGGAACTGAATCAGCCTCAGCAAGTAGTGACGGTCAATCCATTTCTGACGCTCACCCTTTTTGGCTCACAATCGAGGCTGTCTCTGTAGCGAGCACAAATAGTGATACCGCAGCCCCGTTAGCAGACACCATCGTAGTAACCATTCCTCCTGCGCTTCTCACTGAGGCTACCGAACAGATAACAATTGAATGGCTTGACTTCTATCGGTAACACACGTCAACGCAGTATAGAATCCGCGCGTCATTATCCACACAACAATTTCTACGTCTATCATTATTAGCGGATTGAGCGCGCTCAAAGTTATGTTCGGTTGCAGCAAAACTCATCCCCGTTTGAAATCTTTCATGGGATTATCCTTGGAAGACTGTGGAAACCGACAGTCGTCAAATCGGCTGCACTATAACCCGTTATTGCCATATTTTCTCACAATAATGATTCATAAATGGTTAAAAAAATATTGCGTAAAGAACGACGGATCTCAAGAGCGCAATGATATTAGAGTAGAGTCACACTCAATCACATAACCCATAGAAAGGAATACAGATGATGCATCTTCAGATATCTTTCCCCAGCTATCTGAATTACCGCTACATAAGCTACCCATACAGTGGGTCTGTTCTTTTGTGCATACTTTTTTTTCTGCTGCTCTGTGGTATTCAGTGGCTTGATGTCTATGCTCAAGATGTTCCAACGGGTCAGGACAACCAAGATGACCTAGTTGAAAGTAACCTGGAGATCTTTCTTCCCTTAATATTTTCTCCAGCAGAACAAGATTCCGACATTGCATCACCGCAACCTGTTCGTGAAGATTCGAGCATATGGGAAGATATAAGTCCAAGTGAAGGCGAAGCCCCACATCAGGATGAACCTGTTAGTGTGCCAGAAATCGTACGGATCTTTGTCAACTCACAAGAGCAGCTTACCCTCTTGGCTGAAGAACTAGATATCTGGGAGGAAGTGACCGATAGAAGCCGCCATACGGTTACGGCCCTGGTATCCCCAAAACAAAAAGCTGAGTTGTTAACCAATGGGTATCGAGTGGAGTCAGACCAAGAGCTGATGGAGCAATATGGTCGCACGCTGAACCTCTTTGGGCGCACCTTAGCCCATACCCACTCCTCAGATGTAGGTGCTGCTGTGATTGTCGATATCAGTGAGATTCCCGGCTTTGCTTGCTTCCGCACTGTTGAAGAAACCTATGCGGATCTGTCTACCTTGGCAGAATCCAACCCGAATCTGACATCCTGGGTCGATATCGGCGATTCTTGGAACAAAGTCACCTCTGGCAGCTCATCTGGCTATGACATCCAGGCGCTCGTGTTGACCAATCAATCTATTCCCGGTCCCAAACCGACGTTCATGCTCATCGCTGCGATCCACGCCAGAGAGTACACGACGGCCGAAGCCGCAACCCGTTATGCGGAATATTTAGTCGACAATTATGGTCTGCATCCAGACGTGACTTGGTTGTTGGATTACCACGAAGTACATATTCTGCCCCAGACCAATCCCGATGGACGTAAGATTGCAGAAAGTGGCGAACTCTGGCGGAAGAATCGCAACCATAGTGATGGGTGTATGCATACGAACCAATACGGCGTCGATCTGAATCGCAACAGCAGCTTTAAATGGGGGCTGGAGAGTGGCTCCAGCAACAATGCTTGTAACCAGACCTACCGAGGGAGTTCAGCTGCATCTGAACCAGAAGTTCAAGCCATTCAGAATCATGCCCTCTCAATCTTTCCGGATAATCGAGGCCCCCTTGATTCGGAAGCTGTTCCCCATAATGCATCTGGTCTCTTTATCTCACTACATAGCTATGGAGAGCTTGTCTTACCTGCTTGGGGCTGGACAGACACACCAGCGCCCAATAGTGATGCACTCTATACGCTAGGCCACAAATTCGGCTACTATACTGATTACAAGGTCTGTTCATCTACCTCCTGCCTCTATTCTACCTCTGGTACAACCGACGACTGGACTTACGGAGAACTTGGGGTCCCTTCATATACCTTTGAACTGGGGAACGCTTTCTTTCAAAGCTGCCCTACATTTGAACAGAAAATCTTTCCCGCTGTCCGAGATGCGCTTATCTATGCTGCCAAAGCGGCTCGTCAGCCCTACTTAGATCCGGCTGGCCCTGAAAGCGTCAATTTGTCTCTAAGTGCGAACCATGTTTCAGCGGGAACACCTGTCAATTTGAGCGCATTGGTGGATGATAGCCGCTACGCATCCAATGGTGGTGATAGGGAGGAATCGAGCCAGCGTATTGTAGCCGCTCGCTACAGCATCGATAAACCATCATGGTTTGGCGGAACACTTTGGCCGATGAGTGCAAGCGATGGTCTTTTCGATACGACCGCCGAGAATGTTCAGGCAACCTTAGACACCTCTTTATTGGCCCAGGGTCAACACACCGTCTTTGTAGAGGGACAGGATGAAGCGGGGAATTGGGGCGTACCATCAGCCATCTTCCTCACGATTACTGACGCAAGTGCCCCTCAGCCGACAATGGAAAGCACGCCTCTTCCGACTAGAAGTCATTCCGATACAGCCACGCCTTCCGCAACAGCGACTCCTATGTCCACACCTTTGCCAACTGAAGTACCTCAAGAAGGCCTCTGTACTATCTATAGGAGTACTGATGTTCCGCGGCAACTACCCAATGGGACAACAATAATTGAGTCGGTTCTGAGCGTTGCAGATGAAGGCTTGATCAGCGATCTAAATGTGAGCGTAGATATGCACCATAACTGGGTTGGCGATCTTATCATGACCCTTCAACATCAGGAGACAGGCACAACCGTAAACCTGCTGGAGAGACCGGGCAAGCCGGGTGAAATTTGGGGCTGTAATAGCGATCACATCGATGCCACGTTTGATGATCAAGCGACGGTCCTAGCAGAAGAAGAATGCTCAGCAACTGTCCCCGCCATCGGTGGGGATGTTCGTCCCAACGAACCGCTGGAGCGCTTTAACGGCCAATCTGGGATGGGGACATGGCTCCTAACTGTACAAGATAACTATATATCCGCCGATAATGGCAGCGTGAATGCATGGCACCTGGAGATATGCAGAGCTAGCAGTCCCCCTCTAACCGAAACCCCTTCACCGCCTCCAACGCTACAACCAACCTTGGAAAGTACCATTCCCCCCACAAGCTCTACCAGACAGACACCCACAGAGACACCCGCAATCCATCCAACGCCAACGCCATTCCGGTCAACACCAACTCGCCTTCCATCAGCGACGCCTACTTATTCTCCTGCCCCAACTGCCACCCATTCGCCGACTCCCACCTATTCACCGTCCCCTACTCATTTGCCCTCCCCAACAACGACGTCCCCGCTATGTCGTACCTATCCCAGCAGCAACACACCCCTTGCTCTGGATCCTGGTGCATCGTCGGCCCTCTCATCTCTCACCATTCTTGAACTTATATCCATAGACACACTCAGGGTTCATGTAGACCTGTCCCACGAGTGGATTGGTGATGTGGGGATAACAATTGCCCACCAGGAGAGCGGCATCCGTGTCTCTCTACTCGACCAGCCGGGCCGACCTGAAAGCTTATGGGGCTGTAGTCGCAATGATCTGTTGGCAACCTTTGATGATCAGGCCGAATTAGAGGCCGAGCAGCAGTGTGACGGCGGGCCAGCCATTCACGGAAATGTGACGCCAATTGAGCCATTGGACAGCTTTACGGGGCAGCCAGCAGCTGGAACTTGGCAGCTCTTGCTAAATGATGCGTATCCTTCTGCTGACGGCGGCGTCTTGAATAATTGGAGCCTGGAGGTTTGTAGCCAATAAATCATCGTAAATCATTGTAATCGTAAGAGGAGCCAATTATGTGTGACGCATGTGGGCTAAGTGTAGGATACGTAGGAATCTTTACCGTTGCAGGTGCCATTGCAGGCATTCTATTCACTGCCAGCTTGGGCTTCTTGCCAGCCTTGGCTGCGGGCCTAGTCGGCGCGTTTCTTGGGCTAGTTCTCGGGTTTGCCACATTGCCCGTCGCTGCCATTGCAGCTCTACTCGCCTTCATTGCTGGCTGCGTTGCAGCCTTTGTGGGCTTATGTTATGGCTCCTTTCTGGTTGCTCAATGGATTATGTTGTGACGATTGGGGATTGGGGAGTGTGAGTATAAGCTCTTCGTCGATGCCAGAGGACGTGAATCGCCCTCTGTACTGGAAAGACGGCAAGATTTCCCAAGGTAAAGAGACCCGTCCGGTGCAGAGCCTTGTTCGCAGTTGCTTACGCGTTAACGACCCGCGTGCCTGCTAGGTAGTCATGAAGACATCGATGATCTTGGCCAAAAATGAACAATACGTTCACAAGACCAGCGAAGACGCCAATGTGTGAAATCATTCCTACGAGACCGAGAATGAGATAGCGCATAATAAATAGTTTGCTTAGGCTGGGGACGTTTCCACCGATACCAACTATCTTCGTTTGCATAGCAACTTTGCCGATGGTCTGCCCCCGTGTAAAAAGCAAATAGCCATTCAACACCAGGAATACAACCCAGACGACAATGATGTAGATAATCTGTTCACCTACTGTCATCGCTTCCGCACTGAATATGCCCTGGAATATACCAGCGGCCAACATGATAGGGCTGATAATGGCCCATTCAATCACACCGTCGATTAGTGCCCCAAACAATCGCTTCTGCCTACTCGCCAGATTCATCGTCGTTTCGTTCATCTTGCCCTCGTTCTTTCTAAGAACATGGAATTGTGGGACGACGGTTTGAACCCATCGCCCTGAAATTAAATCGGCATAATAATATCCATAGACGCTACACTAATCAAAAAACTTTCTATCGGCACTGAAGTATGCCTGTCGAGTATTCAGATTTCTATTTGCTTGGCTGGAGAATTGACTGTTGATTCTTCTTGAGATATATTCAACCGACTTACCTGCCCCCTATCGAATACAGTCCAAGCGGCTCATCTGGGAGCGCCAGTTTATTGTCGGACTTTTAGAGGAAACCGAGGATGTAGTCAGCACGATTCAAGGAGGAAATATCGATGAGTGAAAGTAGAAAAGTAGCTCTGGTTACAGGAGCGGGAAGTGGTATTGGCAAGGCGAGTGCATTGGCACTGCTTAAAGAGGGGTATTCAGTCGTTTTGGCAGGGCGACGGGTCGATGCACTTGAGGGAACGGCTCAAGAATCGGGTACCGGGGATGAGCATACGCTGGTTGTACAGACTGACGTTGGCGATCCCGAGTCAGTAAAGAATCTCTTTGCCAAGACCAAAGAACGTTACGGTCGGCTGGATCTGCTCTTCAACAATGCCGGGACGGGTACCCGGGCTAATTTAGAAGATCTAGAATTCGAAGATTGGCAGCGAGTGGTTAGCGTCAATTTGACGGGCGTCTTTCTCTGCACCCAAGAGGCATTCAGGATGATGAAGGATCAGGATCCGAGAGGCGGTCGCATTATCAATAATGGCTCCATTTCTGCCACCACCCCACGCCCAAATTCGGCCCCCTATACGGCCACCAAACATGCCGTAACCGGTCTAACCAAGTCCACTTCCCTAGACGGTCGCAAATACGATATTGCTTGCGGCCAAATTGATGTGGGCAACGCCTTAACCGATATGGCCTCACGTATGGCAGATGGCGTTCCTCAGGCCAACGGCACAATTGCTGTAGAGCCACTAATGGATGTGCAGAATGTGGCCGATGCAGTGGTTCATATGGCCAGCCTGCCCCTGGATGCCAATATCCTCTTTCTAACCGTTATGGCCACCAAAATGCCCTTTGTCGGGCGAGGGTAGCATCGTACGGCCAATGTCATTGAGTTAAGCGGTTTCGCCTGCAACACACGGCGAGTGCTCTGACTGCAAAGTCGAAAATTCAGAACACCGGGCATCGCACTCTTCACCAACTTCATGACATTGTGGTACACGTAGCACGCTACAAAAGGTAGGTATTCATTGTTCCGGCAACTCCGTCCCCCGACTGTTCGTACCTATGTGGAAAGTGACGATGTCGATAACGCCAGACGTGGTCTTTTCATCGCGAAGGTCTTCTTCTTCTGCTACTATGGTTCCATTGGCACGCTGGCTCCCTTCCTCAATGTATACCTGGAACAGATCGGTCTGAATGGCGTTCAGATCGGCTGGATCGGCAGCATCCCACCGCTGATTGCCCTCGTGGCTAATCCATTGTGGGGGACAATTTCGGATCGCTGGCAGATTCATCGGCTGGTGTTGGCGACCCTCACTTTTATGGGCGGCTTGGTTTCGCTGCTCTTTCTGACCTCTATCTCCTTTTGGGCCATTCTCCTCTTCACTGTACTCATGACCTTTTTTCGTCGTCCTATTGGCTCCATTCTGGATGGTGCAGCAGTCGCCATTGTCAAACAGACAGGCGATACCTATGGTCGGCAGCGGCTGTGGGGCAGTTTGGGCTTTGTAACGGTCAGCTACGGGCTGGGCTGGATCCTGACCGGGCGTGATTTGACTTATGCGTTTTGGTTCCATGCCCTGCTCCTGGCGGGTGTCTGTACAGTTGTTAGTCTGCGGCTGCCCATTGCTGGTGGGAAAGAAAGAGTCAATATTCTAGCTGGGTTAAAGCAGTTGGGTAAAGAATCTACCTATCGCTACTTTCTTGCTTCAGTTGCCCTGATTGGCATGGGGATGGCTGGCTACATTGGCTTTCTGAGCCTTTATATGATCGACCTGGGCGGCGGCGCGCAAGAGCTAGGTCTTTTGTGGGTAGCTGTCGGTATTATGGAAGTGCCGGTCATGTACTTTGGCGCTCGCCGCCTAGAGCGCTACAGCTACCAAACAGTGCTTCGCTTTAGTATGTTGGGCTTTATGCTAGGATGGCTGCTCATGGCCTTTGCTAACTCGCCCCTCTATCTCTGCCTCAATGTGCTGATCATCAGCTCATCCTACGCCTGTTATTGGGTCTCCGTCGTCAACTATGCCAGCGAAAGCGCTCCAAAAGGATTAAGTGCTACAGCACAAGCCCTTATCGGGGCCGCACAGGGTGGTTTGGGTTGGAGCATTGGCTCGGTCGTGGCGGGATATCTGTGGGATGCGTCGGGCGGCACCGCTCTTTACCTATTCTCTGCAACGGCTGCTTTCGTCGCCGTGGTCAGCTTTTGGTGGGGGAATCGAGAATATTGTAATGGTAAGCCTGATGGTGGAGACATGGCCAACGGTTGAAACCGTCGTCTGCCATAGGAAGCACGCTGAAGCCCATTCTCCCCCATCAGCTTGTTTAATACAGAAAATCGAAAAAATACTCAGTTAAAGCCCACTATTACAACAGTGGGCTTTTTTGGTGTTTCGTTTTTTCTTTATCGAACTTACTCTGCTATCGCCCCAATTACTGGGAAGTAGAGCCAAGGCTCGACTTGTGTCGAATCCTCGTCTACAGAAAGGGTAGAGTTCGAAGAAGATTCCTTAAATTGCGTGAAAAGCGGGAGGTAGAGCATTGGGTTGCTTTGAGGCGCATACGCCGCATCAAACATGCTCGAATTCAGCGAGAATCTTATGAGCGGCACTCGGGCTGCAGCCTGAACCCCATGCACCTCGTAGGCATACATGACGAAGTTTAAAGTCCATGGAACACCAGTAACGCCAACTTCAAAGGGATATGTGAGTTTCTCTCCTACTGTAAAGAGTTGATCCCCATTCGGTAGGTCCGCATTGGGGATGGGAAGTGTGTCACCCAAGCCGATTACGTCACCATCTGGATTCCGCAGGAACGACTTATCTGCGGTGGTGATCTCGAAGTAGACATACTCGAGAGGGAGGCCGACCGTGTAAGTGAAGTTGAAGTTGATGTGTAGCGTTCCTAACGTGGCCCCATTGCGGGTATCAGTTGAGTCGTAGGCAAAGCTCTCTATACCCTGCTCCATTCGTTCCCAAACTGGGACGACAGTACGCTCATTGCTGAAGATACAGGTAACCTCTTCTCCAACCAGTTGCCCTGTTCCATCATCGACGCCCCCGAGCGTGATGGAGAGCGTTGCATCGGTTTGAACGTAGCTGCTGTTCACCAACGCTGCGCCATTGGGACCGGTACACGATGCATCCACCAACTCCCAGCCCGCAGGGACAATCTCAGATACCTCTACAGTGGAGTCAACGGGTACGTTCATCGTCAGGCTGTTAGCGACTGAATCGCCATCATCGACGTCGGCATCATCCAGTAGAAAGCCCTCATGTCCAGAGACGTCGCTGCTGAAGATAAAGTTCTTGCCATCGGCTGGGCTGGCCTGCTTGATGATGGTCAGTTGAGCTATCGGTTCCGGACGTAATGTATCCACGTCCCTAAAGATATTGTCCTCCGGGAATGGATCGACGCCAAAGATCCCATCGTCAATCGTTTCTACTGTATTGGTAATGGTTGTTTGACCCGGCAGAGGGCTATCGATTCGAATCGTCACCGTCCGCTTGACCTCTTGCCCGACAGGAAGTGACGGCACTTGCCAGACGACCTTACCGGCATCCATGGTTGGATTATCGCTTGCGGCGATGTAGGTTGCCCCGACGGGCAGCGTATCCGTAATCACCAGCCCGGTGAGATCGTGGATGCCTGCATTGAGAAGGGTGATCGTGTAGGTTGTGGCTACACCCACGTCAACAACCGAGGTGTCGTTGCTCTTGTCGATTGCGTAGAGCGCCTTGGCCCGAGTGAATATGGTCTCTATACAGGTGTCAATTGCGGCCGAGAAGACCGGACCAGGATTCTCTCTAAACTCAAGAATGTCGAAAACCTCTCCACCCACTGCATCGACAATACTATCGGGATTTGGTCCGAAATCTCGAGGTGACACTGCGTCTTCGTTACTGACGATCCCCACAAAGACGGCTTCTCGGCCCAACAAAGCGTTGATGGCATCTTCTTTGGTTGTTTCTGTGGTTGAGTTTGGACGAATATTCGGCGTTGCAGGCTCATCAGTGAACAAGATATTGCAAATGCCGACACCCTGCCGGATGTCCATCTGATCTGCCATGGCGCGCTCGATTGCATGAAATGCCGGTTCGATTGAACCCGAAGTCTCTAATTTGTCTAGACCGCCGCGCAGCAGATCAACATTCGACGTCAAGCGAGTGAGGATCTCGCCTCTGCCATCTGAGAATCTTGCGGAACCGTACCCCACTAGACCAAAACGAGGTTGTAGTACCGAAGCAAATTGGACAACCATACGATCAACGGACTGCTTGACACGTTCGTGGTCATCTCCCATGCTATCGCTTTCGTCAATCACAAAGACGATATCGCCGGGAATCAACTGCTTATAGACACGTCGCTCATCCACATCGTCTTCTGCGGGCAGATAGAAGATATCTCCATCATACGAACTTGTGACGTTGACAATCTCTCCAGGAATGGCGTCAAATTGGGCTGTCGCAACACCAATTTCATCGGTTATTGCGCTAACGGTTTGTGTACCCTGTGATGTTTCTAAAGTGAGGTTGATGGTGTAGCCACTCATAGACTCGCCCAGATCGAAGAGATCCAATAGCCCCACTTTGACTTCGGCTTCACGGTCGGTAATGCTGCGGATATAGTAATTGAGCAGCAGAGTCGACCGTCTGTTGACAGTCACATTCGTTGTATCAATCTTCGTGCCACCGTCCTTATCCTCGACAGTCAGTTCTGCCGTATAGATCCCTGGCAAAGAGTAGGAATAGGGAACGCTGCTGGAGATGCTATCGCAAGGCTGGACGACGGTGCCGTTGCCATCGCCAAAGTCCCAAGTACACTTCAGGGTTAGCTGATCAACTGGGCTTGAATCTCCGGCAGCTGAGTCAATGGCCCACTCCTGGCCCCAAACGATGACGGGGCTGTTCCTGATGACCCCAGTTGGAATTCGATTTTCAATGTCGATGGTCTTGACAGATGTGGCGGACAGATACTGGCTGTCCGTCGCCGTGAACGTTACGCTATATTCGCCATTGTCAGGGAAACTCATGCTGGCTGGATTCTGGGTTTCGACATCGTTAACATGGGAGAAGTGCCAATCCCACCCTAAGATTGGGAACGGACCGCTGCTCGACTGGTCGTTGAAGGTGATAGGCTGAGCCGTTCCACCTTCTAACGGCGGTACGGGTGACCAATCGAAATCTGCCTGCGGCGGCACAAGGACATGGTAGGGTGCCGTCCAGGAGTTGGCAATGCCCTGTGACGTGGTTGCGGTGAGCGTTACCATGTAGGTGCCGGGTGCAGCATAGGTGTGTTGCGGATGCTGCTCTGTAGAGTTTATTCCATCGCCAAAGTCCCAGAGCCAGGAGGTAATTTCACCCGAATCCGTGGTGGAGATGTCGAGGAACGACGCCTGCGCACCACCCCTATCTGAGGTATAGACTTCGAACGAAGGAACGATGGACTGCTGTCCAGGTCCGGCATTGCTGCTTTCGGCCAGGAATCGCACGTAGCGGGCCTGCACCGGTTCAAATTCGAACCAGAAATATTCGTTCCCTCTGGGTAGAGTCCCGCTAAATGCTGGCACAAAATCACTGTCATCTAAGCCAGTGGTCGACACCAAAATAGTGAAATCTCTGACCGTGCCGAAGACGATGCTGCCTCGAAGACGTACACGGTCGATCAGAACTTCTTCTCCATCCAGCAGGCGGACGGTAAACCACTGGTTGTCTGCCCCAAAGGAGGCCCATGTTGTGGTGGGGCTTGCATCAATCGCCCGCGATGGATCTTGGTTCGTATCTGGTGTGTAGGTGGTAGAGGCATCCACGATTGCGCCAGCGACGCCACCTAGGCGGGCCACGTCCACGCCATCGGGGGTAAGCACATCCAAGGTGCGCATGACCATAAACAAGGTGTTGCCATGATTGTTGGCAATGTCGAGCCGCAGATAGCGGGCCTGGACTGGTGCAAATGAGAAGGTTTGCAGATTCGTGTTCATGGCTGCCGAGCCGCTGAAGACCTGAGTGAATGCGCTAGGATCGGTTGTCGTGGTGGAGACAGAGACCGTAAAGTCTCGAATTGCCGTATTCGACACATTATTAACCAGACGAATACGATCTATCTCGCGGGTTTTGCCTGCCAAGTCAACAACGATCCACTGATCTGTAATTTGAGTACGATCTGATGACCAGGTTGTACTCGTGCTTTCATCCAGCAGATTATCGCCTACATTGGGGGCAGTGACGCTCGAGATGTCGACGACCGAGGCCGCTGGCCCTTCGAGAAGCGAAACGATGCCGCCCTGCTGCTCACGGGTAAAGGCCGCAAAATGGGCAACGCTGACGTGGGTTGGATCGCCCCAATTGTCGCGTGCCACCAGCCGCACATAGGTGGCTTCTACGGGCGTAAAGTCGAAGCGAGTGACTAGCGTAGAATTGGGGGCTTCAGCCGAAAGTACGGTGGTAAAATCGGCATCATCGATGCCTGTTGTGGATACCTGTACGTCGAAGTTGCGCATGCCTTCGGCGGTATCGCCACCCAGCACCTCCACAGAAGCCAGCAGTGTGGTGCGTTCTCGTTCAACAAGCTGGACCGTGATATATTGATCCGTAATCTGGGTGTGGGCGGAACGCCAAATCTCGTCAAGATCATCCTCGATGACGTGCTGTGGCGCGTAGGGGTTGTTGATCGTCACAAATTCACTGGAATAATCAACCACACGCGCGCCCCTGCCATGGGCCGCCTCGTTGACGCGCGCGATGTCGGTTACAAAGGCAGCTTGGGGTGGCGCAATGCCATCGTTGACGGTGATGGTGAACGTTTCGCTAGCGGAAAGCGTGCCGTCTGAGGCGGTAATTGTGATATTGGCGTAGACGCTTGCGTCATCAAAGCCGGGGGCCAGGGAGACGGTCCCTGTGTTATCCCCGTTGTCTGTAAGGGTAGCAAAGGGTGGCAGATTGGATGCCGTCAAGGTCAGGCTGTCGCCATCTGGATCGGTGGCGCTGATGGCAATATCCAACGTCGCATCTTCATCAAGGGTGACATCCGCAATCGGGTCAACCACTGGCGCATCAGGTTCTGGTGAGATGGTAATGCTGACCGTGGCCACGTTGGAGTCAAAGGTGCCGTCGTTGGCCTGGAAGGTAAAGCTGTCGGCACCGTTGTAGTTCAGATTAGGCGTATAGGTGAGTTGGGGCGGCGTGCCGCTCAACTGACCGTTGGCGGGTTGGGTGACGACTTCGTAGGTCAGCAGATCATCTTCATTTACATCGCTGGCCGTCAGGGTGATGGAGAGCCCCGTATCCTCAGCTGTGGTTACGTTCTGATTGTCGGCCACGGGTGCTTGGGGTGACACGGTTGCCGTCAAATCCAAGCGAACGTGGGTGCCGCCTGCCCATACAGCCGTCTGATCCGCCTGTACGCCATCGACCTGAAAGATGATGGTGTCGCCCGCCACGCCCCCTTCGACTGCAGTCGTATCGGGATCATCCGCGGGAACATCCATGAGAAAGACCGAACGCCCGTCCCCCATCGCGCTGGAGATCTCCGCATACTGGACGCCGTTGATCCACGCCGAGACGGTGGTGCCCGCGGGAATGTCAGCCTCGTTGAGGGTCACGATGCCGTAGAGGGAGGCGGGGAGTGGTGGCGCGGCGGCGTGGCTCATCAAGGGCGTGACCGCAAACCATAGTATGGCGAAAATGATTGTGACGTTTCGTCTTAACATTACCGATGTCCCGTAATTTAATTAAAGTAAGTTTTGAACGTTCTTGTGGGACGCGGAGCTTACACTTGCGTCCTACAAGAACGAATAAATGTTGATTTGTAAGGCCTGTCTATGTGTATCAGTGTTCGTACCATATGGGCATAATTTCCTAGTCCCATTTCAGTTTCGTCGAGACTTCTCATTCGTTCTATACTGACTGGCACATCATGAGTGAATTTGGCATTACAACTTGATCAACTGACGTGAATACATTTTCAGTAGACCGCAACGTGAGGAGTGATCGCACCTTTCCGAAGGAAAGGCGTTCACAAATGCGAGCGGGTTCGCATCTGAGGATGCAAACTCCGCTGCAGTCTATTGATTTTAGACTTTCACAGTAGCGTTTGAGCTAATAAACTTGGTTGGCATTCAACTGAAGACCACCAGTACCGAATTTTAGAAGGGTATAGTCAAACTTCAATATTTTTACCAGTGTCCACTTTGATGCAATTGAAACGAAACCATTGCTAGTGCTCCCTTTAGCAACTAGAGCTAAATCAACGATGGGTAATGTATCACAGACTTCCCATGCGTTGTCTTTGTACAATACAAGCTCACCTTCCAGATTAGGTACACCCTCGGGTAAGGAATAAGAAAAGCTCAATTTCGAACCTGCAAACGATTCAAGTTCACCTGCAATATTATACGAAAGATAGTCGAGGCTCAGAGGTTGATTCAATGCCGAAAGCCCTAGCCAAGCATGCGGTTTAGAGTTTTCCGATGTGCTAAACTCGCCAGCTATCGAAAGTTTTGCAGACTTAAGCGCTTGCCCATCCTTGGCAACAAGTGGAAACTCACTTGCAAAGCCTTCACTCGCAAAGGGAGACTTCCACTCCACCTTAAGTTCTGCACCGACCTTAAGACTTGCCGTTTTGTCCCACCCCTGAGACAAGTTTGCAAAGTCGATATTGGTCGCAAATATCGCCCCCATTTCCTGCATGAATTCAAGTGCATCTGCAATACCTCTTATCGCCTTAGATTGGCACAAAACCTTTGCACCTGCTTGTACAGCACTAGAAGCCCTTGCTATATAGCCTTTCGCTGCATTGTAGGCACTCGCAATTGACGCAACGAGTTGCCCACTAGGATCAATCAGGTTTACAGGATCACCGTGGGTATACATGTATTTGTTGAGCGTCATAGGCTGCTCTCGCAAGCCCCAGAAAGGATCCTGTACTAAGAAGCGTCCAGTTTCAGGCATGTAGAAGCGTGCCCTCAGGTGAAGCAGATCGCTACCTGGTGAATCTACATTGCGCTCACCAGTATAGCCATACGCGCTTGGAACACCGGAAGATGATACAGGTACGCCATATCCGTCATACGTAAAGTTTGACGCAACTACACCGTTCTCTGTTGTCAGCCGCATACTAGCCTGAGCATCGTGATGGAAGTGGGTCGTATCGGTCCCACTTTGTGCGGCTAGCAAATCTCTGCCATATCCATACGAGGTCAACAGCAAGCCATTTTCATCTCTCTCTTCCAGAATCTGGCTATAACCGGTTGGGTTTAGCTTATCTACCAAAAAGTTGCGTTCGCCTGCTGCTGTTGTTTGGCCGATGAGTTGCCCCTCTGCATCATAGCGAAAGCTGGCAGCGTCAGTAGGTGATGTGATGCCGATCAGCCGGTTCTCGTAATCATAGGCGTAGTCATAGATGGTTGAGCCAGCAGTAATCCGCGTTGTATTGCCGTTGTCGTCGTAACTGAACGTGACGTCCGCACCAGCCGCAGTCAGCCGGTCATTGACATCATAGGTGTACAGTGTCTCTATACCATTGCGCACCATACGCGTCCGGTTGCTGACTAGATCATATTCGTAGTCTATCGTGTATGCATTTACCCCAGTACGGGACTCTCCGATCAGACGCCCCATGCCGTCATACGAGTAGTCCACCTGATCACCAGTCAACTCTGTAACTAAGTCACGCTGACCAGCTGGTGTATAGCTGTAGTCGAACGACGCCAATGGCGTTCCGCCTGCTGCGCGGTGTTCTACGCTTGTAACCCAGTGCCGATCATTGTAGTCAATATCGGTAATGGTGCCGTCACCAGAAATAATCTGGCGCAGATCGCCACCTGCGTCATAGAGGTATCCAACCGTACTTCCCAAACCGGTAACTTGGCTCAGTTCGCCCAAGGCATTGTACTGATACGATAACGTGCCGCCTGGGACCGAAATGGAGCTTACTTTGTTTTCACGGTTGAATGTGTAGGTAATGGTCTCGCCTGTTGGTTGGGTAATCGAGGCTGGACGTCCCAGTGCATCGTAAGAATATTGAATCGTTCCACGGTTATCTGTAACCGTTTCAAGCTGGCCAATTGGTGTGTATGTATAGGTTGTACGCGCGCCATCTGGCAAAATTTTTGTGGTCAACTGCCCCCAAGAATCATATTCAAAGGTAAAGCGTTCCCCGTTAAAATCGGTATGGCCCAGAAGGGTACCAACAGGACTGTAGTCGTAGCGTTCGCGCTGGCCGTCCGGCAGTATGCGTTCGACCACGCGGCTGAGTTCATCGTAACGGAACTGGGTCGTTCGATTCAAGGCATCAACTTGTGTGAGGACGTTACCAGCTTCGTCATAGGTGTATCGGTATGTGGGACGAGCACTTGTGAGGTTGGGTTGAGGTAGCTGCACTTCAATTAGCCTACCTAGACCATCATATGCATAGTCAGTACGGCGTAGCTCCTCGTCAATATCATATGAACGCTGACCTGCCGGGTTGTAGCCAATCTCGCGTATCGTTCCATCGGGAAAACGAATACGATTCAGGCGTCCAGCGAGTGAGTACTCGAACTCAGTACGTACATTATTGGGTTCAATCCTTGCGGTTGTTCGTCCGACACCGTTATATTCATAGGTGTAACTGGGTGCCACCATAGAGCCACTGTCTACATCAAAAACCTGAGGAAGCGTTATTGATTGTAGACGACCAGCCGTGTCGTAGCTGTGCTCCGAACGATTGCCTTCAGCATCCGTTTCAGCCACGATCCGACCACCGGGGCTATAAACTGTTTCTTCCGTTATACCCATTGGCAAGTTTTTTTTCACCAGCCGGTTAAGCTCATCATATTCAAAAGTAATTTCCACCCTTGCCCTCGTCACCCGTCGGCTGAGGTTACCCGATACATCGTACTCTCGAAGCTCGGTAGTTCCATCCGCAAAGGTTGTGCGGTATAGTTGAGCTAAGTCGGTATATTCATACGTCGTACGGTTTCCCAATCGATCTGTTTGAGCACTCATCAACCCCATTGCGTTGTATTCAATGGTCATTGTATTTCCCACTGCATCGACTGCGCTCAACACCTGACCATTTGCGTTATAGGTTAATTCTTGCGTAAGTGCTTCAACAGTGCCATCAATGGTTCGATATTCGGTAACCGTCAATTCGTTGCCATTGGCGTCATAAGTATGTTCACTGCGTTGCAAGAGGGTACCGTCGCTATCACGCTCTTCGCGACTGTTCATCCATCCCCTTGCGTCGTAGCCAGCCGTTGCTACCGAACCGTCAGAATCTACGTGGCTGATAGGTAAACCACTGCCTCCATATCCAAGCGTGTGACCGACGCCATCCGGATCGCTAAAATTAGTCAAGTTACCAGTCGCGTCATATGCATAAGAAGTGATCCCGCCAGCGGCATCTTCGTGACTTGTAATATATCCGCGGGCATCGTAGTCAATTGAAGATGTGAGTGCCAGACCAGCCGGATCCAGAACCTGGCCTAAGAGCTGTTGATTGGTGTCATAACTCATTTCCGTTCGAACACCGTCCGGATCGATAAAGGCCACTTCGTTGCCGTCAGCATCATACTCATACTCTTGAACAACGGGCACAACCGTCCCTTCACTGGTCACCGTTGTTTCAATGCGTAAGATCTGCCCCTCATCGTCATAGGTGTAAATGGTGGGATGCCCCTTGGAATTGCGAATAATCTCTTGCCTTCCGGCAAGATCATGGGTCATTTCCGTGCGATTGCCGTTGGGATCAACGACGGCAATCAACCGTCCATCATTATCATATTCGAGGCGGGCAGCAGATATCCCCAAGGCATTGACAATCTTGGAGAGATAATGATTATTAACGTACTCGTATTCGGTTGCATCGTTGGTGCGGTTGGTCATGCGCACCAAGTCGCCAGCAGCATCATATTCATAAGAAAGGGTGTGGCCAGCTGGGTCGGTGATCAGTTCAATGCGATTTTGGGTATCGCGGTCAAAGCTGATGCTTTCACCCGTTGAATGGGTAATGCCGCTATCGTTAATGACTAGGTAATTCCCGTTCGGATCATCGATCCTGGTTAGGCCATCATTCAGCGAGAATTCGAATTCACGCCCGTCCAGCGTTATCAGCGTGACGTTCTCGGGTTCGTAGATTTCGTTAGAATCGAAAGCGTCATACATCTGGTCACTACCGGAGCGATAGTAGACAAACTCGTTCCCAAATGGCACCAGTGTTGCCCCCGGAATTCCATCGATCTGCTCATACGTTATGATGGCCTCGCAACTCCCAGCTAGCGGTCCAGTAGGCGTAACAACAGTCTTGAAGCGATAAAACTCTACATCGGAAAAACGAATCTCAGTGACGTGGAATTTGGTCTCTTCTACCACTTGGCAGGGTAGCCCAAAGGGTCCAGAACCACCGCGAATCACCCAGCCATCACCAGGCTTACGGTTGTTCTTGTAGGTTCCAGTCTTAATATCTAGCTCCCATCCGATACCAAAATCCCTACCACGTTTATTACGGCTGTCATAGGATCGAATAATTGAAATTGGGATGCCTGCAACGGGAACCGCTAAGTCGATGTAGGAAATGCTGAAGTGGCCGATTTTCATGCCGCCCTCAATAATCACATCAATGATTTCTTCATTACTCTGCCCAAAGAGATCCTCAGCATTAATGCGCAGCTCATAGAGGCCATTCTGGAGCAGGGTAGGATCAAAGGTGCCAGCAACGGAACCGCTGGAACTCTGGCCAGAAGCAAAAGAGTTCCATTCGGACTCTCCTTCTTCGCGGTAGTCTAGACTCCATGAGAGGGTCGTGTCACCAGTAATCACGCCCGTTACGCTGATGGGCTTGGTAATTTCGTCTGCTTCGGCTGGCGAGGTCAATTCAACCGCTACGCCTTGCGCAGGGGAGCCGAGGGTTAAGGTGGTGTCCGCGGTGGCCAGCACCCAATAACCATTTCCGGCTTGCATCAGGTTCAAGTCGTTGCCCCAGGTTGGCGTGGCTGGCTCAAAGACGCTCCACGGGTCCTGTAAATCTGCATTCTCCCAGCCAAAGACCAGCGAGTATTGCCCATCAATGGACGAGAGCGCGCCCGCTACGGGGAATGAATCGCTCACGGGGTAGCCAATCAGGTTCCAGCCCGTGCAGATGGGAATCTCTATCCCCGTGAGGGCCGTTCCCGCCACCTCCAATACGTCGCTGGCTGTCATGTTGATCCACAACCCCATGGCAGGCGTAATCGCGGTCAGATCGCTGGCTGCGGCATCGTTGGGGTCGTAAAGCTTCCACGGGGCAGCCGCGTCGCAGCCGTCATAAGCCCACACCTGCGAGAAGCTGCCCGCAATCGAGGCCAGCACGGTGGCCGGGTCGGTTGTGCCTAACTCTTCGGGAATCGAGATCAAGTGCCAGCCCTCGTCAAGGAGAATGGTCGCGGCGGGCAACAGACTGGCCAATCCTGGCACGAATTTTCCTCGTTTGCGCATCACAAAGCCCGTTGCGCTAGGTGGGAGTATCTCGTCGGGAATCTGATAGAGAGGAGCGTTCAGAAGGGCAGATGCTGGTTCAGCCGAGGTCGAGGCAAAGGGGTTCCCATCGGCCAAAGAGGAGAGCGGGTCATCAATTGAGGCGCTGAGAGCCGAGGAGCCAGTAGTGGCGAGATCGTCGGGCGCGGCCAGCGCTGCGTCATTTGGGTCGGCAGCGGCTAACTCTTCAGTCGGTGTTTCTAGTGCCAAAGAATCAGCGTCCGCCTGCTGGCTGCGTTGCACATGCCGGGCAACGTCCAACTCCGGCCCTGCAATGACTGGGGATGAGCCAATGAGCATTGCGCTGCAGAGAATCAGTGTAAGAATCTGGTTTATCTTCTTGACCAGGCTACCATTGATAGACATCGCTTCTCCCAATGCTGTAATTAAATAAGGGCCTTTGTATCGCAAGCCTCTAATAGCGTACATCTTTAGGCAATGTTTACTGCGAATGCGTAAGCCCAAAAACTGTAGAATGTAGTTGTAGAATGTATACGGTTTGTTCTGTTTGGTGAAATAAAGCTTAGAATGACGACGGGGACATCTTATTTTGACTTAGGTCAGCAGATCCAAGGCGAATTTTGTGCTGTTGTAGGTGTAAGCTATCAAGTTTCTGTATGATGGCTCTATGCTACGCACAACCGCTTTTACACAGCTCCTAGTATAGATGATTATGCCGAACTATAGTGTTACGAATTTATGCTGGTCCACAGTGATGATAGTATAAATTACTTGCGTTGAAAGGGCCAATTCACCCCAACCGTGACAGAAAATTGTGCGGAGGTACGGATCTCGGGATCAAGAAGTGCTTTTAGGACTGAACGATACCCGAAAGAAAAATGGAATTGTGCTATATCATGCCACAAGGCACTGTTTCATGAGTGCGGGGTATGAGAAATCATATCAACTTTGACGCTCTATCTCTTTTCTGCAGCGACTGCTTCCGTCGCCGTGGTCAGCTTTTGGTGGGGAAATCGAGAAAAATAAATGCATTTCGTAAGACTTGATCGCTCCTTTTCATATTGACTTTATTCTTAAAATATAGTAGGCTCGTAAAGTGCGTTATCCCCTACGCTATTCAGGCATGTTCGATTCAAATGGGCGAATGGTTTGCTTTTGCTCCTAACGCTATTTGGATTAACCACGCGGTTCTTAGACCTCGTAGTCTCTCATTTGTAGTAACTCATTTGTAGTCTCTTATAGCTCAATCGCCTATTACCCATAGCTTCAATTTTCTTATTTTGTCTCTTCTGTTTACCTTTTTGTACTCTATCGTTTTTATAAAAAGGTTTTCCGAGGCACTGTTACCGTTGTGTAGGTTCAGGGAGCATGACCCCAGAAGCTCTCTCTCAATATTTATAGTCACACGATCCGCATTTATAGTTACACGATCCGTTGTGCAACTCCAGAGGGAGCCATGTCGATGAGCCTATCCGTAAACGATAATTTCACCGCAAGAACCGACACTGTTTTATGTTGTTTCAAGGAGTAAATCGATGATATCAACGTTTTTCTTATCTTCTACCCTGCGCCGGTCGGCGACCCCACCCCGTTCAAGTATCCCAATCTATCGACGTGTAGAACAAATCCTAATCGCCATTCTACTCTGTACGTTCTCGCTCGCCATAACCACAATTCCGATTCTGGCTCAAGAGAGCAATACCCTACCTGTTGTTGCAGATTTTGAAGGCGGCATTCCGGCTGGATTCGGCCCATACAATGACGCATTCGATGGCTCTGGCTCGGCCACAACTGTCTCTACTGATGTGGCAACCGAAGCACTGCCTGTTGTCCCAGGCAACAGCGCCAACACAGTAGCCTCAATTAGCTACGATATTGTAACCAGCGGCAGTTGGGGTGGTGGGCCTGGCTATGGTGGCGTTAATCATACCTTCTCTGCCGCCCAAGACTGGAGCAGCTATGATGGATTGGCGCTCTGGCTCAAAGGAGGGAATAGTGGCCTTACTTTCCAGGTCGAAATCTCTGATAATGGTCCAGATGCCATCGGTGCCGAACGATTCGACTATGAGTTTGTCGATGACTTTGTGGGATGGAACTATTTTGCCATTCCCTTTGCAGACTTCACCCGGGCCATTGACTTTCAGCCACCTAGTGCACCCGATGATGGATTGACCCTGACCCAAGTCTACGGTTATGCTATTGTGCTTGCCCCAGGTGCTGGTTCACTCTCTCTAGATCAGATTACGCTCTTCAACACACCCGTCTCTTTAGCTGATTTTGATGAGGGATTGCCCGGCGGATTCGCCCCCTATAACGATGCATTCGACGGTTCCGGCTCCGCAACCACGGTTACACAAGAGTCCGCAACCACAGAGCTCCCTACGCTCCCAGCCAAGGCGGACAATGTTGGGGTCCTGGTCACCTATGATATTGTCACCAGTGGCTCTTGGGGCGGTGGCCCCGGTTATGGTGGCGTCAATCACACTTTTGCATCGCCAATGGATTGGAGTGATCGAAACGGCATAAGTCTCTGGTTCAAGGGCAGTAATTCGGGACTTACCTTCCAAGTTGAAATCTCGGACAACGGTCCAGATGCCATTGGCGCCGAGCGTTTCGATTATGAATTTGTGGATGATTCCACCGACTGGAAACGCTTTCAAATTCCCTTTAGCGCCTTTACCCGGGCAGTTGACTTCCAACCCCCTGGTGCACCTGACGATGGCTTTACCCTGACTCAAGTTTTCGGCTATTCGATTGTTCTGGCCCCGGGAGCTGGTTCATTTCATATGGATGAAGTGGCTCTATTTGGTGCGCCTATCGAATTGAAAGTCGGGTTTGAATCTGCAGACGCAAGCGTCACCGAGGGTGAGAGCGCAACGATCAATGTCGTTCTGAATCAAGCTTCAGAAGAGATGGTCCAGGTAGACTACGATACCGAAGCAGGAACTGCCCTGCCCGGAAGCGACTATGTTGATGTAACCAATACGCTGAATTTCGCCCCTGGTGAAACAGTCAAAACCATTACCATTGAGACGTTGGATGATCTGGAGCAAGAGGGAGATGAATCGTTAACGGTTAACCTGAATGGCCCTGTCAACGCCATAATGGGTAGCATTAGTGATTTAACCCTTACCATCAAGGACAATGAAGAGACCACCCCAGGCAACGTTGATTTGGTGGAAGACTTTGAGTCGGGGTTGTCTGAAGGAAGCGATGGCGATGGCATTCCCGTGGGCTGGTTCACGGCTCAATCCGCGGATACCACCATCTCGTTTATGACCAATGACGCGCCACCTGAGCCGGTTCCTGGGAAAGCAGAACCGAATAATGTACTTCAGATGGACTTTGATGTAGCCGCATGGGGCGTAATCATTCACAACTTTACCAACGAGGCTGCAGATACCTGGACAAACCAGGACTGGGGCCAGTATGAGGGCATCGGCTTTTGGCTCTACGGTCAAAACAGCAATGTGGACTTCTTTATTGACCTGCTCGACAACCGTGGCGCTGGCTCCACCACGGATGATGCCGAGCGATACACCATTACCTTTAAGGATGATTTCTCTGGCTGGAAGTATCTAGAATTCCCCTTCGCCAGCTTCACCCGCAAGGATGTGGGCAATGCCGCCCCCAACGATGGGTTAACCCTGACAGAAATGCATGGCTGGGCCATCGGTACCCTGGCCACAGATGGTGTCACCACCTTCTATATGGATGACCTAGGTCTGGTTGTGCGTGAAGATGTAGTGGAGGGTTTTGAGACACCTCTGGCTGCCGGTGCAGACGAAAATGGTGTTCTCATCGGCTGGTTTACGGCCCAAGATGCTGGAAGCACAGTCTCCTTTGCAACCACAGACTCGCCACCGGCTGCCGTGCCCGGCATAGACGCTCCCAACAGCGTCCTCTCTATGGAGTTTGATGTCACTGGCTTCGGTGTGGTGATTCATAATTTTGAAAATGAGACGGTCGATACATGGATCTCTCAAGATTGGCTCTCCTACCAGGGCATGGCCTTCTGGCTCTATGGGCAGAACAGCGGCACGTCCCTCTTTATCGACATCATTGACAATCGCACTGCAGGGTCCACTGGCGACGATGCAGAACGCTACACTATCACGTTACAAGATGACTTCTCTGGCTGGCAGTACTTTGAAGTGCCCTTTGCGGACTTTACCCGCAAGGATATCGGCAATGGCGCACCCAATGATGGCTTGACCCTCAGCGAGGTCTACGGTTGGGCCTTCGGCACGCTGACTACGCCGGGCGCAACCACCTACTATATGGATAATGTAACCCTCTACGGTAACTCTGGCGCGGACCGCCCGCTGGAAGTCGCCTTTGGGACCAACGCCTTCACCGTCAACGAAGATGAAATGGCCGAGATACTGGTCACTTTGAGTAAGCCTGCCGAAGATGAGGTACAGGTTTCCTACGCCACGTCGGACCGCTCCAACCGTACCGCAACGGAAGAAGATTCGGCGACTGCGGATCGAGACTATCTGGCCACCAGCGGCGTATTGACCTTTGCACCCGGTGAGACAGAAACGAGTTTCATGGTTGAAATTCTGGATGATGCCAAAGATGAAGTCAATGAGACCATCATCCTTAATCTATCCGATCCGGTCAATGCCGACCTGGGCTTTGTGGACGAGTCAACCATCAGCATTATTGACAACGATCCCTTTGATCCAGCCTTGGTTGATGACTTTGAACTCTTCCCCTATCAATTTGACGTTACTGGTGATGAAAACAGTGAGGTAACCATTGGTATCAGCGAAATTGCTTCTGGGGATACCATGGCGCTGCCAGGCCAAGGCCTCTATGAAAAGGTCATGGACGTTACCTTTGATAGCACACAGGGGGAAGCCAGCCTCCACAACAACTTCCCGCAAGCTACTGATTGGAGCGGCTATGATGGCATCAGCTTCTGGTACAAGGGCAGCAATACTGGCCAAACTCACACCCTACAGCTTCTCGATAACCAGGTCGCCGATCCTGGCCCTGGCGGCTGGACATTGACCTGGAGTGACGAGTTTGATGGCCCGGCTGGCATGCCAGCGAACCCGGATACCTGGACCTACGAAACTGGTGGCTGGGGCTGGGGCAATGCTGAGTTCCAATATTACACAGACAGCACGGACAACGCAGCCATGGACGGCAACGGCAACTTGGTCATCACAACCCGTGAGATCGATGCCGCCACCACCGATCTGGAATGTTGGTATGGACCCTGTACCCACACCTCAGCTCGCTTGATTAGCGAAAACAAGATGGAATTGGCCTACGGTCGGGTCGAGTCACGTTTGCTGGTCCCTCAGGGGACCGGCATCTGGCCCGCCTTCTGGATGTTAGGCGCGGACTTCCGCGAGGTTGGTTGGCCCCAGACGGGTGAGATCGACATCATGGAATTTGTGGGTCGCATTCCCCAAGAGATCTTTGGAACCATTCACGGGCCAGGATATTCGGGAGGCGCTAGCTTTGGCGGCATCTACGATCTAGGTGAGGATGTCTTTAATGACTACCATACCTTTGCTGTTGAATGGCAGCCCGGTCAGATTAACTGGTTTTTCGACGGCATTCAGTATCATAGCGCGGTTCCAGCCGATGTGGAACCCAATGAGTGGGTCTTTGAACATCCCTTCTTTATGATTCTCAATACGGCTGTAGGCGGCAACTTCGGCGGCGATTTGGGGCCTGATTTAGTCTTCCCCCAAGAGTACAAGGTTGACTATGTACGGGTCTACCAAGCGCCAGATACGGCAGAGCGCTTTGAGACCACCTTTGTGGATGATTTCCAAGGATGGCAGCAGATCACGTTGCCCTTCTCTGCCTTCAGTCGCAGTGCCAATCAGCCAGCAGGTGCACCTGATGATGGCTTAACCCTGAGTGAGATGCACGGTTATGGTTTTGCTCTGGCGCCGAATAGCAGCGGTGCGTTCTCGGTTGATCAAGTTCGCTTGATGACCCCGCCTGTTGTCTGTCGTGATGCCATCACCGTCATGAATAATGCCGATGCCGGAGAGGGTTCCTTACGTGATGCCCTTGCCAACCTCTGTGAAAATGGTACCATTTCCTTCGATGCAAGCTTGGCAGGCAGCACCATCGCCCTCACATCGGGCCCATTGGTCGTCAGCCAACCCGCCAGCATCGATGCCTCAGCCGTGCCAGGATTGACCATTAGCGGTGGCGGTACGGACCGTGTCTTCATCGTCGATGCTGGTGTAGAAGCAACCATTATGGGCGTAACCATTACCGACGGCTACGGTTTTGATCTGGCTGGTGGTATCCTCAACAATGGCACGCTGACCCTGAGCATGAGCACAGTCATGAACAATCTGGTTGACGCCACAGCCAACGACTTCTGGAAAGGTGGAGGTGGTATCTACAATGGTGAGAACAGTACCCTTAACCTACTTGATAGCACCGTCAAGGACAATTCAACGGTTCTGGTCGATGGCGCTGGCATTTACGGCTTCTTTGGCAGCACCATCAACATAATGGGTAGCACCATTAGTGGCAATGTAGCAGGAAACGTAGGCGGTGGCCTCCGTACGCTGGGCAATGGTGAAATTAGCAACAGTACCCTCAGCGGCAATACCTCAGTCTGGCACGGTGGCGCACTCTTCCACACAGACGGTGTGATGGCAATTGTTCATAGCACCATCGTCGAAAACATTGCCCCCGCCGATACGAGCGGTGGACTCTTCGTTGGAACGTTTGGCGAAAGTGCCCCTGATCTGACGCTCACCAACTCGATTGTGGCCAACAATGACGGTGCTCAATGTTTCATTGGCTTCTTTGGCCCTGGCGTTCCCGAACTCTTCTCTGGTGGTGGGAACTTAGCAAGCGATGCGACTTGTAACCCAACCGGCCCTGGCGATCTGGTCGATACCGATCCGCTGGTTGGCTTACTCGCTGACAATGGCGGCAAGACAGCTACTCATGCCCTAATGGATGACAGCCCAGCAATCGATGCGGCCAACCAGGATGCCTGTCTAACAGTCGATCAACGTAACGAGGCGCGACCGATGGGCAATGGCTGCGATATCGGTGCCTTTGAGGCCGAGGTAACTGCCGTAGAGCCATTTGCTACCTGTGGCGGTTACAATGTCTTTAAGATCAAAGCTGGGGTCTATGAGGCACCGGACTTTGCCGGCAACCTAGTTGTTGGTACGTACCGCGATGATTGGCTCACAGGTACGCATGGGCCGGATCTAATTCTTGGCTTAGGTGGTCATGATGATATCTTTGGCTGGCGCGGCGATGACGTTATCTGCGGCGGTTACGGTTTCGATTTCATCAATGGAAACGAGGGTGACGACACGATCTTTGGTGACGACCGGGCCGACAGACTTGTCGGTGGTCCTGGCAACGATACGCTCTACGGTGGCGGAGGCTGGGACGACCTGCTGGGTGGTCTTGACGACGACATCCTCTATGGCGGCCCAGGATACGATGTGTTGCTAGGCGACCGCGGTGAGGATGAGCTCTTTGGTGGCGATGGTCCCGATGATCTCTTTGGCAATCAAGGAGACGACGATCTAAATGGCGGTCAGGGAAACGATTCCTGCCAGGGCGGCTCTGGTAATGACACGCTCACTGAGTGTGAAGAGGTTTCTGCAGCCACCCTTCAGCCAGAGGCTAACGATATGACGGATATGGATGTAGAGGCGGCGCTGCGCAGTAATGACGGTCCGAATGGCGAACATGTGATTGAGCAACGTATTCTGGATCTCTACTTGCCTATGCTTATCGGCAATTAGGGGCCGTATAACGATGGTTGTGTAAAAGGCGAAATAGAGGACGTGTCCGTTCAGAACGCCTGGAATTTTACACAGAATTCGTTATATTATCCAATGAGGGCTGGGGAATTCATAACAAGTGGTATACTGCGGTGGCTTTGAAATTAGGTGTTTTCCCAAGCTTTACCTAAGCTTTCTGAATAGTCATTCTGTTTGGTTACAGTCACTTGCGACGAAGAATTCCAAGGTAGTTGTGCCGAGAAATACAGATTCTTCAGTCGCTCCGCTCGTTCAGAATGACACGCTTGTACCCTTTTCAGACAGCTTCTGAGAGATCAAGCACCCGTATTCAAACGGGGCAGAGTAATGTAGTTCACAGAAAGTAGAAGAAGGGCCAGAAGTTTGCTTCTGGTTCTTCCAGCCTTCCAAGAATCGCTCATTCTAACCTTGCTACCCAGAATCTTGGGCAATTTAATCTGAGAGCGTTGAAGCTGAAAATTAATGCTGACAACGTTGGGATTGGTTTGGTTGAATAATGGGCAATAAGTCTTGAGCAACAAAAAAACGGACCTTTCGAGAAGGTCCGTTTTTCTATTTCAATCAAGTTGGCGAGGGGGCTATGCGGCTACTTTGACTTGGTCTGCACTCTCTGAAGGCGTATCGGCTGCTGCTTCGGTTGATGCATTGTCACTTGATGCGCCATCAGATGAAGATGCCTCAATCAACATGCTTTCCTCACTATCAGCCGCGGCGGCTTTGGCTTTACGACCTCTCTTGGTTTTAGGCTTACTGCTACTTTCGACTTCCTCGCCATCGGTTGAATCGCTAGAAGCAAAGGCTGCGTCAGCGGCTGGCACGAAATTGACAGGTAAGCCGAACTGCTCTCGAATCAACCCATCGATGGTCTGAGCCATATCGATATTTTCGTCTAAGAATTGCTTGGCATTTTCACGACCTTGACCCAAGCGGGTATCGTTGTAGTTATAGAAGCTACCCCGCTTATCAATAAGACCCTGCTCAACACCCAAGTCAATCAAATCGCCGGAAGTGCTGATGCCTTCGTTATACATGATGTCAAACTCGGCAACTTTAAAGGGAGGGGCGACCTTGTTCTTCTTGACCGTGACGCGGGTGCGATTACCAATGACGTCAGTTCCTTGTTTGATGGACTGAATACGGCGAATATCCATACGAACGCTGGCATAGAACTTAAGCGCCATACCGCCAGATGTCGTCTCCGGGCTGCCAAACATCACGCCAATCTTTTGACGCAACTGGTTCGTAAACATCATACAGGTGTCGCTGGTCTTGACTACACCCGTCAATTTACGGAGAGCCTGGCTCATTAATCGAGCTTGAAGACCCACGTGGCTATCACCCATCTCTCCTTCAATTTCTGCCCGAGGAACTAGTGCAGCCACACTATCTAGCACAACAACATCCATGGCGCCAGAACGAACCAGGGCTTCGGTAATTTCCAATGCTTGTTCACCTGTGTCGGGCTGACTGATGTAGAGGTTTTCTACATCAACACCAATTTTAGCCGCATAGACAGGATCCAGCGCGTGCTCGACATCCACAAAGCCACAGATTCCACCTGCTTTTTGTGCTTCAGCAATCACGTGGAGACAAATGGTGGTTTTACCTGAACTTTCAGGGCCATAGATCTCTACAATACGCCCTTGGGGAACGCCACCAACACCCAGAGCAATATCTAAGCTTAGGCTCCCTGTGGCAATCGACTCAATGTTCAGCCGGGTTGCATCGCCTAGCTTCATCACCACACCATCGCCAAACTTCTTGTTTAGGTTGACGAGAGTGGTCTCTAGGGCTTTCTGTTTTCCAGCTACTTCTGCGCTCATTTTGTTATCTTTTTTGCTAGCGCTCATAAGGTCTCCTTGTTTCTATTCGGCGTGCATGTATCTTGAGCCTGCCTAATAAGTGTCGGTAGTCAGTAGTCCGCAGTCGTTTAGTCCAAAGTCGGCTCTATCGATGTCATTCCTATTGCGGTGTACTGAGTGTTAAATAATACCTGCTGACCGTTTCTGAATCAGAAAAGTGTACATATAAACGTACATGAGTAATTTTGTTGAGCAAGCGGAACGAATGTTCTCATTGTAGCTCATCTGTTCCATTTTGTCAAGTATATCTATAGTTAAATTAGCTGTCTAAATCGCCGCGAGAGCAACCATGCCGAGAAGGGGCCAGTTATCATAAAGGAAGACCATATGGTGCTTAGCCCCCCTTCAAATAGGGTGACGAAGAGATAACCGAGCAGAACACCGGACCAAACGCCGATTACATTTACCCTGAGGGGATATTGGGTTTCGCCCGCACCGCGTAGCGCACCGCTTTGGACAATAATAATGGCCCAAAATGGTTGAGTGATAGCCAAGGGCCAGAATCCAGCCATGCCAATGGCAATAACCGCTGGATCATCTGTAAACCAATCCATGATCGAGAAACGGAAAAGGATAAAGAGAAGGCCCAGCCCCCCCATCCAAATGGTTGCCCACAGGGTAGAAATACGGCCAACGATTCGAGCTGCCTCAGCTTCTTTGGCTCCAGTGCTTTGGCCGACCAGGGCCGTAGCCGCTAGGCCGAAGCCAATGCCTGGTAGAAATGAGATGGATAACGCATTGAAGACAATCCGTTGAGCAGCTAACGCTTCGGTGCCCAGGGCGGCTACCACAATGGTCATGGAGAGAAAGCCGATGTTGGTTAAGATCTGCTCTATGGCTGCGGGGATGCCGATTCGCAGCAGCTCCCGAGCCGTTCCCAACGACGGCCACCATCCCGTTCTCCCCCGAATCGAGACGCCATTTTTTCCCTTCCAAAGAACCCCAAATAGAATGAGAAAACCGACAATACGAGATAGAAAGGTTCCCCATGCGCTTCCCACGGCGCCCAATTCAGGCATACCAAATTCACCAAAGATCAATCCATAGGATAGAATAATATTGACAAGATTGGCTAAAGCCGTCACCAACATAGGCGTGCGCGAATCACCGGCACCACGCAGGACACCGCCACCCAGAATCAGAAGAGTTAATACAACCACGGTTCCCATGGTCACCCGTAGATATTCGGTCCCAATGGCGTTGACATCTGCCTCCATGCCAAAGACGCCGATAATGGATTCAGCAGCCACTAGACCGAAGACAATTAGTGGAATCGAGATGAGTACGCTCCAAACTAGGGATTGACGGGCAAAGATGCTGGCTTGTGCCAAGTTTTTTGCGCCTACGGCTTGGGCCACCAGAACCGAGCTGCCTACCGATGTCGCGCTCAATGCAGCAATGACGAAGTACATAATCTGGATGCCTGCGCCGACGCCAGCCAACGCAGCCGCTCCCAGGCTGGCTACCATCAACGTGTCGACAATGCCGAGTAGTGTCTGTAGGAAGTTTTCACCAATAACGGGCCAAGCTAAGCTAAAGACGCGCCGACTGTGGGAATGAGAAGGCGAGTGGGCCAAGCTTTCCTCATTGGCCATCTCGCTATGAGTCTGCATGTGAATTGGATCATCACCGCCCCGCTCAATATGCTCACCGCCGGGGTGGGGCTGCCAGGCAAAGTGTCGAGTTATATTGCGAATCTGTTCGGCCAGTAGCTTAGCTCTGGCACGACCAGCAGGTGGATATTCAGGATGTGGCATAGTTAAGGAACGAGAATTAAATAAGACCCAAAAATTAGTGTCGGTAAAAGTTAGTATAAATCGCCTAGGCAGGGTATGCTTGCCGCTATGAAAAAACTATCACGCTACTCAGAAGAAGTAGAAGAACAGATGAGAAACCTGTAT
>JBCCHB010000064.1:0-87738 GCA_039028975.1 Chloroflexota bacterium
GATAGGCACGTTATCGTTATTTCACCAACGGTTAGCATTCTTCTCTCCTTTATGAGCTTTGACACTCCTATTTTGAACTGCTAACCGTTTTTTGTCATATTCCTTCTATCCTTCAAAAAATTTTACCGGAAATGAAAGTTTCAAATAGTCGTGAGATCCTTCGTCGCGGGCTTCTCAGGATGACTTTCCAGACCACTTCTAAGCCATCGAGTCGATCCACTTGTTTGGTGTGTTGCGTGCATCAGCAAGGGTCAAAGACGCTCTTGCCGACCGCATGAAGCAGCAGATTTAGAAGAATTGTATTTTTGGGGATTTCAATTCCAGGGTAGCTGGCTACGAGTTTGCCAGTACGCGTCCGGGCTTTCTAGTAGCGGGGAGAGCACATCCATGAGCGACGGGGACCAATCAATTTGCCGAGCCTTGAGGTTGGCTTAGAGGTGTTGAACCTGGGCTGCACCGCTAAGCACAATGGTGGCCCAAGGCTGGTGGAGAGCGGCAGCGATAGCCAAGGCATCGACTGACGTTTGGAGCTTGTTAGCACTTTCCTCGAGCAACATTCTCTGGTTAGCAAAGTCCGGTGCATTGTTACGGTCGGTTAATCGCCCATTGGCCAGCACTTCCTTGATTATGATCACAAGGCCCCGATTAGAGGCCGTTTCTAACGCTGGCGCGGTAGATTGTTCCAACAGATTCCAGGTGGCTTGGACGGCACCAAACAGAGGCTGACTATCGAACTCAATCTGCAATGCTTCTTCAATAATGATCGCCTGTTCGGCTCCACTAACTGACAAGCCAACCACTAGCCCGTCGTTTCGCAACTCCGCCAACCGACTTAGGACAGATTGGTTCGCCAACACGCCGCTTTCCAATGTCGCAGAGTGAATCTGGTAGAGATTCAA
This sequence comes from Chloroflexota bacterium, assembly GCA_039028975.1. Lineage (GTDB taxonomy): Bacteria > Chloroflexota > Anaerolineae > Caldilineales > Caldilineaceae > JAHBNG01. The sequence goes on from JBCCHB010000064.1 coordinate 900, forward strand.
GTGCGTTCCCAATATGGCGCGACTTTCTGCCAACTGACGTTCCAGAACCGGCAGGGAATGCTCTTTCACTTCGTGCTTCTCACCCGGCGCTAAAGAGACCTGCCAAGATGCTGTGTACGTATATCCCCACTTGGAGCCGATCGTCACGTCATTAGGCGCTCTTTGTCGCTTTTGCAGCCATGAGCCAAGAAATGCCTCGGCCTGACCATAAGAACGTGCGGCATCAAAATAGCGAATCCCACCGGCCCACGCCATATCCAATACCTGATGGGCATGAGATTCCATGGCTTCAACCGAATATCTTCCATTCAGGTCATCTCCATGTCCCAGCGTGATGTAGCCTGGTCGACCTAATGCGGCTAGGCCCAGCCCAATGGGCAGTTGAAGCGTGTGAAGTGTAGATTGCTCATTGGTTGAAGACATAAGATTTCATTCAAATAGCCGAATGGCGACGATTTCTATGGTGCCAGAAATCGGGTGATGGGCAGTTGTCCCGATTGACAAATAGCCGATGTTATTGAGATCAAGAAGCTGGTTGTCGATGTTCCCTTTGAACTCAGGGTTGAAGTCCTTCCTCGATTCCAATAGAAGGTTGATCTTTTGGTGACCGTTGGCGCTCACAAACCGTGATCCTTTCCAGGATTCAAGGGGGACATCGCCTGTCCCCATCTCACCAAGCTGGACAATCAGAGGTGCTTGGCTTAAGCCACCTCGCACTTCCACTTCGATAAATTTGGCGTTCGACCAATCCTGGGGCATTTCAAAGCGGCGTGTGACAAAGATGGATTGATCCCGATCGCTAGCCGCTAGATTGTAGGTAAAGATCACCGGAGATGTTGGGTCTGTTATGGTCAACGTAGCCAGACTGCTGGGAAAATTGGCCTCGGCTTGGTAGGTAGCTTGAATCTCCTCTGGGGTATAGGTACTAAAATCATCGATGAGCTGCCAGCCCTCTTGTGATTCACTCATAGCCGGTAATAGTCTTGGCGGCAGTCCCATCAAAGTGACCTGGTTTCCCTGAACCAAAGCAAGCTGGGTGCCATCTAGACTAAACGATTGAGGGGTACCATATGCTTGGTCGAACGTCATCACCAAACCAAATGGATCAACACGCCAAAGCTCAGACCGCTCTGGGTCACCAACGGCAAGGAGTGACCCATCAGGGCTGAGCATGACCTTTGCATCTGGAGCCAAGCGCGGCACGTTCCCTACAATCGACTCGGTAGCTAAGTCAATAATCCGAACATCTGCTATGTGCCATTCACAGCGTGGGCCAAATGGTCGGATGCCAGCCACTTTTTCTCTCCCACCGGTTGAAAAGTACTGGGGAAAGGTGACGCTAAATTCACGGCGGAAGCTCTGTTCATAGGGATTCGTTCGATCAATAATCAGTGCATTAAAGGGACCCAATTGGCAAGTACCCTGGCCAGTGGCCACCAAATGCTCTCCGTCCGGATGAACACTGAGGTGATACATGGGAGCCTTGGTGGAAATGGATTGAATCAGTTGATTCGTCGCTGGCTCGATGAGCTGGATGAGGCCGCTCCCGCCGCTGTCTCCTCCGATAGCCAAAAATGAGCCATCCGGTGCGAAGGCCAAAGAATGGATGCTGCTAAAGCCATCCTGGGAAACCGCCTGCCGGATCTCACCGGTTGCTGCTTGCCAAATAGTGAGCGCATTAGGACCTGTTGCAGCAACGAGTGTTTCTCCATTTGGATTGTACACAGGCGTAGTCGGATAGGTGCCTGGGCTTGGCTCAATCCACGTGGCCAAGGCCCGCTCAGGGAACGAATAGACAAAGAGACCGGTTCGTCCACCCTCCGCCTGCCCCGTCAACGCCATCTGCTTTCCGTCTGGCGACCAAGCGATATGGTGGATGGACGCTATTTGAGTAGCGACGAATGTATCCAATAAAGTCGGTTCTGGCGCGACGGCTACTCTCTCTTCCATGGGTACTGCTGCCTGCAAAGAGTGGGTTGGGACAGGATCGGCTAAAAGCGCAGCTGTTTCGACAGCGATCTCTGGCTTCGCTTCTGTCCCCTGCCGTGCGGTTCTAATCTCCCAATCAGGTGATGCGGACGGGATAGATAATTGGCAACCTACTGTGAAAAATAACACGGTGAAAGATAGCACAGTGAAAAGTAGGACCAGCAGTCTGCTGTCGTTTGTTCTCCCAGTCCAAAGTCGGCTCTGTCGATATCGTTCCTTTTGCCTTCTACTGAGTAACGAAATGAGCACAGTTGGAACGAAGCATACGGCTACTTTCTTTACCATTTTTGACTCCCTACCCTTCTAAGTGGCACGAGCAGTGTTGACGTTTGCTCTACAGATTATCACCAGGCAACACAATGCCTTGGGAATCGAGATACGCCTGAATTCGCGCTACGTTTCAATCGGGTATGCCCCTTCCAAGTGCTCAAGTTATTTAATTCCCGTTCCTAAAGATTCTCGGCTATCAATTCTGCTACATCCTTTACCGCAACCCCATCGTCGGCAGCTTTCGATGCATCGGTCATCATGGTGAGGCAGAAGGGACAGCCCACTGCTACGGTGTCAGCACCGGTGGCCGCGGCCTCTCGATATCGATTTTCGTTCACTGCACCGGCATCGGGTCCAACGCCATGCTCTTCTTCCTTCCACATCTGTCCACCGCCAGCACCACAGCAGAAGGATTGTTTACCATGCCGCGGCATCTCACGGATGTTGACCCCACCTTGCCGAAGGGCATCCCGAGGCGCATCGACGATATCGTTTTGACGACCCAAATAGCAGGGATCGTGGAAGGTGATGCGCTCATGGGCTGGTACATCATAGCTCAATTTTTTCTCGGCCACTAGCTCTGAAATGAGTTGGGTGTGATGAATCACATCGTAGTGGCCGCCCAGATCGCCGTACTCTTTCCCAAGTGAGTGGAGGCAATGGGGGCAGGTGGCCACGATACGCTTTGGCTGTACTTCATTTAGGATCTCGATATTGGTCTGGGCTAATTCAAAGTAGAGGTAATCATTGCCCGTACGGCGAGCTGCATCACCTGTACAGGTCTCGGCTTCAGCCAGAACAGCGAAGTTGACGCCAGCATGGTTGAGAATCTTGGCAAAGGATTGGGCCGTCTTCTGCGCTCGGGGATCGTAAGAAGGGGCACAGCCCACCCACCAAAGCACATCCGCATCGGGATTTTCATCTATGGTAGGAACTGTCAACCCTTCTGCCCAGGCCATGCGATCATTGGCACTCTGGTTCCATGGATTGCCGTTGCGCTCCATGCCTCGGTATGCTTGGCCCAACTCTGTGGGGAAGCTATCCTCCATGAGCACCTGATGACGCCGCATGTAGAGGATGTCAAACATAGGTTCATTACCGACAGGGCAAATATCTACACAAGCACCACATGCGGTACAAGCCCAAACCGCGGATTCGCTGATGGCAAAGTCCAGCAGGTTGAATTCAGATTCGGCACCGGATGCCAAGGAATCGAGGTTCTCGTTGATATAGTAGCGCTTGTTGACCTCCAATGCAGCCGGCGATAACTCTTTCCCTGTATTGTACGCTGGACAGACGTCTTGGCACCGATTGCACATGATGCATGAATAGGCATCCGCCAGATGGGTCCAAGGCAGGTCTTCCAGCTTGGCCACACCAAACTCCTCGATAGACTCATCTTCAAAATCAATCGATTCCAGTGCGCCGAGGGAGGTCCGTTTGGGTTTGCTAAAGTAATTGACCGCAACCATAATCAGGTGGAAGTGTTTGGTGTAGGGAAAGTAAGGGATGAAGGCCAAAATTAGACCCAAGGCAACCCACCAACCCATATGCCAGCCAATCGTCTGGGCCTCTAAGCTAAAGTCGCTCCAGAACAGTTGGGAGAGCCCATTGGCCAACGGCTGGGCCGCATCGCCCACACCAGTTTCCGTACGCTCCACCCCAATTTTAAAACTTTCACCAATGACCCGAAAACCCACATGGAGTAAAATAAAGACGCCCACAATGGTTGAATCCTGCCTGATTCCCCCTGCTTTGACCTTATCCATTAACTTAATATTGTCCCGAAAGCCCAATGCAGGATCCCGCTCGATGAAGCGACGCCAGAGGAAATAGCTCATGCCCAAAAGAACGGAGAGGCTAAAGATATCGGCCAAGAAGCGATAGAGTTGACCCAAGAGTCCATGTCCCATAAACTTAAAATTGGGGATCATCCCCTCCATCACATCACCAAAGTTAACCAAAAAGTAGAAGATAAAGCCCCACGCAATTAGCCCGTGGAAGATGCTTGCAACAGGACGGGTCTTCCAGGTGGGGCTAAGGGTCAACCAGGTTTGAAGCGCTTTGCGCCCTCGCTCAATCATTTCAGATTGGGGAATCATCTCTCCCTTGCCCCGCTGGATGACGTGAAAAACTTTGGCGAAATTTCTATAACCATAATATAAGGCCGCGACAACGGCGAAGATAAAAAGAATCTTTTCAAAAATCGTTAGCATGATCCAGTCCTTATTTTGTGCTGCCTGTAACATTGTATACTTTGCCAGAAAAGCCTTCTATCGGCTCTTGCCGATCCTATTCTGGAGCAATCCGAAAAGGAGGACAGAACTTTTCTGGCCATCTATACATTGCTGAACTGCTTAGCGATCACAAGCTAGTAGGGAGAATAAACAAGGCTTGCAACTCGATATCGGCTTGCTGAGTGTAAAGGTTCGTTAATATTGTAAGATTGTTGTAAACTTTTTGCAGAGCATTCCCATGTAATTATTTATTGTGACAAAAGCAGAGATGAACATATCCATACCGTCAACTGGTTATTTCGCCCCTACGCCCAAAATTTCCAGCGGTGAACTTTGTGTCGGCTGCTATACTGCAGTCGCTTTGAAAATAGGTGTTTTCCGAAGTTCTACCAGAGTAACCACACACCCGTTTTCAAACGGATCTGAGTATAGGTATCGTGTAGTCCACGGTCAGTCAAGTTTACATGGCACGAATCATGATATACTCAGTAAGCATGCAACAGGCTGCACCACAGGGAATGAAAATCGAACAAAGATTGCACAGATTTTTATCTTTGAAATCTTCTAATCTTTGTTTATATACAGGGCAGACAATCATCCATCCACTGCACCACGGACGGATGACAATCGAACAAAGATTAATCGAACAAAGATTAGAAGATTGTGCAGATTCTTAATCTTTCTAATCTTGTCATCTTTGTTATTTACAGGGCAGACAATCATCCATCCACTGCACCACGGACGGATGAAACTAAACAAAGAACACTTAGATTGCACAGGTTTTTATCTTTGAAATCTTCAAGTCTTTGTCTATGTTTTTTTGTCTAGGTGCGAGAACGATTAATGAGATGATCAACAAATAAGAAGAGTACAATCGCCGTGACACCGAAGATCAGGAGCGCTTGACCAATTGACATCGGAATAAATATATGGATTCGGATTTTCGGCCAGACAAGTGAGAAGAGAAATCCGATCACGAGTAAAGCAATCAATGAACGTGGAATTTTGGGCATTGAAGATATCTCCGCTCAGTGCCAATACGACCGCTGCTGAAAAGGGTCGTTTTATCTCAGGTAAGCCATGTAAGTAACCATCGGTTTCAACATACCTTCACCATAGGTTCATTTTGGAATTGTGCGTCGAACTTGTCAGAATAGCAAATTATACACCCGCCGATTAACATAAATAATGTAGAAAATTCTTCTAGTGAACGATTGCTCACAGGCCGCTCAGTATCCTAGAAAAATTCCACAAAACCCACGAGTCAAATGTAATGCAGTACAATACCCCTAAAAATCACATAGAACTAGATCGGACAACAAAGTTGGCTGACCTGATGACCAAGTTGAACATGGTCATAAGTGAAGAAGAGATCTACGATCTCGCTGCCCAATTTATTCCGACCATGATCCCAACCGATCGCTCAACCGTCACCTTAATCGATGACACGGAAACCTACTTTGAGTTTATCAGCCTGCATGGTGAGAAGGGGGCGACGCGGGCTGGTCAATTTTACCCATTAAAAGGTACCTCCATTGCAAAAGTGTTGCAAGCAAAATCGCTGGTGTGCAAATGGGCAAAGCCGGGAAACGAATTGGGCGGTCTAAAAGCTGTTATGAATGTGCCTTTGGTTGCACATGGCAAAATTTTTGGTACATTAAATTTGGGACGTAAAGAAGCCAAACTCTTCTCTTCAGCGGAACAAAAGCTCTTTTCACAGATTGGTGCCGTATTAGCCTCTCATATCCAAAACCAGCGTCAACAACAAGAAGTATTGCAGACAAGAGATCATGCCGAGCAACGTGCGCAGCGATTGTCACAGTTAAACCATGCCGGTCAACTACTTAGTTTGGCCTCTCAAGAAGCTGAACTTTACGAGATCTCTACAACTCACCTTGCGCAAATTCTCGACATTAACCGGAGTAGCGTGGTGTTACTGGATAGTGCAAGGCAGGCATATATCATTAGGGCCATGTGGGGGAAAGGCGAGAAATATAATCCCCTGGACGCACGTATACCCTTAAGAGAGGGTGACAGCGTTACCACTGCCATTCGGGAACGCCGTTCAGTTGTTGGCCCTCCTGCAAATACCCTCATTATGCAAGGCGTCTTAACAACTGCCTGCATACCATTAATTACAGGAGGAGAAGTCATTGGATCCCTAAATGTAGGGTGCAGCCAGGATACAATTCCACCCAGTGATGTGGAGCTTGTTGAACAATTTGCGTCTCTACTCGCATCAAATATCCAAAGCATACGGTATGTTACTCAAACCCAAAATGCACTGGCTGAAGCCAAACATCAATCTGAACAACTCTCTATTCTAAACCAAGTGTCTCATCATCTAAGCCTATCCACAGATACAAATGAGCTATTTGCCTTGGCAACAGATTGTGTAACAAAGCTGATATCCGTTGAACGAGCCAGCATTACATTGATACAAGACGACAAAGATAAAGTTTTAATCAAGACCTTATTCGGCCAACAGGGGACCATTTCTGCCGGTACCCTTATACCGATTCAAGGTACGGCCATTGCTGAATGCCTAAGAACCCAAGCCCCCGTCAACATTGGGGATATTGCTACCAGTAAATATGTGGTTCAAAATGTTGCGAAGATGGGGTTAAGCTCTTCTCTCAACGTCCCTATGAACGTTGGAGATAGAATTATTGGTACGCTCAATGTTGGCTCAAAAGAGCGTTACGCCTACGATGAGCGGGACGAATACCTTCTTTTGCAATTGGCCGCCTTTTTAGGGACAACATGGGAAAAATTACAGCTGCTCGAACGGACGGAAGAGGCGCGGGCGACCGCTGAAAGTGCAAACGAAGCCAAAAGTGTATTCCTTGCCAATATGAGCCACGAAATTCGTACCCCAATGAATGGCGTCATTGGGATGACGAGTCTGTTGCTTCGCACTGATTTGACGGCCGAGCAAAGGGAGTATATCGAAACCATTCGTGAAAGCGGCGATTCGCTACTAACCATCATCAACGACGTTCTAGATTTCTCTAAAATTGAAGCTGGGAAGCTAGAGTTAGAGCAACAAGCTTTTGACCTTCATGAATGTATTCAGAATGCAGTAGAATTGGTCAATATTGAAGCCTGCCGCAAGGAGCTGTTGCTGACTTACACATCTTCTTCTACCGTGCCCTCGGCAATTCAGGGAGATGTAACTCGTTTACGGCAGGTGCTCATCAATCTGTTAAACAATGCAATCAAGTTCACAGATCAGGGTGAAGTTCATCTTTCTGTCCACTCTCAACCCACCCATTCGTACAAAGCAATCCATACAACTAGTCAATCAATTTCCAGCCCCGAATCAAGCCCGGCTATCAACGTAGATCCGAGGCGAATTCAACTTACCTTTGCCGTAAAAGATACGGGTATTGGCTTAACAAGAGAACAGCAGGCACGCTTGTTTAGCTCGTTTAGCCAGGCTGACGTGTCCATGAGTCGGCGGCATGGTGGTACAGGTCTAGGACTTGCCATCTGCAAAAGACTTTGTCATCTAATGGGAGGCGATATCTGGGTGGAGAGCAGTGGCATAGCTGGACAGGGCTCGACATTTACCTTCACAATTGAGACGGTTGATGTTAGCCAAGCACAGAAGCAGAGCGAACAGGCCGAGCCTCCCCATCCATCGTATGGTCAGCAGACACAGGGTGACGGGCTTGAATCTGTTTCGCTGAACGAAAACACGCCTGTCTCTATTCTACTAGCCGAAGACAACCGTGTAAATCAGAAGCTTGCTTTGCGTATGCTAGAAAAAGTGGGCTTACGAGCGGATGCTGTAAGCAATGGGCTTGAGGTGTTGGAATCTTTGCAACGTCAACGATACGATATTATTTTGATGGACGTCCAAATGCCAGAGATGGATGGCGTAGAGGCTACGAAGCGGATTCGTCTACAAGTGGGAGACCTGGAGTCGCCGTACATTATCGCCTTAACGGCCAATGCAATGACAGGCGATCGGGAACGCTGTTTAGAGGCCGGAATGAACGCCTACCTAAGCAAACCTGTGCAGATGCATGAATTGATCAACATATTGCAAATTGCCTGTGAGCATCAATTGAAGCGCAATGAACTGGATCGTCATAAGAAGCCCTCTGAAAGTTCTGTGCTCCCTTATCAGAAGTATCTAGAGTAGATTGGACGAGAGATCGTCAGTAGGGAGCTATCCCAGGGCAAACTCTGTATGTTGTCGCATAAAGGGCGAGTGAAATCCCAGAACGATATCTTCTTTTGGAACCCCCATTTCCATCAATTCGTTGGCAATGCCAATCTCTGTGCCATCGTGCTGTATCCAGATCTTTTCCTCTTTAATGTCGATATGGATTAGATTCCCGTAAACCCGACGTTCCCCGCGCCAACCTGCTTCTATCAGAAGATAGTGGTTATGGACTGTATCAAATACGGGTTCTAATCTATTGTCTCCAGAATCAGACAACCGCTTGATATAGCCAGATATGATCTGTTGGATACTCTCTCGATAGCTATCTAGCTTACCCATTTCCTATCCATCTTTTTCAAGTGACTCGCGTACTATGTCATGGTAGAAATCTTTTGCAGACATAAATGTTGTTGTCGGTTTCTATAACTCTTTGCTGTATTAGGAGCATTATATCATATTAACCCAAGTTTTGACCCTACAGGTCTAACGCGGGAGTATCTTACTTTAGGGGTGAGAATGCATTGCACCCAGCTCAAGCCACTTTTTGAAGCCGAAATTGTCAACTGGGTGCGTTGCATTCGGGTTGAGTGCCGAATGCAACGCACAGTTGAGCGTCAGGTAGGACACGCCATCCAGTTATTCAACCGTGCATCGCATTCTTCTGCTCTTGCCCCCAAACTGATCTGCACCCCTATGACGCTGTTGGCGCTCTGCACCCGTAACTGAACAGCACAAGCCCGTGAAAAGGAAGTCAGTATTGGTGGCAACCAAATTCTGACTGTACGATTCTGTATCTTTACGTGGCGCGTCTGATATAATTCATTGGGCAGCAATCGAATTTAAATCAACCTTTTGAATGTTGACCTCTTTTGGTGTAAATCTGGAGCTTCCATGGATTATCAACTGCGGATACCCTACCCACAAATTTGGTTGGATGCTTTCCAACTTACCCGAGATTCCTTTGAATATGAGGCCAAGATGGCAATGGCCGTTAAGCTCTTTGAAATGAAGCGGCTCTCTTCGGGTATGGCGGCAAAACTCGTCGGCATCTCCAGAGTTCGCTTCTTGCTCGAACTTCATCGATATGATGTACCTATGATCGATCTAGACGAAGATGAGCTGTTAACTGACATCCAAAATGCCTAAGACTGAACGATTAGTCATAAACACGGGGCCTATTCTAGCTCTGATAGCCGGAACAGGTGATCTGGCGATGTTACGTTCGCTGGGCCAAAAAAATGAAGGGCATTCGCTCTTGATTCGTGACGCTATACAACGCATGCAGGCTCATGGTGTTTGGTTAGGCGGCTCTAGAAAAATAATTCCACACAGAAGGACGAGAAGCTTTCTTCTTGCTCTTCTAATCTTCCGGTGAAAAATTGGATACTTTAAATTCTGGAATGGCCTTAAGCGAACGAGTTATCAACACGGTGTTGAAGCAAGCAGGAGAATAATAAGGCCAAGGACGTCATCTGCGTTTCTATTATCAGTAAACTGCAATAAGGGGAGGTACACCGGCAACATCCTCAGATGTCTGTTGCTTACCAGACGTGGCTGCATCTGAGGATGCCGCGGATTCTTGAATCCGACCCCCGCCGCGGTCTCCCCTGAAAAGAACAGGGGGTTGAAGATTTCACAGATGAATAATCTGCCCAATCTGTGTAATCTTTGTTGATTTTCATCCCCTGTGATGCAGATTGCTTCATGTCTAACCACTGATTGTTAAAAGTGAAATGATTTGAACGTAGCGCGCATAGTTTTCCCCATCTTTTTTACTTGATTGTGTAGCGCCCTCCTTCTTTCATATTCTTCAGCTTCCTTCGAGAACTTGGAATTTAATTCGTGATAAACAAAGTTTGGGTATATTTCCGCAACCTCTCCTCCTCTGTATTGCACGTGAAAAAATATATAGTAGTTTAGAATTAACTGTGGATTCAATTCCTCGATTAAGTCCCGCGTCCGCCTCTCTTCCGCAAAGGTGGTGGCCGCATGGAATGTCTCTAGCAGGTGGAGAAGTGTGTCTATTTGCTCGGACATGTCACCTGTTTCGGCCGTGAGCTTAACGGCCGTCTCCTGCGCGATTTGGGCGTCCTTCTGTTCTTTGATGGCGGCCTTGCGGCGTTTGGCATTTTCCTCGTAGGCTTTTTTTTCTGCGGCTATTTTTTCTGCTTTGGCATTGGCTTCTCTGGCTTTGGCCTGGCGTTTGGCCCGCTTAATCCGGTTTTTGGCCTTTTGCGGGGCCGCCTTGAGCCGACGCATGGCTGCTTGGCGCTGACGGTCGGAATCGGCCTTGTTGCGCTCAAGCTGGGCATGGGCTTCAGCATGATCGGCTTCGTTTTGAGCATGGGCCGCCTCAACCTGCTTGGCCGCGGCCTCTCGGGCTGCCGCAACGGCCGCCGCAGCTCTTTTCTGTTCCGCGGCCTGCTTGTGGTGGGCCTGCACCAGCCGCTGGTGGGTCGCGGCGGTTTTGCTCTGCAGGCTAAGACCACTATCCACCGCCAGTTCAAAGAGGGGCACGGCTGGCTCAGCGCCATCCATGCTGCCCGACATGAGATAGGGCTTGCCGCTGCGGTACTCGAGCATTGAACGATGGTAGTTGGGTATTTGATCGGCCATGGATTGCAGCGGATCTCGGTAGTGGGCCTGGATCTCTTCCTCGGACAGACTCCGGTTCCACAAACGGAGGGAGGCAATCTGGCCGTCGAAATATGCACCAGGATATGTTGAGTGGCCAACATAGTTACGCGTACGCAAGACAGAACGAGGTAACCGCATACGGTTCTGATCTAATAACTTGCCATCGATGTATATCCTCCCGTGTCCGACAGGGTCAATCGTCGCGGTGACGTGATACCATTTGCGCGGAATGATGTTCCCTCCCCCTATGTAAGCATGGTTTGAAGAGCCACGATGGTAGATCTCAAATCTGCAGCGTTCGGAATCGCCATGATGGCCCAAAATGATATTGTCATCCTTCTGCCCGTTCCCCAGATTAATGATGTGAATATCACCATACCTTGAGAGGCTATAAAATTGGACCCAGGCTTCCACCGTAAAGCCTTGGGTACAGTCCAGATAGAGCGGACCTAGCTCGATGTACTCCCCTGGGCCATCGAAGCGAAGGGCCTGCCGCCCTTGAAGTTGTTCTGGTATCTTGATGTCATCATCTTCCGATGGCTGGGTCCAGGCCGTGGTAGGAATTTCCGTGGACTGCCGATCATGTTGTAGCCATAACACGATATCGCTTTCGTTGTAAGGCGTGGATAATGGATGCTGGGCCATAGCCTCCCGTTCATTCCACTCTAATCTTCGGTTCCATACGCGTAGCATGGCCACCTGTCCAGCGAAGCGCTGAACCTCGTTGCCTGCGCAGTGACCCAAGATACAATTTGTCCAATCTGTCGGTATGTTATTGTCCCGTATACCACCAGCCCCTTGCCCATTAACGTCTACCCAGATCATATCAGTATCAAAACCACGGAAAAGTAGCACATGAGTCCAATGTTTTGCTTTTAGTATGGAGGCCTTTTGATCAATCACGTGATTGCCATCCAGATCGATCTTTCGGGTCACCAGGTCAGAGCCGCTGATAGTGAACAATATACGTGGCGTGTTGAGTCCGCCTCCCACCTCTAGCAGAATTCGCTCTTGGGTTACGTCTGTATGGTAGACCCACAATTCGATGGCAAGTCTACTCGTATCGTCAATCACCAGCGAGCCTAAGGGAATTCCATCGGTCTCGCCGTCAAAATTCAATACTTTGGGGTTAGCTGCCACCAGGGCAGAACCTGGGAGGCCCCATTGATCGTCAGCAATACGGGCGTCTTCCAACGCGGCCACATGCTGCCCATTGCTCTCCGGCTCCTGCATATCCTGCAGCCAGCAGAAGAGACCTGGCTCATCGATGACGGCAGCTTCCACCATTTCACGGTATTCGGCATTCCAGAAGAGACGCTTTAACTCAGGATCCAGAGCCAGGCCTTCACGCGGGTCCAGGGCTTCGTAGAGGTCGTGCATTCCAGTACCGTCGCTCTTGGCGCGGCGTAGACACTCTTGTTCCTTGTCTAGCCAAAAGATGTCGCCGCTCTTGTCGTCCACCGTCAAGGCAATGGGGTAAGAGGAGCGTCCGTGGGGCACAATGACCTGTACTCCTGATAGTGAGCCACTCTCAGTCAGAGTGCCGCTCCAGATTTCGCGACCGTTGCTCCAAAAGAGTCGCTGATGCTCTGGGTCAATAGCTAGATCCCATTCGTTGTCGCGTCCGGGGGCGGCTTGGGCGAGCAAGGTAGATTCTGAGCCGGAACCGTCTAACTGCCTACGGGCAATTTTCCCATCGCCCTCGATCCAGTAGAGATACCTTTTCTCTACACGCTCACTCATTAGATCAACGGCGAGAGAGTGAACGGGTGGTGTACTGCTGTCGCCTCCATAGAGCGTTCTGGTTTTCATCAAATCAACGGCCTCGATTTTGCCGTGGGGATATTGCCAGGCTTGATAGATGGTTCGATATACAGGATCAACGACTGTATCTGATAGATAGATTCCCGCTTTTTTATCCAGCTGCAAAATGCTCCAACCACAATAGATAACGTTATGCGCCCCAAATACACGTAAGCCATTTTGTGAGACTACAAGAGACCAAATTCGTACATATAATGATGAGTAAGTCTGGAGACATTCACCTGTATCCAGATTCCATACCTTCACTGGAGGGACTTCAGATCCTGTTGCTGATGATGCTGACACAGCTTTCCATCCATTTTGGTTGAATACCGCGAGAGCATTTACCCCTTTCGTATGTCCTTTTAAGGTGCGAATACAGGTGCCATCGTGCATGTTCCAGATTTTGAGCGTCTTGTCACTTGAGGCAGAAATGGCTCGAGAATAACCATCGTAGATTGCCACCTCACAAACGTCTGCAGTATGGTTATTCTTTTTATCATTTTCGCCGAATATCCTTATTAAATTACCAGTGTCTAAATCCCAATGTTGAATCGTAGCAGAATCCGACACTATGATATGTCGGGATTCTACATCAATGCTTGTATGTCCATCGGGGGATTCCTTTAATTGGCGGATGAGTTTTCCTGTCTGTAGATCCCACACACGAACATCATCACGCCAATAGCTGGCGACCGCCTTCAAGCCGGAATAGTCGGTGATAGAAATCGATGTAACTCGATAACCAACATGCCTTTCATCTCGGAGGGTGTGAATGCACTCACCTGTTTCTAGATCCCACACCGTAAGGGCTCCTTGATCTGTTCCATAAACTACCTTCCAGCCATTGTAATTATATGTTGCAAAAGGGCAATCCATTGCTTTGGGCGTATCCATCTTTATCGTGCGGATACATTCTCCTGTTTCTAGATCCCACACCTTGAGTGCAGGAATAGTGTAATCCACTAAGACCAAATGCGTATCATTATCAAAAAGAGCAACATGCTCCACTGGGTTATGTATTTGGAATCCGGCTAGGCCGATGGCTTTCCCATTTGGCCCAACACCAGCCAACTGCCCCCCAGAGACATAGTGCATGGCCTCAAAGCGGCTGGCTTCGGCCTTGGCTTGGGCTTGGGCCTGGGCCTGCTGCAGCTTGTTTTGGGCAGCCCGATGGGCTTTGGCGATCTGGGCGTGGCCCTCGGCCTGGGCGGCCTGCAGCAGCGCGTTGCCATGCTTTTGGATTTGGGTCTGGAGCTTGTGGCCGAGCTGGGAGTCGAGGAGAGAGGTGGGGAAGTTGGCGGCCACGAAGAGTGCGCTGCCATCTTTGCGTGCAGGCCAATAGGCTGGCTCCAAATCGCTATCGGGCTGGTCAAGCTTGATGAGCTTGATGGGCCCGCTAGACGGTCGGTCAAAGGTCCACTGCTCGGGGGTAAAGACCCAGGCGGCCTGGCAGGCGGAGGCGGCTTCATCGGGTACGTCGAAGCGCTCCAGAGCCAGATCCGTGGCCTCTTTGGCTCCTGTCCAGGCGCTGACCAGCCCAACATCACCGTGGAAGCCTTGCCCAACCAGCCAGTTGCCGCTCAGGTTGGGTGCCTCGGACGGCCTCTCTTCTTTTACGAGCTTGCCATCCAGGTAGGTGGCCAGGGTGGTGCCATCAAAGGTCAGGGCCAAGTGGTGCCACTGGTCGGCGCGCAGTTTCTTGCCGGCATAGGCGATGGTGGGCGGCGCAATCTTGGAACGTCCGGGCAGCAGCTCAAGCTGCAAGCCGATCTCATCCACGGTTTCGGATTGTTCGGCGGGCATAAATATGCCTACCCGGCGCGCCACCGACAGGGATTTGGCCCGGCTCTTCCACTCGCCCAGATCGTCTACATCGGCCCGCAGCGTACGGGACTCCCCCTTGCACTTGGGCTGATCGTAGAGGATCACCTCAAAGGGGTCCGGCACCTGGATGGCGTTAAAGGGGCCAAAGTTGGTCAAGGTATCGTAGCGGCCAACCGCGGCCTCCCAAACCTTGCCCTTACGGCCCTTGGTGGCAAAGAAGCGTGGCCCCACGCCGCCACGCCCCACCGCCTGGCTCACCACCAGAGAGCGGGCTCTGGCCGCCCAATCGCCCAACAGGCTTTGGCTGCCAAAAAAGGTGCGTGATTCGCCCGCCAAACTGCGCTGATCATAGAGGGTGATCTGCAAGCCCTCGGGAATGCGGAAAGAGGAGAGGGTGGCGCTGCCAATGCCCTGCTTGGAGAGATCGCGATAGGTGCCTGTTTTCAGCATTGTGGGCTGGCCGGCAAAGAGGGGTTCGGGGTAGAGGGCCACCTGATCCAGTTGGGGCGACAGGGCGCGGGTGACCGCGATTGAGTTGATCTGGAACTTTCTGATTGAGTAAGAGAAGCGTCCCGCTTCCACCCATTGCTCGCTAAAATCAATATTAGCTTGATAAAAGCTTTTATTATCGACCTCTGGTATTTCTCCTTGCAAGGGCAAAGCGTGCCCAGTGAATGAACCCTGATCGTAGCATGTTGCCTCTAACCCAGGGGGAATCAGAAGTGATAGATGACTACCGTCGTTGGATATCTGTATTGATAGCGCCTCGCCCTCATACTCTTGCAGACCCAATACCCTTGCCTTGCCTTTAAAGTCAGTCCCTTCAAAGATCAACATATGCTCCTGGGCTGCCTGGCCCATATCGATCACCAAGAGGGATTGAGCCATTTTGGTGTTCGCAACCGAGCCAACATCGTGACGGTAGGCTTTGGCCTGGCCTTGACAGTTTGGCCCGTCGAAGAGGACAACCCAGTAGCCAGGGGGCACTTGCAGAGACGAGATGGTCTTGCGTCCAATGCGGAGGTCGTCCAGATCGTCGTAGCGCCCGGGCTTCAGGGTCTGGCTTTCCCCGCCAAAGCCGACTTCGGTATAGGCGACCACGCCCCGGTGTACAGCGGCTGGGCGCACCCAGGCCTCCATGGTAAAGCCATCTTTCAGTGAGTCCGCATCCAAGGAACCACAGTCGATGGGTACTTCGCCCGAAAGGCGCAGCGCGGTCTTTAGGCTGTCGATGCGCTTGATTTCAGTCTGAGTTGGCATATGTTGCTCCTAATGATTTGGCGCCCTCACCCCTAGCTCTTCTCCCAGCCTGGGAGAGGGGAAATTGACTCCCTTCCCCCACGGTGGGGGAAGGGCCGGGGATGGGGGCCATTGCCGAATCTGTCAATCTATTTTCGATGATGTTCGTAGGCGCTGCTTCTAGCTGCGCAAGGGTCAAGTAGTGCGTCATTTTCAAGAGAAGTGGCGAGGTCTTCCATATTCATGTGGTTACAACCCCATGCGCATCAAGCTAAGCAATTGGACGTCGATTTTGTCACGCCCGAAGGTTGTTATCGGGCGTCCACAAGGGTCGTGCCAGCGTGGATTCCCGATAACTACGCTCGGGAATGACAGCGGTGCAGCCTTGTTTCTTGGGCCAAAACTGCTTTACCTGATGCCTACGGGTTGCAAACCGCACCTACCTCAATTCGTGTATGATATTCGTAGTCGTAGGCGCTGCTTCTAGCTGCGCAAGGGTCAAATTGCGAGTTAGTTTCTAGAGAAGTGAACAGACTTTCGTATGCCGTAATAACCAGGGCAGTAACAGCTAAAAGCCCAAGGCATGTCCGACCTTGCTGATTCCTTTTTTTGCTTTATTGAACCCCTTCTTGAGATTATCCCCCACTTTCTTCCCCGCGTCTTCCAGCGCCCCGCCGACCCTGCCGGCGCCATCCATAAATTTCTTGAACGCATGGTGTCCAAATCGCCCAATGTCGTGCATAAGGTCATCGAAGTCGATATCCATGATGTCAGCGATGGCTTCGGCTGTCTTCAAGCAGGCTTTGGCCGCGTTCTGGATGCCCTGAATGGCTTCTTTGCCCACATTCTCGATCTGTTTGACCGCGGCTTCGGCCGTGTGACCTATCCGATGGGCTACTCTGTTTGCCTCGCCCAAGATTTTCTTGGCCTCTCGGGCTGCTGGACCTGCGATGTCTTCGATCTTGTTCTTGATGTCATTAAGATCGTTTTCAAGGGCCGCTGTCGCCAGGTTCATGGCCACTTCAGCTCCTTTAAGGGCCTGCTTCCCTTCATTCAGAACGTCGTTGGCTGTCTCTTCCGCTTGGTGTGCGATCCGCTTGGCTTCGTCAGCACCCCCTTTGATAATCGCCTCGGTCTGCTTTTCGACGTCGGCAGCGGCCTGGGTTGCGGCCTCTTCGGCGGCGTGAACACCCTGTTCCGCAAACTTTTCCGCCTCCTTGGCCCCTTTTACCGCGCCTTCACCAATCTTTTTGAGCTCTTTTTTGGTCTCTTTAAATGCCTTCTCCATCTTTTTGCCAAAATCCTTGGCAAATTTCTCAATGTGATGCTTGATGATATCCGAGAATATCTCTTCCGCTTCATCTTTGATATGCTCGAAAATCTTCTCCGCCAGATCAGCCAGATCGTCAAATGCCTCGTGAATCGTTAGGGTGGGCATGGTCAGATTGGCTCCTTCAAAGCTGAAAGAGCCATCAATTTCCAAGGCAAAGTCCTCATCCGTAATCTGCAGATCCATTTCGGCATCCAGCCCGGCATCCAGATCGATATCCAGATCGGGGACCAAGGGGATATCAATGGGAAAGTGGAAATCCATATCCAGATGCAGAGAAAAGTCGCCAAAGGCGTCAAAGGAAAAGCCATCTTGCCAGTCCAGGGCACAGGTCAGCGTTAAGTCGATCAGGTCACCGACATCTTCGCCAAAGTCAAAGGAAAAGCCCGTCCTATCAATCTCGGCCTGTACATCGGCGTGCAGCGCCTTCATCAGCTCCACGTGCAGAGAGGCGTGCATCATGGGCGAATGGAGTGGATCCACAATAGAGACAATGCCGCCCGGTTCGATGATATATTCGCGTCCTTGGATGGTGGGCCGTTCCTGCTCTTCCTCAGAACCGTGGCTTCTGGAGACATCCTTCCAATAGTCCCAGCTCGGTTCCCCATCAACGTTGTTGACAACCACCCCCTGGCCATCGCCCGAGATATGCAGAATGTCTAACAGCTCAATGGCCGGGACCTCTAAACAGGCTTCCAGCTTTGGAAGCGTTCCAACCGAAAATTCGATGGAGGCAAAGGCGCGCAGGCCAAAGAGATCCACCCAGCCGCGAAAGCCAACGCCGGGCAGGGCCGTGTGGCCATCGGGCAAGATCACGATGCTATCGGCCCAGTGAAAAGAGACGTCGCGGAAGCTGATCTTCTCGAAGAAGGGCTGCAAGTTCTTATATTGGTGTTTGAGGAACTCAATGGCTTCCAGGCTCAGGTGTCCCAGTTGATCGGTTTCACGGGCCTGGTCCAGCACCTTCTCATCCGCAACTTTTAAGGCGTGATGGGTCTGGTCCAGGAATTTCATGGCGCCAGTCTTGGCCTCAAATAGGGCCCACAGATCCATCTGATCCATAGAAAACTGAATGTAGAGGGGGTTGGGTATCTCTTCGATCATGTTCATGACCACCACAAATTTACCCGCATAGTGATCCGGATCGTCCCCAATGTAGAAATCCCCCATAAAGCCAAAATCGAGCCCCTCTGGCAAAAATTGGATGCCCAGCTCCAGAGAGTAGGTATCCTTAATGCGTATCCCGGGCATAAACGTGGGGTAGGGCCAAGGCACATTGGTCACTTTGGTTCGCGCCACGGCCGCGGCTTCATTCACCGTCAGCGCCAGCTCCAGTTCACGATATTCACCAAAGATCTCCATGGAGGTTGTTCCGCCCAGGCTTACGCTGGCAATGGCTGCACTGGTCACCTCCATGCCAAAATAGGGATTCTGCAGGGTAAATTGTTCGCCGTTGCCCAGGGATATCTCAACCGGGTTGGGCAGCATGGCCGTGACGCCAACTTTGTCAAGGCCGACCGTGAGTTTGCCGTCGATCTCATTGATATGGGTCACGCGACTCAGATTGCGCAGCACCTTATCCGGTGAATCGCCAATCTTTATTCGGGCAGCAATGACGGCCCCTTTGTCCAGCCCTAGCGAGGCAAACCCTTGTGTATTGTGGCCGGCTAGCGTGTTGGCCGTCACAAATTGCCTGTCATAGGGCAGTTCGCCAAAGGCGCTGCCCAAGCCGGGGGCAAAGATGGGCGGCAGGAAATGTCGCCTCTCCACCGTGGAGGCCAGAAGATAGACTGGCTCCAGCGATAGTTGGTCGAGCAGCTTGTCTAGGAGAGGGATGTCGTCTAGCCCGTCGATGTCGTTCAGGCGCGTATCGTCCTGAAACCAGGCACCGGCAATAAAGCCGCGGTTTGTCTTGCCGCCAAGCTGCACAACAAGGAATGCAGATTTGTAGAAGGCGTGGGCCGATTCACCCGTAAATTCCAGGGCAGTATGTTCATCGACCAGATAGGTCATGCCAAACTTCTTAAAGTCGAGGACATTTTTGCCAATATTGCCCGGCAGATGGTCGAATAGATCAACTTCGACGCCGTCTAGCAAGGTGTCAGAGGTCAAGTCATCCATCTTGTCAAGCAGATCATCAATGCCAATGGATCCCGTTTCTGTCTCCCCTTCCCCACCCCCAAGTGGCTTGCCCGTCCAGATGGCACCCAGTCGGCGATCCTGCTTGCTCAGCGTGCCTTCGACGGTTAGGGTGCCCTCTCCCAACGTCGATTCAGCCATCAGCTGGATAAAGCTCTCGGTCGCCCCAGGTTGATTGGGGTCCCCAATCGAATAGCGATCATACCCCACCACCAGGCGCTGAAAGTCAAAGAGACCCCATTCTGCGCCAAAGGGCAGCTCAAAGAGGTCATCTAGATGGAGCAGCTCATGGAGCGTATGGAGGCCGATGGTTTCGTTCTGCTCGGTGCCATCCCAGCTGATAAAGAAGGACTTCTCTTGTGGGCTGTAAGACGCTGTGGCTTGGAAGGTCGTCGCCCCTTGGGTGTAGAGCCATTCCACATCGACCAGAAGCTCCCGTCGCGCCGTTTGGGGATTGGTTTGGGTGCGCAGGTCTACCACGGTATCGACGGCACCATGGATCCAGGCGATCTCATCGGGAAATTCCCATTTGGCTCTGCCCCAAGCGCGGAAAAATTTGCGCTGGTGGGCAAATTGCAGGCCCATCTGATAGAGCTGAACATCCGGCATACTTGACGGAAGAGACGCATCCCAGAGGTGGAGCAGATCATCGAGCAGGTCGCTTAACGAGACGGGACGATAGGGGTTGACCCGGCCCTGAAATTCCCAGCCCGCTTGGGGTTTCGTTGCCCGAGCGGGTTGTCTGTTGCCTGCGGCTTGGGGTTCGGTGTTCGATTCGAGTTCCGCCTTGTAGTCTGCGGTGACGCGTACGTCTGTCTTGGCGATGGACACAGCACCCGTTAACTGGCGGGCCGTTGATTGGCCTTTGGTGCGCTCAAAGGTAAAGCCCACCTCCTTGAGGATCAGTCCGCCATTGCCCAGCAGATCGATCTGGCCGCCAACCGTGACCCCGTAGCGGACCTTGCTTAATTCTAGGTCATTCGAATACTCGGCCTGGGTTAAGGCTAAGTTCCAGGTCGGCAGGTCGATGGGCTGCCCAAAGAGGTTGGAGACAAAGGCTTCCAGATCGAGGTGGTGGGGGTTGCTTAAGGCGCCCCGAATGAGTCTGCCTGGGTTGACCTCAACCGCAAAGTCGTAGCCGTCAATGTCAGCGATGCCAGAGACAGAGACGCCAAATTCAGTGACGGGCTTGAGTGTAGCCGTCAAAGAAAGCTGAACCTTTTTCAGCGTAATGAGATCGGGAATGGCCGCCCATTCGTACGGTTCGCCCGTTGCCCCGTCGAGCAACAGTAAGTTGGCCCCCATGGAGTGATGGGGGCAAAAGGAGAGGGAGGTGAGGGTAAAGGTTGGCCCATCATCAAAGGGCAAAACAGCCGCCGGGTCGCTACCGCCCGATAGAGAGCTAAGCGCGTTGACCCCTTTGGATAGATGGCGCGCTGCCTCAAAGATGACGTGGAAGGTGGGTGGTTTTTCTTGTTTGGGTTCCTCTTTTTTCTTGAATTCCTCTTTGTTGTTGGATTCTATTTTCTCGTTAGATTCTATTTTCTCACCGGACTCTATTTTGTCCTTGGGAGGCATATCGGCCACCACCACAAAGGGGGCATCCTCCGGGTCGAGTTGCAGATCCCAAAGCCAGGAGACGCTGGGCTCGGTAATGGGTTGATCCGTAATCTCGCTCTGAAAGGCCATGCCCATGCGGCGAACGGTAGCTTCGCCAATTTTATGGGGTGAGTCTTCAGCTGGCTTCCACCAGCAGAGCATCTGGATAAGCGGGTGTTTGTCCTCGGTGTCTAATATGGCTCTTGATTCTGCTTCTGATTTAGGTTCAGTTTCTGATTCACTCCCTGGCCTTGCTTTTTCCCTTGCCTTTTTCCTTTCTTTGGCCTCAGACTTTGATTTGGTTTCGATTTTGGCCTTGACCACTTCGGGCGTGGCATTGAGGCTGCCGCCAAACGCGGGCAGGCTATCGACACCGTAGCGGTGAATGGGCAACATTTCAGTTAAGCCAGGCGCATAGAGGTTTAAGCCATCCTCAAAGGGTTCCTGCTCTAGACCAAAATTGGCATCGGTAATGCTTTTGGCCTTGGCTGAAATCACTAGAATAGGGGAGACAAAGTGAAAATCTTGAAAAAAGGAGAGGCTTCCCCCATATTTGGGCAGCTTTTGAAAGCTGTGCTGAATACGCCAGCTATCGGGCAAGTCAGCCAAAATGTAGTAGCTGTGCAGGTCGCCATCTGCCAGCGTAAAGACCGCCTTCAGCGATACATATGCCTGCAGAATGGTGGCCGAGCCGTAGATGAGCAGCGTCTCTTCCTCGGGAAAGACTCCCACATCACCAATCCGGAGCTGCCCCTGTCCATCCACAGCATCTTCCAAGTATTTTCCCAGTTGGCCTAATGCTGGAGCGGTTGGCGTTAGGATTATATCGGTCTCGCCGCCCTGGGGCTGGAGACTTTTTCGTAGTTGTTCTATATTCATTATGCGTAGACTCCAGGTTATGTGACTTTGCCTTTGATCCGCTTCTTAATAGTTAAATGGGCAGGAATCTCGCCTTCTTTAGATAATAATACAAAAGGCGAAGCCAGAATCCGCGCTTTTGCCATCATGTCAAGTATGTAAAGATACTTCTTGTACTCTTCTCTAATCTCATCAACGCTCAAAGGAAGGTTACCATGTGTCGCTGCGGCTTGTTCGCCAGAAACCGTTACAGTGTCGTAATCATCAAAAAAACCTAAAAGCTGAGAAGTTTCTAGCAAGTCAAACAGATAGCAGCCCAGCAAGGGGCAAACCTCTACGATTTTAATGTCAAATTTCTTCCTGTCTGCCAGCATTTCATTCACCTTGCGCGTCATCTTCCAGGTTTGATAAAGATAGTTGAGCTGGTAGATTAGGCGGGCAGAAGCTGTAGGAATACCAGATGCGCCAGTAGGATCTACGAAACTTGTAATCGCATCAAAGGTGTAAGTACCCATATAAACAGTCTGTTTTTCAAGCTTCTCGAAGAGGTTGTCAATAAGACCTTGTGAGGCAATTTCAGCATATTCTGAGGATATCCTTAGGTAGTCTTGAGCTGTCGTAGCACGCTTCAATTTGCGAACTGTAAGACCCGTCAATCCAGCTTGCATTACCACGCGGCCCACTGACGCTACTTGTCTGAGTACAGGGGCTGTAAGTCCTATATCGACTGCAAAATCTTTCAATAGATTACCAAGCTCCTGGGCGGGCATGCCTAGAGCAGTCATCGTAGCATTAAGGCTAGCTATATCGGAAGACTGATAGGTCGATTTTTTTAGAATACGGCCAGTGGTTTCTGTCTCAGCTTGTTCATCACTCGGAATCTGGCTAACCTGATCTATATCTGTGGTACTCTGAGCACTACTCTTGATCGTCTCAATCTCGCCACGAACTGATTTCGTCAAGAATGTTCTACCAGTCGTATCCCAGGATATCTGTCGCTTACCGAGCTTATCCCACAAAGTATCTTCTAATGACTTCTTGATTTCTGGTAAAGGTCTATGAGGTTTAACGTTTTGCGGATCAACTTCAAGAGGCGAAACCTTGGATCCTTTGGGACCTCTCATTTGCCGCCACTTGATCATCACCTGACGACGAACCTGGGTCGGTGAAGGCATAGGTGCACTCCTTATTTACATTTAACAGAAAAATATCTTGATGAGATTCAGATAGCCCACGTGGTTGCAACCTGCAGTTGGATAGGCTCGATGAAATCCATAAACGAAAGCAGAGCAGTGCGCGCTGCTCGGATTCCATGTGGTAAAAGCCGTACAGTAGATATAGGGGGCAGCTACGCACGGCGAAAAATTTCGTTAAGGTGAAAGAAAGTGACTATCACCTGGCCAGCGCATAAGTCTCGATGAGTTTGATGCACGAGCAAAAAAGTATGTGCAGGGGAACACCGAGTACGTCTTACTACTGGCTACGATTACCTTTTCAATTATTATTTATTGGGAATTTGCTTCTTGTAAGCAAGCTTACCAGGATAAAATTGTATTGTCAACCCCTTTTTAAGCCATAGAGCAAGGTTTGAATGAGGTTTGGATGAGGTTGAGGTGAGATTTGCCCCGAACAGTCCTGGCGATGTTCGACAGATGTCGGACCAGATTTTCCTGACGGGCTGGAAGCAACAGTTTGACAGCACCTCCCGACTGTTCTATGATCCTAGGTAGCTGTTCAGCTTATCAGCATTTCAGCCATCAACTTGACCCATTTAAGCAGCCTGTCTCGACAGGGGAGTGACGAGCTGAAGGCTGACGGCTAACTAGCTGAATGCTAACTATCCACAGTAGTTCACGAAAGTTACTCGTTTCCGTGGAATGAGCATTCTCTAATGCGGATCTGCCTCGAGAAGTCCGGCGTAAGAGAACGCCTCCTCCACCGAAATCGTGAACTACTGATCCTAGTAATCTTCAATTTCAGTCGCCTGTCTCTCTCCCGAAGGCGTACTGATGACATTGCTCAAAGTCGATTTGATTCGTGTTTCTACCTTATACCCGAAGAGTATCCTGTGGAGGAACCCATGAAAACGCTTGATCCTACCTGCTTACAATACAGACTGACTAATGATGAACGACAACAATTTGAAGAGACTGGCATGTTCATGGTCGAAGATGCGCTCTCACCTGATCAAGTAGCAAGACTCACGAAGATGACCGACGGTATCTTTGAGTGCAAAGTGGCCGGCGGCCATGGACGCAATGAAAAGCTCTTCCACCCCAACTTTATTCCAGATAGCCCCCTCTTTCTCGATCTAGTTGATTACGAACGGATTCTTCCCAAGGTATTTGAACTCCTCGGCTGGAACATCTATCTCTATCATGCCCATCTCATTGTTACACCGCCAAGTGGCGAAGTAGCAAACGATAAGACGTATGGTTGGCATCAGGATAGCGGCCGAGTCAACTGGGAGATGGAGTATGAACCACGACCGCGTCTCTCTTTGAAGGTTGCCTACTTCCTCTCGGATACCAGCGAACCTGGGAGAGGCAACTTTTGGATCGTCCCCGGCAGCCATCTGCAGAGTGAGATTGATAGGCCGCCCACCGGCATGGGCCAACCTGAGGGTGCGATCCCTGTCCTGGCCAAGCCAGGTACTGCTGTCTTCTTTGATCGACGCCTTTGGCACGCGGCCACGCCCAACTGGTCTGACATAACCAGAAAGGTGCTCTTCTACGGCTACGGCTATCGCTGGATCCGCACCAAGGATGACATGACGGTGGATCATCTGTGGGATAGTGCCGATCCGATTCTGCGCCAGTTGTTGGGATGGGGTGTGAACGCCAATGGCTTCTTTTCACCATCCGATGAAGATGTACCTCTGCGCGGCTGGCTGAAGGAGCATAGCCCCGAGCTGGCGGAGTGGTAACTCATAGACAAAGCAAATAGACATTGAACAAACACGGATAGAGCATTCTCTAATACGGCTGGACCGGCGTTAGAGAACGCCTCCTCCACCATTGTCTAACCTTTGTTTGCGTGTTGTCTATCAGGTATCCAATCCACGATAAACTACTACAGCCTGACGTAAATGATTACACGGTTATTGTCGTTATCGTAGCCCGTCCTTGTAGGGCGGGATTGGAGGGCTAACCAACCATCCCGCCCTACAAGGACGGGCTACAATTGCCAAACTTACCGATGGTATAGTTTTTAAGAAAAAGATTTTCCAACTGCCCCCTGAGCGTGTCGAAGGGTAAGGGCGGAAAATCTTTTTCTTGATGTCTATATAACGAATTCTGTGTAAAATTCCAGATGCTCTGATCGGGTATGCCGTCTATTTTGCCTTTTACACAGCCATCGTTATACGACCAACTTACCTGTGCATCTATTTATGCCTTCATGTATGTACTACCCTAACCACAAAACACAAAAGGAAAAAAACAAGTGACAGAGAAGCGACCTGTAACCCTTACGCCGGAAGCTATGGAGAAGTTGAAGACCGTCTCAACAGCCACGTTGACCTCTCAGCTGATTAAGCGCGACTTTCATAACACCTTTCTGACGGGCATCTACCCCGTCCGTCCGGACTTACGAATGGTTGGCTATGCACTGACCCTGCGCTACGTCCCAGCCCGGGAAGATATGGTGGATACACTTTACGACAACAGCAAAAACGTTCAACGATTAGCTGTCGAGGCAGCCGGTCAAGATGATGTCCTTGTGGTTGATGCCCGTGGAGAAGTGGGGGCTGCTACCTTAGGTAACATCCTGGCCACCCGCCTGAAAGTACGCGGTGCGGCAGGCTTTGTCACGGATGGTGCGCTGAGAGATACGCCCGGTTTCAAAGAGATCGATATTCCTGCCTACATCAAAGCACCCCATGCTACCACATCATTTGAGCGTCATCACCCAGTGGAGATGAATGTCCCAATTGGCTGTGCTGGCGTCTTGATTATGCCCGGTGACGTGTTGGTAGGCGATGGTGAAGGAGTGGCTGCTTTGCCCTCTCAAGTTGCCGAAGAAGTGGCCCACGATGCTTACGAACAGGAGCGTTTGGAAGAATTTATTCAGGAAAAGGTCGCGTCAGGTGCATCCATTATGGGTGTCTATCCGCCAAATGAAGAGACGGTTGCTGAATTTGCTGAATGGCGCCAGAAGCGGGGCGTTTAGTAGAGAATGGCTAAACACCGATATAGGCAATTTCATCTTGCGGGCAAAATAGTTATCCTCGGCGCTCTGCTGGCAATTGCTTTATCCAACAATGCAAGCGCAGCTTATCGGGCTGAACAAACGCTGCTGGACACTCAAACCGAACCCCCGCTTTTACAAAATATCGTTCAGATCGGCTCGGGCGACTCCTTTACCTGTGGCCTGAATGGAAACGGTTGCGTCAACTGTTGGGGGAGCAATGCGAATGGTCGTTTAGGCAACACCTCTGAACAAGACCGCAGCACACCCCTCCAGGTCGTTGGGTTGACCGACCAAGTTACCAATATTGCCGTTGGCAGCGCTCATGCCTGTGTGCTGAATACCTCTGGTGGCGTTAGCTGCTGGGGCAGTAATCGATTTGGTCAATTAGGCAATGGCACACAAACAGATAGCCCCACACCGGTTCAAGTTGCAGGTTTAGCCACTGGGGTCGTTGGGATTTCAGCAGGTGCCACGCGTAGTTGCGCCTTGATGCAGACTGGCGAAGCCAAATGTTGGGGAAGTGGCCGATTGGGCAATAATAGTGAGACAAGTAGTTCAATTCCGGTTGATGTCGCACATATAGACGAGGACATAGTCTCTATTTCAGTTGGCAACAAAAATACTTGTCTTCTGACGAGCAGCGGGAAAGTCAAATGTTGGGGAATCAACAACTATGGTCAGATAGGCGATGGCACATTTATGAACAGGAATGAACCCGTAGATGTCGCTGCAGACGAGGATGAATTCAAGGCAGTAGCCGCGGGAGAATTGCACACTTGTGCGCTCACCACCATAGGCGACGTGAAGTGCTGGGGAGCAAGCTTTCACGGGGAATTGGGTGCCAGTACGCCAATATCTAGCCCCTTGCCGATACAGATTAATGGGTTGCCAAGCAACCTTATCGATATATCCACGATGGGGCGAACAGACTTAGTCTCTTTTGGGGAACCTGTTTACACAAGCCATACGTGCGTTCTAACTGACGAGCAAAGCGTCTGGTGTTGGGGTGTCAATCGGAACGGTCAGTTGGGTGATGGAACAACGACGTCCAGTTCCACACCTAGGTTAGTGGAGAGCTTGTCAGGAACGTTGACAAATATCTCTGCTGGGGTCGAGCATACATGTGCCGTTACAGATGAACAGACGGTTATGTGTTGGGGCGCAAATGGTTATGGGCAGCTCGGCAATAGTGAGCAATCGGCTCGCTATACCCCCGTGAATGTAGAGGGGCTCGACCAGGGGGTAGCATCCATTTCCGCGGGGAGTGATCACATTTGCTCTCTTACCGATTCAAACGCCATTCAATGTTGGGGAAGAAATGATTATGGGCAACTGGGGGATGGCACAACTTCAAATCGCAGCACACCAGTTGATGTGGTGGATGCGCCCGACAACATCACCGCTGTGTCCACTGGTGGAAGTTTTGGCAATGGTCGAACATGTTTGGTCACAGATGCATCCACTGTGCTGTGCTGGGGCAACGAGTATGACGGTCTGACAGAGATCAGTGGGTTGATTGACGATATCCACACCATAGAGGTTGGTTGGAATCATACCTGCGTTTTGAATCTGTCTGGTACTGTCAATTGCTGGGGCAGCAATTATGCTGGGCAATTGGGTGACGGCACGAATCTTTCAGGAACCACACCGACGACGGTTAAGGATTTGCCCGTCGGTATCCGTTCAATATCGGCAGGGGGAGAGCATACCTGCGCTTTAAGTGCTGAAGGAAGCGTACTATGTTGGGGAAGCAATGAGTATGGTCAACTCGGAAATGGGCAGAAGACAAATAGCAACGTGCCTGTCGATGTCGAAGGGCTAGGCAGCGGGATCATTGCAGTTGCGGCTGGCAGTGAGCATACGTGTGCAGTGACGGAGGCAGGAACAGTTAAGTGCTGGGGTCACAACCACGATGGGGCTTTAGGAGATGGTACCAACGTGGACAGCGCAATTCCAGTTGATGTGCAAGGGTTAGCGTCAGCTGTTACCGCCATTGCTGTTGACAGATCGTGGATTAGCAGCTTTACCTGCACCCTCACTGCGGAAGGCCGCGTGCTGTGCTGGGGTTCAAATACTGTGGGGCAATTGGGGCTTCCTATGGCAATCGTATCTACCAATCTACCTACCGAGGCAGTTCCCCTAGATGAGAGCGTTACGGCTCTCTCATCAGGAAACCTCCACGTTTGTGTTTTGACCAGTTCAAGTGACGTCATGTGTTGGGGCTACAATGTAAAAGGCCAGCTTGGCGTAAATCCAGGGTGGATACCAGTCAACGTCGTTTCACTTTCCTTTATACCTATTCACTCAACATTTATCCCTATGTTTAATCAGCCAAATTCTCGATGAATTGCATCTTGTTCCATATGACGGATTGATGTTCTGAATCTGCTAGTACACAACGGCGCAAATAAGCCGAGAGTTAGAAACCAAGGCATGGTTCAAGCATTCGGAATTGTTAACCCAGTACACGACGGCTCAATTAGACCAAGCGTTAGAAACCAGGGTTTTAGCCTGGAACCACTCTGAAATTAGGTCTTCAAAACCCTGGTTTCTTTTAAGCCGCTCTGTACTAGTCTCCTCGCAAATGAACTGTGCTCTATCTTCGGTCTAGATAATCAGTAGACAGAAAGGTCGAAAGGTCAATGAGAGACTCTTCGAGTTCTAAGAGCCACAGGCCTTGGAGCTATCGACCCTGGAGCAATCGACCTACCGCCAGCTAACGACCTGCTCTACACCAAATGTATACGCTAATTCTAGGTTGATGGGCAGCGGACGCTGATTGGTGCCATCACCATTCATCACCCAAAGTTTCCAAGGTCCAGCCTCTCCGGTCGGCAACATGTTGCTAAGATAGACAACCTGCTGACCGTCAGGACCCCAAGCAGGAGCAACACTACTGGGCAGTTGATCAACAAGGGTTGTCAATGGACGGGTCAATGAGCGCCGCCCATTCCCATCTGATTCTACGGCATAGAGCTGCCAGTGACTTCCTTCATGGACCTGGAAGATGATGGTTCCACCCCCTGGCTGACGATCTGGATCATGGGTAATGGGAAAGATGTAATCATAGTAGACTAGCTCATTAACGGCATCGAAATCAGGTTGAGTCAATTGAAGGCCAATGGGTGATTGGTAAGTAATTCCAGCTTCAGTCCAGTCAGGTGCTTTAGATGGCCGTTGAGAGACCACATCTCGAAAGTTGCCCCCATTTTGATCCACTAGCGATATAGCCTCAATAGTCTTGCGATATTGAGATGCCCCCACAGTCCGTACTTCCGAGCAAACCTCCCGACTGCCTCGTCGTTGGCATCCAAGCCATTCATCGCCGCGGGTAAAAATGATCTCGCTTCCGTCAGGGCTCCACTTAGGGGATGCGAGATTCTCTCGGCCAGAGAAGATAAGCCGCTCATTGGTGCCATCAATATCAATGAGATAGAGACCATTGGCACCACCCCCTCGCACAAAGACTACGGTACGACCATCTGGGCTGAGATCTGGTTCCTGTCCAGAGGTAAGCGGCAGTAGCGCGCCATTGCTCAAATTGTAGGCGTACAGGGTACCGCCAATACTCTGCTGAAAGACCAATGTCCCTTGAAGCCCTGTTGGGCTGGCCACTGGACCACTTGTTGAAGGTTGATTGGGAACGGCCGAAGCTTGGCTAGTAACAGATGAAATGGGGAGAGAATCAATTGATCCATTTACTTCCACAAAGGAAGCAGCAACCCAGCCTAAATCGGCACGGCTCCGCGTATTGGCATTGCCGCGTGAACTAGGCAGAACAATCTGCAGCCAATTACTGGCTGGGTTACGGGCCAGTAAAGTCAAATCTTGCCCGGCAGTGACTTGCGTGATGACGCCATGTTGGAGTCCAGGCCCTGCCCGTACGTTAAGTCTGCTAGTGATCTCGGTTACAACAGCGTTGACCAATTGGTCATCATTTGTGGTACTGCTGGGACGGGCTAAGGTGTCGCTTGCGTCTGAAGGTGCATGGCTACTTGACGATACAACAGTTGGTGCGTCAGAATTGTCGGTATTTGTACTATCTGTATCTGTGCTCCCACTCGCATCCATTTTTTCCATATCCGGGAGGGCAATTATGGGTACAGCATCCAGACCAAATGCAATTACGTTTTCTCTGGCAGTCCAGCCCTGGCCAGACTCACTCTCGACAAAGAGCCAGGCACTATCTTCAGAACGACCTACAGCTTGGAGTATGGTACCAGAGGGCAAACTATAAGAGGCATACTCACCGTCAGTGGGTAAAACTTGAGCACCGTTCAGGCCGACCACAACAGCAATCGGTCTACTGATTCTGGGTGGAAGTATCGGTTCCGACTGAGCAGGGGGTCCAGGATTTCGAGCCGCAAAGCTCTGGCTTAGAAAAGGTGTTCCGAACAGAATTCCCCCAATGAGCAAGAGCAAGCACCCCATTCTCAAACCGAACTGTGTCATTATCAAGGCTCCTTCAATTTCCCTCATATTTTTGTTTAGACAGTTGGGCGATGCAGTAACGCATATCTGCCATAACGGCCTACAAAGCATTCAGCCAATTCGTGGCCTGCACTCAGGCAGAACTGGTGCTCGACAGCAAACTATTTGTGTTTCTCTAGTGCCTCTTGGGCCAGGGCAATTGCCCCAAGCACACCAGTCTGATTCCCCAGTACTGGCGGCACGACGTATCGATCCATCTCCTCTAAAATCTCATCACGTTGGATGTAGCCATTCAACAATGAAAAGAGCTGGTTGTGGATTAGTGGGAAAAGCTGTAGCTGATCCATGACACCTCCACCCATAATAATTCGCTGGGGTGATAGAATGGTAACGATGTTGACCAATCCCAAGCCGAGATAGTGGGCTTCGAGTTCCCACGCTGGGTGTTCGACAGGTAATGTGGTTGGATCGACCTTCCATCGCTCGCGTAGTGCGCCACCGGTTGTCAGTCCTTCCAAGCAATCCCCATGATAGGGACACATGCCAGCATATGGATCTGCATCCCAATTATGGGGAATCAGCATATGCCCCATTTCAGCGTGCATCATTCCGTGGAGCAATTTCCCATTCACCATCGCTCCCCCACCAACGCCTGTACCAACCGTAATGTAGACAAAGGTATCCAATCCTTGAGCTGCTCCCCAACGATATTCGGCAAGCGCGGCACCGTTAACGTCGGTATCAAAGCCAATGGGAAGGTCAAAGCTCTTTTTAAGCTGCCCGACAAAGTCTGTGTGTGCCCAGTTCGGTTTGGGTGTTGTGGTTATGTAACCAAAGGTGGGTGAACTGGGTTCAGGATCAATTGGCCCAAATGAAGCAACTCCAATAGCATCGATTGGTTCAGAGTAGTCGTTGAAGAACGCAATGGCATTGGATATGGTCTCCTCCGGTACCGTCGTAGGGAAACGCTGCTCCGCGCGGATATCGTCCGGCCCTGTACCAATGGCACAGACAAATTTGGTACCGCCTGCTTCAATCCCACCAAATAAAGGCATAATATCTCCTCAGTATTTTGACGTGGTGACCTCATTTACTACTGCTAGAGGCATTATACCTGTTGAGGAAAGCAAATGGAAAGTATACGAATCCGCTATGATGCGGATCTTGAGAGAGCCGTAAACCCTTGTTGAGACCATCCAACGTGTTGCTCATGGCTCTTTCTCAACCATTGGTAAAGTTCCTGCCCAGCCTCCTCGGCATCCCAACGAGGCCACTGCTGGGTTTCATAGAGTTTGGGAATCTGAGTCCGAGCCGTGCGTTTGCCTTGCTGCCCATCACCGCTAGCATACGTGTCGATCACGATTCGTTGAGCATGAGTCACCAAGCGTTGAGCAAAGGCTTCCACCGACGAATAGGGTAAACATGGGCTTACTGCAATCTGCACATTCAGCCCCATTTCCTGTGCTTTGCGTACAGTCTCAAACCTTCGATCAATGGAAGGGCAGCGAGGCGTCACGATTTGACGGACATCATCCGAATCGGTCTCGATTGTTATACTTAACCAAACCCGATCCTCGAGTTTGACCAGCAGATCGAAATCTCTCTCGACTAATGGGGAGCGAGTCTGGAGCATAAGGAAATGGGGAGGGTACTCGACCATGGCTTCCAAACAAGTACGACTCAACTTCCAACGTCGCTCCAACCCTTGATAAGGATCGGTAGAGCTAGACATAAAAATAGATAGCTGATTTTGGATTTGCCTCTTATAGTGGCGGGCTAATTCTTTCCCCAGAAGGTCGCCAATGCCAATACGAGGATGGGCATATTCACCCCAGGGAAGTTGAGGTTTATGAAAGCGATGGACGCTTAGACCTTGAACATAACAGTACGGGCAGGAAAACTTGCAACCAATATAGGGCTGTAGAGAGTAGGTAAAGCCCGTCAGATAGCCCCCTGTTGGGGTCAATGCCCGGCTAGGGGGGCGAGGTTCCGTAGCTGAATTGGCCGCGATTTCAGAATCCGTATCAGTCATGGTATAAAAGCCGCTAATATAGTCTTTAAGAAAAAGATTTTCCAGTTGTCCCCTGAGCTTGTCGAAGGGCGGCTGGAAAATCTTTTTCTGGATATCTATAATACCCATTTGCGAAGTCAAAGACCGTGAATCATGGATATTTTAGCCCCGTCCATTTTAGGCAGGATGTTTAGGATATCCAAGCGCTCCCGCCATGCGAGGATGAGCTACAATTTATGGCCTTTGACCTGGCAGTTGGTATAAGTTAAGTATCGTCAGGCCGGGTAGTTTAGAAAAATTGTGTAAATAATGACCCCATAAAAGTAAAGAGGGTTTCTCATATCGATGAGAAACCCTCTTTACCTTGGAGTCCGGTGGCATCTACCCGGACGAACGCTTTATTTAGACGCTCATCCGAGGTGATGCCACCGGACATCTACTGTTGTAGTCCATAAGCATCACCTCCTTTATTATAGGATAGCAATTTAAGGCTCGGCACGTTTTCAGAAGGGATACCTACCCTTACTTACTCTGCGTAACAATCATGGTCTGTCACCGATGATGTAGAGACAAATCTGCGACTTGAAGTTTGTCTTATATAGCCCAGCTAGCAACAGTATCTCACAGTTTTATCAAGTTGTCAAGTAGGATTTTTCACTTTTGGGGGGCTTCCTGATTTGAGATCGAGAATATATTTCACCATTTACCTCACTTCTATGATATACCCCTATGATATACCCCGCAGAGTCAATCAACTTACGGAAAATTTTCAAGGTATAGTATAATTACGAGAGTATCATGATACGATCTGCCTCATCATTTCCCCCATTGAATCATCCATTAAAGGAACACTCGTTATGCCCAATACGATAACTCACAACCCCCTTTTTCAAGCATTCAAATTCCGCTGTATTGGTCCGCCCCGGGGTGGACGCGTGCTGGCCGTTGCTGGTCATCCAACTGATGACATGACCTTCTATTTTGGTGGCTGTGCTGGCGGCATCTGGAAGAGCGTAGATGGCGGAACGTATTGGGAAAATATTTCAGATGGCTTTTTGAAGAGTGCGGCTGTAGGTGCCCTAACCGTCTCTGAAGCCGACCCGAATGTGATCTATGCCGGTATGGGCGAAGCCACTATCCGGCTTGACGTCTCCTATGGTGATGGCGTCTATAAGTCTACGGATGGTGGCAAGTCATGGCAGAATATGGGCTTGGAGGCCACCAAACATATCGGTGAAATTCGGGTCCATCCTCAGAACTCAGAACTCGTTTATGTAGCAGCACTTGGCCACGGGTTTGGTCCCAATCCAGAGCGAGGCGTCTACCGCTCCAAAGATGGTGGCCAAAGCTGGGAATTGATCCTACATAAGAGCGAAAAGGCTGGAGCTGTCGATTTGGCCATGGATGTAACCAACCCGCGTATACTCTTCGCCAGCATCTACGAAACTTATCGCAACTTCTGGAGCCTCTCCAGTGGTGGAGAAGATAGCGGTCTCTGGAAGTCTACCGATGGTGGCGATAGTTGGGTTGATATCACGCGGAGCAAAGGGTTGCCCAAGGGGATCTTAGGGAAAATTGGCGTTACCGTATCACCTGCCAATCCCAATCGGGTTTGGGCCATCATCGAATGTGAGGAGGCCGGCCTCTACCGCTCTGACGATGGCGGAGAGACCTGGCAACAGGTCTCAGAGAATCGCGATCTGATCCATCGCCCTTGGTACTACTGTCACGTCTTTGCCGATCCTCAGGATGAAGACACTGTCTATATCAACAATCTGAAGATGTGGAAGTCTACTGATGGTGGGGCGACCTTTAGCGAGATTACTACCCTGCATGGTGATAACCACGATCTCTGGATCGACCCCAACAATCCCAAGCGCATGATTCAGGGCAATGATGGGGGCGCCAATGTCTCCTTTAATGGGGGCGTCAGTTGGAGCACAGTCTACAATCAGAAGACTGCTCAGTTCTACCATGTTGCCACCGACAACCGCCATCCCTACTACCATGTCTACGGCACCCAGCAAGACAATTCCAGCCTAGCAGTGCCATCTTCTACGGAGAAGGGCGCTATTACTTGGGGGGATTGTTATCCAGCGGGTACGGGTGAAAGTGGTTATATTGCACCCCACCCTGATAATCCGGATATTGTGTACGTTGGAGCGGTAGGCAGCTCTCCTGGCGGTGGCAACTGCCTCCAACGCTACGATCATCGCACAAAGCAGATCCAGCTCGTTACTGTATGGCCGGAAGCGTACTTTGGCTGGGGTGCCAAGGATATGAAGTATCGCTTTGCTTGGACCTACCCCATTGTCTTCTCGCCTCATGACTCAAACATTCTCTATGTTGCCGGCAATCATATCTTCCGTACAACCAATGAGGGCCATAGCTGGGAAATCATCAGTCCGGACCTGAGCCGCGCCGACGAGAGCAAACTTCAGCCGTCAGGCGGCCCCCTGACGTTAGATACCAGCGGTGCCGAGACATACGCCACTGTCTTCGCCTTTGTAGAATCCCCGTTGGAGGCAGGTCTCTTCTGGGCGGGGACGGATGATGGGCTGGTTCATATTTCTCGAGACAATGGTGCCAACTGGAGTGAAATCACGCCGCCGGATCTGCCAGAATGGTCACTCATCAGCATGATTGAAGCCTCTCCCCATGATGCTGGAACCGCCTATATGGCTGCAACCCGCTATAAGCTGGATAACTATGAACCTTATCTCTACAAGACCACCGACTATGGTCAGAGCTGGCAGAAGATCAGCAGCTTCCCTGGCGCTGAGATCACCCGCTGCATACGGGTCGATCCTCAGCAGCCAGCATTGCTCTATGTTGGGACAGAGACCGGGATCTTTATTTCGGTTGATGATGGAAAGACCTGGCAGAGGCTACAAGGGAATGGCCCCAAGCTCAATCAATTGCCAGTAGTCCCAATCTATGACTTGGTCATTAAGAATGACGATCTAGTGATTGGCACCCACGGACGTTCCTTCTGGATTTTAGATGACGTCACCCCACTGCGTCAGATAGCAGCAGGTAATTTGAATGGGAATGCCTACCTCTGTTCACCGCGAACGACCTATCGCCAGTGGTTGGGCTGGTTTGTCAATGCTTTCCGTGGCCCAGGCAAGAATTACATGATGTCCTTAGGTATGACGATGACATTTACAGAAGAGAAGGATGAGTTGGGTGAGCAGGTCCGAAATATGTTGGATGCTGGCGAAAATCCGCCACATGGTGTAATTGTTTACTATACATTGCCTGAAGATGTTGAAGGTGACGTCTCTCTTATCTTCTCAGATAGTCAAGGCAATGAGATTTGCTCATTTGGTCCCAAGCCACCAGAGAAGAAGAAGGACGAGCAGAGCGATGAAAAGAAACCAAGTGGCAACGAGCGGTATATTTCCACTCAGCCGGGACTCAATCGCTTTGTCTGGAACATGCGTTATCCCGATTGTGTGATGCCGACAAAAGATCCATCTATGGAAGGGGCAACCACTGGCCCTATGGCTGCCCCGGGAACCTATCAGGTTCAGTTCAAGATTGGGGAAACAACCCAGTCTCAATCCTTCGACATCCAGATTGATCCAAATGTCCAAGCGACCCAGGCAGATATGGACGCTCAATTTGAGCTATGGAGAGCCATCAATGAGAAGCTGAGTGCGACTCACAAAAGCGCCAATCAGATAGCCAATCTATGCACCCAGTTGGATGGACTAGTTAAACAACATACTGCTTTGGCCGACAGCAAGAATCAAGAGATTGCGGAATCGGCCAAGGCCATTCGTGAAAAGCTTGTCGCCATCGAGGGCCAACTGATTCAAACGAAATCGAAGGGTGCTCGAGATCGGTTACGCCTGCCCTCACGGCTAAACGCCAAACTGGCCAACTTGATATCAGTGGTTGGCAGCTCCGATGCGGCCCCCACGGAGCAGACCCATACGGCCTTTGGTGAAATTTCCAGCCAGGTAGATGAACAGCTGGCTCTGCTCGATGGTATCCTCGGTGACGATCTGGCTGCGCTGAATGACACGATTCGTGATGCAGCGGTCCCGGCTATCATGGTGTGATGAGAATTGGCGATTGGCGATACTGATTAGCGACACTGCGAGAAAAATGTAATCCATTGGAAGTTGGAATCTGTTATACTTAGCTCTGTCATAGATGAGAAGAATCTACTTGGCTAAAATGCTATCGAATTCTTCTCGTCTATGGCCAACCGCATTTTATACTTATTCTCAACACTGTTTAAAAATCGCGGTTTGGTGTCGCAGACCATCATAATCATCAATCGAAATTCGTCAATCGCCAATTGGTTGGGTACATATCAATGCAGAAATCTATTCGTCATATCTTGTTTGCCCAAGTTCGTCAATACAATATTCGTCAATTCAAGGCTCGTCAATACAGCGTTCAATCCGTCAGATACCGTTGGCATTATGTAGCCATCTTACTCCCTCTTTGTTCGCTCTTACTCTGGGTGATTACTGGTTCACCCACAATACCTTCTTTATCTGCGGCAAATGCCGAGTTAGTTGCCTCGGCAACAAACCAAGAGGGTCTTGTTGTTTGGCTCAAATTAGATGAAACTGAAGGAAGCGAAGCATCTGATTCATCTGGTAATTCAAACAATGGTACGCTAGTAGGCAACGCAACTTGGACGTCTGGCAAAATTGATGGAGCAGTTGCGCTGGACAATCCAACTCAGGTAAACGGTTCTCAATGGATTGAGATTCCTCCTGACGTCAGTCAGAATATGAATAACACGCTAACCTTAGCTGCGTGGGTTCGGGCAGAAAGCCTGCGTAATGGAGATGGCATCATAACCAAGGGGCAAAATATTACCTCCTACGCGCTGCGTCTTCAAGGCGATGGACGCGTGATGTTTACGGCAAACTTTGGCCAACCATTCGGTTTTGTTGGGAGCGGGGACTGGTCCTCAAGCGGCACGATTAGTGCCAACCAATGGCACCACATTGCTGTAACGTATGATGGCAGCACACTGCGCTTCTTCATTGATGGCGTGCCAGATCCAAATGAAGTTGATACTACCCTTGTTTTCGGTCGTGCCACACAGCCACTTTATATTGGTGCCGATCTACCCGATGATGACCAATACTTTGATGGTAGCGTAGACGATGTACGAATCTACAATCGCAGGCTTTCGGTCGCAGAGATTGAAGAGTTGGCGCTCGTTAGCAATACGCCACCATCAGTAGAGACTCCAGCCGACCAGACCAACGTAACGGGTGACCCGGTAACGCTCTTTATCTCGGCCACGGATCCGGATGATGATCCATTAACCTTCACAGCGGAAGGTCTGCCACCGGGTCTCTTCCTCAATCAAACACTGGGTCGTGTTAGCGGTATCGTTGAGCAAAATAGTGCTGGAACGTACCCTGTGGTATTGATTGTGGATGACGGGCAAAATCAAGTCCAGCGAGGATTCAACTGGTTTATTTTGGAAGCAACGCCAACGCCCACGCTGACGCCCATTCCAACAGATACCCCCATGCCAACTTCGACTGACACCCCTACCCATACGCCTACCGATATACCGCTGCCAACTTCGACTGATACGCCAACCAATACGCCACTGCCAACGTCTACCGGCATACCACCTACTGATTTACCGCCCACAGCTACACCGACATCGACAGCGATCGAACCAATACCTACGAACACGACATTCCCAACAGCAACCTCCACAGCGGCAATGCCCACGGTCGCAACGTCCACAGTAGCCCCCACTGTTACAAGGATCACGGCCACAGCCACACTCTCGCCAACGCCAGAATTACCTGTTGAGCCAACCGCAACGCCAGGAGGACAGGGAGCAATGCTTCAATCCTCGCAAATGTATCTTCACGTAGCTGATAAGGATGGAAATCAATCTCTTTCACCAGGTGAATTCATTGTCATTCAAACTACAATCGTAAACGTTGGGGAGCAGGCTTATGATTCCTTAAAGATATCACAAACAGCTAGTGCGCAGTTGGCATTTAAGCCAGATTCATTTTGGCTCTTCCGAGATCCACCTTACAATGGTGCCCAGATTTTAGGTGACAGTCTGCCGATAGAAGTAGACGGGCTTGCCGTTGATGAGGAAATCTTGGTTGCGTATATCATGGAAATTGTTGCCAATTCCCAAGAGAGCACGATGCAGATTCAGACCCAAGTACGGATTGTGGCTGATGGGTTGGAACAGATATTTTCTGAACCGCTTACGCTAGAAGTGGAAAATCCAGAGGGGCAAACAATAAATTTAGGCAACGCGGTCTATCTGCCAATCGTTAGCCCATGAAGATTTATCTAATTCGTCATGCTCATACTCAGCAGGTCCCAGATAGTCCGGCTGCCCAATGGGCTTTATCGGCTGAAGGGTACCAGCAAGCTCAACGTTTGGCCCAGTTATCCTTTTGGAGCCAAGTTACCTGCATTATACACAGCACAGAAATCAAGACTCGTTTGACGGTTGAGCCAACTATAGAGCAGTGGGGTTTACCTAGTTGGAGTGAGGGACGCTTTGACGAGTTGCGACGGCCAGGTTGGTTTGAAGGGGACTACAACCGCCAGGTGGCTCAGGTGTTTGCCCAGCCCCAGGAATCCATAGGTGATTGGGAATCTGCCCAGGGGGCACTGGAGCGAGTTCAAGATGGCATGACCCTGCTGCGCAAACGATTCGTAACAGAAACAGTCGCAGTTATCGGGCATGGCCTAATTTTTAGCCTTTATCGTGCCTACCTTCTTGGCTACCCAAATGCCCGAGTGGAAGATTGGCATCAGCTACAATTCGCCTCAACTGCACAGGTAAATCTCCTCA
The DNA here is from genome assembly GCA_039028975.1 of Chloroflexota bacterium. Lineage (GTDB taxonomy): Bacteria > Chloroflexota > Anaerolineae > Caldilineales > Caldilineaceae > JAHBNG01. Next base: position 40,458 of record JBCCHB010000064.1, read on the forward strand.
CCGAGCGTCTATTGCAAGACTTTCGTCCTCTCTCTGAGCTTTGAGTTTACCTTGTGAGAGCGCCACTGTATGTTTATAGAGGGCCAGAAAAGATCTGTCCTCCCTGCTCGGAATTTCTCAGAATGAATTCCTCAAAAGTCAAGACAAGACTTTTCTGACAAAGTATAAGCATTTCAGCTAGCTGGCACTACGACTGGCGGATAGCTGAAATGCTGATCAGCTACGGTTGCCGATAGCGCTAACACATATATCGAAAGCTATTAACGGCAGGACTTTCACTCATTGTACGAAGCGCTCATGCCTCTATTGAACTCAGGCAGTTTCGCCTGCAACGCACGGTGATTGCCATGACCGGAAGATAGGAAATCTAGCATACCGTGCGTCGCGTTCGTCACGAACTGAATAGCATTGCTATTGAACGGACTCCCGACGAATGGCAAATGGCAGAAAGAGATTCGTGCTTGAGAAAGCCTGCCCAGGGGTAGGCGAACCGGCGGAATAGTCCGAAGATCCTACACCTGTTCCATCTCTTGTGTTGAGGGTAATACTTTCATCAGTTGCTACCCCTGGAATAAAGTCATATACCCCGGCATCTGATTGTGACCAGATTCCTTTTTCTACTGCAACAGAGGCGCGGCCATTGACTGTTCCGCTACCCCACTGGATAAAATCGACTAAATAGGCACTATCACTGAATGGAGGTTGTGCCCCGTTATTGTCAATGTAGAGACCCAAATCAGACTCTATCTCTAGATCAGTCCAACCTCCCAATACAAGATACTCACCAGGACTCAAAATCAGATCATTGCCACCCACAATGGTCATATTTGAGAGAGACTCATAACTGAAACGAGCGCAGAACCACCAATTACTCACATCGATGGTATCAGGACCGGTATTCTGTAATTCGATCCAATCGACGGTCCCATCTAACGCTTCCGTACCAACTGGGCCATTTGTATCATCTAAATTCCCTTGTGCCCCGTGGTAGTAAACCTCTGAAATGACAATATCTTCTTTTCTGAACTCTGGAGTTGGCGTGGCTGTGGGTGTTACGGTCATTGTTGGGGTACCCGTAGCTGTCATCGTTGGGGTTACTGTATCTGTAGGTAGCGGGGGAACCGTTGGTACACCGGTTGATGTCATTGTTGCGGTTGCCGTCATTGTGGCTGTGGCAGTTGAAGTAGCCGTAGCCGTCATAGTAGGGGTGGCTGTTACGTCTGGTGTACTTGCCTCCACAACAATCGTCCCCGTCATACCTTGACTTTGATGAAGTTCACAGTAATAATCCACAGTTCCGGCTTGGGTAAATGTCCAACTTGCATTGACCCAGGTACTGCTCGGATCCCCGCCGGCATCGCTTAAGCGAAAGAGGCCATCAGCAACAACATTATGGGTGCCGCTCCGTCTTACCCAAACAACGGTATCCCCCTCACTAACCGTCAAATTTTGTGGAGTAAATGTAATGCCACTGACTTCCACAGTAAAAACATTCGCAGAGACAATTGCAGGGGAAGCATGGCTACTTTCAGTTAAGGTTCCGGCAGACGCAACGTTTGGATATTGGCTCCAACTGAGGAGCGTACCAAGCAATAGAAGCAGAAATGTAAAGGCAATGGACGCACTAGTTACCACTATTCGTCTTTTTGAAGAATTATACATAGTTTCACCATTAAGTAGATATAGAAAAATAGGGAAGTAAAATAGGGAAGTAAAATAATGAAGTAAAAAGAGAGGTACGAAGGGAACGGAGTCATATTTACCACAATATTGTTACAATTATACTTCTAGATTCAATTTGAAACAACAACTTGACTCCTATTGGTCAAGTCATTCTCCCACTCATAACGATATCGGGTAGAGACAGAAAAAGAGCAATCACATCAATTGGTCTGTGTGAAAAGAAATTATACCTCTCAGCCAACATTTGACCAAATTGTAAAACCAAGGCTTATATGCCATCAAGATTGGCGTTCAACTGCACATTGGTCTATCATGACAGGTAAAACCGACTCAGTAATCAGCCGTATGTTTCGCCAGAAAAGTCGCTTCCGGACTCTAGGCTAATCCATTCTGGGCAATTCCAAGAATGGAGGATATTCCCGTCGTCATGGGAACAAGCTTTTTCTGGCCATCTAGATTAGCCAAGAAAACCATACGCTTAAGAAAGACTCGCAATCAAATGTCAGACAACAAAATCATTTATTCTATGGTACGGGTTGGCAAGCTCCATCCCCCACAAAATCGCGTCCTGCGCGATATTAGCCTAAGTTATTTTTACGGGGCCAAGATTGGCGTCTTAGGTCTCAACGGCTCAGGAAAGAGCACCTTGCTACGCATCATGGCCGGTGTTGAAACCGATTATGAAGGTGAAACCATTCTCTCTGATGGCTACACAATTGGCTATTTAGAGCAGGAGCCTTTGGTGGATGAGGAGAAGACGGTGCGTCAAGTTGTGGAAGAGGGCGTGCAGGAAGTCGTCGATGCGCTCCAAGAATTTGATGAGATCAACATGAAGTTTGGCGAGGAGATGACCGATGACGAGATGACAGCCCTGATGACTCGCCAGGGTGAGGTGCAGGATCAGCTCGATGCCATGGATGCATGGGATCTGGATAGCCGCCTGGATCTCGCAATGAGCGCGCTTCGTTGCCCGCCCGATAATACCCCTGTTTCCGTGCTGTCAGGTGGTGAACGGCGCCGGGTCGCACTCTGTCGTTTGCTGCTGCGAGAGCCGGATATCCTGCTCCTTGACGAGCCGACTAACCATTTAGATGCCGAGTCAGTAGCTTGGCTCGAATTGCACCTTCAGCAGTACAAAGGGACTGTGATCGCAGTCACCCATGATCGCTATTTCCTTGACAATGTAGCGGGCTGGATTCTTGAGCTAGATCGCGGCCATGGCATCCCATGGAAAGGGAACTACTCTTCTTGGCTAGAGCAGAAACAGAATCGATTAGCCCAGGAAGAGAAGCAGGAGGCCCAGCGCCAGAAGACCCTCCAGCGTGAGTTAGAATGGCTCAACATGTCGCCCAAAGCCCGGCAAACCAAACGCAAATCTCGCATCAATGAGTACAACAAGCTCTTGTCCGAAGATTTTGTCCGCTCCAACGAAGAACGGGAGATCTTTATTCCGCCTGGAGATCGGCTGGGGGATGTAGTGATTCGGGCCGAAAAGATTAGCAAGGGATTTGATGACCGGTTGCTTTACGAAGATCTGACCTTTGACGTGCCGCCCGGTGCCATCGTGGGAATTGTTGGCCCGAATGGCGCTGGTAAGACTACGCTATTCCGCATGATTACAGATCAGGACACCCCGGATAGTGGCACCATCCAGGTCGGCCAAACGGTTCAACTTGCCTATGTGGATCAGAGCCGAGATACTTTGGATCCAGATAAGACCGTCTGGGAAGAGATTTCAGAGGGCAACGAATTCCTTGAATTGGGTAAGAAAAATATCAACTCTCGGGCGTACGTCTCTCGCTTCAACTTCTCTGGCAGCGATCAGCAAAAGAAGGTTGGGAGCTTGTCCGGCGGTGAGCGCAACCGAGTTCATCTAGCCAAGATGCTCAAATCGGGAGGCAACGTACTCCTGCTCGATGAGCCAAGCAACGATCTAGACGTTAACACCTTACGCGCCCTGGAAGATGCGCTGGAAAGCTTTGCAGGTTGCTCTGTGGTCATCTCCCATGATCGCTGGTTTCTGGATCGAATTGCCACCCACATACTGGCCTTTGAAGGAGACAGTGAGGTCGTCTGGTTCCCTGGCAACTACAGCGAATATGAAGAGGATCGCCGTCGCCGCCTTGGCCCTGCTGCGGATCGACCCAAGAGGGTGACGTATCGACCGTTGAGAAGAGCGTAATTGTCATGTAGCATTGGCGAATGTACCTCTCTGATATTATTTAGTAAATCTGCCATTCCTTCTGCCCTATATGCGTATGGAAAGCCTTCTACCGTGGCATGTTACGGTTTGAGTAATCGGCTTGAACACCAGTGTAGTTGTAAAACTTACCGGGTTAAGGTAGAGATAAAACTTCTGTACTCTAGCTGATTTCACTTTAGCAATCACTACAACGAGACTTTGTCATTTCAAGGAGGGACGACGATAAATCTTCATGGAAGCCATGTGAAAGATCTCTCCCTACACCCGGGATGACAATCAAGTTGACTCTTGAAGCCTCGTTGTAGCATTAGACAATTCCAATAGGTTTTTGTTCACAAATTGGATTCCTCCAATCGTTGTTCCCCTTGTTCTTCCCACTGGTCACGCTCATCCCAAAGCTGATCCAACATCAGATCGCGTGATCCTTCATCCTCGAAAAAAGGACAGCTTTCAAAAAAGTCGATTAGATCATCCAGGCGGGTCAGCAAACGTTGTTGAGACTGACTCGTACCGACTTCGCCAGCCAATGCATGACGCAGCCGTACCATGAAATTTCCCATGTTAGCACCCTGCATAAAGCGCACAAAGGGCGAACGTGGCTTAGACCAATGGCTAGGGGCCTGATGATATGTCAAAATGTATTCGGCATCCTGGAAGCGTTGGGTGAGGGTGATAGCGGTCGTTTTGTCGACGAGCCACATCATAAATTTGGCTACAAGGGCCATGCTAACGGCGATGATGAGGATGGCGACGAGAAGATAGAGCATAACGTGAACTTAATTATTAGATATTTGGTATTCGTTATTAATTACTTGGGATGAGGACCCGAAAATAATTAATAGCCAACAGTTAATAATTAATGTTTAACTACTCTACCCCCTTCAATTCCAGCTCCTCTGCAAGATGACAGGCCACAAAATGATCCGGCGTGATTTCATCCCATGTAGGCGCCTTCTGGCGGCAGATATCCTGGGCATAGTTGCAGCGAGGATGGAAGTAGCAGCCCGGCGGTGGGTCAGCCGGATTGGCGACCTCGCCGGGGAGGATGATGCGCTCCATTTTGACTTCGGGGTCGTTCTTGGGGACGGCAGAGAGCAAAGCTTCAGTATAGGGATGTTTGGGGCTGATGTAGAGTTCTTCGGTTTCTGCTAACTCAACCAGCTTGCCCACATACATGACGCCAACCCGATCCGAAATATGTTCGATAACAGAGAGATCATGGGCGATAAAGAGATAGGTTAGATTGAACTCCTCTTGCAGATCCTGGAGCAGGTTGAGAATCTGGGCCTGGATCGAAACGTCTAGCGCAGAAACGGCTTCATCACAGACAATGAGACGAGGGTTGGCCGCCAGTGAACGGGCGATCCCGATGCGCTGACGCTGTCCACCAGAAAAGGCATGGGGATAGCGCTTGAGATGCTGCACTTCTAGCCCAACCACCTGCATCAGCTCTTTGACTCGATCCGTAAGCGCTTCGCCACGGGCTAAGTTATTGTTGCGCAGCGGCTCGGCGATGATGTCAAGCACCGTCATGCGCGGGTCCAGCGACGAATAGGGATCCTGGAAGATCATGTGGATGTGCTTGCGGACTTCTCGCAGTTCGCTATTGGACATAGTGGCCAAATCAACTACAGTATCGTCGGGCAGCCTCAGCTTGATCTCACCCTCACTTGGATCGATTCCCCGCACAATGCAACGCCCCAGCGTTGTTTTTCCACAACCCGATTCACCCACTAGCCCAAGTGTCTCTCCCTCATAAATGGCAAAAGAGATATCATCGACGGCCTTGACATGTCCACGCACGCTGCGTAACAGCCCCTTCTCGATGGGAAAGTACTTTTTGATGCTATTCACCTCAAGCATCGGCTGCGCATTCTGGTTATGCATATTCGACCACCTGCTCTTTCTGTTCGCTATGAAGGAAGCAGCGCACAAAGTGGCCGCTGCCCTTTTCAACAAGTTCAGGGATCTCAACGTCGCACGTGCCTTCGATAGCTTCGTCGCAACGGCTGCAGAACCCACATTGACGGGGAAAATCTAGTGGAATGGGGACATTGCCACGAATAGCATCCAGCCGTTGACGGGCCTTACGTCCCACTTTAGGAATCGACTTGAGTAACCGCTGGGTGTAGGGATGAAGTGGGTTCTTGAAAAGCTCAACCGTTGTGGCCCGTTCCACAATGCGGCCCAAATACATCACATTTACTTCATCGGCTATTTCGGCAATCACGCCCAGATCGTGGGTGATATACATGATGGCCATACCGAACTCTTCCTGAAGCTGCTGCATCAAGTCCAGAATCTGCGCCTGCACGGTTACATCGAGGGCCGTGGTCGGCTCATCGGCAATTAGTAGGGATGGGTTGCAGGAGAGAGCAATGGCGATCATCGCCCGCTGACGCATTCCACCCGAAAGCTGGTGGGGATACTCATCAAAACGCTGGCCGGGGTTGGAGATCTTGACCTTATCGAGCATGTCAAGTGCTAACTCTTTGGCCTCCCGCTTATTCGCCGTGACATGCAGCAGAACGGATTCCATGATCTGCGCGCCGATGGTATGGACAGGTGACAGACTCGTCATCGGCTCTTGAAAGACCATAGAGATCTCTTTTCCACGCAGTTGGCGAATCTCGGTGCCGCGCGGGTCGAGTCGGGCCAGATCGACACCATGACCGGTCGACGGTTGAAACCAGATTTCACCATCGACAATCTCGCCTGGCGTAGGAACCAAGCGCATAATCGACTGGGCCGTTACGCTCTTGCCCGATCCCGATTCGCCAATGATGCCAACAATAGTCTTGGGTTTGATGGTGAAGTTGACTCCGTCCACAGCTTTGAGGGTACCGTCGTCGGTATAGAAGTAGGTGTGCAGATTGTGAACGCGGAGGACGGTTTGATTGGTTTGGCTCATCAAATGAATCTCTCTGATTTATCTTCCAATTACCCTACTTTAGCCCTGTCGTTACCACACCTTCCATGATGTTTCTTTGGGCTATAAAAAACATAATCACTGGTGGAATGGAGTAGATGATCGCAGCTGCGAGCGTAATGGTAACAAAGATCTGGCCGCTTACGTCTCCTGGGTTAGAGTAAGTTGGCGTAGCTAACTTGACGGCCAAAGTGGTCTTCGCATCGTCTAAGTAAATAACAGGCGCAATCCAATCCCCCCACATAGCAACAAAATTAAGGATAAATGAGGTTGCTAGAGCAGGTTGGGCGTTGGGCAAAAAGATGCGCCAAAAGACTAGAAAGGGTCCAGCACCATCTACCTCTGCTGCATCTTCCAGCTCCTTTGGAATCGCGGTAAAGAATTGGCGGAAGAGAAAGATGTGAAAGGGTGAAGCTGCGATGCCCCATAAGAACCAAGGCCAATAGGTATTGGTTAGGCGTAGGCGAGCAAAGATCACAAACTGGGGAATGATCGTCACAATGGCTGGAACCATAAGCAACGAGACAACAATCGCGAAGAGCTTGCCCTTACCTGGCGCATCAAGCCGAGCAAAAGCGAAGCCAACCATCGCACTTGTAATGACGGTCAAGGTAGAGAACATGGTTGCTAGGAATGTGGAGTTCCATGTATAGCGAAAAAAGGAGATCCAGGTCAAGGCACTAACATAGTTGTCCCAGCGCAACGGATCAGCTACGATGACCGGCGGATACTGGGTGAACTCTGGCTCTGATTTAACCGATGAGAGAAGCATCCATACTAAAGGGGCAGCAATTATCAGGCTGACACCGTAGAGAATTCCATAAGAGACGAGCTTACGAAGGTGCTTTCGTCGTCGATCTCGCCGCTCTCTTGGGCTTAATCGTCTTGTTGTTTGTGTAAGTGCCATTTACTCTTTTTTCCCCTCAATATCTACTTCATAGTAGACCCAATAGCGACTAGACCAGAAGACAATGATGGTCAGCACCACAATGACAATAAAGAGTAGCCACATCAGTGCGAGGCCATAGCCAAAGCGTGAAAAGGTGAAAATCTGCCGCATTACATGAACAACAAAAAAGTAGGCAGCCCTAGGCGGCATCGAACCCATGCGTCCTCCGGCAAGCAACATGGGTAGAGCGAATTGCTGTAGTGAGCCAATAATGGCCAGAATCAGCTGAAAGAAGATGACAGGCGTCATCAGCGGAATTGTCACATGGCGAAAGACGCGCAAAGCCGATGCCCCGTCCAAAAAGGCGGCCTCTTCCAACTCGCGCGGAATACCTTGCAGACCAGCCAGGAAGATGACCATTCCCACGCCGGCCCCCTGCCAGACAGCCAGCATGGTCAGAGAGGGCAACGCGTATTCTGTGGTCCATAGAATGGCGGTCCCTGGCCGAAAGATGCTGATGATGGCGTTAATCACGCCGTTGTTTGGGTCTAACAGCAAACGCCACGCCCACACCGCGCCGACGGCAGGGATAATACTGGGTAAGTAGAAGAGCGTGCGAAAGAAACCGCGGGCGCGGATACTTTGGTTGAGGATTAACGCCAGAATAAAAGAGAGTACCAACCAAATCGGGACGTTGAGCAGGCTCCACAAAAGCGTACGCCGAAATGCATGCTGAGCCTCCGAATCCTGAAAGACCCGCTCATAGTTGCGCATCCCAATCCACTTGACTGTATCCACGTTCAGGCCATCGTAATTGGAAAATGACGTCAATAAACCAACCACGAGCGGGATAACCCCCAGCGCGATAAATCCAATCAGCCAGGGGCTGATCATGGCATAGAAGGCGATGCGCCTGGTGGTGCGACGGCTGCGTCGCGGCCACCAGGTTCGATTTCCAGATTGCTGGTTAGAAGCTGATGCCCCGGAACTCATGCCCCAACCCGGTCGATGCCGTCTTGAATGGCCAGATTGGTTTCTGCTTCTAACTTCTCTAACATCTCATCAAAGCTGATTTCGCCGTTGAGTGCCTGCTCGTAGAATTGAATAAAGAGGCTGGCTACGACACCGGGTTCACCGCCCTGCAAGAAGGGGTTAAATTTTACAGGCGTGTCCGCAAATTCCATCTCGCCCTCAAGCACGTCCCAAACTTGGGCGCGATAGACACTTTCACGCGGAATCTGATCATACATGGAGAGCATGGCCGGCACACCCCAGCCGCTGGCTGCGCGGTTCTGTGCAGGCTCCTTGGCGTTGTACCACTCAAAGACAGTGTAGGCCTCATCTGGATGGTTGGTGGCCCCGGTTACAATCGAGCCAGTTGCGGTGATGGTCGGGCTGCGCTGGACACCTTTCCAAGTTGGCGCAGGCAACATGACAATGCGCCCCTCGTCGACCTTGGGCTTCATCTCGTCACTTGCCCAGACCAACATGCCTCCACTAAACCAGAAGCCATACTGGGCAATGGCCAACTCACCATTAGCAAAGTCCTGGCCTGGCCAAGATGGGCTGGGGCTAATGGGGCTTGAGCTGGCCTTGCTGGCGGCCAGTTGATAGTGATAGTCTATAGCTTCACGTGCCAGATCATTTTGTACCAAGTCAATAGTTTTGAAATCCTCACTAAAGAGTGAACTACCCAGACCCTCCAGCCATACCATCCAATAGCGATCTACCCAATTGATGCCGACATCAAAGCCGCGTTGGGCAACTCGATCACCATCAAACTTGGTCAACTGCTCCCCATAAGCGGCTACCTCTTCATACTCCATTGGTTCAGTAAAGCTGGGGACAGGTAATTCCGCCTCTTCAAGCGCATCTAAGTTCGCCCAAAGCGTAAGATCGGGCGACCAATCTTTGACCATGCCATAGACGTCCCCACTCCCAATATCCAATGCGCCCCCACTGGAACGGTAGTAATTATTGGCTGGTGCCAGATCATCCACGCTGATCACATCGCTCACGTCGATGTACGGCTGAAGGTTTAGGGGAATGTTGCGCTCTAGCAGTAAGGGGAATTGCGGTGCTTGTAGCCGGAAGATATCGGGAGGCGTACCAGCCGCAAGTTTGGCAAAGTAGCTCGTAGCATCTGGTTCAAGACGTGTGATGGAAATGCCCGAGTTGGCCTCCTGGAACTGCTCAATCTCTGCCTCGGTCATCTCTGGTTCATACATCATGTATTCGATGTTGATGCCCTCGGCAGAAGCGGGCTGACTAGCGCCTGCCTCACCGGCATCGGACTCTGGTTGAGAAGGTGTACAGGCTGCCAACCAGCCACCGATTGTTGATACGCCTGCTAATTGTAGGAAAGTACGTCGGCTTAGCTGAATGCGTTGATTTTTACCTCTATTCACTGGGCTTCTCCTTTCGTTTAGCAATTCTTATTGACAATGCAGGGGGAACTTCGTCAGAACTTCGTGATAGCATGGCAGCTGATTGGGGGAGAGCTACCGCTCACGGCAATAGGGGGATAAATCGGATGCACTGATCCACACAATCCCACCTAGTCTAATACTGATTCGTAAATTGCGCAAGGATTATTGAAATATGCTTCTTTTTAACTTTGCCCAAGATGGGTTTACCTCGAATATGTTACCGGAGTTCGTATCTGAATAACTCAATGGCCGATTATGGGTTACCCTTGTATTAATATCGAAGCGGACGATGGTTGCTACCATCAACCTTCAATCGTACGATACGCTTCGTCCATCTTTGATTGCAACTCAACGTTAATCGCTGCCAATGCCTGCTGCGCACTTTTTTCATTTTCAATCACTGCTTGAACAGCCTCACCCCAAAGTCGATCAATCTCGCCAGATATGGGCGTGGTGAACTCGCTGAAGCTGTAGAAATCGTCGGCTGTGTTGGGCATCTGCATAAAGAAGTCGAGGCCAGGATAGCCAGTGGTGTCAAGCTTAGCCACCAGCGACTTGCTCCACATGAATCCGCCGCGCAGTTCGAACTCCATCAGGTTAACCTCCTCACTCATGATATATTCCATGAAGCGGAAGGCTGCGTCTGGCTCTTCGGTTGTCTTGGTGAGCCAGAGTGAATGGGAGCCGATCATGGCCCGTTTGCGGCCTTCATTTTTACAGGGCACCCAGCCATAGGCCACATCGGCTGCATCCACATCGGTGGTATCTCTAAAATCTCCTGGCTGCCAGTAGCCATTCATGATCATGGTCCGCTTGCCCTCACGGAAGCCACTGCCCTCACCGCTCCAGTATCCCCATTCAGCTTTGTGGGCCGCCATCTGTTCCACGCCGATGCCTTGGTAGACATCCCGGACGAGATCCAGCACCTGATCCCACTCGCCTTGATCAAGCAGAAGCGTGCGTTTGTCATCGCTCAAGAGAGGTGTATCGAAATAGATGGACCACATTTCGAGCCGAAATCCCATAGCGTCTAGGGGATCGTAGCCGGCTATGTCCAGGTTGCCTTCGGTGTCGAAGGTAGTGAGCTGTAGTGTCCAGTCGAGCACCTCTTCCCAACTGCGTGGGCCATTGGTCGCGTCCAATCCTTGCTCCGCCACTTGATCAACGTGCCAGGAGAAGGCCGAGACCGGTCCCCCCTCAGTAACAGGGAGCGCCCAGGTCTTGCCGTTCCATTTTTTGTCGTCCCATTGCTGAGGGAGGTAATCATCCAGATCAATATACTGACTTTGGGCAATAAAATCATCCAGCGGTAGGACCACATCTTTCGGCGCAACTTCTAACGAATTAAAGCCAGCAACGTAGGCATGATAGATATCGGGTGCAGTCCCTTCTGCCGTGGCCTCCCAAAAGACATTGGGCGTCACGTGTTCATTGATGAGTTCGACCCGAATGTCATTGTTTTTAGGCTTGTCTTGGAACATCTCAATGGCTATCGGCCAGAATTCTCCATCATTGGCCGACCAGCCGCTTTGCATAGTGATCAGGATTGCCTCAGCAGCGGGAATCTGCTCTGCCTCTTCAGGCGATGGCCTGCGCGACCGCCCACAGGCAGATAGCAGTATGATTGGTGCAGAAGCGATGGTACACAAAATTTCACGACGGGTTGGTTGCTTAGTCATAACAAGGTCGTCCAGTCAGCGTTCAAGTTATTCATCAGGAAACACAAAAGTCGCATGATTGCTATACCGTATCTAATTTGAGTGCTAGCAAAGCATCTCCTAAGGAGCCTCGCCAGTTGATCCAGTGATGTCCGCCGTAATATTCAGAATAGACCAGTGGGTATCCCTTGGCCTGCAAAACGTTGCGCATATGGCGGTTAACATCTAGGTTGTTTAGAGGAACATTGTCATGATAAGGCACAAGCAGCCCTGCTTCCAAGTAGATGGAAATGGAGCGTCGCTCGGATTGGGCAATCTGCCTGGCCAGCCATTCCTTTGGCTCGAGATCATCCTGGGGCGCCCACCAAAAGGCACCATCTTGCGAAATAACGTGTCCAAAAATCTCAGGATGGGTGAACGCCATATAGAGGGCACCCTCCCCTCCTGCGCTCAGCCCACCAATGATCGATTGACTCGGTTCTTCTGTCACTTGATACACCTCCCGAGCCCAGGGTATCAACTCATCTGCGATAAAGTGGGCAAAAGGCGGATAACAGTGAAGCTCTTTGGAGCGGGTTTTAGGATCCGCCTTATCGACGAAGACAGCGATCAACGGGGGGATTTTCTGGGCATGAATTAGGTTATCCAAGATAGTCGGTGTAGGGATGAGGTGAATATAATCCCAGCCATCAAAGAGAAGCAGCAGGCTGTAGTCGGTATTATGGAGCCCTTTGGGATATCCAGCCGGTGTATAGACCCAAATACGACGCTTGTCCGCTAGGGTTTCGCTCTCAAAGTGATGAAGATTGAGGGTGCCTTCCGGTATGCTCGCCTCCTTTTGAATCCAGGATTGGGGCGGTGCGTCTGGCAATTCCAGAATCGATTCAACCAAGCCCGGAGAGTCGAATTGTGGATTGGCAGGTTCTTCATACTGACGCGGGTTGAGCGGATCGGGTTGCCGAGTTGTTTTGCGTGAATCCCACCCTTCCTGCTTAAAATATCGCATGGGAATATCGGTGGGCCAAAAACGATAGGTCAGGCGAGCGTCCTTCCGGACCCGGTAGGATTTGAAGAAGAGATTAGTCTGGCCGAGCCTGTCCATCAGACCCTCTTCAATCGACCACTTACCGTCTCGATATCGATAAGGATTCAGCCCACCCATAACGAGTACATACCCGTCTTGCTCTTCAGAGTGCCAGAGGAAGGTAACAAGGCATTGGTCATCATCGCTGTCAAGGGCTTCGATAAGGGGAGTGCCTTCTTGCTCGATGGTTGACCAAAACGCTTCCAGCGCATTCGGAACGCCATCTTTCAAGGCTTGCTGTAGTTGGTTGAGTCGCGGGCTTAGGATTTCTTGGGCAGAGTCCATTGTATACAATCCGAACTGGAACGCAATCAGCTTTCTGCGAGGTGGTTCATTATAAAGTTGGCAAGACCAGGTGTATTACTGGCTATTCCGGGTATGCGGCATCGTATATGTGCCGTTGCGCGTCTCAAAGCGGCAGATGTGTTGCCAGTGGTCGCGTAAAACGTGACATAGTCCCCAACGGATCTGGTCGTGAGGGCCGCTTTCCGGCTGAACCGCTCCAAAGCCATGCGCCCGGAATGGCCCCAATGCTTCGGGCGCGCCTTTGATGACGGCCATGATCTCAAAGTTGATGCCATCCTCGGCAAACTGGATGGTGTTCTTCTCTGGTCCATCGGTGATGAGCAGCGCGGCAATGCCGTTTTGATGATGCCAGACGCAGACCTCGTGGCCGCTATTGGTGACGGGATTGTAGGGCGACTTTACGTAGGGGCCTTCGGGCTTGTCTGCAATTGCGACGCCCCAGCGGATCTGCCGCCCGCCAAAGTCGCGTCGTTCGCCCATCTGCTCGCCCTTGTAATAGAGGTAGAATTTCTCTTTGTAGTAGAGCAGACATGGATCGTGGACCTTGTGGCTGTCAAAGTCACCTTGGGTGATCACGGCAAAGCGGTCGTCTTCATCGCCCAGCCACTCTCCGTTGTCTGCGGGAGAGAGAATCGGTCCGGGTAGTTTGGCCCAAGGACCATCGGGTGAGTGGGCCACGGCCATACCAATCTGGTTTTTCACACGCACAACATAAGGCGCTTTCACCACCTGATAGACCAGATAATATTTGCCTTCATGCACAAAAATTTCCGGTGTGAAGACGGCTCGGTCATCAAATGAGCCGTCAGGCCCACGGCCCACAGCCGGCCCTTGCTCGCGCCACGTCCAACCGTCTCGGGAGGTCGCATACCAAACCTCAGTTAGATCCCAGGGAAAGACCTTAGCATTAGGGTCACCGCTGCCAAAGCCGGCGGTCTCGCCCGTTCCCTTCGTGTACCAGACGTAATAGGTATCTCCCACCAGAATAACCGCGGTCGGGTCGCGGCGGATTACACCTTCTTGGTAAGCAAAGTCGCCGCCAAGGTCGTACGTTTTGAAGTCACAGAACCATTCTGGCCCTTTGGTGTACTGCAAGGCTCGCTTGGATGCGGCACTCAAAAATTGTTCACTCATAGTGGTATTTATACTGCGGTCGTTTTGAAAACAGGAGTTTTCCGATGCTCTACCAGAGTGGCCAAACTCTTGTTTTCAAACGGAGCTGAGTATAATTGCTGGCCAGTTGGTGCAAATCACGTCGATAAGGATCAGTGCAGCCCCACAATTGTTTGTAAACCAAAGGCCGTTATGGGGCTGCAAGTTAGAATATAAATGGAATTGCGAGCACGATGTCGATTACGCTCTCGGTAACTGCATAATTTCTTGACAAGCTGTCTGTACAGCTTCCATTCCTTCTTCGAAACCAACTTCACCGTAGAAGAGTTCTTGGCTAGTATTGGACCACGTGTCCTGCAACTCTTGGAAACGCAGATTCGATGGGTGCGGGAATGGTCCTGGGACGTCTGACATCCACTGCAGCGCGTCTTGCAAGACTGGATGCAAGATATCCGCTACTTCTGGTGCTTCCCAAACCGATTTGCGCGAGGTGGGTTGATATGCGTGTTGCGTGACGCCCTCTATACCTGCTTCGGTTGAGGTCAGATTAGAGATCAGATCAAATGCTTCGGCTGGATGCTCGGATTGTGCAGCAACAGAGAAGCACTCGACAAAGGCCTGATAGCCCCGTGGCGTTTCTGGTCCATTGGGGAAGAGTCGCACATCCCACTCAAACCGATCACCGATTGTTTCGTCCAGGCTACGCACTGCGTAGGTACCGATGGCGGCAGTGGCGTAATTGCCAGCAGGAAACTGTAAGCCCTCAGCCTCCGTACGATTTGGGGCTGCGTTCAGTTCGGCTCGCAGACTTGTCACCCATTTAGCCGCTTCAATAGAGGCCGGATCTACATTAAAGGTGAAGTTGTCTGCCGTTTCGTCCAAAATGTCGCCGCCATAGGTGCGGGCAAAGGAGCAGTGATCATAGTAGTTGCCGGGCAATACATTTGTACCAAAGATCAGGTTGTCCACGTCAGCAGCTTCGGCCGCCAATTCGGCATAGTCTGTGGTTGTATAATCGTTATCCGCAGGTGGCGCTAGCCCTTTTTCGCCGAGAATGTCCAAGTTGTAGATAATCAGTGCCGGGTTTCCTGGATGCATCAAGTAAGGTAGGCCATATAGTTGCCCTTCGAAGCTGCTCCCTGCAATGCCCGCACTAAAGAAGTCATCTAGGCCGGGATCATTCGCAGCAGCCATATCGTCTAGAGGCGCAAATGCACCCTGGGCAACGAGGAAGGGATACCACTTAATCCCGCTAAATGAGACGTCCCACAAAGTGCTCGTGGCCATGGCGGTCTGTTGCTTCTTATTCATTTCGCCATAGATAATCTCGTCGATATTGAGTGAAACATCGGGATTCTCTTCGGCCCAAGCTCGCGAAACCGATCGTTGCCAATCGTTTTGCGGGCTAGCGTAGGTGGCAATAGTCATCTCTTTCTGCGCAGCGCTTGGTGCTGCGCCACCACCGTCACCAGAGGGTGCAGCGGCTGGCGCACAGGCTGCCATAGCGGCACCAACTGTGGTTAGCCCCATCAACTTCAGCATATTGCGGCGAGATATAGTCTGGTTACTTTTCATATTTCCTCCTAATGGAAAGTTATAAAATAAGAACTTATACTGCGGTTGTGGTGAAAACTGGATCTTTTCGCCAGAGTTATGAAGAGCGTTACTCCAGTTTGCACGCAGAGCAGAGTATAGCTGTTTCTAGTGCTACCCCTTGATACCTGAGAGAGCGATGCCCTCCACAAAATACCTTTGGGCAGCAAAGAAGAGAATCAACACAGGGATAATCACCATAACAGAGGCCGCCATGAGCAGATGTTCTAGCGGAAGCCCAGAAGACTCTGGTACGCTCTTGAAGTAGTTGAGTCCCAGCGCCAATGTGAACTTCTCAGGCGAGTTGAGATAGATCAATGGATTCACAAAATCGTTCCAGTGGCCTATAAAGGAAATTACCGCCACAGTGGCAAGGGCCGGCTTCATTAGCGGCACCAATACCGACCAAAATATGCGCCAATAGCTTGCGCCGTCAATCAACGCAGCCTCATCTAAATCCCTGGGCAGGGTGCGAATAAACTGGCGTAGCAGGAAGATATTGAATGCACCGCCACCAAACAGGTACGGAACCCAAAGTGGGAACAATGTATTAATCCAGCCCAGTTGATTAAAGAGAATAAACTGGGGAATCAATGTAACCTGAGCTGGCAGCATCATGGTTGCCAACGTAACAATGAAAATAGCCTCTCGCCCTGGATAGTTAAAGCGCGCAAACGAGTAGGCCACAATCGAGGCCGACAGCACTGAGCCGAGCGTTGATATGGCGACGACAAATATGCTGTTCCAAGCCCACCGCAGAAATGGCACCTTCTCTAGCACCCGCCCATAGTTCTGCCACTGAGGCACTTCTGGAAGCCACGTGGGTGGAAAGGTCATTAGTTCAAAGGGTTCTTTGAGTGAGCTAGAGACTGTCCAAAAGAAGGGGAACATGAAGATAATCGCCAAGACCGCCAGTAGCGTGTAAAGCCCTGTCTTACGCAAGATCTCTTGAAAACTGTTGCTAGCCATACCCGCATATTCGGTTCGGTCGGGCATGGCTGGGCTCATCAGGTTTTCTTGATTTGCCATGATCCTCAATCCCCTCCGTAGTAGACCCAGCGATTTGAGAGCCTAAATTGAATCAAAGTGAAAATTAATAGGATGATCACAAAGATCCAGGCCAGCGCGGAACCGTATCCCATGCGGAAGTACTCAAATGCTTGGCGGTAGATATGGAGCGCATAAAACCACGTTGCATAGGATGGTCCACCTAGCGTGGCCACAAACGCCAAGGTAAAGACCTTAAGTGCACCAATGATCCCCAACACTAGGTTAAAAAAGAGTGTCGGTGTAATTAGCGGCAGGGTGACCGCGCGGAAGCGTGACCAGGAACCTGCACCATCAATTGAGGCGGCCTCGTAGAGTTCACGCGGCACACCTTGGAGCCCCGCCAGAAAGATGAGCATGGAGTTACCGCCAACGGTGGCCCACAAGCTAATGATGATCAAGGCGGGGAGTGCCCAACCCTTGTCTGTAAGCCAACCCGGTCCAGGAAGCCCTATCCATCGCAGCATCACATTGATTGGCCCCACGTTTGGATGAAAGAGCCAGCCCCACAGAAGCGCCAAAGCAACCGCAGGCGTCAAACTGGGTAAGAAAAAGAGCGTGCGGAAGGCATTCGTTCCCTTGATGCCCTGATTGAGGAGAAGCGCCAGACAGAGGGATCCCAGCAACCCAAAGGGAACTACGATTAATGCATAGACGAATGTTCGCTGTAGGGATGGCCAGAAGAGATCATCTTTCATGAAGGCCGTAACGTAGTTTTCCGCGCCGACAAACTGGGGCGGCTTGATGATTGCATAGGTGGTGAAGCTTAGGTACGCGGAAGCTAAAATTGGCCCTAGAATAAAGATGATCAAGCCTAATGCCCACGGTAGGAGAAATATATAGCCCCACTTGGCTTCGTTCGTCGCTCTGGACGACTTAAGGCCAAGAAGCCTGCCCCACAGAGCAACATTCGATTTATTATTGTTTTGGCTGGATTCAATGGCGACAGACATAGAGGGTGCTCTCTTACTCAATTCATGTGTGGAGTGCTAATTACAAACAGGATACATCACTAGGCCCCGCATTGACAAACTGAGGGCATTGTAGATTGTCGACAATTCTTCAGGCATTGCATATTTGGATCCTAGGAGATCAGCCTGCGTACGGCATATAGAAAATGCCGTATCACTACCGCGGTATATATCAATGATCAATGGCCGTACCATCGTCAGGATGAAATAGACCAGGGTGCCGCCGTGCAGGGCCGATTTGGGAGGCAATCGCTGCATCGTCTAGCGCTATGCCTAACCCTGGTTTCGTAGGTAAGTCGATATAGCCATCCGTAACTACAAATGGCTCTTGCAGGTAGCCTTCTCCGAGGTGAACCTGCTCTTGAGCTAGAAAGTTAGGGATAGCAGCATCCAACTGTAAGCCGGCGGCCAGCGAAATCGGACCTAGTGGACAGTGAGGGGCAACTGCCGCATAGTACGCTTCAGCCATACCTGCAATCAACCGTCCCTCGAAGATGCCCCCAGCATGGGAAAGATCTGGCTGGAGGATGGATGCTGCGCCCTTTTCCAACACTTCGCGAAAGGCCCATTTGGTAAAGAGGCGTTCTCCGGTAGCAATTGGGATGTGGGTCTTACGTGCTAGATCGGCCATCACGTCCACATTTTGACATTGGACGATCTCTTCAAAAAACATAGGATACAACGGCTCCAACGCCTTCATGAGGAGACCTGCCGTCTGTGGGCTGATGGCACCATGAAAATCGATGGCAATGTCAATCTCGCTGCCTACCGCGTCCCGTAGCGCACCAATACGGTCCACGACCCGATCCACAAAGCCCGGCGTCTCAACAATGCGAGCGGGGCGTCCGCCTCGAATGTCCGTCTTGAGCGCCAGAAAGCCTTGGGCTACTTTGGCGCGAGCATCAGCCACCATCTCTTCAATTGTTTCACCGCGAGCATGAGCATACACTTTGATGCGATCACGCAATGGTCCGCCCAATAATTTGTAAACAGGTAACCCCACTGCTTTCCCTGCCAAGTCCCACAATGCATGTTCGACACCGGAGAGTGCACTGGTCAATACAGCACCACCGCGGTAGAAGGCGTGTTTATACATGGCCTGCCAGTGATGAACAACCCGCGTCGGATCTTTGCCAATTAGGTACGGCTCCAACTCTTGAATGGCCGTGACAATCGTCTGGGCGCGATTTTCTAAGGTTGGCTCACCCAAGCCGATTAAGCCCTCGTCTGTATGAATCTTGAGAATGACCCAGCGGGGTTGAACAATGAGTGTTTCTAATTCAGTGATACGCATGGTTATACCAAATCCTCGGCTCAGTAAAATTGGCCATAAAGAAAGATGAGATTCTTGGGATTGTCATCTATACTGCGGTCGTTTTCAAACGGAGCTGAGTATAGCAATGTGCCAAAGGATATCTCTTCAACATCGCGTAATGGCCCAGGCGCGTCTTCATGATAAGCAGCTTGGCGCGCCTGAGCTTCAGATGCAAAGGTGATCCACTGACCCCGGTCATTGCGGAAGGCATGTAGCTTCACACTGGTTGGTGTGCTGACTTGAAGGTTGCCGTCCAGCCAGTCCATGGCCGTGGAAATGGTGCGAGGAGAACAGTATTCACGCTCGTACTGCCGATTGAAGTGGTTGTGTAGATAGAAATCCAAGCTGGTCATGCTCTTAACCTTATGGGGCTGTGCGGGTTGGCGTATAGGCAAGGTCGGGTCGGTGATCCACCAATCTCCTTTTTGGCCTCGTACAAATTCCAAACCTTTGAACCCACGAGTGTAGTTATAATCATGGGGCCCCAGCATGGGCGTGTCCCAGATCATCTGAGTGTGTACGCCTTGCTTCCCGTCAGGCTAGCCGCTAATACATTCGCTTTTGCCCGCTCTATATGCGACAAAATGGGAGCGATTAGCTCAACCTTGCAGCCATACCTTCGTACGATTTCGATAGCCTGTTTTGCATGACGCCCTCCGATATCAAGAATCTTTTGTTCAGTTCTGATCCCAAAATCATTCAAATAACCATACACCAGAATGTTGGGATGGTCTTGCATCGTTCCTCCTTTAAACATGGTATAATGGCTTCCGAAATATTCGTTACATATTTGGCAATCTCGACTGAATGGGAGTAGAGCCATATGATGAGCCAAAGGGTATACTTCGAGTGGAACACGCTCGAAGATGAATTTAGCTGGAGACGCCTGCTAGCCAAGGAGAAGCTAGAGCCAACGAGTACTCTATCTCCCGCTTCTCAGAGTGCTGACCGTTGGCTGCTTTTGCATCTAATAAGGGGAATAGCCCTTCTCTTTATTGCTTTGATCGCCATTACCGGAACCGCAGCTTCTCCAACAGAGCTTGAAAACATTCGACTCGGCAATGAGATTCAGACCGTGCTACGAACTGAAGAGCAAGCGAAACGGACTGGCGACCAAGTATTGCTGAATCAGCTGATCGATTCACAATCAACAGGTGGATGGCGGCGCGTTTGGCGTAGTATCCCACCTGTTACCGAGCAAGATGCCCAGCAAGGTCCAGTCATGACACTGGTGCAGGCGAAATCTATGGACAACTTGGTGATGGCTGAAGTCTTAGTAGAGCAACCTGCATATGGATGGTCACAATTTAGTCCCTATAAAGAACTTCGCTTCTATCGCAAAACAAATTCTGGCTGGTTGCGAACAGTTCCAGATGACACATTTTGGGGGGGGCATCATGTGGTAGAATCCGACCTTCTACGCTTTGAGTTTAGAAACCGTGATGCACAACTGGTTCAGGCGAATGTTGAGCATTTAGACCAAATCTATGCTTCTCTCCACCAGATGCTAGGATTAGAACTAGCGTCAACTTCAGAAAAGCATACGTTTGTGCTCACGCCAGAAATGGTGAATGAAACAGGCAACCTGACCACCCGCAACGCGATTGTTTCGCCCCTCTTATCACAAATGCCACAAAATACGTCTATAGAAGCTTATTTTTTACAGACTGTCGTTACCCGCATGACCTATCTGACCGTTAATCGGAGAATATCGGAGGGCTACAGCCTAAACCAAAGGGGAGGCTCATCCTACCGATGGCGCAATATGCAGATTGGTCTGCGACGCTGGCTACGGATCGAGCTACTCAGCGTCGTTCCGCCTTGGGATCAAATGGCCGTCAAAGCATTTGAAGCGCAGCTTGCTGTTCATCTCCCTATGACGCTGCGTGATGTCTCAGAAGAAGATTTGGATCTCTTGACGGATAGAGACTACCGCTACTGGCACAGTGGTGCCGCTATCTCGCTCATCGATTACATGGTTGATACTTATAGCGAAGAAGTCCTGCCACGTTTGGTGCGCGGCCTCCAGTCAGATAAAAGGTGGCAGGAGTTAATCCCATACATTACGGGACGTTCCGTCACCGAATTTGAAACAGAGTGGAACCAGTATCTGGCCCAAAAGGTACCATGAAAATCAGTAGCGTCAAACCAATCTTCGAACAGGGTAATCTGTGGTCAGTTGACGAAAATGGGCCACAGATTACCGACGTACTGACGACTGGCTTACTGATTACGTTGTTGGTTTCTATACCAGCGGCGTCCACTCGTCTGCGGTTGCAGCCCGAATCAACAACCGCTCTTCTTGGCTTTGGCGGATGCGTTGCTCCAATTCCACTGGATTCCACTGCGCTAACAGTTCGGTTTGCAGTTGTTCGCGCACTTCTGCATAATCTGGCTGGTTCCCCAAATCTTTAAATTCACCTGGATCGTCTTCCAAATCATAAAGTTCGATCGGATCATCCAGGCTGTAGTTAAGCTTGTATCGTCCGCGTCGCAACATGGCCATGGGGCGAATCACACCATGAGCCAGATATTCAGAGAAGGCCATATCCTTCCACTCTTCATCTCGGTTGTGAGCCAGATCAAGCAAGCTATCTCCATCCATTCTACCTAGGTCTGATGCGCCAGCCAGTTCGACCACCGTAGCCACCAAATCCACAAGCGACACAACCTCACTCACTCGACGACCTTCGGGCAATCCCTTCGGCCACGACATAAGCATGGGGATGCGGGCTGACTGCTCATAAAAATTCGATTTGCGCCACATGCCATGTTCGCCCGCCATCTCACCATGATCGCTGGTGTAAATGATGACCGTGTTATCAAGTTGCTCCGTCTCTTTCAATGCAGCTAACAGACGACCAATCTTACCATCCAGATAGGTAACGAGTGAGTAGTAGCCAGCTCGCGCCCGACGCTGTTCATCATCTGCGTAGTCGATTAGACCAAACATGGTTCGCATACGCTGGTAGACCGGATGAAGATTTTCCAAATGCCCCGGCGGTATGCTGGGCAGATCCATCTCATCAGGCGGATAGAGATCCCAGTACTGCTGGGGAGCTACCAAAGGAAAATGAGGAGCGATAAAGGAGACGTTAAGCGCCCACGGCTGCTCCTTGCGAGCGGGATCACGTAGGTAGGTCAGCGCCGCAACTTCAGCCTCGTCATCGACCTCAATCTCTTTGGTTGTCCCTGGTCCAGCTTCGTAAACACCTTGCCAGGGCTGTTTAGCTGGAATGACACCATCACGCCAGGGAAAGAGAGGATGGCGATTGTCGCCATGGGGATCGCGGCCTAGCTGGGCACGGAAGCCATGCAGCTTATCTGGTCCAACAAAATGTTGCTTGCCCGATAGGACAACGTCATAGCCAACGGCGCGCAGCCGGTGAGGCCAGGTAACCGCGTTGGTTGCCAGGATCGAGTCATTGTCCCATACGTTCGATATTGTGGATGTAACGATCGGTCATAAAAGACAGGCGCGAGGGTAGGCAGAGCGGCGAATTGCAGTAGGCGTTTTCAAAGAGTACGCCCTGTGGAGTTGACCTAATGCGATCTCAGCCATTGTGTCTACTCGCTTTATGAAATTATGTCGTATTTGCTAGTTTTCAGAGATGAGGAATCACATTTATATTATATATGATCTTAGCTGCGTTGCCAATTGCAAATTTTTATGTCATCTCTCATAAAATGGGTGTAGAATATTAGATCAGTAAACCGCAGTGGTGAAGGCACTCTCTAACAACAAATCGCTTCGCATTGCGGT
Source organism: Chloroflexota bacterium (assembly GCA_039028975.1). Lineage (GTDB taxonomy): Bacteria > Chloroflexota > Anaerolineae > Caldilineales > Caldilineaceae > JAHBNG01. The sequence goes on from JBCCHB010000064.1 coordinate 63,441, forward strand.
CTACTGAGTAACGTCTAAACTCTAGCAATGGCGCTGTGCGCCTGTATCGCAAGCGGTCATCGGTAATCAGTAACTGAGCTACGACCACCGACGACTGATTACTGCTCTACAAACTACTCCTCAAAGTACCACTGCTCTGGCATGAACTGCACCCACTGCCGGTAACTCCAACTCCAAAGCCCAGTTGTGTCATTGGGTGGCGTATTGCGCAAGTTCTTCTTGAAGAGAAGCGGCTGCGGCGGATACTGGATAGTGCCGATCATGTAGAGACTATCGAAGTGCTGCTCATAGAGCTGGGTGCCTAGCGCGATCTGCTCGTCAGATCCGTAGGGTAGGGCAAGGAATTCTTCGGCCTTCTCCCACAGTTCAATGATCTCGGCTGGCGGTTCTTCGCCTTCTTCACCATCGCTATTAAACCAAGCCTGCCAAAGGACGCCAGCCGAACGTGCGCCCCAGTCGGGCCGTAGATTGGTCAGACCGTTGCCAATATCGCCGATGTCCGTCACATCATAGCCCCATGCAGCTACGTCTAGCTGATTCCCATCGCGCAGCTCGCCGTAGAGACCATTTTCTATGAGCTTATAGTTGGTCTTAACGCCAACTGCATTCCAGTAGTCCGTTGTCAGTTCGCCGATCTTCTGCCATGCTTCTTCTGGAACAGAGACCTGTAAGTTGAGGAAGAGGGTCTCACCATCGGGGCGCAAGCGGAAACCATCTGCATCGCGCTCATCTAGGCCAATCTCGTCCAGCAGGGCATTGGCCTGCTCGGGATCATAGGTAGCAAAATGATCTTTCATCCAATCCTGATAGTACTGAGAGCTAGGCGGCGGCGCGGCTTGCGATGGTGTTGCCAGGCCAAAGTAGACAAGCTCGTTGATCTCTTCGCGGTTGATAGCCAGCGACATGGCCTGGCGGAAGCGTTCATCCCAGAATAGCTCGCGTAGCACTTCATCTTCGGTGGTGAAGTTGAACATGAAGACATATTCGTTGCCACGATCGTAGGTAACCAAAGCGGTCCGATAGTTGCCAGCCTCCTCATTGTCACGGTAGGTCGGTGCGCTTAGCAGCTGACCCCACCCGTAGTGGCTATATTCGCCGGCAATCCCCTTCAGATCCTGCACCTGGAGATCCTCAACGAGAATGCGGCGTAGGCTATCGGTATAGGGCAACTGATTCCCAGCTGTGTCTACCTTAAAGAAGTAAGGGTTGCGTTCGTAGAGCTTATTGCCAAACGAATCTTCGCTAACAAAGACAAAACTGTTCAGAGTTGGCGCATAGGAATCGGTCTCTGCACCTAAATTCCAGGTGAAGTTATAGGGTGTCATCTTAGAGTTGAACATCTGAATCCAATCTTCGAAACCCTGTTCTTCCGCTAACGCAGCGACCTCTTCATTGTAGTCTGCATGAAACTGTTTAAAGTAGTGGGCTGGGCGGAAGCCACGATTCCCTACCTCTGTACCCAAAGAGACAATGAGGCTCGGCTTGGGAGAAGTGTATGTAAACTTAACTGTCGTCTCGTCGATGACCTCAAATTGAGCCAGTTCGCCGTCTGAAGTCCAAAGACCGGGTGGGGACGCGGTCAGTTCTTCGTTGCTAATTACATCTTCAAAGTAGAAGCGGAAATCTTCAGTGGTAAAGGGCTCACCGTCTGACCACTTGTGTCCCGCACGCAGATGAATGGTGAATTCGGTCTGATCGTCCGATATATCGATCCCTTTGGCAATGTTGGGAATAATTGTGCTCAAATCTGTGTCAATGGTGAAAAGTTTCTGCAGTCGCATCTCCAACACGTCCCATCCACAGCAGGTCGGATTCGTGGACGGCCCGGCAAGCTCTCCGCCGTAGGTACCCACTGATTCTAGTGGTTCAACAACGGCTGGTTCGCTGGTCAGTCGTTCATCCAGTGCAGGGAGATCGCCTGCGGCAACCATATCCGCAAGCATGGGTGCCTCGCCGAAACCATCGATGCTGTTACTCGTGGCTGTGCTGTATTCTTCAATCGTTGCATATTGCTGTGGATAGGGCGAATCTCCTGAGGCCATTGCCGCATCGCTGTCATCCTCACTACTTGCATCAGCGTCGCTTGCCTCAGTGGCCTCCGAATCACTATCATCTGATGCAGCCGCTTCAGCATCGGCTGCGCCATCTTCTACTTGTGCAGGTGCATCGTCTACGGCAATTGGGCCAGTTCCACCACACGCACTTACAAACATGGCCAGTACCAACAGTAGTGCAAAAATTCGGGATACTTTTGACATAGCTCCTCCATGGATTTGGTTATTGAACGAACAATTTGCGTAAGGCCATTCCAGAAAAATATTCATTCGAGGAAGTAGCATGCCCGCATGCAGCTCTAGTAGAGGTGACTGGCACGGCACCTAGAAGGTAACCAATCTACTGGACGGAACATCTAATTTTCTAGAGTAGCCTAAGATCTAGGCAGATTATACCGTGAGGAAGGGGGATAAGTATAGTATAGAGTACATGGAACTGCTTTGATTGTCAAATGTAGATTGTTGACAATCCAGCAAAGGGGATATATAATTTGGACTTCTCCTGACGTAGCTTTACTCTTTCTAGACTGTAACCTGCACACTAAAATATCTGCATCGTAAAATTTCCATACTGAAAGGGTGTCCCGCAAGACGCACATGGCACGTTATCTTACACAACGCATTATCTATATGATTTTCCTTCTCTGGATGGTTACGGTTGTCACCTTTATCGTGATTCAGCTTCCACCGGGGGATTATCTTTCGGTTTTGATTACGCGTCTGGAAGCCCAATCAGGCGGCAGTGTAGACGACGAGGTGATCGAAGCCCTGCGCCAGCAGTATGGGTTGGATTTGCCTGTGTGGCAGCGCTACTTCAAGTGGATGGGGGCAGTTGTTCAGGGAAATTTTGGCTATTCCTATGATTGGGAAAGACCAGTTGGAGATCTGATAGGTCAGCGGCTGACCTTTACTTTTTTGATAGCGATCATCAGCGCCATCTTTACCTATGCGGTAGCAATTCCCATTGGCATATACTCGGCTACTAATCAATACTCAGTTGGTGACTACTTTTTTACGACTGTAGGGTTTCTAGGATTGGCCATCCCCAATTTCATGTTAGCACTTGTGTTACTTTTTGTTGCATTTAAGTACTTTGGTCTCAATCTCAGCGGACTACTTTCACCCGAATATCTAGATGCGCCATGGAGTTGGGCCAAAGTTTGGGATCTGCTCAAACATCTGCCCATTCCCGTGATTGTGGTTGGGACGGGCGGTACTGCAGGAATGATCCGTATTTTACGCGCCACTCTTTTAGACGAGTTACAAAAGCAGTATGTGATTACGGCACGTAGCAAAGGGGTCAATGAGAGAGTCGTTCTTTTCAAGTATCCCGTACGGATCGCGCTCAATCCCTTGATTAGCAACCTTGCTTGGCTCTTCCCGTCGCTGATTTCTGGTGGGGCGATTACGGCAATCGTGCTAGGGTTGCCCACGGCTGGGCCAATGTTACTCCGTTCCCTGATCACCCAAGACACGTTCTTAACCGCGTCGATTTTGCTATTTCTGACAATTCTGACCGTAATCGGTACGACCGTGTCAGATATCCTATTGGTATTGGTCGATCCGCGGATTCGGATGGAGCGTAGCTCCAATTAATTGTTCGGTATTTGTTATTAATTATTACACGGTCCCATATTACAATTGGTGCATTAATGACGCGTTAATAATTAATAGTTAACAGCAAATATTTAATAATTAATGGAGGATTTCATGGCCAAAGGTGATGACATTGAAGAACGGCTGATCGGCTTTGCTGTACGAATTTTGAAAGTGTGTGGAGCATTGCCTGAAACACCTGTAGGACGTCATATTCGGGGACAATTGCTGCGCTGTGGGACGTCACCAGCCCCGAATTATGGTGAAGCCAGAAGTGCAGAAAGTCAGCGAGATTTTGTTCATAAGTTAAAGGTGGTATTGAAAGAGCTTAATGAGTCTCGAGTTTGGCTGAAGATGCTTGTGCGAGCTGAACTACTATCTGAACAACAACTGAACGAACTACTCGACGAATGCGACCAACTATGCCGAATCATGGGCAGCAGCATTCGTACCTCTCACCAGAATACACAGAATTAAAAATTAATTAATGGCTATTCACTATTAATTATTGGCATTTCTAGCCTGCAAAGACTGGTGCAACTACCAATAATTAATAGCCAACAGGAAATAATTAATGGTCAATCGCCGTCGCCGCAAAACAGAAACCCATGATGAGGATTACTACCTCGCATCCCAATGGCAGTTGGTGTGGCGCAAGTTTCACCGCCATAAGCTGGCGCTTTTTGGTTGCGCCATTGTGGGGTTACTCTACCTACTGGCAATCTGTGCCGAGTTCTTTGCCGTTAACGATTACCGAGAACGCTTTGCAAATTCAGCCTCTTCTCCGCCAACGGGCATTCACTTCGTAGACCGCACAGGAAGGTTCCACCTGCGCCCCTTTGTCTACGCGACGACGCAGACATTGGATATGGAAACCATGCAGCGGGTCTATGAGGAAGACACAAGTATTCTCTATCCCATTCAGTTCTTTAAGCGGGGGGCCCCTTACGAAATGTGGGGGCTATTTGAGAGCGATCTACATATTGTTGGCGTTGATGAACCAGCACGACTCTTTTTATTTGGGACAGACGAATTTGGTCGTGATGTCTACTCTAGGACGATCCATGCTTCCAGGATCTCATTGTCGATTGGTTTCATCGGCGTCATGATAAGCTTCGTGCTCGGGTGCATCATTGGGGGGATCTCGGGCTACTTTGGTGGCATTACCGACCTTATCATCCAGCGGGTGATTGAGTTTATCATCTCGATTCCAACAATTCCGCTATGGATTGCGTTGGCCGCGGCGTTGCCACCCGATTGGACTTCTATTCAGGTCTACTTTGGCATCACCATTGTATTAGCTACCGTTGGCTGGACTACCTTGGCGCGCACTGTACGCGGTAAGCTGCTCGAACTGCGCGAAGCCGATTTTGTGATGGCGGCTCGTATCTCCAATATGAGTGACTTTAATATCATCATCAAGCATTTACTCCCTTCGTTCGCCAGCTATCTCATCGTTACCCTGACCCTTGCAATCCCAGGCATGATATTAGGAGAGACCGCGCTCAGCTTTTTGGAGATAGGCATACGCCCGCCAGCGGTCAGTTGGGGGGTTTTGTTGCAGGACGCGCAAAATATCCGTGCGCTGGCCCAAAGCCCCTGGCTTTTGATTCCGGCAGTCTTTGTAATCATCACCGTGCTCTGTTTCAATTTTGTTGGGGATGGCTTGCGCGATGCAGCGGACCCGTATAAGGCGTAGCAATAATCAGTAGCTATTCAGAACAATTAATTGCTATTCATCGAGATGGCCTTAGTGCAACAATGAGCAATAATTTAGGAAACGCCAATGGTTACGAACAAGGTCAGAATATCATGGAGGATTTCTCTATGTCTAGGGCTATGGTTTGGCTGCTTATTGCTGCTGATGAGCTGTCGTATCCCTGAACCAGCGGATTGGGACGAGTACCCCGTTCCAGTTGATCCTGGTCTGGGAAATGAATGGAAACTCCTGCCCCTTTCCGATGATTTCAACTATTCGGCTCCGCCGGAGAACAAAGGCAATAAGTTTGCAGAAAGGTGGATTGATAGATATCACAATCCGTGGCTAGGTCCCGGCTTAACTGAATGGCGTACTGACCATTCATGGGTTGCAGATGGGAATCTGGTGTTGGATGCAAGCCGTAATCCGAACACCGATACCGTCTACACAGGCATCATCTCCTCAAAAGAGACCGTAATCTATCCGCTTTATGTTGAAGCCAGAGCGAAGATCAGCAATATGGTGCTAGCAAATTCTGTATGGCTCTTGAGTCCCGATGATACGCAGGAGATCGATATTGTAGAGTCATATGGCAGCGACCGGAAAGGTCAGGAGTGGTTTGCGCGGCGCGTTCACCTGAGCCATCATGTCTTTATTCGGGAGCCATTTCAAGATTATCAACCCAAAGATATGGGATCGTGGTATAATAACGGCACAACCTGGCGGGATGACTTCCATCGCTTTGGCGTCTTTTGGAGAGACACTTGGCATTTGGAATATTATGTAGATGGAGAACTTGTGCGCACGGTATCTGGGAAATCGATCATCGATCCGAATGGTTTCACTAGCGGCACCGGATTGAACAAGGCAATGGACGTTATCATCGATGTGGAAGATCAAGACTGGCGCTCGAATGATGGGCTTACGCCGACCGACGAAGAGCTGGCAGATGAGGAGAGAAAGCAATACCACGTTGACTGGATCCGCTTCTATCAACTTGTCTCAAATCAGTAACAGGGTAAATTTGTAACGGTATCATCGTTTTTCAGAGATGGCAGAGTTAACGATTTACAAAACCATACCAGAACAAGTGACAGCGCGGTTGCGCCAGGAGATTTTGTCTGGGAAACTACAACCGGGTGAACCCTTGCGAGAGCAGGAGATCTCTCGGCGCTTTGGCGTTAGCCGCGGACCTATTCGCGAAGCGCTGCGTCAACTAACCCAGCAAGGGCTTCTTGTTTTAGAGCCAAACAAAGGTGTGCGCGTTGCCCAATATTTAAGCGAGTCAGTGCGGCCATTGACTGTAGAACTGCGACGGAAGATTGAGACCTTTGTATTGGACACCATCTTCGATGCCATTACTGATGAAGACGTTGAGGCTTGGGAGCAGATCCTAGCCGACATCAAGGTTGCGTGCGAAGCGGGAGACACAGCCGCCTTGGTTGATCACGACGTGCGCCTTCACCAGGCCATCATCCAGAGCCATGATGACAAGGATCTCTTTGCCTTATGGCAGCCCATTGCCCTCCGCATGTTGATGCAGTATACTCGCTTTGATGACTTGATGGATAGCTACCGGGAGCACAAAGCCCTTCTGGATGCGATTCGTCGTGGGGATAAAGTGGCTGCACTAGCAGCCCTGGAAGCGAATATCCAATAATTTAGCAAAAGCCACTAATGAACGCCACTTCTCCCTGGCAACTCCTTGCCCGCTATCTAAGACCACATCGAATACAGGTTCTGCTGCTCTGGCTGGCTCTCCTTGCCACCATCGCGACCCAATTGGTCAATCCCCAGATCATCCGCCGATTTATCGATTCTGCGGAAGCGGGAAGCGACCTGGTGATTTTGCTGGGTGCCGCCGGTCTCTTTCTACTGATTGCCCTGGTTGAACAGGCCCTTGGCTTGGCCGCAACCTATATCAGTACCGATGTAGGCTGGCGGGCCACCAATGAATTGCGCGAAGATGTGGTCCGTCACTGTCTGGGGCTGGATCGCAATTTTCACAAAGCCCATGGCCCCGGCGAGCTAATCGAGCGCATCGACGGTGACATCAATGACTTACGCAACTTCTTCTCCCAACTAGCCCTCAATCTACTCAATAACCTTCTGCTAATGAGTGGCGTGCTGGTTCTGCTTTGGTGGGAAGATTGGCGCATTGGGTTAGCGGTAACGTTGATTTCTGGTACCGGGCTAGTGCTTGTGGATTGGCTGCGCCGCGCCGCAGTTCCCTATTGGCAGCAAGCCCGCCAACGCACGGCAGAACTCTATGGCTACTTAGAGGAGCGGCTCCACGGCACAGAAGACATTCGGGCCAATGGGGCTGTGGCCTATGCCATGCATGGTCTGTATGCCCATATCCAGCGCGCCTACAAAGCCGCACTTGGGACCCGTCTCTACGACGTCGGCGGACTCATGACACCGATTTGGGTCTTTGGTCTGGCTTATGTGGTCATCTTTCTGCTGGGGGATCGGCTCCACTATCAAGGGTCGATGAGCATCGGCACCGTCTACCTACTCATCCACTACTTGGAGTTGCTGAGTGGTCCACTGTGGGAGACTGTGAACGAGGTGCGGGATCTCCAGACAGCGGGAGCCAGCATCGGTCGGGTTCAGGAATTACTACAAACGAAAAATTCGATTCAGGATCGTGGCCAGCAAAGCCTCCATGACGGACCGCTGGCCGTCGACTTTGCCCAGGTCTCCATGCGCTATGAGGCAGAAAGTGATCTGATCCTGCAAGACATCGACTTTCGGCTACAGGCGAGAGAGGTGTTGGGCCTGCTTGGTCGCACGGGCAGCGGAAAAACCACCCTCACCCGCCTTCTACTTCGCCTGGTGGAGCCGAGCGAAGGGACAATCCGCCTGGGCAATGATGGCGCACTGCTAACGGAGCTATCGCTATCCGAATTGCGCAGCCGCGTCGGCATGGTTACCCAAGATGTTCAGCTCTTTCAGGCCACCATCCGCGACAACCTAACCTTTTTTGATCAGGTCATGCCGGACGAAAGGCTCTGGGCCATGGCACGAGAATTTGGTCTTGAGGAGTGGCTAGCCAGTTTGCCAGATGGTTTAGAGACCATGTTGGGAACCGGTGGTGATGGTCTATCTGCCGGAGAGGCTCAGCTGATCGCTTTCATGCGAATCGGCTTGCAGGACCCAGGATTGATAATTCTGGATGAGCCATCTTCAAGACTGGATCCGGTTACGGAACGGCTGCTGGATCAGGCCATTGGTCGATTGTTGGTCGGACGCACAGGCATCATCATCGCTCATCGGCTGGAGACTGTGCAGCGGGTGGATAAGGTGATGATTTTGGCAGAAGGGCGTATAGCCGAATTCGGGGAGCGTTCGGCTCTGATGGACCAGGACGATTCGGAGTTTACCGGACTGTTAAGTCAATTATGAACCCAATCCAACTCTGGTGGCGAATGGCCTCTTTTCGGCCAGGAATTTACGCCATTCAAACAAGCCTCTACATCTGCTACACGCTGTCGCTGGCCTTTTCGGGGTTAATCTTGCGCGCGTTCTTTGACAGGCTGGCCGATGAGCCGGGTGCGCTGCTCCTGGTCGCTATTATTTCGCTGCAGTTAGGCAATACAATTCTGGCTATGGTTGGGCTGGGTGGAGCCAATGCAATTGGCTTTTATATCTACAGGCACAGCATTCAAGCTTGGCTCTTTGGCAATATCTTTGCCAGCATTTTGAAGCAACCAGGTGCGCAGCCATTGCCCTCGGACAAACCCATCAATGACAAACCCATCAACAATAGCTCCAGCAACGACAGAGCCACGAACGAAGCGATGTCGGTCGGTGTAGCCCTCAACACCATGCGTGACGACATTGGGATAGTCCGTTATTTTGACGTTGAATTGCATGATCTCCTTGGCTTTGGCCTCACGGCGATCATCGCCTTTATCGCCATGTTTCAGGTAAGCATCCCCATAACGTTGGGCGTCTTTACGCCGCTCATTGTCATCATTTACATTTCTAACCACCTAAGCGAGCGGATCGAACGCTATCGAGTCGCCAGCCGAGAAGCCGCCGGGCGCGCCACGGGCGCCATTGGGGAGATCTTTGGTGCTGTCCAATCCATTCAGGTCAATAACGCCGAAGAACGGGTTTTGAACCACTTTCGTCATCTCAATGAGGCTCGCCGCCAAGCTAGCGTGCGTGACCAACTGTTGACGCGGCTTGTCGATGCGCTGTCGGAGAACATGGTTGTCATCGGCACGGCGTTGGTGCTGATTCTTTCGGCCCAGGCGGTACAAGCGGGTCGCTTCACCGTGGGTGACTTTGCCCTCTTTGTGGCCTATATCTGGCCAGTGACTGCGCTATTCCGCAACATTGGTGGGCTGATTGCCCTGTATCAGCAGACAGGCGTTTCGATTCGACGCTTGCAGACACTCATGCAGAGTCCTAAGCCAACTGACTTGGCTGTGCGTGCCCCGATCTATCTGACCGGTCCCTTGCCGCAACGACCAACCACACCAAAACGTGCTGATACGCGTCTAGAACGCTTAGATGTGCAAAACCTAAGCTATCAGTACCCGCTCAATGGTCAAGGTATTCACGGGGTCAATCTACAGATCAAACGAGGGACACTCACCGTGATCACAGGACGGATTGGTTCCGGCAAGACAACCCTATTGCGGTCACTGCTTGGGCTGCTACCCAAGGATAGTGGCGAGATTCGTTGGAATGGGAAACCAGTGGCTGATCCGGCCACTTTCTTTGTGCCACCACGCAGCGCGTATACGCCCCAAACGCCTCAGCTCTTCTCAGAGACGCTGCGCAGCAATATTCTGCTGGGTTTGTCAGATGCCGGGTCTGACATATCATCAGCCATTAAGCAGGCGATTTTGGAACCGGACGTTAAGGCGATGGACGATGGCCTCGATACATTGATCGGTCCGCGTGGAATGCGCCTTTCTGGCGGGCAAGCCCAACGTACCGCAGCAGCCCGCATGTTTGTGCGCGGGGGCCCTCAGGGCGCCGAATTGTTGGTCTTTGACGATCTCTCCAGCGCACTGGATATTGAGACGGAACGACTTTTGTGGGAACGCCTATTTTCGTCGGTCATTGATAAAAGGCAAGAGCGACCAACCTGCCTGGCCGTCTCCCATCGACAGTCTGTCTTGAAGCAGGCAGACCATATTATCGTTTTGAAAGAGGGACAGGTTGAGGATGAAGGGAAATGGGACGAATTGCTTGAACGCAACCGAATTACTGTTGAGCCGAAGGGGTAGATCGAGGTTCCCGCTGGGCTGGGTTGCCTTCTGAAATCATCTCTTTTTTATAGATCGTCCTCTTGCGCTAAGCTCTTCACAAACCATGAGTTTTACTTATTTTGGCAGGCAGTCGAAAAATGGACGGGTTCATCGCAACTGGCTTTCATAGGCCAATTTGTTGGCTGTGCCAATTGCCGCCCAATGAGATACAATAAGCGACGCTGATTTTAACATCGCAAGTTACAGTCTTCTGTGCTTGCAATCCATTGCAAAAATTTCGAGAAAGAGACATCTATTTATGAGTAACAAAACTTACCGTGTCGCCATGATTGGCGCGGGTACGATTGTCCGCTACGGACATATTCCAAATTTTCAAGCTGTTCCTAATGTTTCGGTAGAAGCCGTCTGCGATGTAAATGAAGAACGGGCCAAGGAAGTCGCTAGCGAAAGTACCGTTCCACACAGCTTTACCGATTACGAAGTCATGTTGAGCGAAGTCAAACCCGACATCACCGTCATTGCCACCCCCAACATCTTTCACCATCCCATGACGATGGCTGCGCTCAATGCAGGCTCACACGTATTGTGCGAAAAGCCACTGGCCTTGAGCTATGCTGACGCCAAAGAGATGATGGACCTAGCCAAAGAGAAGGATCTAACAGTAAACGTAGGCTCTCACTACCGTTGGTCCGATGCGATTCAAGCCGCCAAGCAGCAAGCGGATGCGGGCTTTTATGGTGACATCTATGCAGCACGGACCATTTGGCACAGACGGGCTGGAATACCAGGATTTGGGAGCTGGTTTACTCAGAATCGGCTTTCGGGTGGTGGATCATTGCTAGACATCGGTATCCACGCGCTGGACCGTGCGCTCTTCATCATGGACTATCCAACGCCTGTCACCGTCAGCGGTGTTACCTTCTCCAGGCTGGGGCCGCAGGGCATCGGGCTTGGTGGCTGGGGTTCGGACATTTCTGCGCCGGATAGTGGGGCTATTTTTGATGTAGACGACCTCTCATGGGCATTAGTTCGGTTTGATGATGGTAAGGCTCTCCAACTTCAGGTATCTTGGGCAGTCAATCATCAACAGGATTTTGTTACTGAAATCTTTGGCACCAAGGGTGGCGCATCAGTTGGCGACCAGGATCAGGTTACGCTCTACACGATTTTGAATGGGCAGCAGTCCGATATCGAACTTGACGTTGCCCGTAGCGGCATGAATTCCTATGAGCACTTGGTGCAGAACTTTATTCGCCATCTGGATGGTGATGAGACAGCTGAGGTCATCACCCCCGAACAGTCATTGACCAGCGTGAAGATTATTGAGGGCGTACTTAAGTCGGCCGTGGAAGGGCGTGAAATACGGATGGATGAGTTGTAAAAAAGAGTATACCGGAGAAAGCAGTTTGTATTATACTGCGGTTGTTTTCAAACAGAGCTGAGTATAGAAGTGTAAACCCGCCTTCCTTCAGGCGGGTTGCGCACTAAAAAATTTCACGGTTTGAAAACGGAAGGTCATTGCATGTGAGCCAAGTTTTTGATAAAGAAATCAGCAATGGTGGCAAGCGCCCGCTTTGCGAACAGTAGCACCCGTCCACGTCTGACTTCTGGTCGATCTGAGAAGCTGTCTGGAAAGTCATTCTGAGGAGCCTGCGACGAAGAATCTCACGGTTATTTAACCGAAAAAACCAGATTCTTCAGTCGCTCCGCTCTTTCAGAATGACACGCTTTTACCCTTTTCAGACAGCTTCTGAGATGAAACCCCGCTAATCAATGTATAATCATAATCAATTTCTACAGCGTCAAGGTACAGGCGCTGCTCATGCTTGAGGAGACCCAATGACAACCACCCCTTCCGATCCAATCTGGAAACAACGCTATCGTACCCCATCTGTTTTCGGTACAAATCTGGCCGCAACCAATCCATCCCGGGGTATTGCCACCGTCAAAGACACAAGCTCCGTCCACCTGGCGACGTGGAATGTTGAGACAAGTGAGTTGCGTCGTCTTGTTGATACTTATAGCGGCTGGATCTCCCCATCCGGTGACCATGTTTACTATCTGAAGGATTTCAAGGGCAGCGAGTTGGGTCACATTGTTCGCGTACCCTTCGAGGGTGGCGAGGCCGAAGACATGACGCCCGATCTGCCCGACTATACGCTGCGCGGTTTTGACATCAGTCGTGCCGGCAATCGATTGGTCTTTGATGCGGTAAATGCCGATGGCTATCAATATTACGTTATCGATCTTAGCCCCACTGGCGAAGGGAGCGCACCCAGGTTGGTCTACCAGACTAGCGCCGAAACGTGGGAGTCGCTGCTCTCGGCCAATGGTGATGTGGTGGTAGCCAAGACTTCTGCGGATGGTGAACGACGCCGCTACAGTCTATTGGCGCTAAGTACTGAAGATGGGACTCAAATCGGCACCTTTTCTAGGGGGCCAGAGAGCAATTCAGAGCCGATTGCCTTCTCACCCCTTCTTGACGACCTGCGTCTGCTGGCCACAACCACGAATGCAGATGGTTTCAAACGCCCCGTTATCTGGGATGTAGGCAGCAACGAACGGATAGATTTGTCGCTTCCTCAGCTAAATGGGGAGATCGAGCCGTTGGTCTGGTCGTCTGACGGTCAGCAGATTCTGTTACTCCAATCTCATATGGCCCAACATCAGCTCTATCGCTATCGATTGGCGGATGTTAGGCTGACAAAACTGGCCCATCCGGCGGGCACGATCCGGGGCGGTGGTGGCATCTATCATACCGGCAAATCCCCAACCTGTTTTGGTCCAGATAACACCATTTGGGTCCAATGGGAGGATGCTGCCACGCCACCTCGGTTGATAGTCCTCGATCCAGAGACGGGTGAAAAACAAGGCACAATCCTGAAAATGGCTGCCCCAGCGATGGGTAGACCCTTGAAGTCTGTAAACTATACATCTTCGGACGGTCAGACCATTCAGGGCTGGGTAGGCGTTCCCGATGGCGATGGCCCCTTCCCAACTATTTTGCATATTCATGGTGGCCCCCACGGCACCGAAATGGCGTCCTACTCGCCAGCGGTCCAGAGCTGGCTGGATCATGGCTTCGCTTACATGGGGATCAATTTCCGGGGTTCGCTGGGATTTGGCATTGACTTTCGGGCCAAGATTGAGGGAAATATCGGTCACTGGGAACTGGAAGATATGGTAGCCGCCCGTCAATGGCTTGTCTCAGAAGGGCTTGCCCATCCACACCAAATCTTTCTGCAAGGTGCGTCGTATGGCGGCTTTCTAACTCTTTTAGGTTTAGGCAAACGGCCAGACCTATGGGCTGGCGGGTTGGCCTTAGTCGCCATTGCGGACTGGGTGGGGATGTACGAAGATTCATCGGATGCAATGAAAGGCTATGCCCGGGTCATGTTCGGCGGAGCGCCAACAGATTATCCGGATCGTTATCACCAAAGCTCTCCCTCGACTTACCTCGAAAACGTACGTGTGCCACTGCTTGTCATCCAGGGGCGTCATGACAGCCGCGCGCCCAGCCGCCAGTTTGAGGAATATGCCATCCGCATGGAAGAACTAGGCAAGCCGCTAGAGGTTGTCTGGTTTGATGCGGGACATGGCTCGGGTGAGGTGGAACAGATGATTGCGTTTCAAGAAAAGATGTTAAATTTTGCGCAGCGAGTAGTAGCTCAATAAATAGCAATGGCAATGAGAGATTCTTCGGCCCCGTCTCCTTGCCTAAACCAATGGTTGACAGATTGTTCGAGTGCAATGTATACTCACCCGTATCTCCGAGACGTTTTACCTCCCCACATTTCGTACAAAAGAGAATGTTCGCTTATGGCAATGACAGAGGCTGAAGTTCAAAACGTACACGACCATCTCGCCAGCGTACCTATGGGTGAGCCAACAGATGCTTATCTGGAATCCGAGCCTGAATCATTTGAACTACCCCTTGGTCCACTTAAGTGTGTCCATGCCTTTTGGTTGGCTGGCATGAGTTGTGACGGTTGCTCGATTGCTGCGGTCGGCGCAACCCAGCCACCGGTTGAATCCTTGCTTCTTGGCTCCATTCCCGGCATGCCCAAACTAATTCTTCACCATCCAGTTTTGTCTATGGAAGCAGGCGAGGCGTTCATACACGAGTTCCACGTGGCTGCCGCGGATGAGCTTGATGCACCCTATGTGATCATTTTTGAAGGCTCGGTGGCCGATGAAAGTTTGGCGGCGGAACATGGTGGTTACTGGTCTGGCTTGGGCGCCCGGGAGGTCGATGGGGAGATGCAGCCCATCCCTACCGCAGAATGGCTGGAGAAGATGGCCCCCAACGCCGCCGCGGTGATTGCGTTGGGGACTTGTGCCACTTGGGGGGGGATTCCCGCGGCCATCGGCAACGTGACCAACGCTATGGGCGTCATGGATTTTCTCGGAGAGGACTATCGCAGCAGCTTTGGCTTGCCCGTGGTCAACATTCCTGGCTGCTCTCCGGTGGGGGATAATTTTACCGAAACTGTGGCTGCTGTTCTTCTCTTTTTACAAGGGCTTGGTCCCCTACCCGAATTTGATGAATTAGGACGTCCTGCTTGGCTCTTTGATGAAACAGTTCACCGTGGCTGCACTCGGGCGGGTTTCTACGAAGAGGGTGTCTTTGCCGAAGAATACGGGGATAAGGAGTGCCTAGTTGAGATCGGCTGTTGGGGGCCGGTGGTCCAATGTAACATCAACAAGCGGGGGGCGATTAACCACGTAGGCGGCTGCATGAATGTGGGTGCCCCCTGTATCGGCTGCACTATGCCCAGTTTCCCCGACGGGTTTGCCCCATTCTACAAAAAACCGCCGGGGACATTTGTCTCCTCTACATCATCCAAAGCCTACGGTGCGGTTATACGCAGGCTGCGCAACTTCTCCCAATTCTACCAGAATCGCTCCCCGATTTGGGAGCGTAATGGCCATGTACCTAGCGGTTGGGGCCATGTCCGCGAGCCAAACTTCATCGAAGAGATCGGACACAAGTTTTACCAGAAGCTTCAGTTCCGCGGTGGCGTGAAGCCCGGTTCGAAGCGTGATTCATAGCATGTAACCTGTAACCTAATATTCCTGGCACAGATTATGTGTTATGGATTACGAATCACTTCTTCCCTCCTCATTTTACAAATTTGGAACGCAAACATGACTGATGCATCACTCTATAGTAACTGGTTCTTTTGGCTTGGCATCGCGACTGTAATCATTGTGTCAGCTGCTGTTCTGCTCATCTTAGTCTGGCTGATGGCACGACGTATATTGAATTTGGCGGTTACTGCGCTTGGGCTGGTGCAGGAGATCAAGGCCAATACAGCAATTATCTGGGCATTGGAAGATACAAACAGAACTGCGGTCAATATTTTGGATGATGCCAAGCGCATTCGCAACAATGGTGCTTCGGTGGCCCAAGCGCTGCATGAGGCAGATGGGAGTTAGGAAAAAAGATATTTATGGAAGCATCAACAGCAATGCAGGTCAGCCCAGGAACCATCCAGACGGTTTGGTCACTCTCGATCATCATAGCTCTGGTTGTTACCATAGTCGTTGCGGTTTTGTTGACCATGGTCAAGCACACCGCTACACAGATTCTCGATGGGGCCAGCGCGATTTGGACCCATGGCCAGCTGGTGGCCAACGACACGATTCAGATTCCCATCTTTTTGAAAGAGACCAATTATGTGGCTGGTCAAATTTTAGAGACGGCGACTCAAATTGTAGGGGCCACTGACGTGATAGAACAGCACGCCAACGGCTGCCCTGGCTGTCCAGCCTGCATTTTGGAACCAAGAGAGGGGAATTGACATGGTCTTTCTAACCTTACTCTCGGCCATTGTGGTACTGGTCTTCCTAGGCGTGGTGGCCATCTATCTGGTCATGATTAGCCGTCTGTTGGAAGCCATCGGCGGCACGCCCACCTCCTATCTGGCCAAGCTCCGGCTCGGATTACGAGCAATTGAAACCGAGACTGCCCATCTTCCCGTGCAGGTCACAAAGCTGAATGCCGGGTTAAAGGCCATTGCCGATGGGTTGTCGTTGGCGGATGAGCACATGGTTGGCACCATTGATGCTGTGGTTAAACAAGATGGCAAGCAAGGGGGGCGTAGATGATTTATCTGATTGTAGGGAATATCCTGCAACAACCGACGGTTCCTCAAGCGGTCTATACGATTTGGGCCATCACCCTGGCCATTGTTGTGCTGGTGATTGTGCCGCTGGCGATTTATCTGTTGCACCGTACCTACGCAGCGGCCCGCAGCATTGAACGCTACTTTGCTGAAATGGCCGAAGCGGGCGTTGGCATCGCCGAAAATACCAGCCATGTCCAAGCGTTAGAAGATACCATCGCGATTGCCACCAAAATTCTTGGCGTAGCGGGCAATATCAACAGCCACAGCGATACGATCAAGGTTACGCTGGCGGGTCGAGCCGCGAACCTCAACGGAAACGGAAAACATTGATTCGGTAATCGGTAGGTCGGTAATCGGTAGGTCGGTATTCGGTAGGTCAGTAATCGGTAGGCCAGTATTCGGTAGGCCAGTATTCGGTAGGTTGGTGTTCTGTAGGTCGGTAGTCGGTGGTCGGTCTCCGAATGTTGGGTGCGGGCAACCGGAAAGCGGAACGAAGGAAAAATTATGGCTACATTTCTCACCTATGCCAGCGTAATCGTGGCCGCGGCGATTGTTGTGGTTCTTGTAGTCTATTTGGTGCTGATCATTCTGGCTCTGTGGCGTGCTGGTAATCACCTAGCTGCATTAGCTGGCGGCTTACAGCAGGTAGTAGACAACACCGAGCCGCTGGAAGAACACCTAACCACCATCAACGGTGCGCTCACTGCATTAGACGAAGGACTCGATTCGGTCGATGATAATCTGGTTGACATTGCTGAGGTTCTGGAACTGCGATAGTGGCTGTTGATACATAGAGAGTAGTCGGTGTGATGCGTGGACTTTTCAGTGATCGGTAGAAGCCAGCATTGAGTGATTGCGAATGCTAGAAGGACATAAAACAACGGCAGAGTATACAAGTAAATTTATGGTCATAGGTACAATTACACATCTTAATATTTACCCTGTTAAGTCGATGGGGGGCCTATCAGTGGATGATGCTATTGTCTACTGGTATGGGTTTAACGGTGACCGCAAATATGCGTTTGTTCAAAGCGACAATCCTAGCGGGTTTCCATGGTTGACAGCGCGGCAGGTGCCGACGATGGTGCAGCACAAGCCTTATTTTTTGGATGAGGGGGAACGCAACGACTCGCGCATTCATGTAGTGACGCCAGATGGAGCTGAGTATGAGTTGCAATCCGCCGAATTGAAAGCCCATCTTGAAGCGTTGTATCAAAAGCGTGTCCATCTTATGCATCTATTGCGCGGCACATGGGACGCCCACTCAATTTCGCTAATTAGCCACAAAACGATTGAGACAATTTCGGCACAGAATGGCCATCCTCTAACGACCGACCGCTTTCGCATGAATATTGTGGTTGATACCGATGCCGCTGGCGCTATCCCCGAAAATGCGTGGGTTGGTAAATCTTTGGTATTTGGTGATGGCGATGTAGAGATTCAATTTGATCGGCGCACGGTACGCTGTAGTATGGTTAATGTAGATCCAGTTTCAGCTGAGATTAGCCCAGCTGTACTCAAAACAATTGCCCAGAATCATGATAGTCAGTTGGGGCTATATGGCTCTGTCGTGAAGGCAGGAACAGTGCGCGTTGGAGATAAAATTAGATTGAAATGCGATTGATGGAACTGGCCGGATTCAGTCGATGGTAATCTAGTCGATGTGGCTGACGTATTGAAGGTGACTTAACCTATTCTTGATTTAATTAACCATGAACTTCATGAAGGACATTCGGCGAACTCATCCGATTCGAAATGAAAGTTGGGATCCTTTCTCTTAATGCTCTTCATGGTTCTGCTTGCTCATTATGCATGAAGAAATCGAGCAGTTGTTGGTACAAAATTATCCGATTCCTGAGATTGGTTGTATTTCTTCCGTGAATGCGGGCTTTCTTAGCCATAACTTCATTGTCGAAACAGGAGAGCAGAAATATTTCTTCAAGCAGTATCGATTTGCGCAGATTGAACCAGTAAAAGCTGCCCACGAAGCAAAGTTTTTCTTTGCAAATGCCAATGTGCCAGTAATACTGCCATTCAAGAACAATTCCAGTGAGACGATTCTGCAAAAGGAAGGAAAATTCTACGCCCTCTTTCCATTCATCAATGGGCATCAATATCAGCGAGGCCATATTCCAACACAAGCACTGGAATCGATGGCACAAATGCAGGGCCGCATTCACCTCGCCGGTGCTAATGCACAGCTTCCATACATACGATCGAGCAACTCAAGAAAAAGCTATATTGAGTTTGTGGATACCGTTCATTTGATCTTAAGCAAGATACCAGACAAAGGTAGAACAGAATTTGACGAGCGGGCTATGGAGGTGCTCCATCTCAAGTTGCATCTTGCCGAGCAGAACCGCCATGCCATTGAGCGGATAAAGATGGAAAGCGATCATCTGGTTCATGGCGACTATCAAGATGGCAATATCTTCTTTGATCAGTACAAGGAAGTCAGCCATGTTTTTGACTGGGAGCAGACCAAGATTGCGCCACGCGTGTTAAGTGTGTTTCGGGCCATTGCACTTATCTGTTTACAGGGTCAGGCATACCTTCCGGAGCATTCAGAGGAAAACTTTAAGAAGGCACGTCATTATCTTGCCGCATACAACGACATATACCCAATTCGGCGTGGAGCATTTCATCAAGCGGCTACAGTACGTTACCTACATAAAATGGTATCTTTGTGGGTAGAGACAGCCCATTACCTTGACAGCAACGATAGAGTGGACGTATTTCTTGAATCCGACCGCCAAATCTTGCGGTACTATGCCGCACACTATGATGAATATGTAGAACGTATCGGTGACGGCATATTGTAAAGTCCGTTTCAGCACGATGGGTTTGATATACGAGCATATCGAAGTTTAACAACCATATAACCGCTCATGAAATATGGACTTGAACTAGCGGCAGCTGGTCAGCGAGATGCTAAGGTTTTAGGTGAACTAGCGCACCTTGCAGAAGATTCCGGTTGGGATGGCATATTCCTCGAAGATTATATCGTATACTGGGATGGTGGAGCTACTTTCGATCCATGGATAGCCCTGGCAGTGATGATTCTTCAGACTAAACGCCTAGTCTTTGGGACGACGGTGACTCCTATACCCCGTCGTCGCCCGTGGAAGTTAGCGCGAGAGTTATTGACGCTAGACCATTTGTCAGATGGTCGAATAATTCTTGGTGTAGGTCTTGGTGATGAAAATGAGCCAGGCTTTGCTGCCGTCGGTGAAACTATCGATAAGAAGCAGAGAGCGAAAATGCTGGATGAATCGCTAGAGATTCTCGCTGGTTTATGGAGCGGTGCACCATTCAGCTATGAGGGTGATTGTTATCAGATCAGCGAGATGACGTTTCAGCCTAAGCCAGTTCAGCAACCAAGGATACCGATTTGGGTTGGAGGACACTGGCCTTATAGAGGTCCAGCAGAACGAGCCGCTCGTTGGGATGGTTGTATTTTTTCGAACTGCAACAAATTTACTGCAGAAGATGTAAAGCAAATTAAGGAGTTCATTGCAGAGCGTCGAATATCGAACGCGCCGTATGATATTGTTGTGGGAGGTAGAAGACGACCAGATGATGTTGGACAGGAGAGGTCATACATTAAATCATTGAAAGACGCGGGGGCCACTTGGTTTCTTCAATACATACCTCCGATGGATATTGAAGCGACGAAAGAACAAATTAGAGAAGGACCGATTTATGCAGATTGAATTACCCACATAAGGATCGACAATTAAAATGTGCTTCAAAAACCTCCCTATCGAATTCGACGCCGACGGTAATGCCTTTCTCAAAGAAGGCGTGGCCAATCCGTACGACTATGAGAAGAAGTCTCTGGCCGACAGTGAAGATAAAATTCGCGAGCTGCTGACCCGCAATGGCTATATTCGCGATGTCGATTTCGATCCAGTCACACGCGTTGCGGGCGCGCTCGCCTTTCACAGCGTGGTTGACCTAGAGAATCGCAAGGTTCTCTCTACCAACTCCATGGCCACCCTCTTCCGGGGGTATGAGATCATCCTGCGTGGCCGGGATCCGCGGGACGCAGCCTACATTAGCAGCCGAGCTTGTGGAGTCTGTGGCGGGGTCCATGCGACCGTTTCTGCGCTTGCCATTGAGATGGCATTAGGGATTCAGCCGCCACCGCTGGGCGTGCTCATGCGCAATATCCTCCTCTCCATCGAGTATCTCTATGACCATCCGTTGCACCTCTTCCTGCTGGCTGGCCCAGATTATTCGGAGCAGATGATCCAAGCGACCAATCCCGCCCTCTTTGCCCAAGCCGCCAAAACACCAGCCCCTCATCGTGGTATTCATGGCTACGAGACCATCGGCGATATTATGACCGATCTCAACCCGCTCACGGGCAAGCTCTATTTGGAAGCACTTCAGATGACCAGAGTGGCCCGAGAAGCCTATGTGCTCATCGGCGGTAAATATCCTCATCCTCAGTCGGTGGTGCCAGGCGGCATCTCCGTAACAGTCACCACCAGCGTCCTTAATGAGGTCTATCTGCGGTTGCAACAGTTTTTTGACTACGGGCAAAAAGTAGTCGGTATTTGGGACGACGTCTTTGACTTCATGATCGATTACGATCCCGCCTACGCCGACGGTGGTCTACGTCCGGCCACCATGGCTGACACAGGTGTGTGGGATCACCCAGACCATTATGACGCTACTTACAAGAACATGGATAAGTGGGGTCAAGCCCGCTGGTCTACTCCTGGCGTGTTGGTCGATGGGGAGGTCGTCACGACCGATCTAAGCAAGCTGAATGCGGGTCTGGAAGAATTTGTAGAGCACTCCTACTACGAAACGTGGAACGGTCATCGCTACAAAGAGGATCCGCTTGGTCTACCCCTTAGCCCCAACCACCCTTGGAACAAAGAGACCAAGCCCAAGCCCGGCAAGCAAAGTTGGCGTGACCGCTACTCTTGGGATACGGCCCCCACCTGGGATCGGATGCCCATGGAAGCGGGTGCCTATTCCCGCCTTTACATGACTGCCAAAGCCCAAAAGCTGCCCAACAGTAGCTTTTTGGAAGCAACCGGACATAGCCTGAAAATTGGTGTTCCCGGTGGGAAATTGGCAGATGCCCAGCTAGAGTGGAACGTCCCCGAAAAGTGGAATACTTTTGAACGCAATCGTGCCCGCGCTTACGCCATTCCCTATTCGGCTATGGTCACCATGGAAAACTGGACAATGGCCATGCAGCTACTGCGTCAGGGTGAGGCCGCTGTCAGTACCAAGTTTGAGATGCCTACCAAGGGAACCCAAGTTGGCGTCGGTTTTTGGGGCGCAGGTCGTGGTTTTTTGAGTCACCACCTGGTTATCGAAGATGGTGCCATTGAGAACTACCAGATCCTAACGCCCAGCACCCTCAACGCAGCGCCACGTACGCCCTGGGGTGCGCCCGGACCTTATGAAGAGGCGGTCCTCAACACACCTATTTTGGAAGAGTTCGCCAAGCCCGAAGACTACAAGGGCATCGACATCTTGCGTGCCATCCGCAGCTTTGATCCCTGTATGCCCTGCACGACTCATATCATGGTCGATGGCGAGGATCAGATGATTACCCGTGAAGTCACGACATGTGCTTGCGGAGTTGAGTGAATAGGTTGAACGAATTTAAATCACCTACACCTCTCCACACAACGGTACTTGAACAGGGGCTTGAAACGCTCAAAGCAAATGCCAATGTGCTTGGCGTCGTGCTGGTTGGCTCACTTGCCCGAGGAACAGCCAGACGGGACTCTGATATTGACCTGCTCGTAGTCCAAGCAGGCGGTGAACGGGTCACAGAACGGCAAAGCCACGGACAAATCGTTTTGGAATGTACTTTCCGCACATCTGCATCATGGGCCAAGCAGTTTATCCCTACCCAAGTCGGAGACGAGTCGTGGGGATACGCATTCCTGGATGGTCTGATTCTCTATGATCCAAGCGGGGTGGTTGTCGAACTCGTGGACAGTGCCGCCAAGATGCATTCTGCGTATCGGACGCCCAAGCACATTGTAGATCATTATCTCTGGCTATGGAGCCATATGCGCCCTAAGATGAAAGCCGTGCTTCAAAGCAGGGATGCGACCGAAATCGGCTGGTCTGCGGCCATCATGTCTCATCCGATCATTCAGACCATATGGGTGATCAATGATCTCCCCCAACCATCACTGGATCTGGGTTGTGTGCAGCGACATCTAAACGATCTAACCCTCCCGACCGAGGCACCAGATCTGATTCGAGAAATGCTACAGGCGTCACCAGAATCGACCCTCCGGATTCAACTGCGCATTCTAGACACGGTCGTACCCAAGCTTAAGGAACAAGCTAGATAGTGAATTGACGCTCAGAGCCAGACAAGCGAAATGTCCAAACGATTAGCTGTACTCCTATTGGGGATGTAGGCAGTTGCTCATCATGAACTTTTGTCTGTGTGAAAAAGTGGATAATGAATCGAGTATGGAAACAATGATCTTGTGGAAGAGCCAGTACTATTCTGGTCACGATTATTGCGCCCTTCGGTATGAGGGAAATAAAGAGAACAGAATGTGTAATTGTTCGCAGGGAATTTATGACATTCACCAGGAGAACCGATTATCATGTCGATACTGACTGAACCCATTGGGAGCGTACCTCGCCCACGCGAACTACAAGAAGCGATGGTTGCTTTTTCCAAAGGCGAAATTTCCGACGAGACCATGAATGAGCATTTTGACAGAGCTGTACGCGAAACCATTGAACGTTTTGAGGCCACAGGATCGCCTATCATCAGCGATGGAGAACAGACCAAATCCAGCTTTGCAACCTATCCATTAGAAGCCCTAGACAATCTTGCGCCCGATGGGGTGGTTATCCCTTTTGCGGATGGACATACACGCCAGTTGCCAAGACTTGCCAGCGCACCATTCCGCTATAGCGGATATGCTGGGGCATACTTGCCACGTGCAAGCAAGTACGCAAACCGTCCATTGAAACAAGCTGTCATTGCGGCCTCTGCCATGAGTCTACTCTATCCGGCGGACGGATTACAGAATTATTCTCAGGAGCAGTTCTTGGATGACTTGGTTCAACATGCTGTAGCCGATATTCGCAGTTGCTTTGACAATAGTGCACATTGCGTTCAGATCGACTTCACCGAAGGGCGGCTGGCTGTCAAACTCGATCCATCTAAGGGTTTATTGCAACAGTTCATTGATCTCAATAATCGAGTACTTTCCCACTTTACTCCAGAGGAGCGACAGCGCATTGGTGTACACACGTGTCCTGGTGGGGATCACGACTCGACGCACAGTGCAGATGTGGATTATGGTGAACTGATTCCCATGCTGCTGACCCTAAATGTCGGCAGCTTTTACATGCAGATGGCAAGCGAAGAGAAGCCTGAGAGTGCTTTAAAGTTGATTGGTGAAAATCTACGTTCCGATCAGCGAGTTTTTGTCGGCGCTTGAGTTTGGCATTTTGTGTGAGGGGGTAGAAAGTGGGATGAACTTTTGATATAGTGTTGTTAGGAAGCAACGCCATTGAAAAAGGACATCCCAAATGGAAGATATCAAAGAAAACGAAGAAAGCCCAGTTTTGTTAAGA
>JBCCHB010000065.1:0-87156 GCA_039028975.1 Chloroflexota bacterium
AATACCTGGTCACAACACCGTGGACGCAGCTGCCCCGTTGTCGTCTGCATATGGTAGCGGCAGCTATGGTAGCGGTACCTATGGTCATCTGTCATTTCCCCAGCGGAGACAGTTAAATGTTTCAATTACGCGCAGTTCAGGAGCACAGATATTTTTGCCCATCATCACAAAGGAGGAGAAGTAACGTGACATGTGTACCTTATAAGGCAGTTCATTTATTAGATATAGGTAGCGATAGGAGCTAGAAATGACAAACAGAAAAACCAGATTCAGCCGGACGGCAATCGTCTATTTAGTCATACTCGTAGGTGCGTTGTTTATCACGTCAGCAGGTTTTGTCTATGCTCGTGCGCCACTGGATAACAGCTTTACCTACCACGGTTTTCTGACAGATGGCGGCACCCCGCCCACCAGAAGTTACGAATTTGAATTTAAGCTATTCGATTCGGAAACCGCTGGTGCTCAGATTGGTGGGACTGAAGACGCAGAAGTCATGGTCAATGATGGCAACTTTGTTGTCGAACTTGATTTTGGCAGTGATGCATTTGATGGCAACGCGCGTTGGCTAGAGATAGCACTCCGCAAGGTTGGTGATTCAGATTTCACAACCGTGACACCCAGAGTAAAAGTAACGTTGTCACCCTATGCCCTCTTTGCTAAGAAGCTGGGTCTGCCATTTAGTGGACTTTCAGACTGTATGGATGCCATTGCCTGCGGACCAACTTTTAAAATTACAAATGCTGGCACGAATCAGGCAGGTAAATTTGAGATTACGAATGCAGCCAACAGCAGCACGGCTCTAGAGGTCAAGACTGATGGGGAAGGATCGGCTGGTCTCTTTGCCATCGAGAATGTTGAAAATGATGGCTTTGCACTTGTAGCCAGAACTCAAGGTGCTGATGGTAAGGGTGTCTTTGGGTATGCCAGTGATTCTGGAGGTTTAACTACCGGTATTCATGGTGAAGTGGAATCCCCTATTGGTAAGGGTGTTTATGGCAAAAACAGAGTTCTCAACAGCGAAGGATATCTCGGTGGTATTGTTGGTGTCTACGGCTTTTCTGAGGGGGGAACTGGTATTGTTGGTCGTAGTAATTCAGGGAAGGCTGGAGAGTTCGCAGGAAGAGTGGAGGTCACCGCCGATAGGTGCTGTAATGGCGGTGACTTAAGTCATCACGTTGTGGTCTTAAGGAATAACTCTAGCGACAAAGATCCTGACGTTCTAGCTTTGAAGGTGCATAAGGATAACCCAGATCAGTTTATCAACTATATCACCTTTTTTGATCAGGATGGTACCATCGGCGAGATGGAGGGGAATGGAAAAGGTGGCGTTACCCTTAATACCCCAAGTAGCGACTTCGCCGAGTATCTGCCTAAGCTGGATATATCAGAATCCTTTAGCTCTGGAGAAATTGTGGGACTTGTTGGTGGCAAAGTCGGCAAACAGACCAGCAATGCCGAGCGTATCATGGTGGTGACCACGGCTCCAATTATTCTTGGAAATGCTCCCGATGCATCAAGCAAAGAACAGTATGCACCGATAGCGTTTCTAGGTCAGGTACCGACGAAAGTAAGCGGTCCAGTTCAGGCGGGGGATTATATTCTCCCTTCAGGTAAGCAAGACGGTACCGGTATCGCTATATCGCCTGAGGCGCTAACCCTTAACCAGTTCCCTCAAGTCGTTGGGCGGGCTTTGGAAACATCCGATACGCGTGAACTGAAACAAGTAAATGTAATGGTTGGATTGGGTCACGCGCAACTATGGCATCAAGTTCTGCAACAACAAGATGAACAGCTGGCAGGCCTAATGGAGCGGATCGCCATTTTAGAAGTTCAGCTCAGTCAACTCGTTACCACTCAATAATATATAGGCTTGTATGAGAGGCGTACTTGGTCAAGTTTCAAACATCTATTTTCCAGTTTTGTATTGTGACAACCCGAGTTTTCATGCTTCTCAAATCGGAAAGGAATGATATAAGTGAAACATATTCTGTTTGTATCAATTTTACTAATCTTACTTAGTATGAGTTGGGCCGCCTCTGCTGACGTTGGCTATTCGCTGGAGCGCTGGACCATAAGTAACGGTGGCAGGCAAAGCCAAGGCGGCACCTATGCGTTACAGAGTACCATTGGTCAATTTGGCACCTCGCTTGCCCTGACAGGTGGCCCGTATTCAGTTACGAGTTCGTTTTACATAAACAACGAAACGGCCCCTTCGGTTTCGCACATTTATTTACCACTAATTATTCTGGAGCAAAATTAACATGGCACGTTTACCAATTCCCGGCAGCGACGACAGCACGTGGGGCGCGACGCTCAATGAGTTTCTGCTTGTCTCTCATAACGAAGATGGCACCCTTCGGTCCACAAATGAGTACCAGAGATTACTTGAGGCAAATCTAGCAGCCAGTGGGACAGGACCCCACACAGCCGCGATTCAGGAAATTCTCGACTTGATCCCTGGCCCTAGCTCTCGCGGCTATAGCGGTCCCCGAGTTCCGCTGCGCTTTCCGTATGGCTCTTATCGGCTTGATGACCCAGATGGTGACGGCATTGCCTTGCGGGTTCCTGGCCAATGCCAAATCGATTTGGGCGGGTCCGAATTTGTTGTTGACAACGATGTGACGGCGTGGAAGTTTGAATCGTCAGCAGCGTGGTCCAAGTTGTGCAACGGCGCAATTATGCCTGTTGATCGCTTTAGCAACCATATAGGTGTTGGCGTCGAGATTATCTCACACGGCATTCGACTTTCGGATCTCATCATTCGCGAAATGGGGGTCGGCGTAGTCGCCAACGGTGTAGGCGCACAACTGAATGCAAATTGCCAGCAGTGGCGTGATCTGCTCATCTTTCAATGCTGGGATATCGGTGTCCATTTAAAAGGTGGAGATTGCAATGCTGGTACCTTCAGCGGGCTCGAGATCATCGGCGGGCGAATTGGGATTCTGGATGAGTCATTCTTGGGCAACGCGCATACCGGACACCATATTTCAACTACATCAGAAGAAGCCATCCTCGTCACAGCGGGAGCCAACTACTCCACATACGTTGGCATCTATCTTGAAAACGACTGCGGCCATGCGTTACCTGAAGGCTCACCCATCGTCCAAACCCTCGCCCGAGTCACGACCGTGGGCGGTGGTATGGCACCTCACGCGCCATTAGGCGACCGGATCGGCCTGGGCAAGAGCAGACTCCGCTTTGAGGATCAAGCACCTGGCAACGAAACACTAGCTGTTACCATTCCACATGCCGCGGTCGACGCGGCCATGACCGTAACTCATTCAGCCGATGCCGAACGCTGGGATCTGCGACGACTCAATCGCCTCAACCAATGGGGGATCTCTATTGGCGGTACTGGTTTGATTCGTCCGTACTCGTGGGGGGCACCAGAGCATCCAAACCATGCAAATCAGCCGCTGGTTGAGGCTACGAGAACCGCTCCACAGGGGCGAGTAATTCCAGAGTAGGGTGCTGTATTCTCAATGAAACTCAGCTCCGTTTGAAAACCAGAGTTTGGTCGCCCCCAGCAGAGGTGATGCAAACTCTGGTTTCAATACGAACGTAGAATATTACAAACTTCAGTGGATAGAGAACCTATCTCTACAGCAGACTCAAAGAGTTCAATCATGAAACAAACTATAAAATTCTACATGAAACGTTTACGCTATTTCGCTTTGCTCATGTCTTCAGTATTTGCATCCTTGTTTGGCTTAGGAGTCGACCACGGACAGGTCAAGGCTCAACCCCCAGCACTCATTACTGTCAATCTGGTCATTGAAGAAGTCAAAGCGCTTGACGGCGTTGATGGGGATATCTTCTCCAGCCCAGCAGACTTTTTTGCCCAAAACATCCAGATCGATGGTCATAATTTTCCGGCAACGGCTGTCATTGATGATCAGGACAACATTGCACCCCATTGGCGATTTGGCTATACGCCGTCGTTATCAGGCCGAACTGGATTCCCAGTCGATATTGAAATCTGGGATGATGATGACACCAGCGGTGATGATAAGATCGACCTTTTTTCTTCTGGAGGGCGTAAGTTACAGGTCTTTGTCGCGTTCGATGAGGAGCGGTGTGGCATCAGTGGGATCGACTCTGACGGTGATGTCGCTGTTCGCTTTTCTGACTGGGCAAGCGTGGGGTATTGGAACGATGGCGTATGCCGGATCGACCGGACGGACCGAGGCAATGAGAACGATGCGGCTGAGATTACCTATTCGATCCAATTGCTTACTGAACCAACGGGACCTTTGATCCCACTTTACGGGTGGTATGACCCAATTCGTGGCGATAATTTTGCAACGTCTGACGTTAATTGGTACGGAAGGCCAGGAGACAAACGAAGCCCGAATTACGGATTTACGCGGATTGAAGGCTATATCTACAACCCGCTGTTGCCCCCACCCTCAGATTTCGAAACAGAACCGCTTTACAGTTGGTGGAGTGACAGTCGTAAAGATAATTTCGCTACAACGCACCCTAGCTGGGTATGGAATCCAGATGAGTTTGTTTTACCCGACTATAGCTATGTTCGGCTAGAAGGGCATGTGCTTACCGAACCTGCACCTGATAGTCTACCGTTACACGGTTGGTACAGCCAAGGTCGTGGTGACAATTTTGCAACGACCCATCCTAGCTGGCTAGGGAGTTCAGGCGAAACGCGTACGCCAGACTATGGCTATGTCCGTCTGGAGGGATATCTGTACAGCGATGCAGAGTCTGAACAACCTCCTCCGTCATCTGTTTACCTCATATACTTGCCGATTTTTGGTGGTGGGTAAAGGTATAATACTCAGTAGATCGCAACGCGGAGAGAGCAGTTTCAGGTGCGAAGCAGGGGCCTTGTACTCTACCGGTACTGGCAGGCAAGGTCACAATAGCTCTTTTGGATTTCATGCGGTTGACAAAACGAACGGAATCAAGCGGTCACGTACTCTTCCAGGAAATGGGTGTCTATGAAGGGTCAATGCTGCTCAAGGAACATCCACTTCCTGGGAGATGACTGTCAACCACCTGAAATCCGATTGAACCAGTCATAACTTAAGCTGGCGTTGAGACGTTTATTGAGTTATCTGAAGTCCAATCTCCTCCACAGCTCGACTCCGCCACGGCACCACCATCTCTCCCAACTCCTCTCCTATCTCCAATCGAACGCTTGCCCCTTGCTGGCCACAGCCCTGCCAACGACCACCATCCGCTTCATAGATAGTAATAACATAAACAACATTGCCATCAAATTCTTGGGTCGTTGTTCGGCCACAGAGCGTTTGGCCCACAAAGGCAGAAACGGTCAAACCAGGGGCAGGGGTGAATGTGTCGGTGGATAGAATATTGCCATAGTAGGTCGTAGGTGGATTGCCAAAAGTGTTAGCCGCTTGAAGATCGTCAGATGAACTGTCAGGGAATTCTAGCAGTGCCGCTTCGGTTACAGAAATCCAGTAGGTCTGCCCCCATTCTAATTGGTTAAGGGAATTGACGTATGATGGCGCATTCACATCATAGAGCTTCCAGCGATTCAGGGCCGTCTATCTTCTCAACCATAGAGCAAAGGCTGCCATGCGGCGATACTTAGGTTGCGAGGGGATTGGGCCGGATGTGTTTGAATAGTAAAATTTCTCTCTCACAATGTGGATACCACATTGTGAGGGGATTTCTTATTTTCCATCACTAATTCTTCGATTTTTCAACCAATTTGTCCCCACCCCCACTTCATGCTACGATTCCTCTCACAATAAACCTCTCACCAATCAAACAATCAAAACCAAGGAGAAATCATGAGCTCAACCTCCCATGCTAATGGCAATGGCAACGGCGTTCACGTTAATGAGGAAAACGGCAAATTGCGCAGCCACGACTGGTTTACCTACGGCGGCCCCATGGGCTTTGTCTACCGCAGTTGGATCAAGAATCAGGGTTATCCCGATCAGATGTTTGATGGCCGCCCGGTCATTGGTATCTGCAATACGTGGTCCGAGTTAACGCCTTGCAATGGTCACTTCCGCATCCTGGCCGAGATGGTCAAGCGGGGGGTCTATGAGGCGGGCGGTCTGCCGCTGGAGTTTCCGGTGATGTCGCTGGGCGAGGCGTTGATGCGACCCACGACCATGCTCTATCGCAACTTGGCTAGTATGGATGTGGAAGAGACCATTCGGGCCAATCCGCTGGATGGGGTGGTGCTGTTGGCGGGCTGTGATAAGACGACACCTTCTACGCTGATGGGAGCCTGTAGCGTGGATCTGCCGACGATTGTTCTCTCGGGCGGGGCCATGCTCAATGGCAAATTTCAGGGACGCGAAATTGGCTCGGGAACGGACGTCTGGCGATTCTCGGATGATCTGCGGGCGGGTGTCATGAGTTGGGATGAGTACCGCGACGCGGAATCGTGCATGTCTCGCAGCGAAGGCCATTGCATGACCATGGGGACAGCGTCGACCATGGCTTGCATGGTCGAATCGTTGGGGCTGACGCTCACAGGTGGTGCGGCCATCCCGGCGGTGGATGCGCGCAGAAAGCGCTTGGGGCATCTGGTCGGCAATCGCATTGTGGAGATGGTGCGCGAGGATCTACGCCTGTCGAAAATTCTGACCCGGGAAGCGTTGGAAAATGCGATAATGGTGAACGCGGCCATTGGTGGATCAACAAACTTTATTGTTCACCTGTTGGCTATTGCGGGTCGCATGGGTATTGAGCTGTCACTCAACGATTTTGATGAGCTGGGTAGCAAGCTCCCCTTGTTGGTTAACCTGATGCCGTCAGGCAAGTACCTGATCGAGGATTTCTACTATGCAGGCGGTCTACCAGCGGTCATTCAGGAGTTGAAAGGGCTGCTCCACATGGATGCCATTACGGTCTCTGGCAAGAGCATAGGTGAAAATATTGAGGGGGCACCTTGCTATAACCGAGAAGTCATCTCGACCTTTGACAAACCCTTCCAGGAAGAGGCAGGGATTGCTGTGCTCTATGGTAACTTGTGCGAAGACGGAGCCATTATTAAGCCCTCGGCGGCTTCGCCAGAGCTGATGCAGCATCGAGGTAAGGCTGTGGTCTTTGAAGATGTAGAGGATTATTTGGAGCGCATCGATGATCCCGATCTGGACGTAGATGAAAATTCGGTATTGGTCCTAAAGGGTGTTGGCCCCAAAGGATATCCAGGCATGCCAGAGGTAGGCAATATGGGGTTACCCAAAAAGATTTTGGAGAAGGGGGTACGGGATATGGTCCGCATCTCGGATGGGCGCATGAGCGGTACAGCTTTTGGCACGGTCATTCTCCACGTTGCGCCGGAATCGACGGTGGGCGGTACATTGGCGTTGGTCCAGAATGGCGACATGATTGAGTTGGATGTGAACAACCGGCGTCTACATCTAGATATATCAGATAAAGAATTGGCCCAACGGCGTGCTGCGTGGCAGCCACCGGCACCGTTGGCAGAAAGAGGGTACGTCAATATGTATATCCAACATGTGCAGCAGGCTAACACGGGTGCTGATCTTGATTTTCTGGTAGGCAAGTCAGGTGCGGTGGTGGAGAGGGCGTCGCATGTTTAGATAGTCCAGGGTCCGGAGTCCAGGGTCCGGAGTCGATAGTCCAGGGTCCAGGGTCCAGGGTCCGGAGTCGGTAGTCCAGAGTCCAGGGTCCGGAGTCCAGAGTCGGTAGTCCAGGGTCCAGAGTCCGGAGTCGATAGTCCGGGGTCCGGAGTCCAGGGTCCGGAGTCTATTGACCTTACCTGTTTTTACAACAAGCTGGAAACGTGTCATACTATATACTTGGCTCTGGTGTAGGTGAGAATAAGCTACTTGACTGGAATCATATCGAATTATTCTCAGATCTATGCCCAATCATAATATTAGTAAACCGCAATGCGGTCGACCTAAGCCCGAGTGATTTTAGACTACGCAATGACACAACTTCGGGCTTACTGAATACAGACTTTCAACTTGCTGAATCCATTTCCTACAGCTTTTGAGGAATTTTATGATACAGAGACTACATCTCTTCTGTGGGCAGAGGCTGTTCTTCGGCCTGGGCAGTTCGTGCAGTAGTTTGTATAGCAGAGTGATCACCAAAACGTTTTGGGTATTGACTCTTTTGTTGATCACTCTGATTCTCTTAACAGGTCGTTCCAATGCGAATGAGCATGATGGCCTTTTAATATCCACCAGCCCTCTCAACACGATCGCCCAAAGCGATAATACAGAATCGAATGGTGATGCATCGACTGAAACGCCAAATGAAGGTGTCTTCCCATTTTCATTTGGCACCTGGCTCAACGACCCAGAAAGTACAGAATCGGCAAGTGCCACAATCGATGAAGCGGAAGAAGAGAGCAATGAAGTCGATGTGGTAGAGAGCACCATTGTTCCGCAACAGCAAATAGACGACGGAGATGGAGATAGTGACGAAGTCGATAGTGAGACAACAGACCAGAAGTCCTACCAGCTCGTTACCGACGATACAGGAACCATCACCCTCGATTTGCCTTCTGAGTGGAGGGATATCAGCAATGGTGATTGGCTTGAAGATGGCGAGGTTACGGGAATCTACATCAGTGCCGCGCCAGATTTGGATGCCTATTTCGATGCGTGGTATTCAACGTGGGATACGCCAGGCATCTTTTTTGGCTATTCCGAAAAGTTAGTTAACCAAGAAGATGCTGTCGAGAATTGGTTAGATGACATTGATCTGTCGGATGCTTGTGACTATGAAGGACGCTCAGCCCTTAGTCAGCCAAACCTCATGGGAGCCTTTGATGTGTGGGCGAATTGTGGCAATACAGAGAGTGTGGTTCTAGTCGTTGCAGCCATGCCTGTGAGTGAGTCGTATCTATTCGTGATTGAAACGCTCTCCGTAAGCCGGGAAGACCTTCTGGCCATTGATCACCTTTTGGCTACATTCGCAATCAATCTACCTGGTCAACCTGCCCTTGATATACCTGCTACATCTGCAGCTGAAGCAATAGAAATTCCAGAGGATTCATCAGCAGACAGTCCACAGATAAATAGCAAAATCGAGCCAACTGGCGATGAGATAGCTGTGGACCCTGTTGCTGAGGTTAAGTCGCTGGTAGACACAAGTGGAATGACCTATCAATATGAGTTGATGACGAGTGAGACCATCAATGCATTGCTGCCAATCACATGGTCCGACAGCACCGTAGAAGAGTGGGATCTCAATGGCGAAGTGGTTGGTCTCTCTCAGGTCAACTCGACTGACGTGAACCAGTTTGGCAATGCCTGGGGTACGGCTGGCGTTTGGTCTCGTACGTCAACAGTTTTGGGAGCGGAAGTGACGCCAGATGAGGTCCTAGATCTCTTCAATAGTTCTGAAGCGTGTGTCTATGACAACCGCTATGAACACACCCATCAAGTCTTCGGCGTACCCTACGAAAGCAAGTATGATCTTTGGACGCAATGCGGCGGAACGGAGAGCATTCTAGCCATTGTCGCAGCAGAATCTCCTACTCATTTTGCCCTCATTGAGTTTCAGACCCTCACTAACGCAGATGCCGAAGCCTTTGGTGTCTTCCTCAACACGTTCTTTATTGGCGATATCAATGAATTGGCTCAGGCTAGTAATGTACAGAGTGCAGATAATGAAGCGAGTGAAGCGGACCTGAACCAGCAGGGTTTTGTTCAGGAGGGTGAAACGTCTCAGGGTGGGCAATTTAACGACGAAAATGCCTCTCAAGAAGAAGAAACAGGGCCTGTTGACGGGGATTCGGATGGTAACAGCGCGAATGACGTCGTGAGTACGGATGCAAGTGAGGAGACAGAAACGGCACTGACATTTACCAACCTAGTTGATGATACAGGAAGCCTAAGCGTGACTGTCCCCTCAACTTGGACCGATGTGGAGAGTAGCGACTGGATTGTGAATGGCGAGAAGTATGGTCGTTCCCTTTCGGCTTCGCCAAACTTAACTGCTTATGATGCTGGGTGGGATACGCCTGGCGTCTTTATGGGTGTATCTGATGAGCTAGCGCTATTGGAGATTGAGCAATTTCTAGCCTTCTTTGTCTTTGAAGAAAATTGTGCCTATGATGAACGGTACGATTATGATGACTCAGTATACGTAGGGGCTTATGATATCTGGAAAAATTGTGGGGACAACGATAGTGATTTCCTGGTTTTGGCCGCGAAGCCTGTAAACGAGCCTGCGCCTCTAATTATGCTCAATGTTTTAGTCGACACCAGATCGAGCATTGAGGTCGCCCAGACCATTTTAGACACCTTTAACCATAAGGCTGCTCAAGCAGAAGAGCCAGTTCTACTAGCAGAAAACAGCTCTACAGAGAGCAGCGACACAATCAGCAGTGAAGCAGCGAATGATTTAGTAAACGATAGTGAACCAGATATAGATATTGCCGTTATCTCGGTTGACGAACTTGATTCAGAGACGGATTCAGATACTGAGACAGTGAATTCTGAGTCAGATCCTTTTGTACCCTCGGTAACAGTTTTGGCTGATGCGTTGAACATACGCAGTGGACCAGGTGTGAGCTACCCCCTCGTTTCAGCAGCCTTTAAGGATGATACATTAAAAGTCAACGGTAAGACTGCCAATTGCGCATGGTTTCAGGTTACGACGTCTGCTAGTCAAATCGGTTGGGTTTCTGGTGGGGCAGCCTACGTATCTCTGGATGGGGATTGTGCATCCATCGTAGAAATAGGTAGCCAGGAGAATAGTGGTGCAGTTGCTGATGGAGCATCAGAGGACGACAGCACTGGTGTAGCCGCTGAACTGCCGCCTCCAATCGATATCGCAGAACAGGGCTGTTATCTCTTCCAAAACCAGATCGGTGTCGAGATTACCATTACCCTTTCCCGTGGTACTGATGGATGGAATGTAACCTTTATTCTCGTCCCTGAGGAAGAGCAAGAACAGTGCTTGATCCCAGGAGGCTATACATATGTGTTGGATGCACCCCCGCCTTGGGGTTCTATCTCAGGTGAGCTAGTCGTCAATTCCGGTGACCGCTACTATTTTCCAATTCGCGCAGAGTAATTTATAGATAAGGTTAGCCATGTCAACACATATCGAAATTTTGAATCGGTTGTTGGAGAATAAAATTGTTGCGATTGTGCGTCTGGACAGTGGAGAATTGCTCATCGAAGTAACCGAGGCTCTCTTGGCAGGGGGAATTAGCGTTATTGAATTTACGCTCACAACGCCTGGTGCGCTAAAGGCTATTGAGCAAACAGTCACTCAATTTGGAGAACGCGTGCTTATCGGTGCTGGTACAGTTCTCGATCCGGAAACAGCTCGCGCGGCTATTTTAGCTGGTGCTGAATTTATCGTCACCCCAACAACCAATGTAGAGACGATCAAATTATGTCGTCGCTATGGCAAACCCATCATGCCTGGTGCCATGACGCCAACTGAAATTCTAACGGCCTGGGAAGCAGGTGCGGATATTGTTAAGGTCTTTCCAGCTGGTCAATTGGGTGGCCCTAGCTATCTAAAAGCAGTTTTGGCACCTCTGCCTCAGGTTCGCATGGCACCAACCGGTGGCGTCAATGCCGGCAATGCCGCCGCCTATTTGGATGCGGGGGCTGTGGGCGTTGGCGTGGGTGGAAACCTAGTCAGCAAAGATGCGGTGCAGAATAGAGATTGGCCGGCCATCACCCAAGAGGCAAGTCGATTGGTCGCCGCACTCAAAAAAGATTAGACGGCTAGAATGTAATAAGTCGTTGCATTTGAATCAAATTTTTTGGTCATTTGTTATTTGTCGTCGGGGTTCCTATGGCAAAGGACAGATGACCAAGGACAAGTGACCATCCAGATTCTCAAGAGTAAAGAGGATGATTTAGACAAAGGAGTCATTATGAATTTATTTGACCAGATCCAAAACATTGAATTCCCTGCCCCCTTGCCTTCAAGCATTTTACGTGTGAAGCAGACCTTTGAGGGCCCCAAGGTCACAGATATTCCTGCCGATACATACAGTGCGGTCGACCAGATCTCTGCCGGGATGAAGGCAGGTGAGAGCGTAGCAGTCGGTGTGGGTAGTCGTGGCATTGCCAATCTGCCGGCTGTCGTCCGCAGCGCAATTGATCGGCTCAAAGAAAAGGGGCTTAAACCATACATTGTTCCGACAATGGGCAGCCATGGGGGAGCAACGGCTGAAGGACAGTTGGATGTCCTAAATAATCTGGGCGTTACGCCTGAGCGCATGGGTGTCGAATTTAGGGCCTCCATGGAGGTGAAGGAGATTGGGGCTGTAGAAGATGGTCCGATCCTCTATCAAGATGCCAACGCCCATGAGGCCGACCACGCGATTTTGGTCAGCCGCATCAAGCCTCATACAGACTTTCGCAGCCATTTGGAGAGCGGTCCATCCAAAATGTGCGTAATCGGCTTTGGCAAACAGTTCGGTGCGGCGATTATGCACCGCGGAGGGGTACCGGCTTTTCAGAAGTATTTAGCTCCTGCTGCTCGGGTCTATGAACAGAGTACCAACTTTGCCGGGGCCATCTGTTTGGTTGAGAATGGCTATGATGAGACGGCCATTATCCAGGGATTGACAGCTGCCGAGGTGGGATTGGAGCCGGAGGCAAAACTGCTGGAGATCGCAAAAGAGCTGATGGCCAGCATTCCGTTCCCAGCCATTGATGTCCTCGTCATCAAGCAGATTGGGAAAGATATCAGCGGCGGCGGCATGGATCCCAACGTGACAGGGCGCTTGATGATTCCGCGAGAGCCAGAGAATTTCAAAGGGCCCGATCTGGCTGTCATTACCGTGCTGGATCTGACTGAAGCAACCCACGGCAACGCGACTGGGATTGGCTTTGCTGACGTGACCACGGCCCGCCTCGCCCAAAAGATCGACTGGCAGGTCATGTATATGAATGGGATTACCTCTGGCATCTTTGGCTGTCGACGCAACCACCTGCCTATCACCATGCCTTCAGACAAGCAGGCCATGGAGACTAGCCTCCGCGTCTGCGGTCAACCCCAGGAGACGGCACGCATGGCCTTTATCCAAGATACGCTCAATTTGGAACATATGTGGATCAGCCCAAGTCTGCGTCAGGTTGCTGAAGAGCATCCTCGGGTAGAGGTATTGGAAGAGCTTCCGCTTCAATTTAATGCAGAGGGCGTTTTAGAGGCACCCTGGAACCTGAATGGAGGTTCATCAAACGGAAGTCACTAAGGGCTTTTAGCCACTCCGTCCAGAATTGTGTGTAAATGGCGATGGTTCTCTGGCTGAACGGCATCGATTTACACACTTTTTCGGACAAAGGTCTTTTAGCGGATACGCTGTTCTTCACATGTGCGTTCATACGTTATGGCCAAGTCAATGGGTAAACAGGGACCATCTCGCAACCATAGCGGAACAGTTGGTAGTGATTGCTCAACAGCGAGAGCTTCTGTCCAAATTTCCAAAACCTCGCCTTCGTCGGTTTGGTGTGGACGATAGGCTGTTGCGTAGAGCTGCGTATCCAAGTAATCTAACCACGTTAGACCCATCTGGTCGAGAAGTGCATTATGCAAGTTGGTTAAGCGATTGGTCACAATATCCACAATAACCAAGCCAATGCCTCGACGCAGATATGTTTCACATTTGGCGACAAAGGCATTACGATTATGAGGGCGATCCTTGTTTGCTGGGCTAACAATCTCAATGGCCCCTACCAGCAAAGGCCCTTCGTCACTGGTGTAAATTTCAACCTCAATAGTATCTGTATTGAAGTGAAATGGGGCGATCTGAACGGGTACGGAAGGACGCCAAACGGGTTGTACAGTTGGTTCATTCGATAATAGACCTGGCGCTGATGACCCAAGTGATGCAATAGGTGCCCCATTTGCCACTTCTAGAGTAGATTCTTCCAAAGTTGCCACACCGATCTCAATACCAAATTGAACGTTTGGTTCGGCAAAGTACTTCTCAGGCAAGTGACGATTCAGTTCAGCAGAAATATAGGTAGCCCAAGCATTATGAAATGAGTGCCAATGACGGCGCTGACTCAATGGTAGATGGAAGTGATCTTTTAGTAACACGTGCTGATCATACCTGCTTGAAGCTGGATCGTCAAGTGATTAGGCCAAACCGTACAACCAAAATCTCAATTACCCAGCGCTGCATAAACAAGGAATAGGCAGCCAGAAGTGGTGGATGAAGTATAACCAGAGGTAGTGGAATTGTAACCAGAGTGAAAGACTCATCACTTGCATTTGGTTCTATAGTAATAGAGTTGTTCTAGAGTAAAAACATATAGGTGATGGGCACTTCACTTTCGCAGCAAGAAAAGCTCGTCGAAAACAGCCAATCACCCACTCATTCTTTGATTCAGAACAACGCCAATAAGTTCTTGGCTAACGACCAAACAACTATAGATTACTAAATGTCAGTAGATCGCAATGTCAATGAGAGACTCTTCGGTTCCGTCGCAAGCGACTGTAACCAAACAGAGTGACATTCGGACTACTGAATATATGTTCTCCCGAGTTGATTTACCTATGCGTTATTTAATCACCAGCCTCATTGGCATACTCCTGCTAGTTGGTTGTGGGTCATCAGCACCTATGGCTGAGCCAAATCCCACCCCTATTGGAACAATTGCCCCCCAGAATACGCCCACACCCGATATGGTTGTTATGACCACAGATCCGCTGGCTCCCTCCCAGGCTTTCCCTCCTGTCTTGCTCGAAATCCCAGCCATTGGTCTTATGGCCACCGTTACCGCCATGGAGTGGGAGATAGCAGACGTTGAAGGCCAACGTACGACCGTCTGGCGCGTTCCTGAGGATTCGGCTGGATGGCATATCGACTCGGCCGGGGTGGGAGCCAAAGGGAATATCATTCTTTCAGGCCATCAACAGAGCGGTTCGGCAGTCTTCAAGCCAGTTGCTTTAGGCAGCGTTACCCAAGGTCAAAAGATCCTTTTGACCAACGAGGCTGGTGACATATTCATCTATGAAGTGACTCAGGTGAGCCAGCCAATTCCGCTAGAAGGAACAAGCGCTGAGCAATTGGAAGAAGCGAATCAATACTACGCATCCAGCAGTAAACCCGTTCTGACACTCATTACCGGCTGGCCGGATTTTACCACCACCCATCGCATCTTTGTGGTTGCGCAATTCATAGGACGGTCGGGTTAACGAAAGCAATCACATGGCAGGATACTCTGGAACACCACTTGTAAAAAAATTGGGCATTAAGGACAATTTTCGCACCTACGTCAAAAATGCGCCCGACGACTACGCGCAGATGGTTTCCCCACTACCAGATAGGGTCAAGATTCTAACTCGTTTATCCAATGATTTGGACATGGTGCACTTCTTTACCAAATCGCAAAATGAGCTTCGCAGCCACCTGCCGAAGATCGTAGGACGGATCAAACCGAGTGGAATGATCTGGATCTCCTGGCCAAAGAAAGCATCCAAAGTACCGACAGATATAGCTGAAGACATCATTCGGGACATTGTGCTTCCCATGGGATTGGTTGACGTCAAAGTTTGTGCCGTTGATGAGATTTGGTCCGGCTTAAAAGTTGTCATCCGCAAGGAGAATCGATAGATAGGCGCGCTCACTACGACCTTCTGCAATCCGTAAACAATCTTTGTGTGCTTCCATCCTCTATACTCTGCTCCGTTTCAAAACAACCACTGTATAACTCTTCATTCGCTCCAACCTGTAGTAAAATATCAGTAGACTGCAACGTACTTGATGCCTGCCGGACCGACTCTGGACTGGATGACCAAGCGACTGCGGCCTGCTGAATATAGCCAACTCACTCAGTAATAATATTTTGTATTGGAACAAGACGAATTCATGACGCTAGCCCAAGTCCATCCCAAGCCCGAAATCATGAGTCCTGCTGGTTATTGGCCTCAGCTCCATGCAGCCATCGAAGCCGGAGCTGACGCGGTCTATTTTGGATTGCATCACTTCACCGCCCGAGCCAAAGTCGGTTTTGACATGGTTGAACTGCCTGACGTGATGACAACCCTCCATCAACGGGGCGTGAAAGGGTACGTCACCTTTAATACGCTGGTCTTTGATCACGAATTGCTTGATGCCACCAAAGCCATCAGCCAGATTGCCAAGGCCGGTGCCGATTCGATTATCGTTCAGGATTTGGGCATGGCTCGATTGGCGTCAGAAGTAGCACCAAATCTAGAAATTCACGGCAGCACCCAAATGAGCATCACCAGCGCGGAAGGTATCGAGCTGGCGCAGCAATTTGGCGTGACTCGGGTTGTATTGGCCAGGGAGTTATCTTTAAAAGAGATTGCTGCCATTCGGGCCGCAACGGATTGTGAAGTTGAGATCTTTGTCCACGGTGCCCTCTGTGTCTCTTATTCCGGCCAATGCTTTTCGTCCGAAGCGTGGGGAGGGCGCAGTGCCAATCGAGGTCAGTGTGCCCAAGCCTGTCGTCTTCCATACGATCTGCTGGTTGACGACGTAGTCAAACCAATGGGCGATGCTCGGTATCTCCTCTCCCCAGGTGACCTTTACGCCCTTCATCAGATGCCGGAGATCGTCAAACTGGGCGTTTCCGCGCTCAAGATAGAGGGGCGCTACAAGAATGCTGATTATGTGGCGTTGACGACCAAAGCATACCGCCAAGCCGTCGATGAAGCGTGGGCAGACCAGCCTCTAAGCATTACTCCCTTGGAAGAACTTCAGCTAACCCAAGTTTATTCACGAGGATTAGGGCCCCATTTTATTGCAGGAACCAATCACCAGAGTGTGGTTGAAGGGCGAGCACCCAGGCACCGAGGGGTTCTGGTCGGTCGCGTAACGGCTATCCAAGGCGATCGGGTTCTCGTCAAGTGCGAAAATGTAGAGGAGATCGCGCCCCTGAAACCAGGAGATGGTGTGGTCTTTGACGCAGCGGATTGGCGTTCACCCGAGGAGCCAGAAGAGGGTGGTCATCTATTCTATGTGGATCGGGCGGGTGGTGGGCAGCTATCGTTGGCCTTTGGCTCGGGAAGCGTCAACGTAAACCGTATTCGCCCTGGCGATCTGCTATGGCGCACGCATGATCCGGGGTTGAGTAAGGTGGCCAAACTCTTTACGGATTCGTCGGCTCCGGTCCACAAACAACCTGTTCGGGTTGAGGTAACCGCCCATGAAGGTCAACGGCTTAAGATACAGTGGATCCTGAGCAGCAATCCAACAATTCAAGTTATGGTTCAATCAGACGAAGCGTTGGGCATGGCCGACAACCGAGTCGTCGACGAAAGCTATCTGATGCAGCAACTTGGTCGATTGGGCAACAGTGCATATACATTAACTGAGCTGTCGCTGGAGGTTGAGGGAAAGCCATTTGTCCCCAGCTCACTACTCAACAACCTAAGACGAAATGCCGTCGAGGTCCTGGCTAGTCAGCAGGCACAACGAGAAGTAGGCACCATCCATGATCCCTACAAAGCCTATATGGATGTGGTAGAAGAGCTGGAAACCGTTACCGCCATTTCCTCCGGAGCGCGCCTTGGTGTAGAGCCAACAAGCAACAGGCCCAGGCTACATTTACTCGTCCGTACACCACAACAGCTGGAGGCAGCACTCACTCTTGCGCCAGAGAGCATTACCCTGGATTATTTGGATCTTTATGGTCTACGTCCTTCGGTGGAAAAAGTACGGCACCAGGGAATCACGGTCCGGGTGGCTAGCCCCCGCATTCTGAAACCAGCAGAGCAGCGCATCGTCAACTTTTTGCTTCGACTTGATGCCCAGATTCTCATTCGCTCGGCAGGACTGCTACAGGCACTGCGCCAGAAAGAACATCCACACCTCATTGGCGACTTCAGCCTCAACGCGTCAAATCTGGTCACATCAGAGCTGCTGCTAGAGCTAGGTTTGGAGAAGATAACACCTACCCATGATCTAAATGGTGAGCAGGTAGCCGAGTTGGCTCAGAATATTGGACCAGAGAAGCTCGAAGTTGTGGCCTACCACCATCTACCGGTCTTCCACACAGAACATTGTGTCTTCTGTCGGTTTCTATCCGACGGAACAAGCTATCTTGATTGTGGCAAACCGTGTGAGGAGCATAAGGTATCCTTGCGTGATATTCAAGGGCGTACCCATCCTGTCATGGCTGATGTTGGCTGCCGCAACACAGTCTTTGGTGCAGAAGCACAAGTAGCGGATCCTCATCTACGGCGGTGGCTAGAGGTTGGTATTCAGGATCTCCGGCTCGAATTCGTTCATGAGTCTCCCCAAGAAGTGACCGAGATTGTTCAAGCGTTCCGTCAAATTACGGAAGAGAATGCTGATTTCCAACAACTGGGAGAGCATCTACGCCAGATTGCACCGCAAGGCATTACTGAAGGTAGCTTATTTGTGCCAGAGAATTATCTGGAGCTGACGCCTGTTTGAGCCCACAAAGCAAATCGCCAAACAGACAAATCGATGTCCTCTCTGTCTAGCGAGGTTCCGTCTCAGATCCATAAGTAGTTCATCACACGGATAGGAGGAACATGGACCGGTGAAATAGAAAGTCCGCGTTCTCTTCCGTCCGGTGGGATAAAACTTGACTCAAATTCATTGACCTTTCCCTCTCTGGGCTTCTAGGCTGAGTGGGTGATGAGACAAAATGCATCGAGAAGATAGATCAAGAAAGCGATGAAAGACAAACTCCTGTTTACCCCAGGTCCGCTCACGACCAGTGCAACAGTTAAAGAAGCCATGTTACGCGATTTTGGCTCCCGTGATTTCGAGTTCATCCAGATTGTTCAGGAGATTCGTAAACGACTATTGGCCATCGGTGAGGTTGAATCGCCCAGGTATGAGGCTATCCTCATGCAAGGGAGTGGAACGTTTGGTTTGGAAGCGGTGCTCTCATCTACGGTTTCAGCAGAGGGCAAGGTTCTTTCAATCGTCAACGGATCCTACGGGAAACGCATCACGCAAATCGCCCAGGTACTCAAGATTCCCGTCCACATCTATCAGGTGTCTGAGATGGCCCAACCCAGCCCACTAGAGGTTAAGCAGATTCTGGCTGCGGATCCGGCCATTACCCATGTTGTTATGGCCCACTGTGAAACGACCAGTGGCATTATGAATCCGGTACAGGCAGTTGGAGATGTGGTGGCCCAACAGCAGAGAATCTACTTTGTGGATGCCATGAGCACCTTTGGCGCAGTTCCTCTGGATTTGGCAGAATCTCATATTGATTATCTAGTCTCCTCAGCCAATAAGTGCATCGAAGGGGTGCCGGGCTTCTCATTTGTGCTGGCGCGTCGAGACCAGCTTTTGGAGACGGAAGGCTATGCCCGAAGCCTCAGCTTTGATCTACTGGCCCAGTGGAAAGGGCTAGAAGGCAATGGCCAATTCCGCTTTACGCCACCCACCCATACACTGCTGGCATTCTATCAGGCCCTGCTTGAATTAGAAGAGGAGGGAGGTGTCTTAGGGAGGGCTGCCCGATACCGCAAGAATCATGAAACCTTGGTGGCGGGAATGAGGGAGCTTGGCTTCCGCGAATATTTGGCACAAGACGATCAAGGTTATATTATTACGTCGTTTCATTATCCAACACATCCAAACTTTTCCTTTGAACCCTTTTATCAACGGTTAAACGAGCGCAATCTGGTCATC
Source organism: Chloroflexota bacterium (assembly GCA_039028975.1). Lineage (GTDB taxonomy): Bacteria > Chloroflexota > Anaerolineae > Caldilineales > Caldilineaceae > JAHBNG01. Next base: position 19,556 of record JBCCHB010000065.1, read on the forward strand.
TACCCAGGCAAGGTCAGCGATGCCGACTGCTTCCGTATTGGCAATATTGGTCGGCTCTTTGTAGAGGATGTGGAGCAGTTGCTCCAGGCGCTCCAGGGCGTGCTAACAGATATGGAAATTCAACTTTAAATGAACACGTCGCCAAGTGAAGAGACCTACTTTCGCTGCTTCCGGGGCTGTTCCGGCAAGCACTCAATCTACGAAATCATCTACACCTGCCCCACCTGTGGAGGATTGCTTGAGGTATACCATGAGCGGGAGCCGCTACAGCGCCTCAATGGGTATCAGTGGCAGAGCCTCATCGACAGGCGGGCCGGACGGACAGCTTGGCCTTATGGTAGTGGCGTCTGGGCCATGCGCGAATGGGTTATCCCCACGCTGCGAGATGAAAATGTAGTTAGCATGTATGAGGGGAATACCAATCTCTTTTGGGCTGAACGGCTTGGCAAGCAGATTGGCGTTCCGGATCTCTGGCTCAAGCTTTGCGGAAACAGCCACACAGGAAGCTTCAAAGATTTGGGCATGACAGTCCTGGTTAGCGTGGTCAAACAGATGATGGCAGAAGGAAGTTCGGTTCAGGCTGTGGCTTGTGCCAGCACGGGAGACACGAGTGCAGCGCTGGCGGCTTATGCGGCTTATGCCGGGATTCCTTCGATTATCTTTCTCCCAGCCGGGAAGGTCAGTACAGCCCAGCTTATTCAGCCCGTCTCAAATGGTGCCCACGTGCTGGCACTGGATACCGATTTCGACGGCTGCATGAAGATTGTTAAAGAGGTAACCCAGGACAATTCCATCTATCTGGCCAACTCGATGAACAGCTTACGAATTGAGGGCCAGAAGACGGTTGCCATTGAAATCTTACGTCAGTTTGATTGGGAGGTACCTGATTGGATTATAATTCCAGTGGGCAATCTGGGAAATATCAGCGCTTTATACAAAGGACTCAAACTGATGCAAGATCTGGGCATCATCAACAGATTGCCCCGATTGGTCGCAGCCCAGGCAGCCTATGCCAATCCTCTTTACCAGAGCTTCAAAGTGGATTTTAAAGAGAAAAAGACCATGACAGCCCAAGAGACCCTGGCTACGGCCATCCGCATCGGTGATCCGGTCTCGTATGAAAAGGCGGTTCAAGCCATCCAGGAGACCAACGGCATTGTTGAGCAGGCGACTGAACATGAACTTGCCCATGCCGCGGTTGTCTCGGATCTGACGGGTATGTATGCCTGTCCTCATACGGGCGTCGCCTTGGCCGTTCTTTTCAAATTGGTCAATCAAGGGCTGATCAAAAAATCAGAGAGAACGGTGGTCATTAGCACGGCTCATGGACTCAAGTTCACCCAATTCAAGGTGGGCTACCATGAAGGACAGCTCAATGAAGTGGAGAGTGAATTGGCCAATCCACCGGTTTACCTACCAGCCGATGTTGGTGCGGTGCGCGAGACGATTGCGGAGCGGATTGGGTAAGTGGTCCAGAGTCCAGAGTCCGTGGTCCGTGGTCCGTGGTCCGTGGTCCGTTAAAAAGTTTAGTTAGGTTGTCAGTTATTGATAACAGTGGTTTTCTTTGAGGGATTAGGTGAGAAGAGGAGCATGGTGGTGTGCTATGACGCTACAAGAGTATCTGGTAAGAATTGATTATTCGGGTCCGCTTGAGCCATCCAAAGAGGTTCTTTTTGCTCTGCATCGCGCCCATTTAAATGCGATCTCCTATGAGAACCTAGATATCCACTTAGGCCGCCCGGTTACGCTTGATTTGAAGCAGATCTTTGATAAGATTGTGAAACGACATCGCGGTGGCTGGTGCTTTGAGATGAATGGACTCTTTGCCTGGGCATTAAGCGAAATCGGCTTTGAGGTAACTATGCTGGCGGCAACTGTGGCTCGCGCTTGGCGCACGGATACTCGGGAAGGCGATCACCTCATTCTGTTGGTTGCTCTAGACCAAACCTATTTGGCAGATGTTGGATTTGGCACAGGGTTTCTGGAGCCGATTCCGCTGGCTGCAGGGAATTATAAGCAAGGGATGCTTGAGATTGGGTTACGTAAAGAGGCGAGTCGCTGGCTCTTTGAGAACGATCCGATGGTTGGGCCAGGCTATGACTTTACAATATCCCCTGTTGCGTACAGTGATTTTGCTGAACAATGTCAGTGGCTACAAAGTGCGCCAGAATCTGGGTTTGTCTCCAAAATTGTCTGTCATCGCGTCTTTCCAAAACGGATTCTCTCTTTACGAGGTGCCGTACTCAAGGATGTTCAGCAAAGTGGGGCGGAGCACACCATCATAAAAGGCGCAGACCACTTTGTTAGCCTTGTGCAGGATGAGTTCGATCTGGCCGTGCCTGAAATTGCAGAAATTTGGCCAACTGTATGGCAAGGACATGTGGAGTGGCTGAAGGAGAATCCGGATGCACTTAGTTAAAAGAGTACAAGTTAAGAAATGCTTTGCATATATCTTATAGAACCTACCCCCATCACATGTCAAATGATCACACCATCAATTTAACCTACCACAGCACCTCCTTCTCCCAAGGCAAAATGGACTTTACTTGGGAAGAGCTGACCGATGAGGAGCGCTCTCGGGCCTATGCAGATTGGGAAATGGGCAAAGGTCTCATTGGTGGCGATCCTCGTAAAATTCCTAATTCGGATAGACTGCCGGATTGGGGCGTTGGTCACCCTTTTGTCCGAGCGTTGGCTTTGGGTGATAAACGAAGTGCGGCTGTGGATGATCTCCAACGAGTACTCTCCTCTGATGTGCCAATCGAGATCGAAATTGGCTTTGGGCGAGGCGATTTTCTTCTGGATCGGGCAGAAAGATACCCTGCGAGGAACTTTCTGGGTTATGAAGTGAAGACCAAAGCAACCCGCCTCTGTCTCCAACGGGTTGCGAAAATGGGTCTCTCGAATCTCTGGATCAGTGATGATGATGTGCGCTTTAGCCTGCCGCGCCTTATTCCTGATGATCGGCTAAGCATGGTTCATGTTCTCTTTCCGGATCCTTGGTGGAAGGATCAGCATCGGGTCAAGCGCCTCTTTTCCCCTCCTTTTGTGGATCTACTAGCGGAGAAATTGGCCTCCAATGGACTCCTTTACTTCAAAAGTGACGTCCAGGAATATGGTGAACTGGTCCGCTATCTCTTGAGTCACCACCGAGCGTTTGCCGATCATGATCCAAATCTGGCAGCCCAGATTGGGGACTTTGCACCCACCCATCGCGAATTTTGGTGCCATGCCCACGATAAGCCCTTTTATGCTTACTACTTTCAGAAAAAGTGACTTCGGTGCGCTACCTACCTCTCGCAAAATGCCCAACGCTATCAGGTAAGCGAATTGCCCTCCGCGTCACGCCTCAGGCTGAACGTGCCATTCGGAGCGGCCATCCGTGGCTCTTTGATCGAGCGATACAAGAAGAGAGCCATGTCGGTTTTCATGGTGATTTGGCCGTCATCTTCGACCGTAAGCGGCGCTTTTTGGCCATCGGCCTCTATGATCCCGATTCGCCACTTCGGGTACGGATTCTGCACCACGGAAAGCCAGCAACCATTGACTCAAGCTGGTTTCGACAGCGAATTGAAGATGCTTTCATCATTCGTAGGCACTTGCCTGCCACCGGCACGACCGGATATCGTCTGATTCATGGTGAAAATGATGGTCTGCCGGGTTTGGTGGTGGATCGATATAATGGGACGCTGGTTGTCAAGCTCTATACGGCATCCTGGGCGGCTCATTTGGCTACGATTTTGGATGAATTGTTAGCAGTACAAGAGTCTGAATGCGTCGTCTTGAGACTCAGCCGTGCCATTCAAGGCGTCGCTGAATCGTGGTGTCTTTCCGACGGGATGTTGCTTGTTGGCGCCGCGGTTGACGGTCCTGTGCTCTTTGAAGAAAATGGGCTGATCTTTGAAGCCGATCCAATCAAGGGCCAAAAGACGGGCTTCTTTCTCGATCAGCGGGATAATCGAGCAGAGGTCGCCCAAATGGCCGCCGGAAAGCGAGTGCTCAACGTCTTTGCGTACAGTGGTGGTTTTTCCCTATATGCTGCGCGCGGTGGTGCCAAAGAGGTAACAAGTCTGGATATCAGCCAACATGCACTAAATGGGGCAGAGCGAAATTTCACCTACAATCTGGAAAGAGGTATCATATCGAAAGTTCCTCATCATCTTCTGAAAGCTGATGCCTTTCAGGCCCTGTCAGATTTGGCCCATTCTAAAAAATCGTATGAGATGGTCATTATTGATCCACCGGCCCTTGCCAAGCGCCAAAGCGAAGTCGAAAGAGCGCTTGCGGCCTACATGCGACTGGCTAAACTTGGATTGGATTTGCTGGCACCACAAGGGACCATCGTGTTGGCCTCCTGTTCCAGCCGGGTGGATGCGGATACGTTTTGCGAGGTGATGCACCGGGCAGCTCGTGAAACTGGTCGCCCATTGAATGAGATAAGGCGAACAGAGCATCCAGTTGATCATCCGATCGGATTTAAAGAGGGGGCTTATCTGAAGTGTCTTTTTGCGACAGCTTGAGAGCTGGTTTTGCTCTGCTAAGAAGTGAAGTATAATAATCAAACTTTTCATTAAGGCCATTCCACAGAATAAAATACTCGTGCCGGTACGACCTGCACGAGGGCATGCGAAGTGAGCAGATTATGGGTAATTATTTTTGTGGAATATCCTACAGTAAAGGCTCAATATAGGTTCCAAAAAACCTGAACGGTTTCAACGAAAGAGTCGATTTGATGACTAACATGAAGCGAATCGCAGTTGATAGCCCTACCGGCCGCTACGACATCTGCATCGGAGAGAATCTGCTCCAAGGGAGTGGTAGACTTCTGGAAGCATGCAAGTTAAGACCCGGACCAGTGGCGGTTGTCTCCAATGAGATAATTGCCGAGCACCACTCGGACCGGCTATGCGAAGGGCTGAAAGGGGCAGGGTATGAACCACTGCTTTGCATTGTTCCTGAAGGTGAAGCCCACAAGACGTTGGCAACCATTGCAACCCTATACGATCGGTTTCTAACAGGCGGGCTAGATCGAAAAAGCCCTGTACTTTCATTAGGTGGAGGCGTCATCGGTGACATGGCCGGCTTTGCGGCAGCTACCTATCTACGTGGGACGCCCTTTGTGCAGATTCCTACCTCGCTGCTGGCCATGGTCGACGCATCGGTTGGCGGTAAGACAGGTGTGGATCTGCCTCAGGGTAAGAATTTGGTTGGGGCCTTTAAGCAGCCAGAGCTAGTCATCATTGATATAGCCACCTTAAACACCTTACCGCCAGCCCAATTTAGAGCAGGCTTGGCCGAGGTGATCAAACATGGCATTATTGCCGACCCCCAACTCTTTGAGGGCATTGAAGCCCACGGGCCAACGTCACTTGCGGCTCTGGTCTCAGATGCGGTCCAAGTGAAGGTAGATGTGGTTCAGGAGGATCCCTTTGAGCAGGGTCGCCGGGCAGTACTCAACTTGGGCCATACCTTTGGTCATGCAATTGAATGGACTAGTAAACTTGTTTTGGGCCATGGAGAGGCGGTTGCTGTGGGTATAGTCGCTGCGGCTCATCTTGCCGCGTCCATGGGGCGTTGTTCTGGCGAGACGGTTGAACGCATCATCAATATCCTAGACAAGGTAGAGTTACCGACCTCGGTCACTGGCTATCCGGTCGATGCCATCATGGATGCTATGTGGTACGATAAAAAACGCCAGGGCAAGAATATCCGCTTCATTATACCGCAGGCCATTGGAGATGTCGTCATTATTGACAATCCTGGCAATGAGTTGGTTCGGGCGGCAGTTGAGAAGGTCGTTCGATACGTGTAAGATGGCTGATTTGAAAGCGCTCCTTGCGAATGTTGATACCCTGGCAGCACAAGTTAATGAGGTGCGCCCCTTCGATGATGAAACCGAGCAAAGGATTCGTCAGAAACTCAGGCTTGATTGGAACTATCACTCTAACGCAATTGAGGGAAACACTCTTTCCCTCGGTGAGACACGTGCCTTTTTGCTGCACGGCATTACCGCTCAGGGTAAGCCTTTTCGAGACTATCTGGACATACACGGTCACCGGAAGGCTATCGATTATCTAGAAGAGTTTGTCCGTCAAGAAGAGGATCTAACGGAAGCCTATATTCGCGAATTGCACAAGGTTCTGCTTGTTGAACCATATGAAATGGACGCCCTAACGCCCGATGGTCGCCCAACCAAGCGACGCATCGAAATCGGTCAATACAAGACTCAACCCAATTCGGTCCGCACCAGCACGGGTGCCATGCATTTTTATGCCTCACCCCAGGAGACGCCCGCACGCATGGGCGATCTCATGGCGTGGTATCGCGAGGTGACACAGAAAGGTGAGATTCATCCTGTCGTTCTAGCAGCAACCTTTCATTTCAAATTCGTTGAGATTCATCCATTCGATGACGGAAACGGGCGCATGTCCAGGTTGTTGATGAATCTATTGCTTATGCGAAATAGGCTGGTACCAATAATTGTTCCGACAGAGCGGAAATCAGAGTATATTCTGGCATTAGAGCAAGCAGATGCTGGAGAGGTCGAACCATTTATCGAGTTTATTGGAGAGAGGGTGGTTGATTCGCTTGAACTCTATTTGAAGGCAGCGCGCGGCGAATCCCTTGAGGAGTTGTCTGATATTGATAAGCGGATTGCACTGTTTGAAAAGCAACTATCTGGAGAGGAAGGGAAACATGAAGAGGAGAGGTTTCTACAGAGCCAACAATTCTTATTCGCAGAAGTAGTAAAACCATTCCTCTTAACGCTAGACGCTACGCTGCAGAAAATTGGCCGCTTGTTTCGGGAGACATCTACTGTTGTCGTGCAGACTCATTCAGGCATTCAGCACAACGAGCTTCCCAACAAACCCCTCGATAAGACACTTAATCAAGCTGAACACTTTATTCAGAAGAATATACTAAGAGAGTTACAAGTAGTCACGAGCTTTGATGGGTTAAAGACAAGGCCCGATGTCGTGTTGAAAACCCGAACAGGTGTCTCTTTTGAACAGTCCCAGCTAGAGATTCAATTCATTGTCCTGCCTCTGGAAAAGGTAATAGAAGTAACCATTCCAGTTAGTAGAATACCCGAACCGGCAAAGTTAAACGAGATGGTTATCAAAATATCAAATAGATTGCTTGATCTAATTGGTGAATCAGCGCAAGAGAATCCTAATGACTAAGATCGCCCTCATCCACGGTCCCAACCTTAACCTATTCGGCACCCGCGAAACTCACATTTACGGCTCTATGACCTTGGCCGATATTGACAAAGCCATCACCGACTTTGCTGGGTCCGAGCATGAAATAAAAATTTTGCAGAGCAACCATGAGGGCGTGCTCATCGACTTTATCCATGAGGCTCGCCTCTGGGCGGATGGGATTCTCATCAACCCTGGTGCCTTTACCCACTACTCTTACGCGCTCAGGGATGCTATTTCGGGTGTAGCCTTGCCAACGGTAGAGGTCCATCTAAGCAACATCCATCAGCGAGAGGCCTTTCGCCACACGTCAGTCATTGCACCGGTTGCCATTGGTCAGATCGCTGGCTTTGGCTGGCGCAGCTATCTGCTAGGGTTCCAGGCCCTTCTTGATTATATCGAGGATAGGCGGTCTGTCTAAGGGATTTTGCAGCCAATTCCAAATTCTTCTAGAGCTTACGAATTGAGTACGTCATCATCCACTGTGGTGACTCTTGATCCGTGCAAAACTACTGATAATTTGGAATCATATTTGCTATACGAAAAAAACCGATACGAATTAATATTTTTATATGACGCAACTGTTCTTGTCCGTTCGGCTTAATGCCAGGAACGCTTTCCTAACAATTCTCGCTATTGTCATTACGCTGATGGCCAACGGCTGTGGGCGAGAGCGTGAAGAGGCACCTATCGCTAGTCCGCCTACTGAAGCCCAGGCGAACCAAATCCCAAATTCCCAAGACAATAGCAATTCAGAGGAAGGTGCGACCAATAAAGCGAACGAAACTGCTCAATCTGAGTCAGGCACAACCAGCTTGTCTCTAGAAGGCACAGTGGTCATCTGGCATAGTTGGACGGGAGCAGAGGCGGATGCATTCAACGAGATCCTGGGGCGCACCCAAACCGATCATGCCAATCTGATCATCGATACCTTATTTGTGGCCTATAGCGACTTGGAAGAGAGCTATATTGACGCAGTCAGCTCCGGCGGCGGACCTGATTTACTTCTGGCACCTAACTGGTGGCTCCCTAATCTAATACAGGGGCAAAGCATTGCCCCTCTGATTGATCTAATGCCAACCGAAGAATTGACTCGATATTGGCCAGCTGCTGTAGAAAATCTTGCGGTTGGCGGTACACCCTATGGTGTTCCCGCAACAGTAGAGGTCGTGAGCCTTTATTACAACCAGTCGCGGGTTGCCCCTGGTGCATTGCCCAAAACAACTGATGAACTACTAAGCCTAGTTCGTACCAATGGCTCCCCTGGGCTTGGTCTGTATAATAGCTTCTACCATTTGCAGTGGGGGTTGTCGGCCTTTGGTACCCAGTTACTTGATGGTAGCGGTAAGGCGATTTTGGATCAGAGTCCTGGTACGGTTCAATATCTTCTATGGCTCATACAGCTTGATGAATCACCAGGTGTCTATATCGATACTGATTATGGTATGTTGGTGGAGCGATTCAAAAAGGGTGAATACGCATTCTTTGTAGATGGTCCGTGGAGTTTATCTGAACTAAAAGAGGCGCTAGGTGATCAGCTACAGGTGGCACTTTTACCTGCAGGTCCAATCGGTCAGGCTCGCCCTTGGCTAACGTCCGAAGGGTTCTTTGTCAACCCCAACAAAGGTAAGGATACACAGGGATTAGCGGCGCAAGTAGCATTGGAGTTGACAGATGGAGAAAGTGGACAGTTATTCTTGCAGATTGCACGCCTACTGCCAGCAACGCGCGGCGTTCAAGGGCCAGATCCTCTGCTCAACGGCTTTATGGCTCAAGCTGAACAAGCAGAATCCATGCCTTCTATCCCTGAAATTCAGCAAGCGCTCGGCTACGGTGGCGATATGCTCATCAAGGCACTCAATGGCGTAGCCGATCCCCAAGAGATCGTTGCTGAAACCACAGCGCTAATCAATGAGGCAAACAATAGATAAATTTCACCCGCGGACGTGTCCGCTCGTTGGCTTTGGATAATCTTTTTTTAGAATAGCACTAGTACACTGCGGCTCAAATAGACCAATAGTTACAGCCGGTATTTCTAAGCTAAATAGCGGCGTCGAACCCTAGGCTTATTTAGGCCATCGTGTACTAGCCAAATTCGTCACCTGCTCGTTCATTTATCGACCGACCACCCACATGCTCACTGCTCTTTTTCTTTGAGAAGCGTCGCCGTCTGTCACCTGTAGCCGACTGTTTCTCAATTTGTGCCTTGGTTGCGATAGGGTAGGGTGCAAAGAGAGACACATCATCAGGGTTATTCATCAAATAGAACTGAGTCCGGCAAAGGGTTCGGGCAAAGTCATCAAAGCCAAGTTCAGAGACCACTTCATCGGGTCGCCCAGTGGCCCCTTCTCGCTGTTGAACGCGCAGAAAAATTAGATGCTCTTCTACTTCGGCATCGTACCCCTGATACGTCAACTCCAAAACCAATGGACGTAAATTATAGTGGTAGCGTCGCTTCTTGCGTTCCCGCTGCCGCCAAATCTCACTTTGGGCAAGGAACTCTTCGATCCTGGCCTGAATGAGTTCCCCAGCAATTTCTCCTGGTTCCGCGTAGAGAATAATTCGGTAATCGGCCCCGATTAGTTGGCTTTGGAGAGCCGACGTTTTGACAGGCAGTTCCTCCATATGATGAACGCGCACACCAGGCGGCAGCTTCTCTACAAGGCGCCTCCGCAATTCATCCAGCGGCAAGGGCGGTGCCAAAATTATATCCATTGGTTCGCGGATGCCGGTAAAGCCAACGCCAAGGGGCGATGCAAATTGAATATGAGGTTGAGGGTTGAATCCTTGCTTATAAAGCAGCGGCAGATCAGCTCGACGAATGGTCCGTTCCCACATGCGAAATTCATCCAGATGGGAGATGAACTTAATCGACTCCCCTTTTTCATAAAAGATCCGCACCCGCTGACGTTCGGGGAGTTCACTCACCTTATTTGGCGACTGTTTGACCTGCGAAACACTCGGCTTTTTTTGTGACAACTCGGCAGACTGGGTGTTTGTCTGGCTAAGTAGTTGATTAGCTACTTGGTCAGGTACTTGGCTAGAAACTTGATTCGCTGTCTGATCCATCGGTTTTGTAAGAGGCAGCTCGGGCGCTATATCTTTATCGAATTGCTTTGGCATGTTCAGTCGTCACCCGCTGCTGGTTCAAGTTCGGTCACGAGGTCTTCGACGCGTTTCACCACCGTTCCGTTACGGCGTTGGGGAACCCGTTCATCAAATTGCCCTGCAAGTGTAGGAGACATATCATCATTGAAGTAGAGCGGGATAGGTGTAATGTCAACAGGCTGTCGCTCCTTATCCTTGCCAAGTGGTGGGCAACACCAAGCGCTGTCCTCGCTTTCGCGGCGTTGCTCTTTGAAGTAGCCTAAAATGCCACAGCTAAAGCAATGCTCCCGGCAATCATCGACTACGCCTCCCTTATAGGTATGAATGTACTCCTGCACCATAAACTCTTTCTTTAAGCCTGCAGAGATATGGTCCCAAGGCAAGATTTCATCTACAGAGCGTTCTCGTCGCGCGTACCACTCCATGTCCAGCCCCTCGTCATCAAAGGCCTGCTGCCAAGCACCAAAGTTGAAATACTCACCCCAGCCTTCTAGCTTTGCCCCCAGCTGCCACGCCCGCTCAATCACATTAGCGAGTCGACGGTCGCCGCGAGTAAGAAATGCCTCTACTAGGGTTTCAAACGGATTGTTCCAGGTCAATTCCAATCCTGGGATGCGAGTCTCCTGCTTGAGCATTGCGATCTGTTCGCGAATAACCCCTTCGTCTTCCATGGGTACCCACTGGAAAGGCGTCTGCGGTTTGGGGACTAATGTGCTTACGCCGACTCGAACCTTGGCCTTCTTGCCTAGGATCCGATGGCCTACTTTCATAACCTCGGCTGAAAGATCGGCAATGGCTTTCACATCCTCCAAGGTTTGGGTAGGGTGCCCAATCATAAAGTACATCTTTATGGTGGTCCAACCTCGCTTGTAGACCTCTTCGGCCGTTTGAAGTAAGTCGGCGGAAGCAATCGGTTTGTTGATAACGTCTCGCAGTCGGTCGGTGGCCGCCTCCGGCGCAAAGGTAAAGCCAGAGCGCCGTCGTCCCTTCTCCAACAACGTCATGAGATCCACGCTAAAGCTCTCAATACGTAGGCTGGGCAGCCCGATACTTAACCTTTTGGCACCATGTTTCTCCATGGTGCGGCGAACAAGCTCTTCAACATAAGTGTAATCGCTACTGCTGAGACTTAGAAAACTCACTTCTTCAAAACCACAGTGCTCAATCATCTCGTCAACTGCCTGAAGTACTTCTTCGGGCGTACGCTCACGTACTGGGCGGAAGATCATGCCTGCTTGGCAAAAGCGGCATCCCCTGGTACACCCCCGCATAATTTCAATCGAAGCCCGATTGTGTACTACATCAATGTACGGCACAATAAATTTGGTGACGGGCGGTGGCATGACCGTAACCACCCGCTTCATCACTTCTACCGGTGCGCTTGGGTGGTTGGGCTTAATGGCTGCAATGGTCTGATCGGCAGCATAGCTTACGTCATAGAAGTGGGGCACATAGACCCCTGGAATCTTGGCCAGCCGCTCCCAAAGGAGCATGCGTTCGGACGATACGTCGCTATTTTCAGGCCCAGTCACTACGCTGGCAGAAAAGGGCTCGTCGGCATCTGCCTTGACATCTGACATAACATCTGTCGACGGTAGAGCATTCTTCCCAGAGCCAGCCATTTCTGCTTTCCATAAGCGATGGGCCTCAATTACTTCAAAGATGACCTCTTCACCTTCGCCAATGATCATGGCATCAAAGAAGGCGCTCATCGGTTCAGGATTGTAACAGCCCGAGCCACCCGCTATGATGAGCGGTGAGTCGGCATCCCGATGGGTAGCTCGGAGCGGAATGCTCATCAGATCCAGCATAGTTAGCACATTGGTATAGAGCTGCTCATAGGGCAAGCTAAAGCCAACAACATCGAAGTCGGCAATGGGGTGGCGGGTCTCCAAACCATAGAGGGGCATCCGCTCGGCTCGCATGATAGCCTCAAAATCCGGCCAAGGACAGTAGACTCGTTCGGCCAGCAGTTCGGGCCGTTTGTTGATGAGATCATAGAGAACCATGAGGCCCAGGTTGCTACCGCCTAGCTCATAAATATCGGGAAAAGCCAGAGCAACTTTAGATTCAATGGTAGGATCTGACCAATCTTTGACGATGCTATTTAGTTCACCACCAGTGTAGCGAGCTGGCATTGTCACACGATGGAGCACGCGATCGAGGCCGCGCGTGATCTGCTTAGGAGTGGTATACATAGATATTCCTTATGTCTCGTCTACCGGAAGATTTGATGAGCGCCATCCAAAAGCCATAGCCAGATCTGCTTTGCCAGAAAAGTCCTGTCCCGACTCTTGACTAATCCACGCTGGGAATTACCAGAAGAGAGGATATCCTCCATCTTCATAGGGACAAGCTTTTTCTGGCCATCTATAGCGGAGAAAAGTGTATCTCAACGGTATATATGGCCAACTTCCGGGTGGGGTTAGAACCCACAACTACCTGCCCTATACTCAGCTCCGTTTCAAAACAGTAGTTTGGTCTCTCCGCTAGAGTAAAGGAAAACTATTGTTTTGAAATCGACCGCAATACAGAACAAGCATTCTAAGATTATTTGAACTTCAAAGTGTCTATTGTATCAGACATACGAACAAAGCGTTGAATCCTAGACGAGCATGAACGAAGAGATGCAAAGCGAATGGTACGCAACTGTACCATTCGGCTTTTCTACATGAATGGTACGCATTTGGCTCTTGAGATGTGCATTGACTTCGCCTACTCTTAGCACATCGATGCACTGTTCAACGGATGTTTAGGAATGAGAATTGGATAATTTAGCAGGGTCACCCTCAGATGAAACACAAGTTATCTTCGGCTCATTCCTTACACATTGGAGGCAATATGGTGTCCGAAAAGTCGGAGTCATGCTTATGCCATTTCGGAGCAGTTGCGTTAGACAATACCAACAGTTTGATACCAACCAAACCATCTTTGTAACGTTTAAAGGATATAAAATGAACCATTCTCTTCAAACTATTTCTATTCGACCTATTTCTATAATTCTTGTACTCATTCTGGCGGCATGGACAATCCTTGGCTGTTCCTCAGCCCCTGCAGGTGTGCCAGCAAGTGATGCGGCCATGAGCGAGCCTGCCCCTGTGGAAGAGATGAGCGCCAGTGATAATGAATCGATACAACTTGTCAGCAACGAACAGGGGACGGATCCGCAACGGACAACGGATCTTGGACAGCGCAAGATCATCCGCGAAGCCACAATACGAATCGAAGCATCAGATATCACGACAGCCCTGAATCAGGCGACTTCTCTGAGCGTGCGTATAGGAGGCTATACTACCGGTTCTAATGCTTGGCGAGACGAATCCAATCGGCCATATGCAAACTTAAGCTTTGCAGTCCCAGTAGAACGATTTGAAGAAGCCCTTGAACACTCCCGCCGCCTTGGAAACGTTACAGAGGAACATGTCACCAGCCAGGATGTAACCGCCCAATATGTCGACCTGGAAGCTCGCATCAAGAACTTGGAAGTAACATCAGAGCGGGTGCGAGTCATTCTAGCCGAGGCAAAAGAGCTTAAATATGTATTAGAGATCAATCGGGAACTCTCACGAATCGAAAGTGATCTGGAGTCGCTGAAAGGGCAGCGGAACGCACTAGCTCAGAAGACCTCCTTTTCTATTATCCATCTCGACTTAGTGCCGACGCCCATTCAACAGACGACAGGCGAAGTCCTGGAAGAGGTCTCTGTTTGGTCACCAATGGCGACGTTTAATGCGGCTCTGTCTGTCTTACTCGATGTAACTCAGGTTGGGATTACCGCCTTCATTTGGCTCATCGTCGTTGGTGGTCCGATTATAATAATTACTGGGTTACTATGGATTGTACTTCGCTGGATATTGGGCAGAGTAGGAAGAAGTCAGGTGATGAAGGTGACAAATCAGCCTCAAGTAATTACGAATCAGTAAACAGAAATGCAATGTCGTTCAATAAGACCATATGGCCTTATTGAACGACATAAAGTAACAGGGTTACCAACAGCTTACAATTTCCTTACTAGTACCTGAGTACTATATGCAGGCAACAAAATACGGTATAGAATATATGAAATGCAAACAGACTGTTGATAAGTGTCGATCAACAAGAAGGCGAACTGATTCAGAAATGTGAACATTTTTAAATTGACGATCAACCAAGCCCTTTCCCAAAGACTCGCTACAGCAGATCACATCGAATCAAACGTTTTTCGCTCACTCAGGCTTGGAATGAGAAGAGCAACGGCATCGAGATCTACTGTTTTCTTTTCAAACGAAGATAAGCATACGTCACACTTAGCCGATGAACTAACTGATGAAAACACGTTCGTCATTTGAACGATGATTGCTTTTAGATCCGTTACGAGATAGCAGCAACGGAATGCTATCTCCTCAGTTGTAGTTAAGCGAAAAGGGCGTACCCACATGATTTCCACATCTAATTTTCAATCAGCTGAGTTTCCGCAAGACTCAATCTCCTCAGCCAGGTTCCCAAGAGCCATAACAGTCCAAAAGTTTTCCTACAATCAGACGATGAAAGTCGTAGCTGTCTTGCTCTATTTTGTCATTGCGCTCTGGTCCTTCAGCACAATTGTGATGGTCGGGATGCCCAGAGAGGCAGTTATCGTAATCGGCTTTGTTCTACTTTTTGGGTTGACCTGGTTCACCACGATTACGTTCTTTCAACCTAACCAGGTGGGTGCTGAATGGCATCAACTTGATGAAAGCAGACCTGCGCCACGCAATGGTGAAAAATCTTTCATGGGGTATCATGGAGTAGTCGATGGTTTTTTTGAGAAACGCAGAGTTTGTCTGGCCAAGGCATACTATGGAGAGCAAATAAATAGGCCAAAGCTTGAGTCTAAGATTGTGGTCATGGAACTTAATGTGCCCAGCCACGCGCGGTTTTCCGTCAAGGGCATTGCAAATCTACCGGATACGAATCAAAGTAGCGCTAGTCCTCAGAGCGCTAAACTAGTTGTGCTCGATGAAAATGGTGAGGCAGTGCATACTGCTGAAACAGACCAGCCAGCAGCAGCTCAACGATTTAAGATCTACTGTACACCTAAGGATTTAATCCAGCCCTTACTCAATCGTCCGAAATTTTGGACGTATTTAGAGCAATTGACTGGCGATACCACCATTGAAGTTAGGGACGGGCGTTTGCGTTTTGAACAGATGGTTCCGCTTAATGACAATCAGGATTCAACTCAGGTTCTTCGATTTCTTGATGATTTAGCGGATAGATTAGAGGTGTATTACGCTTGAGAGTTGAGAATTTCTACTCAGTAGCGGATAGTGATTTCTGATGAGGTACTTGATAGTTGGTAGATAAAGCCTGGGCCTCCGTGACAGATGCCACCATCGAGATTGATGCATAAGTCATCTGCATAAATTAGCGGTTCAACTATAGTCTCTGGTGTTTGTTCTAAAACATGTGCAATGGGGGTGTGACCATGGAATAGGTCACGCCCTCCTAATCGCTCTAAAAGTTCAACAACCCGCTCTTTCCCTTCGGGCGTCTCGCTATAAAATGCATATCGTTCTGAGAATTCATTGAGTAGCCGCATCCAGATTCGTTGGCTTGAGCCGTTAAACATTTCATAAAAAGACTCGTTGATCTCCTCAATTGAATCCCCATATGTTGAGTACAACATAGCGTCTGCATGAATCAGCAGGTGATCGTCAATTAAAACCACAGCGGGCAAATTTTTCAACCACTCAACATGTCGCTCGGTTAACTGTTCCAAATCACTCCACACGCCACCATTCCGAATCCATGACCGAACGAATGTATTGCCCAGATCGACAATCTCACTATCCTCATCATCAGGTGAAGGCGTAACGCCAAAGAGATTGGAAGCCATCAATAGCACTTCATGATTGCCAACAAGAGCAATCACGGCCCCGCCCGCGTCCTCTGCCTCATCTTGCAACTTCATAATGAGGTCTATGCAGTCGATTCCTTGTGGCCCTCTATCGACGTAATCTCCCATAAAGCAGAGCACAGCTTCTTCACCAATCCAAGATAGTTCTTGATTGACCAATTCCGCTTCTTGAAGAATTTCGACCAGCGTTGTATAGCAGCCGTGGATATCGCCGATAATATAGATAGCCTTATGCACCTTAACATCCGAACGCTTTGTATCTTCTATAGTCTTTAAGAAAAAGATTTTCTGTGGTTTTGCCTCATCCCCTAGCCCCTTCTCCATGTGCGCTCCGCTATAGAGAAGGAGGGGTGGAAAATCTTTTTCTGGATATCTATAGTAAATAGAAGATGATAAACTTTATCGGTCTCAAAAAAACCAGAGTGAAGTGTAGCACGGAGGTTGGTGCATGTCAAAGTAGATGATTATGGCACTATAATCGGCCAGAAAAGTTCTGTTTCCCCTATCAGAATTTCCTACAGTGGATTAATCCAGAGTCGAGGCAGAACTTTTCTGGCCAACTACACTGAAAATTGGCGCGTCAACCGGGCTTTATGCAGGAATTGCTTCTGCATGGGTTTCTAGCAATTCTCGTACCAATTGTTCAAACGCAAACGATTGCCCCCGTTTTAATAGATCTAACGCATCACTCTCCACCAATGCATACCAGAACTTTTTCCGTTCTTGGAAGGATGGGATTAGCTGAGCGACCTGTGGCCGTATGGATTGAGAATACCTGAGAAATTCAGCATACTCTTGACCAAAATCCTCCTCAAAACGCTTGCGCAATGTGGCAGCCAAGGCAGGGGCGGCCCCGCCTGTACCAATTGAGATGGTCAATTGGCCACGCCGCACTAAAGAGGCAGCATGAAAGTTGCATTGGTGCATTACGTCCATCACGTTAACAAGTTGCCCATTGGCTATTCCCTCGGCCCAAATCTCTTCATGAACAGACAGGTTACCTGTATTGGCAATCACAAGCGTAGCTCCCGTTAAATCACCTGGGCAATATGAGCGGGCAACCCACTCTACCTGCTCTTCTAAGACATATGGTAGCACAGCATCGTCAATTGAAGGGGCAATCAGGCGAATTCGGGCGTTCACATCCAACAGGCCGGGTATCTTCTGGACAATTTCCCCTTTACCACCAATGAGGATGACCAAACGATTGTTTAAGACTAAATTTATGGGATAGGTTTGCATTGTATCAGTTATTCCTTAATCATACTCCGGTTTTTTAAACATTACACTGAGTCGCGATGACACAGAGATTCACCGAGTTCTCACAGAGATATTTCTTCTCTATTGAGTTTTTCTCCGTGTCGCTCTGTGCCTCCTCCGAGAGACTCTGTGTAACGCTCAGAGTTGAGTACAGTAGATCAAAGGGCTTAATGAGTACGCCCAGGCAGAACATGGGATTTGCCTATCGAGCCGCTCTCTACTTGCGTATGAATACCACATTCGGTTTTGGCTATACCCTGCCAACGCCCAGAGCGCTCATCCCCGCAAGGCTCCGCTGGCTTGGTACATTGAGCACAGCCTATACTCGTATATCCTTCTAGATGAAGGGAATTGTATGGAAGATTCTCGCGACGAATGACTTGCCAGATTCGAACTTGGTCCCAGTAGGCGAGCGGGTTCACCTTAACCATCTGGTGTTTAACATCCCACTCGATAATCTGCGTCCGTGCCCGGCTGCTCGATTGATCCCGTCGTATGCCAGTGATCCATGCATCTAGACCATCAAGAGACTGGGCTAAGGGAACCACTTTGCGAATCTGACAACATTGATCGGGTTCAGATTCCCAAAGGCGGTTGCCGTATCGTTGAAACTGCTGGAGCGGAGTAATATCCGAACGTCGAATGTCAAGCTGAAATTCGTATGTATCTTGAAGGTCTTGCCAGAGTGTATACGTCTCTGGGAACAGAAAACTGGTATCAACGGTGATTACTCGAATACCAGGGGAAAGCTTAGCCAGCCTATCCAGTATGATAATGCCGCTAGGGCCGAAGCTTGTCACTTGGGCAATCTTGCCACCAAAGGTCCAAAGGCTCCAGCGCAGTAGATCGTCTAGGGAAAGCGCTTTCAGTTGAAGGTTTAGCGCATCAAAGTGACTCTGTTGATTAAACAAGGGGGTTGCGTTAACCATGTTTTTGCCTCTCTGTCATCACAGTTCGCTATTCTGTGGTCGTTTTGAGTACGGTCGTTTTCCGATGCCCTAACAGGCGGAGACTAAAATACCGGCTTAAACGGAGCTAAGTATAAGAAACCGAACTTCTTTGAGCTGTGGCCAATCGATGGCTGGCTCTGCCAGTGGCGATGCTCTTTTGAACTTGCATCATCCCAGCGCTGATGCTTGGGACAATATCTAACAAAGTCAGAATTGTTGCCGCTGTAAAGATCGCTTGGTCTGCAACAGGACCAGTGGTTCCAGAAAGAACAGCCATATTTAACTTGGCATGCTCCTCTACTACTGGCTCTAGCAGAACACGCTCTCTTTCAGGAAGCCCCACTTCGGCTGGCTCAAGGACGACATCCTGGCGAGCCTCTGTAGCAAAGATGTGGGTCTTGCGCCCTGAGGCCATTTCAACTGAGCCTTCCTCACCTTGAACCATCCAGCTACGCACGGTCCCCGTCTGGGAGGAGCGAATTCGCTCAATGTAATTGGCATGGAAAAACCCACTAATCTGGTTAGGTGCATCAGCAGGATTAAAGAACTTCTCTATCGTGTTAAATAGGGTTCGTAGCCCAAACTGTCTGCGGATGGGCAATAAGCCGTGCCACTCTGGCACAAAGTGAACGGCACTGACATAACCAAACCCGACTTGCTCGATCATGCGTTCAACAGCAGTACAATCTAATGTATTTGGAATACCTAACGCGGCGAACACGCTCCCTGGCCCCACCCCAGACTTGGTAGGAACGTCGCTGTCTCCATGCAGCAGAACCGGCACGCCCGCCTCGGCCAGTAACACTGCAATGGCAGGGACCAACTGGGCAGTCTTTGACTTGCCATCATAAGGTACTGCCAGATCCAGCAGGTCACCCACTTTAGGGGAAAGTGGCCGTACAAACTCATCACGAATCAGATGGGTGAAGCCATTGATCTCGTCAACGGCTTCACCCTTCACACGTTGGCTGATTAGAAATGCCCCCATCTGCGCGTCCGTAGCCTGTCCAAGCATCATCATACGCATGGCCTGGACGGATTCATCATAGGTCAGATCTCGTTTAAGTTTTTCGCCACGACCTACAGCTTTGATAAATGGTTGAAAAAGAGTTATGTCAGTCATAGGAATTACCTCGTGCCTGGATAAGGTAGTTGTATACCAAAGCCATTCTGTCGGATACGACCTTGGTGTAAAGTTTCCACCAGAATAATCCGTTTTTGGCGACGCCACAAGGGTCGGAAGTGCTTAAGGATTACACGATTATTTTGTATATTAGTGCCATACTGCAATCGTATAGCCTATGTCCGACAAACCTGATATTAAGCCAAAACCATCTCCTGCTCCGGCTGAAGCTGGAGAGTTAATGGGCGTCTGTGGTCGCTGGCAACATAGGTCAGTTCTATGGTAGCACCTTCAGCAACCGATGCAATAGCAGCTTGCATAGACTCTTTTACAGCATCAAACGTTCCTTGGTTATTCGGATATTGAAGCCGATCCAGAATGACAATTTCCGCTGCTTGATTAGGAACACGGAGTCCAAGTTCGGCCTCTGCCTCCAATGCATGACGTGCTGCCTGTACAGATTCAAATAGAATGCGGATGCTCTCACTTAAATCATTACCAGTTGCGCGTTTGCGGTCATAGACCAAACTCAAGCGCCCATCTGCCTGATCTAAACTATAGTCACCCTCGTCGCCAATGAGCAGAATGCCTGGGCCATTAGGAACGTGTTTATAATCAGCCACGTCAATCAGCAGACCTGGAAGCGTTCTCTCCTGAATCCAGCGGTGAAAAACGGGAATAATAGATGCAATGTCAAAGTCGTCTGGTGTCTCTAAGGGCAATCGTATCTTTAATCGTTTTGGTGCATTCATTGTCTAGTTCCTTCTCGTTCCTTATGATATGAATGTTTCTGTGCCGAAAATAGGAGACGGATCCCGGTGAATTAGGATCGAGAATTTAATAAACCTAACGGAAGATCTCTCGGCTACCCGAGATGACAGGACCGTAGTTTCGGACTTTATTTGATCTTGATTCCTTAGCGGATCTTCTCCGTCCTCCGTGGTGTTGTTTAAGTCAAGATAAACGTATGCAAGCCTTAAACGGTAACACCACCAGCTAGCGCGCCTGCCATTCGGGCATCACAGGCGTGGGCGGCTTCTATAAATAGATTGGCCTCTTCTACCAAGCGATGGGCCGTATCCGAAGAGGGCGCAATGGGAGGGTGGGCATGGCGCTCAAAGAGGTAGTTAGCAAACTTCCCCTTGGCATATTTGTCATAAAACTTCTGGGTGTCGTAGAAGCGGGTTCGGAACTCGCTTACAATGCGCTCTGGATCATCACCAACATCTAGGTACTCGTTCAGAACAAGCGAGCGGGCAGCCAATAACATAGCCTGGTACGCTTTCTGATCAGCCAATTCATAATCTCCCTCGTCCAGGGCAACTAAGCCATCGAACGCGGCACCCTCGGCTTGAGCAATATTCATTGAGAAAAGTGAGACTACCTCGCCTGCGCACTCCCCAACTCCAATATCACCAATCGAGAATTCCCGTGGATCCCCCCAGTCACTGTAGATCTTGGGTTCAATCTCATAAGTTGGCACATCCGAGAAGGGTTTGATCATCGTCTTCACTTCTTTCTTACCCAGTCGGCTGATCCAATCCTGGAAAGACTCGTCAGCTTGGCGTTCACTGGCGTAACGGGTGGTGATGACATCCAGTAATTCTGGAACATTTCGAGAGGGAACTGCTCCCAATGCCAGCCCGTACGCCCCCGCGTTCTCTTTCCATTTACCACCCAAAACAACTTGAAAATGAGGCACTGTGCGATTGTTGCGACGACGACTGTTGCCAAAGAAGCCAATATCGGCAACATGGTGCTGCCCACATGAATTAAAACAGCCGCTAATCTTGATTTTCAGATCTTTAATGGCTGCGGGTAAGGTCGCATTTTGGGCCGCTAATCGGGTACGCAATTCACCTGCCAACCCTCTAGAGGAAGCAATGCCCAGCTTACATGTGTCCGTTCCGGGACAAGAGGTAATGTCAACGATGGTGCCTGCTCCTCCTGTTCCCAGGTTGATGGCCGTCAGATCACTATATAGCCCAGGTAAGTCAGCTTCGGAGACCCATCGAAGAACAATATTCTGCTCAACGGTGGTCCGCATGGTGTCACCTACATATTTACGGGCAATATCAGCTAGCTGCCAGGCTTGCTCAGATGAGATGTCGCCCAATGGCAGATTCACGGTGACGACACAGTACCCAGGTTGCCGTTGATGGTAGACATTGGTGGAAACCCACTCATCAAACCCATGGGGCTTGCCTGCGCCATTTAGCGAGATAGCTGGCTTGTAGGGTTGTTCATCATGGCTATGAATATCATCTAGAAACGATGTCCAGCGAGGGTCATGAGGAAGGGTAGCTCGTTCCTCATCAACTAGGCGGCGCATTTCGTCAATGCCTAAATTTTCAACTAGAAATTTGAGGCGGGCACGATTGCGATTCTTCTTCTCACCCAATCGAGCAAAGACTCGACAAACAGCTTGTGCTACGGGTAACGTCTCTTCCTCTGGTAGAAATTCGTAAAGGACCTTCGCTTGATGGGGTACAGTTCCCAATCCACCGCCAAGGTAGACTGTAAATCCGCGTTTGGGAGTACCATCGATCTCTTCCACACGAGCCAAATACCCCAAATCATGCATCTTAACCAAGCCACATGCCTCGTCAGCACAGCCAGAGAAGGCAGGCTTAAATTTGCGACCAAAGTCCTGTACATCATCATGACCTAGCAAAAATTCCATAAGGGCATTGGAATAGGGCGTTACGTCAAAGGCTTCGGTATTACAGACCCCGGCAAGGGGGCAAGCCGTTACATTGCGCACAGAGTTCCCACATGCCTCCCTGGTTGTGATGTCCACTGACGCCAGTCGTCGCATGAGATCAGGCGAATCATCAATGTGGGTATAGTGGAGCTGAAAATCTTGTCTTGTCGTTACGTGGAGAATGCCATCAGAATACTCATCGGCAAGCTGAGCCAAAAGATCCAGCTGATCTGGGGTTAAGCCACCATAAGGCATCTTGATCCGCTGCATACCTGGCGCATCCCAAATCGTATCCGGTCCCTTGGTCAGCTCATCAGAAGGGAAGTCCAAGGTCTGGGTGTTGATCCCATCATGGCGCTGGCCATTATCATAGCGCTGGCCGTATGCCCCTCGGCGCAAGCGGGTCTCTGCAAAGACCTGATCGCTTAACTTTCCTTGCCGCTTGAGTTCCATCTGATTCTCAAAAATATCGATTTCTTCTCCTAGTTCAGTGGGAATTTTATCAGTCAAATAGGCTTGCCAAGAGTCAGGTACCTCAACTGTAGCAGTTGTCATCGTGAATCTCCTTAGAATATTCAATTAAACTATAATGAGCAGATATATTTTTGAGCACAAAAAAACCCCGCACAACAAGAGGAACCCATTCCGTCCCTGGAACGAAAATGCTTCCTAACGAATCCATGCCACATGTGTCTATTTACAACAGTGGGCTATATTTCTACTCTTCACCGCTATGGCTTTGGGTCAAGAGCAATATAGAATGAAAACGTGCACGAAAGCTACGGCTTATCTGCTCGTTCTCATTTCAAGATGAATTCGCGGGAGCACAGGTCTCTATTGCTGAGCGGGATTTTATCCCTTAGCACTTCAGAATCTGATGCGGTTAACGCGCTTCGTTACGCTCTGTTAACTGTATCAGCGAGACAAGCGTCCCGCGTGATACAGATGCAACAATCAAAAAATATCATAATTTCCCTTGCTTGTGAGATCTCTAAACTCTTTTTGTAATCAGCCCTGTTTGTAAGCGGTCGTTTAGTCAGACTAGTATAGTGTGCTAGTAGGGTATCGGAAAACTACCCATCTCAGAACGACTGCAATATTAGAGTCAGGTCCGATTGCATAGAAAAAGCCGGTCGATTGCTCGACCGGCTTAAGTTGCTTAGAGTTGGCTAAAAACCATCTCCATCACTCGACCGAGCAATCTCTCGTGTGCGGCGCGCAACAACAACAACAGCAACATAAACAACAATAAGTACATTCATATACTGTATCGTGTGTACTCATCATATGTTGGCAGTAGGGTAAAGATTGCATAATAAGGTCTGAAGAAGTGAGCGGGTTTAATAAAATTAGTCAGAATGCATTACGCTTCAATATAGATTACAAGGTAACATAAATGCGCCGGATTTTGATGTGTTATATATTACAAAATCTGTAGCATTACGGATATATTACTAACTTATCTCAAAAATTGCAAAATCGCAATGCAACCAACTATTGAATAATTATACTCAGCTCCGTTTGAAAACACGAGTTTGGTCACTCTGGTAGAGCATCGGAAAACTCCTGTTTTCAAAACGACCGCAGTATAATACCAAAATAGAGCTATACCGAGCGCTGGTATTCGTCCCAATTGACGCCAAAACCGAAGCCGGGTTGCTTCTCTTCTGGGTTACGAAATTCGAGTATCATATCAAATTCGCGACGATCCAAGGATTCGAGATCATCTCCCATCCCAGTAGATAGTTCGGCAATCACGTGATAGATAGCCCCTGGAACCGGATCTCGCATATGAATTGTACGATCAATTTTTTGATCTGTTTGTGCAAGCAGAAAGATGCTGCTGTCTTCGCTACTATCTGGATTAAGAATACGGATATCAATGTTCGGAACTTGATCTTGTTTAGCCGTCACCCAAATGCGAGTCCAGATACGCTTCAAATCGGGGTAAGGGTACAAGATAATCCGTTCAAATTGAAGAGGCTCATCCTCTTGAAAGAGAGATATTTCCATAATCGCTCAGTTTAATCCAAAGTTGAGAGAAGTCAAAACCGTATCGTATCTGAATAAGCTATTCTACAATCAACTGATCACATTAGACGGCATAATTCATTTGCGAAGAAACGGGGTAGCAATTCTCACGGCCTGCAAGATACTGTTGGCGATGCAAAATGCCCATACAATGTGGGGGTAGGCCTCGTGACGGTTTCTGGCGCATAGCTGCGCGGGGCGTGCTCACTTCACAAGCAATTCGCCAACAATACCCTGAAACGTGTGATTTCGATGAGACATGAAGCTGCTCATATCATCTGTGTATAGATTGCTTACAGCCATTTGTAAGAGATATATATTGATTAATGATATATACTAATTCCTATGAAACACTTACTCAAACACCGCTATGATGAAATCGTAACATCAAAGGAAGACGGTCAAAGCGTGGTCGAATTGGCATTGGTACTGCTTCTTATCCTAACTGTTACATTTGGCATTATTGATTCTAGCCGGGCAATTTACGCAGCCAGTGTCGTGAATGCAGCAGCCCAGGAGGGCGCAAGGGCTGGGATTATCGACCCAAGTACGATTATGACAGCCATCGAAACCAAAATGATTGGCTTAAATATAGATAGTGCTGCGGTGAATATCGATACGACTCAACCTGACATCATAGAGGTTGGCATTGTTTATGACTTCACCTTTATTACACCGATAATCAGCGCGCTGGTTACATCTTTGGAATTGACCGGGCAAGCAAGTATGGTTATACAATAGTGTAGCGCTATTGACGTCACAAGATATGGTGTTTGCAACATGAGCTCTTTCGTGCTCATGTAGTGCTTACGGAATCAAGATCACATAAAACCCAAAACTTCGCTCCTGTCATCTCGAGCACCGGAAAGTTCCTCCATTACGTTTTAGCAAATTCTCGATCTCAAATAGCTGCTATCAAGTCTATTTGCGATTGCGAAACATCGCTAATACAAACGGGAGGGACCAATACCCTGAATCGTCTGAGCGGCGAGAGAACAGCCATTTAACATGGCTTCTCTAAGAGCCATACCATTGGCTAAGCCAGCAAGCGTTACTCCGCAAAAGGTATCTCCAGCACCAGTTGGATCGACCTCAGTAACAGCAGGGCTCTCCACCTTAATCTGTTCTGAACCGCGAAGTAACCAAGCGCCCTCTTTTCCCATCGTAATAAACCACATACTACCATCAGGCCCGCGCAAATCATTTAATTCGCCAAATAGGCCCCGTGCTTCATTTTCATTCATAAAGAAAAAATCAGTTCGCTCTAAAAGCTGACGCACCGTATCGGTTTCACCAAAGGCAATTTTGGCATAGGTCCCAACAGAGATTCGGGAAGCATTACGCTGTCGACAAGCTTGCACAAACTCGAGCTGGGCATGGGCAGTTGGTAATGCAGCCACATGAACGCAAAAGTAGCCAGAAAGATCGGTAGGCAGTGCTTGAGAGGAGAGTGTTTCTGTTGCTCCCCATGCAGCACCAATTAGGGTAGCCTTGCCATCACCATGATGAGCAATTTCCAGTTGTGCCAGTTGGTCAGGGGCTATCAACGGACCGATCCATGATATCTGGTTAGCAGCCAATTGAAGTGGTTCAGGCATTGGCTCTGGCATGGGAGCAAGAAGTGTCGCACTACACCCAGCCTTTGCAACAGCCAAAGCCGTATAAAGCCCAGCACCGCCTACCGTGTGGTGAGTTTGGCCAGAAATGTGCAAAGTATCAAGAGAGGCGGAACCGATTATCAGGATCTTAGTCATGGGATTCACGATGATAGATATTTGTAACGAAACGGAATGGATCGCTACGAGACAAACGCCTCATCAAAGGGACATCTTCCTCATTCAACAAGCCAGCCTCAAGAAGCCTTTGTTTCGTAGCCATGGAGAGATTTAGTTCAGGGCTGGGATGGGTGCTCAGCCCCTTCTCCTTGCCTTATGAGTAATGGTAAGGCTTCGATGAGCGTGTGTCATCAAAGCCTCCAAAAATTAACTGAAGAAGCGGCTCAAAAGCCTTTTGCCTATACTCATCACGTCGTCAGTGACTTCTCCATCGCCGTCCATATCCAGGAGTCCCATCATGCCACCTAGTTGCTCGTCGGCATTCTTACGTTCGCCTTGGAGGATGTCAGCTAATCCGCTAGCGTCCAGCCCTTGTTCTTGCTGGGTTTTGCCCAGCTGGCCTAAGACAATCGGTGCAAGCATGGAGAGCAGATCGCCAGCTTGGCCGGCATCCATTCCAGCGGCTTGTCCAATCGCCTGCTGTGCATTGCCCTGCTTATTGCCTAATACATGCTTAAGGATCGCAGACCCGGCATCGAGTTGGCCAGAATCTCCTAAGGCACCCATCAGATCATTCAGAATGCTACCATCATGATCTTTTTGCAACGCACCAGATAGGGCCTCTGCACCAGATGGATCAGAAGCGTTACGTCCTAAGGCACCCATAAGCATAGGCAGGCCAGCGGAGATAGCTGTCTTGGCCACGCTTTCCGACACGCCAAGCTGTTCTGCAATTTTCCCTGCGGCACCATCACCAACCTGTTGCATAATCATGTCTGTAATAAAACTCATAGTTTTCTCCTAGATCTAAACTTTATCAAATATAATTTTGTCCACAATGACCATCGCTCTTTGGCACTCTCTCGATCCTGTACCCCATCTCCAGTAGACCGCGGTTCAATAGGCATGCTCCGTAATGCACGAGAGCTTGCTCAGTTAAGGGTTGTGTTCTACTGATTTTGGGCAATCAGCATTCAGAGAGATGCTCTCTTAGTTCGTTCAATTCGTTAAAGAAGATGGATTGTAGATGTTATTAGCAGCTTGCAATACTGTCGCAACAGATCAGAATGACTCCTACGCGATAGAAATAAAGTCCACCAGCAAAATTTTGTCCCGACTTTTGTCCGAATCAGTCCAGGATAGTCGAAAAAGGGATGACAAATTTTATCTGGCTATCTATAAATGACTGCAGGCAGCTAGATGTGGAATAGTTGGGCGGATACCTACGCATGTTGATTGATACCAACAAACAGTAGGCAAAGTAACAAAGAGTGGGTGACGGGTTTACAAAGTTATACTGTACTATTTTGAAAATATAAGATTTCTACCAAAGAACCTATGGGGTCACCTCTTTCTTTTCAAACATAGTTGAGCATAGAATACATTACGTAGCACATCTAGTAAAGTTTCGGAAGTGCCAGTTTTGATTTAAATACGGATTCTCGAAAATCATAAGCAGGAAGGAATTCGCACGGGGCTTGCTAACTTAGGATCTAGAATTCAATAGAACGTCATGGAAGATCTCTCGGGTACTCGGGATGACAGAACCGAAGTTTTGGGTTTAATTTGTCTTCAATCCCTAGCGGCTATGTGTGACTCCTAGGCTATTTGTAGTTAAGGAGGACACCGAACTTAATCGGCTAATAGCTCACCCCATATTTCCATATCCAATTCAATCTCATCACGATTTAGAATATCGTCTAGTTCATCGTGGACAACAGCCAATTCGGCTAAATCGTGTGCAATCAGTTCCAGATCATCCAAGGTTGCATCGGTGACATAGACTTTATCAAATGCCTTCTTCGGATTGAGCCAATAGCCACCTGCCGCGAGCTTTCCCCATTTGGTCATAAAGTAGAGCAGAACGTAGGGTCGGCCGTTGCCGTGGGTTCCGGCCATACGCGAGCCATCCACACTGATGGGGTAGAGGAACTCTGCCCCACTTTGGGTACAAGCTGCGCGGTAGTAGCGAAGCTCACTTGTTCTTGTAAAGCGATAAATAGCGCCAATAATCAGTTCGGTATTCACGGGTATCTAGCCACGATCCCTCATATAGACAATTAGATCGATATCGCCAGGCGAATGCCCTAAATCTGTGAGGATGGCCGCAGCTTCAGCTCTATGTTGCATGCCGTGCATGACCACATGGGTGAGAATCTGCCATAGCAGTTGAGAATACTCTCTGCCGGTGGTATGTTTATATACTACGGTGCTAAGCAATTTTTCCTCATCCAATGTAGAGAGGAAGCTGCGCATCTTCCCTTCCTCTTCCTGAAAGCGTTCAAGAACCGATAGTAAGTCAGGAAAGTCGCCTTGGTTGAGAAGGGATGACGGGTAGACCTGTTCATGAACACGTAGCCGCCAGATCCACTCTGCTGCCACAATATGTACCAAAGTACCCCGTAAACTACCATTGGGGAATGATGCAGATGCAAGAAATTCTTCTTGGTTGATATTGGTTGCCGCCATTAGAATCTTAGTAGAGGCCCAGTAGTTATATTCATACAGAAAATGGATTGAAGTTAAGTTCATGCTCAAAACTCTTTAAGAAAGGGGGATTTATTTGTCAACGGGTTTACGCCGAAATGTAAATGAATCCAAGTATCAATACTTTATCGGGTCCACTGACTATACGAGGTTATCTTGGATGTAATCAAAGTTGATATCTTCTCCCAATCCGGGTTTCTGGGAAACGTAGACGTACCCGTTATCGTCCATTGGATCGTTAAGTTTGTTGAGCCAGGGTTTGGGTTGTTCCCAATCAATAAAGGGGTGAAGCAAGCCTCGCTCATAGAATTCACCAGGGAAGCCCATCGCGCAGAGCATATGGAGATTTCCTGGCCCGCCGCCGTGTACCTCCATTCTCATGCCAAATGATTCAGCTAGGTGAGCAACCTTAACAAGGGGTGTCAATCCTCCTAGATCCCCCACGCCACCGCGTACGAGATCACAGGCGCCAGCCTTAATCCATTCAGCACGGGTAAACATTTTGCCCTCAGCCGTTTCGGGTCCACAGATGGGTAGGAGCGTATTTTGGCAAAGCCAGACATATGATGACATGCTATGCTCATCCATGGGTTCTTCCATCCAATAGTAGTCAAGTTTCTCCAATTCTCGGGCAAGGTAAAACGCCTCCTCCCGGCTGTAATAGTGAAATGGATCCAGCATGAGCGGCACGTCAGGCCCTACTGCTTCTCGAACGGCGGCACAAGCTTGAATGTCTCTCTTTACATCAGGAGCACCATCATAAGGAGGTTGCCAAGTATGGAGTTTGAATGCTGGGTAGCCTCGCTCTTTAACACACCATTCAGCAAAGCGGGCATAATCATCAGGCGTTGCCAGCCCACCGTCAAGATCATCACCACACATGGTGCTGGCATAGGCGGGAACTTTCTCGCGCGTTGCGCCAAGAAGCTTGTGAACAGGCACCCCAAGGACGCGCCCTTTGAGATCCCAAAGGGCTAGATCGACGACATTCAATACTTTATCAGTCAGGGTCGCCAAGTTCAAGCGCTGGCGTTCTTTAAGAGCGTGCCAAATCTGCTCGCTATAAAAGGGATCTTTCTCAAGCAGGATTGGTTTAACCAAATTCTCCAACGTACCTTGGGCCATACCGCCAAAGGTGTAGCCTTTAGCACCTTCGTCTGTATGAATGGTGAGCAGACTTTGGGTCGCTTCGTGCTCTGGGCCAGGGTGACCATGGCCTTCAGAATCGCGCACGGTATTGGCCATGTATCGAAACGTTTCAATGGTTATGTCAGTGATCTTCACAGGGTTCTCCTTTGCAATGAGGTTCGAGTCACAACATTGGGGAGTTACATAAGTGCCAGGAAAATACCTTTATCTATGAAGATGAGGCTTGTCCCCATAAAGAGTGGAGATCTCCTCTCTTTTCAGGATTTCCCAAAGTGAACCTGACAGAAGTCCGAATGAACATTTTCTGGCAGGCTTTACTGGACACGGTTAATCAAATTCGTTGAGTAGACTCGAGTATCGCCCATTACCAATTAATTTCTATTGCTCATCAGCCACATTGCGGTATAATACACCAAGTGTTAGATATCAACCACAAATGTATATCATATTTGCTCACAGATGGGAAGGGATCGGTGAAAGTAAAGACGATCCAATCTTCTCCACTCAGGTATGAATCAAAAAGAAAGGATGGCCTCTATGCCACAACTTACAGTAGAAGGAGTGGGTACCTTTGAAGTTCCTGAAGGAAAGCGTCTTGTATTGGCATTGGAAGATGAAGCAGGCGTTGATCAGATGTATGCATGTGGCGGTAATTGCAAATGCACAACCTGCAAAGTAGAATTTGTGGCTGGTGAACCAAGCCAGATGACCGAAGCCGAGAAAGAGAAGCTAGCGGAGAAAGAATTGAGTGGTGTCCGCCTCTCTTGCCAAGTTGCCGTAACCAGTGATATGACGGTTAAGGCCATCAGCCGCCTTGCGGACTTCCCCACCCGTGAGGATCCAGGTTCTCGCCCCAGTGATGAGATTGCCCCAGAACCTGTCTGGGTATCTAAGTAACCAGAAAACCAAGGTACGATTCTTAGTCACTCGCAATGCCGCTGAGAGACTCTTTGGTTCCATGGCAAACGACTGTAACCAAACTATAGTGACATTGCGCTCGACTGATTCTATATAGCAGTCGATTTGAAAACCCTAATTTTCCAACCCTATACTTCGCCAGAAAAGTCTTATCCCGACTCTTTTCCAATCTGCGTTGGAATATTCCGCGCAGAGAGGACAAACTTTTCTGGCCATCTATACCGGACTAACCAAACTAGGGTTTTCCAACAGAGCTGAGTATTAACTAAAGCTGAGTACAAGGAAGGAATCATTCATGAGTATGTTAAAAGTTGGTGTAGTCGGCGTAGGTGGCATTGCAAAAACCCATATGCCTGGCTGGGCGGCCTCAGATATAGCAGAAGTCGTAGCAGGTAGTGATCTAGTAGAACCTGTTCTACACCAGTGGGGAGAAACCCACGGCGTCACAAAGCTTTCCACTACAGCAGCGGATATTATTAATGACCCCGACATTGATATCATTGATGTCTGTACGCCGAATATGTACCACACGGAATTGGCCATTGCAGCGCTCGATGCAGGAAAACATGTCATCTGTGAAAAGCCGCTGGCACCAACACCCGCGGATATCCACCGCATGATTGAAGCTCGCGACAGATCGGGTAAAACGTTAATGACGGCCCAACATTTTCGTTTCAAGGGTATCTCTCAAGCCATGAAGAGGGAAATTGACAACGGTGCATTAGGGGAGATATACCATGCCCGAAGCTGGATGTTGCGTCGCGGCTGGCTTCCGGTGCGCCCTGGGTTTATATACAAAAAGAACAGTGGTGGCGGTCCTACGATTGATATCGGCGTTCATATTCTTGATCTAACGCTCTGGTTTATGGGGAACCCAAAACCCGTTGCCGTTACAGGAGTAGCCAAAGCGCCTCTCGCAATGCATGATGGAGCGTTCAGCCAGTGGGGCGGGACGGAAGTACCCAAAGATATGGATGTAGAAGACTTTGCAGCAGCCTTCGTGCGCTTTGAGAATGGAGCCACCCTCATATTAGAAGTAAGCTGGTTGCTGCACCATAAAACCCAAGGCGAAGACATGCAGATGTGGCTCTACGGAACTGAAGGTGGATCTCAGTGGCCCAACGGAGAATTCATGGGGACAAACTATACGACCAAGCAGTTCTTCAATCAGAACATTACGCTAACTGCGGATCCCATGGAACCCCATGCCTTGGAGTGCGTAGAGTTTGCTAAGGTTGTTGCAGATGGGAGACCATCCCCAGTTCCCGCCGAGCAATCCCTTCAGGTGATGACGATACTAGACGGAATCTATCGCAGTCAGCAAGAAGGCCGGGAAGTCACGCTTAATATGTAAAACTAAAGATGTTGTGGATTACTTCTACATACGCACTATTCCTTTGCTTTTGGGCAGTTGCATATAGCAGAAATGGGGATCGCATCTGGTGGTTGGCTCTACTTTCACCATTTGCACCCCTATTTTATTTAGTACTCTTGCCACTCACTATTCTCACCGCACTCCTTGGGCCACTCATTGCGACCCTTCCCCTCCTAGCACCTCTATTGGCCTACATATATCTCTTTGGGGCAACAGCTACCTACCCCAGGTTGCGCCTTACAAGACATGTGTCGAAATCTGCCGGCTCAGGAGATAGGACACAGAAAAATGTCTCATCATTTACTCTCATGACCTTTAATATCTGGTGGAGAAGCCAGAGTTCGATAACAGGCCGAATCCCACTTGACCAGGGCATTCCAGATGTAGTAGCCCTACAAGAACTAACGCCCCACATGGCGAACTGTATCGAAGAGCATATAGGGGAACATTACCCCCATCGCTCCATCATTACAAGCGAAGAACCTACTTCACCGCGGCTAGGGATCTACAGTAAGTTTCCCCTAGAGGACCTCAATGCAGTTCATCTATCGTCTAAGGACTTTCGTGTTCAAATTGTGCGAATCAATCTCCTGGGTGAATCGATTACGCTTTACAATATCCACCCTCGGGCCACGAACCTACTGCGTTACTGGCAACAGGGTGGCTCACTGTCGGCTCAGGTCCACCACAGTTTTCGTCAGCGAGAAGAATTTATCCGCTCTCTTCTTGATGACATTGTTGGTAGAAGAGATCCCGTAATCGTCGTAGGGGACTTCAATAGTACGCCCTTAAGTGATGTCTATCGACTTATGCGTAGCCAGCTTGAGGACGCTCACCGAGTGGCCGGTAGGGGCTGGGGATATACATTTCCTAATCACGGCGCAGACTTTGCTAGATTGCCCTTACGATGGCCATTTATGCGCTTAGATATGATATTCTGCTCTCCCAACGTGACCGTGTATTCATGCGGGGTTGGCCAAAAATATGGCGAGTCAGATCACCGTCTCGTTATTGCCCAGTTCGGCGTATAATAAATGGTAGATGTCCAACAAGTGGATGTTGTTCTACGAACACTTTATAGACATTTTGTAGACATTTATTGGATTCTATCGTCTTGAACGCGTGGATAATTAGAAATTTATTTGAATGGTCAGATTGGTCTCAAACACTATAGACATTGGCGCCCGTTGGTGGTATAGTCCTTTCATTCTATTCAAGAGTCTATTCAACAGAGCTGTTCTAGAATATTATTTATCACAGGAGCAACAATTTTTCAATCCACCGGATTAGCAGTTAAAGAGGATGTTGAAGAGTGGAGTTTATTCTGCGGTTGCGCACAGCAACGGAAAAAAGAAAGCTTGTAATTATTGGGATCGCGTTTTTCGTTCAAATCATTTTTGTTCCCTTTTTATTTCTACAAATGGGCCCGTCAGGCGGTATATTTGCAATATTCACCGTCTTCGCTGGCAGTCTGTTATATGGCATGAACAGAGCCATATTAATAGGGATTGCTGCTATTTTAGTAAATATCTATTTGTTGATCGTTTTTTTGGCTTTAGATTGGGGTGAAATCCTTACAGGCCCCTCTGTTTCAGGAATGGGCGTCCTATTGCTCATCAGCGCTTTTGTAGGCTATCTGAGCGATACGGTTGGCTCTCTCAATAGCAATCACATGCAGCGAAATGAATTTGTGAAGAGCCAAACAAGTGCGTTAGAAGGAAGAATCCAGAATCTGCAGCAGGAGCTTGCAGAACTTAAAAAAATTGAAGCAGAGCTAAAGGTGGCGAGCGAGGCATTGGAGCAATCTACTTATGCCAAACGCCATTTTTTAGCCAATATCAGCCACGAGTTGCGTACACCTCTTACTATGATCATTGGGCAGGCAGATGCTCTATATGAGGCTGTTTATGGCGATCTCAATGAAGAACAACTCGTGGCCACCCAACAGATACTCCAAAGCGGCGACTATCTGACCAAGCTCCTTGACCGCATCCTTGACTTCAGTCGATTCAATAGTGAAAATGTATCTCTTCAATTAGAGCTGATATCAGTAGAGCTCATTAGTCTTGCGGCGATCCAGATGGTTGCCGAGCAGGCTCAGCAAAAGGAAGTCCAGATTGATTTTGACAATCAGGCTGGTGGGATCAACATCGAAGCCGATGAAGTTTACTTAATGCAAATACTGATTAATCTACTAGAAAATGCCGTCAAATTTACACCCAGTAATCAGAAAATTGGGTTAATTGTCGAGTATAATGATAGACAGGCCACTCAAAGTGAAAAAGGTACCCAGATGCTCAGCTTTTCAGTTTGGGATACCGGTATCGGTATGGCTTCAGAACAGATAGACTCAGCCTTTGAGGCATTCGTCAAGCTAGAAAAGGGTACGGAAGGGACAGGGCTTGGTTTGAGCCTAGTCAAACAGATAGTAGAGTTACATCAAGGCAGCATCCACGTTGATAGTCAATTAGGGAAAGGTAGCCGATTTACGGTTTGCTTACCGCTCCAGCAGCCGGATATACCCAACAGGACTATATATGAGAATATGACACAAGGGTAAAGTAAAGCGTTCTCATTCTCATCTTCTTATCTATCTAAACCCCAGTATAGTATAATTATCAGATTGCAACGTAATCCATATCTACAATTAGACATTCCAAACTGATATCCCAATTCGATAATCTAAACTTATAGCCACACCAAATTTATGCATAGACTATCAACACCCGTTTACATTGGACTCCTGTTTGGTTCCATTGGGGTTTTACTAACTGTGATTGGCATCTTCCGCGGCAATGTCCCCTCTAATCCGGCGAGTATGGCTATTGCGCTACTCATCGGTGGCGGGGTCTGGTTTTTGGTCAGTTGGGTAGTTGCAGCTGCTGCCGCCGATGTAGAAGCGGACGTAGCAGAAGCAACCGAGCGGGAGAATGCTCAAGGATCAGTGAATGCCGAATCTGAATCAGGATCAAGCGCTCATGAGTAAATTAGTCGGCCAAACAACATTCGATTCCACCGATCATACCCACCTTCGTCACAACCCTCTCACGGATGATTGGGTAGTTGTGGCTCCCCACCGTACCAAACGCCCCTGGCAAGGCCAAGTCGAAAAGGTTCCGCCGATCACGCGGCCGGAGTACGATCCAGATTGCTATCTCTGCCCAGGCAATACTCGGGCGGGTGGTAAAGAGACTCCCCACTACACATCTACTTACGTCTTTGATAATGACTTTGCATCTCTATTACCGACCGGCCCCAGTGGCGATGTAAGTAGCGGGCGCTTCTTCCGTGCCGAGGCAGAAGTCGGCATTTGTCGAGTCATGTGCTTCAATCCTAGGCACGATCTGACACTGCCCGAGATGACAGATGAAGCGGTCCGGCAGGTGGTGGATACTTGGGCAGAGCAGGTGCTGGATTTGGGCAGCAAACCCTTTATCAATTATGTTCAATTGTTTGAAAACAAGGGTGAAATAATGGGTTGTTCCAACCCCCATCCTCATGGACAAATCTGGGGCAATCGGCGCATACCCGATGAACCAGCCAAAGAGGACATTGCCCAGCGTATCTACTTTCAAGAACATGGTTCACAGCTTCTTTTTGACTACCTAGCCGATGAACTGGAAGCCGAAGAACGGATTCTGATTGAAGAGGAGCATTGGGTCGCGCTGATTCCTTACTGGGCCGTTTGGCCTTATGAGACAATGCTTTTGCCTAAGCGACCAGTCAGCTCCATGCCCGACTTGCATGATGACGAGCGCACCAACCTAGCACGTACGCTAAAAAGGCTGCTCATACGATATGACAATCTTTTTGAAACAAGTTTTCCTTATTCAATGGGTTGGCATGGCCAGCCAACAGATGGAGTTACTCATCCTCACTGGCAACTGCACGCTCACTTTTACCCGCCATTGTTACGTTCCGCTACGATAAAAAAGTTCATGGTTGGCTATGAGATGCTAGGGATGCCCCAGCGGGATCTTACGGCTGAAAAAGCGGCCGAGCAGCTGAGGGCATTGAGCGAGGTACACTACAAAACAATCGGGTAATAGGAAATTTATGAGAATAGAACAAGACTCAATATACTGCATAGATGGCCAGAAAAGTTCTGTCCTCAACCTCGAAATGCGCCCAATTGAATCGGGTAAGAGCCGGGACAAGACGCTTCTGTGGAAGTATATAATCGTTATTTGTTGTCTGTTGTTCAGTTTCTTTTATCTCCATGGGTTGGCACAAGCGCAGTTGGGGTTACCTCAGGAAACAGATCGATACATCAATGACTTTGCGGATATTATCCTGCCCAATGATGAGGCCAGAATCCGAAGTCTGTTGATCGATTTAGAAGAACGGTCCGACGTGGAAGGAACCGTCGTTACAATCGAATCCATCTATGACTACGGCGTTGATTATTCGGATATCGAAACCTTTGCGGCCAGCCTCTTTGATTCGTGGGGGATCGGTCAAGCATCGACAAATGATGGGGTTCTGCTTCTTGTGGCGCTAGAAGATCGTACGTTACGGATTGAATTAGGTCACCAATATCGGGGAGAGTATGATTACGCTATGGAGCGCATCATCAATGAGGTGATCATCCCCCAATTTAGAGAAGATCAATATAGCCAAGGCATTGTCGATGGCATGGAAGCCACAATCGATCGGATTGTTCTTCCCAGAGAGCGAGCCAAACAAAACAGAGAGAACACGTTTCCCACGCCTGCGTTTGCGCCTTCTACTCAGGATGAATTGACAACATCTTCTTCCTCAGGTGGGGTTCCCTGGCTTTGGATATTTCTTGGGATTGGTGCTGTTGGTGCGGTAGCCTTCTTCGGCTCCAACTACTACCGCATCCGCCAACGGACTCGCCCCCGTAATTGTCCAAACTGCGATGAGCTGATGATGATGCTGGATGAAGAAGAGGACGACATGTATCTGGATAGCGGGCAAAAGGCAGAAGAGTATCTTAAATCCGTCGATTATGATGTTTGGCTCTGCCCAAATTGCGACTTACATAATGTCTACCCTCATCCTGCACGGTTTACCCGCTATAGTCAATGCCCCACGTGCAGCTACATTACGGTAGACAAATATGACAACGTTCTGCAGAGGCCAACCGTCTACTCGACAGGGGAAAAACAGATTGTGGCTGACTGCCAGCACTGCACATACAATCGAACAGAAACAGTCGTGATTCCTAGAGTACGTAAACAGGTATCAGTCCCTAGAGGCGGTTCCAGCCATCGCACCTCATCCAGCAGACCATCGTTCTCCTCATCAAGCAGCCGCACCTTTGGTGGTGGACGTTCCGGTGGTGGTGGCGCCTCAGGAAGTTGGTAAAACTCTGGACTCTGGACTCTGGACTCTGGACCACGGACTCACTGACTCTCCAAGTTGGGTTGCGGGATTTTGGCTTCAACTGAATTGCGCCAAGCTTTCAATCTGGCGTGTAGCTCTTTGGTGCGCTCGGGTTCCGCAGTGGCCAAATTGTTCTGCTCGCTAATGTCACTCTCTAAGTCGTATAATTCCAGCCGTCCGTCTTCAAAAAACTCGATTAGCTTATAGCGGCCAGAACGAATTGATGAACCTGGCGTGCCGCCTTGGTTGCCATAATGTGGATAATGCCAGAAGATGCCATCTCGGTCTAAGGTATTGCTTCCCTTCAGTAAAGATAAGAAGCTTGTACCGTCAACATGCTGTTCTGGAAGGGCCGATGCGCCAACGCTTTCTAGCATAGTCGGATAGAAATCAGGACTAGTCACTGGCTCATGGCAGAGGCTCCCAGCTTCCACAATACCTGGCCAGCAGACCAGCAGTGGCTCTCGGGTTCCGCCATCATACATCCAACCTTTGCCCTCGGCCAATGGGCTGTTGCAAGTCGGTGATCCCTCGGATGTGGCCAATCCACCATTGTCTGAAGTGAAAAAGATGAGGGTATTCTCAAGTTCGCCCTTCTTTTCCAAGAGATTGAGAATACGCCCAATATTCTCGTCCATACTCTCAATCATGGCTGCATAAACCGGGTCCGATTGGATGACGCGACGGGTGACCCGCAGATGCTTCTTGTGCTCTGCAGGAAAGTACTCTCCCTCGACTAAAGCGGTCTCTTTATCCAATCCTGCTAGGCGGGCCTTCTTCTCATACTTGCGTATCTTTTCATCCTTGGCCTGGATGGGCGTATGAACCGTATAGTACCAGAGGTTCAAAAAGAAGGGTCGCTTATCCTCCTCTTCACTATGTCCACCTATCAGTTCAAGAACCTGATCGGTCAAATAGTCGGGTAGGTATGTGCCCTCTTGCACAGGAGCATCCTCCAACCCCGGGATGCTCCAGGGGCTAAAGTAGCCTCCCCTCCCAGGCGATCCCATGTGACATCCACCAACATTTACTTCGAAGCCGTGCTCCGTTGGCAGATGTCCGTCATCACCCAGGTGCCACTTACCGACGTGCCAGGTCGCATACCCCTCTTGATTCAGCGCTTGAGCAATTGTCAGCTCGCTGTGGGGCAGTTCTCGTAAATAGGGGACATCCACCAATCGGCCTCGGTTAGGATGCGAATTTCCACCCCAGTCGATCCAGTTGGTAATGCCAACCGTGGCCGGATATTTGCCAGTAAGCAGGCTAGCGCGAGTGGGTGAGCAGACGGGACATGCGGCATAGGCATTTGTAAACCTCATTCCATTCGCAGCAAGGCGATCCAAATTTGGTGTCTCATAAAAGGTGCTGCCATAACATGAAAGATCTTTCCAACCCAGATCGTCTATTAGGATAAAGAGTATGTTTGGTTTTGACATGTTTATCTTTCCATTGTGATCTACCCTGAAAATAACAAAGATGAAAAGATTAGAAAGGTTAAGAATCTGCGCAATCTCATAATCTTTGTTCGATCTTCATCCTTCTGTCTTACGGTTTGATGCATGAATGTCTGCCCAGAAAGATGGAACATGGATTAGATGGAATAGCAGGTTCTTTTCCATCTTCCATGGTGCTGCGTGATTCATGAAAAACAACTGATTACAGAAATAGTACCATAGTACCAGTGATCTGAGTGGCGAAATCTGATATGATACAACAGCCGTATTGGCTCCGATCAGGTTGTGCCTATCGACCCGATATACCCAGCTTGGTTCTTTGAATTAACGGAGTAGAAGTAGATATGAATGATCAAATAGACTTCCAGTTTTTCTGCACCATGTTTCTCTTGGCGGGGGTCAGCACGTCCGCCTCAGTTATGTTAACAGTTGGTGCAATACCTCTTAGCGTCGTATGGCTTCCCATCTATGGTTCGATCTTTGCAGCCCACCTGTTTGCCGAGCTGCTGTAGACAACTTTCTGAAACAGGTTGCTGAGATAAATTACTGCAAAAAGTCCCCACTTTGTATCTGCCAATCAGATAAGATAGCAGATAAGCGTGCGACCTCCGCTTGGTAGGCTCTTTCACCAGACAGATCCTTTAATTCCCAAGGATCATCCTTTATGTGAAACAGTTGAATTCGATCCGACCCCTTCCTTGTAATAGGTGAAGGGGTGTATTGAATATATTTCCACTCACCGTCTGTCACCATCCGCTGCACATCCCGATAGACGGAGAGGACGCTCTCTCGTCCTTTCGTCTCTTGCCCACGCATCTGTGGGACAAGTGTTTCACCTTCTACAGTGGATGGGGTGGGTACTTGGGCCAACCCACAAAGCGTGGGAAAGATGTCCATTTGATAGGCCAGACCATGAACCTCTTGCCCGACAGGGATACTTGGTCCCGAGATGATCAGTGGGATGCGCACACTGTGATCATACATGTTCTGCTTACCCATTAGGCCATGTTGCCCCACAGATAGACCGTGATCTGACGTATAAACCACAATCGTATTCTCATCGAAACCGCAGGTAGCGAGTGAATCAAGGAGCCGCTGGATTTGGTTGTCCTGATGGGTGATCATGGCATAGTAGTCTGCCATATGTCGTTGAATGGCTTGATGGGTACGTGGGAAGGCCGTTAAGGTTTCATCACGAAGCACCATATCACCATTGTCAAAAGGATGCTCTGTAGCAAAGTTCGGCGGTATGGGCATCTCGTCAGGGAGATACATATGGCTGTAAGGTGCAGGGGCCATTCGTGGGTCATGGGGTGATGTTAGGGAGACATAAAGGAAAAATGGCTCATCATCACCTAAACCCTCTGCTGCATGACTCGCCAAGAAATCAATGGCTGTGTCACAAAATAGCTCGGTAGAGAAGCCGGTTGCTCGGGTTCGGTTCTCAGCGGGGTAGGCACCTGAGGGATCGTATTGATGAACCGGAACCCGATCTTGGTCGCACATCCCCCCAAAGAAGATATTGCCACCGTCGGCGAAGCAACGATTAAATGAAGCCCTGTCGTTATGCCACTTGCCTGTGCCAAAGGTGGAATAACCGTTCGAACGAAATGTCTCTGGTAAGAGCGTGAAGGAGGGATCGATAGTTAGATGGCTGCCTCCTTCCACCATTGCACCTGGCGTCGCCCGAAAAACGCTGGCACCAGTGTGGACGGCCGCTCGGGTGGGGACACAAACGGCCCCTGATAGTCCACCCATAATGTACGTATGCCGAAAAGCGGTTCCTTGTCGTGCCAAGCTATCAAGTGCAGGTGTCTGGACAACCGGATCACCAAAGGCGCCGACGGCGTCATGACGATGATCATCGGCGATGATAAAGAGGATATTGGGTCTTTCTGACATACATTCTCCTATTGAATACTCAGCAGTCCGCAGACAGCTTGTCCCCGTGAAGACAGGGATTGGTCGCTTAGTCCACAGTCGGTGCTGTCGATGTCACGCCTATTACGGTCTACTGGTGCTAATACCACAGCCCACTCGTGTAGCGCCAGCGTGGGCGCTGCGCCACGCGTGCCAAGTCAGCAGGAGCAAATTGCCAAACGGGTTCTTCTTCCATCACAATGGCTGGTGCTTCCTTTCCAGCTAGCGCATAGAGCCGCTCTATACGGTCGTCCGTATTGGGATGGGTACGAAAGATGGAGGGATTTGGCTCTCGGTGTCCTGGCACGAGCACTTGGCGCAGAAGGTTAGTCTGGGTGTGCTCTAATTTACTAAGTGCGCTAGCTAGCCCTTCTGGATCACCCGTAAGCTCTACGGCACCCACGTCGGCATCGAATTCTCGGGTTCGTGAAAGGGCCAATTGGAGCAGATCGACAAGAATGGGCGTAATAATTAGCATTAGAATGCCAAACCAGGGAATTACACTATAGCCCATAAAGAGCAAGGGAAGATTGATTATGAGTAGAAACTTGCCCACAGACGAAAAGAGGTGTGTAACCCGACTGATGATATCGGCAAAGCCCATCACCCACATATC
The DNA here is from genome assembly GCA_039028975.1 of Chloroflexota bacterium. Taxonomy (GTDB): domain Bacteria; phylum Chloroflexota; class Anaerolineae; order Caldilineales; family Caldilineaceae; genus JAHBNG01. The sequence continues at coordinate 60,855 of JBCCHB010000065.1, forward strand.
GTTATGATCGACGTGGCTTAATTCATGGGCCAAAACCCCTACCACTTCTTGTAAATTTAGATTGCGTAGTAAACCATCGGTCAATCCAATGGCGGCGTTCTTGTCCACGCCAACCGCAAAGGCATTGAGCATCTGGCTAGGAACGTAATAGAGCTGAGGAACAGTCTTCAACTCTGCCCGTTGAGACAAAATTTCGGTCAGTCGATATAGTTGAGGTGCTTCCCGTTTGCTCAAGGGGCGGGCGTTGTAGAGACGCATGACGAGTTGCGGTGAAATTCGTTGCCCAACGAAAAGCAGAATGAGACCGATGATCATCATCCAGACCAGACCAGTCGTGCCAAAGAGCGAGTAGCCAAGTAGAGCCAACAGAGCCAGCATGGCAACAATTAACAATATCGAATGGAGGACGTTGCGGATACGGTGATTATGGGTTCGATTCTCAATCATGGGTTGGTCGTTTAGGAATCGGAATTAAATAACTTGTGCATAAGATCTCTCAATCCTTCGAGATGACATGCCCAACTTATTTAATGCTCATTCCTTAGTCTGTTAGTCAGTGAATAATCTAGGTCAGTACATGCACCACGTATCGTAGTCCATCTATTTTCCAGGAACAGCCTTAAGAATTTATCTCGATGACGGAATCTCGAGGGGAGTGGCCGTCTGGGTCGTTGATTTTACTACCCATGGGTGCAGCAACTTGTCCCGATTCAAGCAATGGATCATCCGTATCAGTCATCCATCTATCCAGCCGTTCATTCAGCTCAGAGAGAATTCCACTCTTGCTCGGATCCGCCACGAGGTTGTTCATCTCATGGGGATCAAAGAGTAAGTCGTAGAGCATCTCTTGTTCTCGGGTTTGTTGACGCCATTCATGCTCTAACAAAAATTCTTTGGAGGGCGTGTCATCAACGTTTGGCAAAACCAAGTGGGCACGATTGTCATAACGACGGATGTACTTATAGCGCTCTGTGCGGACCGCTCGCATCGGTTCATAGGCAGCATGATAGTTTACTTCAGCAAAGACCTCCTGATGAATCTGCGGCACGTCACCAGATATGAGCGGTTGAAGTGCTTGGCCTTGCACGAATTCAGGCACTTCAATGCCACATGCTTGATATGCGGTAGGCACCAGATCAATTAAGCTGACCATAGAGTCAATGGTTTGCCCTTGAGGAAAGCCAGGCCCCCGAACCAGCAGATAGACAGCCGTGCCTCGATCCGTCAGATTACACATGTGCTGAGGAAATTGCAACCCATGATCAGAGAAACAGAAGACAACTGTATTCTCAGCCAACCCCGTTTCATCCAACGCCTGTAGCACTGCGCCATAAGCGTTATCCATGATGCGGGCCGCGGAACGAAGATCGGCGGCTTCCGCGCGGGTCACTGGCCAGTCAGGAAAAGATGTGACAGGCGAAAGATAACGAGCATCCTCTGACGGATAGCGATCTGGCTCAGCTTCTGGAAAAGGTCTGTGAGTCTCATTCAGTCCCATGGAGAGGAAGAAGGGAGTGTTTGGTTCATTATGCGAGTAATTGCGGAGGAAATCTGCGACAGCCGATGCAGCCCCCAACTTGTCCATTGTCTCTGGATAGTTCGTGTCGTCCCGAGAGAGAATTTGCTCGTAGCCGACAGTTGCCGTATCGAGTGCCGTATGCTCTACACCAGCAACTGCTGTATGGTACCCATTTGCCTTCACGACTCGAGCAATATGTTGCTCATAATCAGCCATGGGGAAGCCGCGATGCGCCAGCCCCAACATCCCAGCAGAATGAGCAAACATACCGCTCAAAAAAGCAGCTCGGCTTGGTGAACAGGTAGGGGCAGCTGCAAACGCTTTTCTAAAGAGCACGCCTTCCTTGGCTAACCGCATCAGATTCGGTGTGGGAATCGTGTAGCCATAAGGCTGCACAAACTGCCCTGTATTGTGAGAGTGCATAAAGAGAATATTGGGACGTAGATTTGCCATCTAGACTCAGCTCCGTTTGAATACCTGCCAATTATATTCGGGACGACTCAACCATCCAACATTCACCACCCACAATCAGCCATCAACTCTTTGATGCTGCAATGTGCTGGGCAATCTGATCGGCAAAGCGGGTTTCGCTATTGTCTTCAGGCACGTACCCGATCACTTTACGAGCATTGACGATGCTCCAGAAGGCATGGGTATTGTCACTGATGCCGTAGAAGATCTGAAAAGGCACGCCATGTTCATCGCGGATATCTTCTGTCTCAATACTCTTGACAAAGAGCTGCTGCATGTCTCGGTCGCTGATATAGACACCCAACGAGCGTCGCATACAGCGTAGATCTCCCAGCGAACACGCGGCCACGTCTGTCTCGCGCGGGCCACCGATGCGAATCTGCACGTTCTCTAACTGATGGCCAGCTTCTGGAGCGGCTCCGGAGGTGAAGCTACTGTTGGGACGTGCCTGTTTGCCCGTCGCAAAGACAAATCCCAAATGTTCGTAAACCTCTTTCGCCCAGCCATAGTAGTTATCAGAGAGTGCCCGGCCGTTGGGATCCACAAAGTCCCAATCGCCATCCAAGATCAACGGTTCATAGTAATCTGCGGCATGATTGGATGAAGCGACCACGACCCGCCCGACACCCTCTTCCAAGGAGGTTTGGTAGATATTGTAGGCCATTTGCACATTGGCAAACTCATCGTCAAATCGTTGGTCGGAAGAGCGAGACGCCCGCGGATTGGAATTGCCCACAAAGGCAAAGTGGACAACCGCATCGCAGCCTTGAAAGTGTTGCCTGTAAGCATCTCGATTCTTATCAACTAGATCGGCAATCTGGACATCAGGCATCACTTCGCCCGCACGGTTGGTATTCCGCACATCGAGTAAAACCACATCATATCGTTCTTGCAGTGCGGGGAGTACTTGACCAGCAATCTTGCCGCAAGCTCCGGTAACGAGCACTTTTCGTCGTGTCATTGTGTTTCCTTTGGTGTGAATGAAGTAATCGTACTTTTGGGCGGCTGATCCGCCAATCTCTTTTCCAGTTGGGTAATTCGTTCACCCTGGGTAACGATAAGCTCTGCCAAAAAACCAACCAGCAACAGCAAAACGCTGATAACTGTTAAAATTCCAGCCGCTATAAAAATGGGTCGTTTTTGGGTATCCGTCAGAACGTAGAGTCCACTTAGAAAGAGGAAAGTGAGTAGGCTGATGATTAACCCAGCCAAGCCTAGTCCGCCAAAAAAGCGCATGGGTGCTTGGCTGAAGGTGAGCAAAAATTTCAGCACCAGCATATCCAAGAAGCTAATTGGGATTCGGCTCAAGCCAAACTTACTGCTGCCAGCCTCACGTACTTTATAAAAAGTGGGGACTTCGCCAATACGAAAATTCTGGTGGGCAGCAATCATCAGAATAAAGCGGTGCCAGTCGCTCCTTAGTGGCGGTAGGCTCTCGATGACTTCGCGCCGCATGGCCTTAATCCAGTTACCGTCGTGTACGTCTACTCCACCTACATAATGGGTCACCCAGTTGTAGATGCGGCTGGCCATAACTTTGCCATCATTCCGATCCTGCCGCCAGCCAGCTACCACGTCCAACTTCTCACGCTCCATATAATTGACCAGAGCCGGCACGTCCACCAGCGGGTCTGACTCCATATCTGCCGGAATCAGAATGACAATATCCCCCTGGCTAGCGCTAAACATACGCTGAAGAGCAGCCGTCATGCCTTGACCACGGCGGTGGGTAAATACGCGTAAGTTGGGATGAAGGTCCGAGAGTTTAGTCAAAATCGCGCCTGTCTCATCAGTGCTTCCATCGTTGACAACGAGAACCTCACCATTACGTCCCATATTGCAAAACGCGTCCATGCTGCGCTCCACGACTTGAGCAATGGTTGCTTCTTCATTGCGGGCCGGGATGACGACTGAAATTGTTGCGGGTTGGCTAGGGTCAGCCACGGATACATCCTTGGTCTAGGGATTGAATGATTGGATATTGGTTAGCTTATTATATATTTGGTCGGATAGCTTCACAAAACAGAGGCTGTTAGCGGATTTGGGGAATGGATTAAACCGCGGCCCTGGTTGTTCTCCTACAAGACTGGCGTTCCAAGGAATTGGATCCACTATTAGGCAGAGTAATTTGGGGCATGCTCATGGTTATCCTGAATACCATGGTCATCCTGAATACAGGAGTGCAAATTGTTTGGATTTTCCGAAGACATCCGAATTGTGAATTGTGAACGCCATTTGCCATTCTACTAGGAATGAGTTGCAAATAGCTTGCGCGTTTCAATCGGGTGTAGCCCCTTCAAGTGCTCAAGTTATTTAATTCCCATTCCCTAAAAAGGGAAATCGATCTCATCTAAGGTAACCAACCCTTGTTTGAGGGCATAGAGCATGGCTTGGTTGCGGTGGGCAAGGTGAAGTTTAGAGAGAATACGTCCGATGTGGGTTTTGACGGTCTCTTCGCTAATGGAGAGGGTTTCGGCGATTTCTCGGTTGGTACGTCCGTGGGTCAGCCGCTGGAGAACTTCTTTTTCTCGAGGTGTCAGCTCATCGATGATTTGCGTGCGCTCGACCAACTCTTCCATGACGTGGCCAGCCACCTGAGGATCGAGCACGGTTTGGCCGCATGCAGCACCCCGTACGGCCTCCAACAAGGTAGCGGGATCCGCATCTTTTCGCACGTAACCGATGGCACCTTCTCTCAATGCACCAACTAGTCGTGCTTCATCAGTTGAGGCGGTGAGAACAACAACTTGGGTCTGAAGTGAACGAGAACGGACTTGCTTAGTTGTCTCAATGCCGTCAATCCCTCCGGGCAAGAGTAGATCCATGATGACGACGTCTGGTTGCCATGCGTTGAGCTTTGTTAGCAGCTCTTCGCCACTAGGCGACTCACCAATGACCTGAATGTCTGAAAAGGACTCAAGAAAGTTACGCAGACCACGACGTACAATATGGTGATCGTCAACCAAAACCACGGAAATCATTTCACGAATTTTGCTCCTCACTTCATTAATTTTGACTATTTTAACGTATTCCCAAACCTTATTCAGTGGTCGGTTCCAAAAAGGGAATCTCCACCCGAATCATCGTCCCTTTTCCAGGCTCACTGTGGATCTCCAACGTTCCATTCAAACGTTCGGTTCGTTCCTGCATATTCGTCATACCCATACCTACGGGGATCTTCTTGTGTTCAAAGCCCTGCCCATCATCAATTATCTCTAAGGCGAGCATTTGTTCTACCGGATAGGTTTCGAGTCGCAGGCGAACCTGATTGGCTCGAGCATGGCGGGCGATGTTCGCTAGTGCTTCTTGAGCAATGCGGAAGATAGCGACTTGAGTCCCAAGGGGCAACAGCTCTTCAAAGGGGATCTCACCAAAGGCTGTATTGACCTGGGCACCCGTGCGAAAGGCCAAAGCCTGACACTGTTCACGTAAGGCTTCCACCAAACCCGTCTTTTCTAGTGGATTGGGGCTAAGTTGCTTGAGCATAGCGTTCATCTCCACCATAGCTGCCTTGGCGCTCTCTTGTACATCATTCAGTGCGCTCCTGGCACCATCGGGGTCAGATTCCCAACGTTCGCGCACGGTAGCGGCGCTGATGTTGATGTTGAAAAGCTGCTGCTTGATCGAATCGTGCAGGTCGCGGGCAATGCGTTTGCGCTCTTCCTGAGCAGCGGTGGCGGAAATATTTTTTTCCCTACTGGAGTGTAATCCGCGTAATACTTTGAACAGAAGATCTGACGGAATATACCTACGTATTGATTTGAGATTCTTGATATCTTTATCGTCTACATCATCGTCTATTAACTTCGACATTGCGAGTTGAAGACTTGGATTAAATGACGCCGACTCGTCGCCCAGGATCGTGACGATGATTTTGGCTTCAATCGATGCTAGTGGCGCAAATTGATCTAATATGGAAGCGGCAGCACCTTGCCCCTCTTTCACAATCCCCATGAGGAGATGTTGGGTATCAATCATGTGGTGGTCTAGAAGACGTGCGGTATCGACCGCCAACTCGATGACCTTCTTCATACGGGGAACCAAGGTTGGTTTTCCAAACGGTTTGCGTTGGCCTTTGCCGACATGGGTGTTCACACAATCCCGAACCATCTGTTCGGAGATCTCTAAGTCGTCCAGTATCTGGCCAACTGAATACTCGGAGGCAGATACCAGAGCCAATAAGAGATGCTCGGTACCGATGTAGTTGTGATTTAGGTTGTTTGCTTCGGTTTGAGCCGCGCTGAGGGCTGCTCGGGCGGCCGGGGTGAAGCGATCTAATTTACTGGACATGGTTGCTTCCTAAAAAGACTAGTAGTTCGCGGTCGGTTGGTCACTAGTCTTAAAGTCAGTTCAGAGCACACTTACAGCATTGAGATCTACTGAGTATGGAATAATTGTCTCAGCATTTCGAGTTCAAATTTAGGCTCTTAAAGCTGTCATTCATCGCTCGTAATTTTCATCATCCACACTTCGGTTTGTGCCGTTGCGTGGTGCCTTGTTAGTTCTGACTTAGGAACGAGAATTGAATAAATCCAAACGAAAGATCTCTCGGATACTCAGGATAACAGGATCGAAGTTTCGGGTTTTATTTGATCTTGATTCCTTACTCAGGTTAGCAGTACTATAGCGCAGAATACAGCAGGGTGCATCCCTCTAAAGAGCTATTTATTGCTGGTAAATCTATTTGTTGTATTGAACGGGTCAAAATTGAGAATGTAGGTACGCTTGATAAACTTCTGGGGCGATGTGAGGGGATGAGGAAACTACGGCGGGAACGAGCTACCTCCACTCGTCGTTGACCTTGCCCGCTCGCTTTGGACGTATTTATATCCTTAGGGTTCGTTCATTTCTTAAGTTGATCCGTTTACACATGATATTTGACACAACCGGTAATTATTTTTCTGGAACCACTTTAGCCTCTATTTTACTCCGTATCTGAACGGTGACGAGACGTTTTTACGCTTGATCCAATTGTGCCCGCAAACGGGCCAATTCAGCTTCAAGTTCGCGCTGTCGTTCTTCTGCCTCAGTACGGGCCAAAGCCTCGGCTCTAGCCTCTTCTTCCGCCTGGGTGCGGGCCAAAGCCTCGGCTCTAGCCTCTTCTTCCGCCTGGGTGCGGGCCAAAGCCTCGGCTCTAGCTTCTTCTTCCGCCTGGGTGCGAGCCAAAGCCTCGGTTCTAACACGTTCCTCGGCTTCTTCTGCCCGTCCCTCAGCTTCTTCTGCCCGTCCCTCAGCTTCTTCTGCCCGTCCCTCGGCTTCTTCTGCCCGTTCCTCGGCTTCTTCTGCTCTTACTTCATCTGACAGAACTAGCTCCCTTGTTTGCCCATCCACCACAATAAAGCTATCACGAGTTGGGGTTGTACCTACCCAGACATCGTTAATCTCACTGTAGACCCAGCCATCAGCGTTTGGCTGAATTTCAACATATCGCCCACCGCTGAGCCGATAGCCACGAACGCTGTAGTTTAGGGCGTCTCGCCATGATCGCAGACCTGAATCAACGATGATATACTCCCGGATGCCAACCTGTTGGTAGAGAGGAACTTTGTCATCGTAATCTGCGCTTACATATCGGGGGGAGACCATTTCCAACACAAAATCGGGACGAGTACCCTCATTTGGCACCACAAAGGAGCCACGTGGTCTGCCTGGGTCGGTGACATTGGGGATCACCGAGACATCTGGCGCTGGCTTTGATAAACCCGGCACGCCCCAATCCATCTGCAGATCGCTGTAGACCGTGATGTCAAAATTGTTCCGATGAATGTGACGAAAGATACTCTTGATGTCATCCACATCCTGTTCGTGACGTGTACCCTGCACAAAGTGGTCTCCTTCTTCTGGATTCAGGAAATCTTCCTGCTTCAATGGGATGAATGTACAGTTTATATAGTTTCCCTCATTATCGTAGTTCATGACGGTACGATAACCGTAGTAGAATGGATCAACTTCTTCGGGTGAGATTACTTCAGCAGGTACAGTACCGTTAGCGCTGACTTTGTTGGTTTCTTTCGCTATATCAATCGCTTCTGTAGACATGATTGCCTTCCCTTGCCTAATCGGGACAAAATCCCAAACCAGCTATTTATGACAAATTATTATATCACACGATACCCATCATCGACCATCCACTTCTACCATCCACTATCTACCATCGGGAGCGCCCCAAGAAAGTGACGGGAACAAACTCATTCGAGTACGTTGCACTGCTCAGGCATGGCGGCTCTAAGAGTGAATCTATCTTTATTTAGTTACAGATGCCTGAGTCCTCTGTGCAACACATTCTTCATGAACTTATCTGGGGCATATCCTATCAACCTTAATTGGATCAACACCAAAATTTGGTGTATAGTTATCGTTTGTGTTAGGTCATAAATCGACAGGGTTCATGGGATTACAGATTGATGTCAAACAAACCAGAGCTACTAGCTCCAGCCAAAAATCTAGAACGGCTCAAGGTTGCCATTCTATATGGTGCAGATGCTGTCTACGTAGGTGGGCAGAAGTATGGTTTGCGTGCGCGGGCCGATAATTTTACTGACACCGAGTTGGCGGTCGGTGTCCGATTTGCCCATAAACACAATGCCAAAGTCTATGTAACCCTCAACGCATTCCTACACGATGAGGACTTTGATGGCTTGCCTAGTTACTGCGGATTCCTCCAGGAGATTGGCGTTGACGCGGTAATTGTCTCGGATCTAGGTGTGATGCGGGTGGTGGACCAAAGCTCAGAGCTGCCGATTCACCTCTCGACTCAGGCGTCTTGTCTCAACGTCTATGCGGCCCGATTGTGGAAATCACTTGGGGCCAAGCGGCTCATCCTTGGCAGAGAGCTGACCATTGCTGAAGCCGGGCGCATCCGTCGGGAAGCGGAAATCGATGTGGAGCTATTTATCCACGGGGCCATGTGTATGTCCTATTCGGGTCACTGCACCATCTCAAACTTTACGGCCGGGCGGGATTCCAATCGGGGTGGCTGTTCCCAATCATGTCGCTTCCCCTATGCGGTCCAAGAAGGAGAACCAACGGGAAAAATTACAGATGTTCCTTCGATAAGCAGACCTGCAGAAAGTCAGAACGGGACGAGTCATCTTAGGGCTGCCAATGACAGTCATGTCAAGGAAGAGCACAGCCAAGATGGCATATACTCAGCCCCGTTTGAAAACCGGAGTTTGGGCTATCCTGTAGAGGCGGCGGACAACTCCATTTTTCAAAGCGACCGCAGTATAGAAGACGATCTAGTTACTTTTATGTCGTCTCGGGATCTGTGGGGCATTCATCAGATTGAGGAATTCTTTAGCGAGGGCATCTGTTCGGTTAAGATTGAAGGGCGTATGAAATCATCTTTCTATGCAGCCACAACTTGCCAAGCATACCGCCAACTGCTTGACGGTTACGAACGATCTTCACTTGACCAAGCGCTAGTGGACCAAACAGCCAAGAGGCTACAATCGGTCCCCCATCGGGATTACTTCGCTGGCTCACTCAATGAACCAGCGAATGCAGATTCCGTCTTTGGACGGCTAGAAGGCACCAATGTAGGTACTCATAAGTATCTGGGCTTGGTATTGGATACAACGCCAGAGCAACTGATTGTGCGTATTTTTGCACCTCTGACCGTTGGCGATACCATTGAATGGATGCCGTTTGCCCAACCGCCCATCACCCATCAGGTGGAGGAGCTCTATACCATTACCAATCAACCCATCGACACGATGCGCCAAGATAGCGTAGTCTGCCTACCACGTTCAGAAAAGTTAGCTGCGGTAGAGAGATTCAACGTCCTTTGTGCTCCTCACCAATGAGATTCATTTCCCTTGCGATTCAACACGTTCGTTTCCTCGATTGCAGATATCGAAGCCGCTGCACAAGCCATTAACGTAGGTGAAGTACTGATTGAACCAACAATCTTAGCCAGAGAGGGGACGATTTCCCTAGAGAAGGCTGGCTTACTGGCTCATCATGCGCTGGCTCACAATCTTCGCCCTATTCTGGTATGGGACGCGCTCATGCCTGAGCGAACCATGCAATCGGTTACTTCACGCTTAAGTCAGCAGGATTTGAGCCTCTATGCAGCGGTACGAGTCGTTGATCCGGGCGCTGCATTCTGGTTGCTCTCAGAACGCCCAGCCAAGCCCATCCAACTGCTTGTGGAGACGGGCAACCATAACATAGAGGCACTGCAAGGGTGGGAGAACGCTTTAGCTCCCTCTCTAGAGCGTCTGATTCTCTCCATTGAGCTACCGGAAGAGAAGCTGGCAGAGTACTGTCTTGCCTTGCGGGTCGGCTGTGAAGTACTAGGGGCAGGACGAATTTTGCTCTTCTATTCGCCTCGTTCTTTGTTGGCTACTCATGTAGACCCTATTGATTTAGAGATGGATGATCAATTAGACAAACTTCGGTTAGACCAGTCTCAGTTAGGCAATACGCATCTGGATAAGAGCGATGATGATACGGAGAGTAGAGGGTATTCCCATGCAGCTTATGAGCAGAACGAGGCCTTTTATCTAGACGCGGTAATTCGACCCCAAAAGTCGCTCAATCGCGCTTTTCCTACAGTCGAAACGATTCATGGAACATTCATGTACCTAGACAAGGATCAGTTCATTTTGGATCGGCTGGATCAGCTACGGGAAGTGGGACTCTCTACATTGCGTTTGGATCTGCGCCACCTAAGCCAAGGTGAGCACTCTGCCCAGGGAATAGAGGAGCTATGCCAACAGTTCATTCTGGATCCTCTACAGCTACGCGACAAATGGCCTCGCCCAACCCGAGCACCGTTCTTCAAGACCAATCGTACCACAGCCCAATTTTCGCGTATGAAGTCACCCCTTCATGAACAGAGAGATGAGTCCTGCCTTGCCGAGATCATTGCTGGGGATAATGGCAACTACGTCGTCTATCAAGCTAGGCGAGACTTCCATGTGACTCAGGTGGAGAGTATCGTCCTTTCAACAGGCGAAGAGATCGATGTGCCATCCCACACAACCTTCCAAGATCGAGATGGGCGGCGAATTCAGCAAGCCGTAGCGGACCAGATCTTAATATCGGGTTGGATCAAGAAAGCTGTACCAGGGTCTCTGCTTAGGGGAAGTAGGTAGGTTATTTTTCGCTTTAAACACTTTACGATTGAACAGGATCGCTGCGGCATGAAGGTTGGCACAGATGGCGTTCTTTTGGGAGCCTGGGTCGACCTAAAAGTAGAAGCAAGGTCTCCACTCCACTTGCTGGATGTAGGGACAGGTACGGGACTGATTGCACTGATGATGGCGCAAAGGCTGCACCAGATGTATCACAACAGTTGTTCACTCTCAAGTGATTCCATTCAAAGTGATTTTATCCAAAGAGCGAAAATCGACGCCATTGAAATTGATGAAGAGGCATCTATTCAGGCTGATGAAAATGTCGCCCGTTCACCTTGGCCTGATCAGGTTCAGGTTATTCACCAATCGATTCAGCGCTATAGTCTCGAGACGCCTGCTCGATATGATCTACGATATGATCGAATAGTCTCCAACCCACCCTACTTTGTAAACAGTTTGCCGGCCCCGGATCCGGTCCGTTCATTGGCCCGTCATGCTTCCTCATTGCCACTAGAGGAACTCTGCCCGGCCGCTAGCCGACTACTGAAACCGACGGGATCGTTTTCAGTCATTTTGCCAGCCGACCAGTTTAGTCGAGCCAGAGATTTGGCTTTAAAAGAGGGATTGGCATGCAGTCGATGTTGTTGGGTCAAGCCCATGCCTCATCTGTCGCCCAAACGGGTAATGACAACGTTTCAATCTCAGGTCGACGATTGTTCAGAAGAAGAGCTTACCCTTGAAATTAGTCGGCATCACCTGACGCCTGAGTATCGGTTACTTGTGGAGGACTTTTATCTTGCATCATGAGTACTGATCCAAATCGGCTCTACCTCCTCTCTGACAAAGATGATCTTTACGCAAACGGCCCATGGCCCAAGCCGTTTGAGTTTAACGCGGAGGTTGCGCGCGTCTTTGATGATATGGTCTCTCGCTCGGTTCCCCTCTATAGGGAGGTCATGGTCGCTGCGGCTCAATGGACTCGTGCCTATTATCAGTCTGGCACGGCCATTGTGGACGTAGGCTGTTCTACAGGCACATTTTTGGAATTGATGGGACGCATACTAACCGAGTCGGCTACCTTGATTGGAATCGACAATTCAGCGCACATGCTTGAAAAGGCGGCGGAGAAGTTGGCTCCTCTAACGACGCAGCACCAAGTGCAGTGGCTCTGCCAAGACGCCATTCATAGCTCATTTGAGCAGAGTAGCGTCGTAGTCATGAACTATACGCTTCAATTCCTAAGCTTAGGAGATCGCCAGAAGCTGCTCACCCATGCTTACGAAGGGCTGGTGCCGGGTGGTCTGCTCTTCCTGAGTGAAAAGGTGCGCTCAGCGATTCCCCAATTTCAAGAGACCATCACTCGCCATTACGAGGCATTCAAAGAACACAATGGCTATGCGCAGAGTGAAATCGAGCGCAAAAAAGAAGCCCTTGAGCAAGTATTGACACCCCTAACAGTGGATGAGCAATTTGATATGCTTGGCCAAGCTGGATTTATGCAGATCGATACGCTGATCAAGATGCATAATTTTACGACGTTTGTGGCGTTGAAGTAAAGGGAAGCAGCTCCCGATAATTGCATTCGGGGTGGCATGGGCTATAAGGTTGCTGTGAAGCAGACCAGAAGAGGTCAAGATATCATGACGCCATTTACGGCACCAGATTATCTATCGTGCGACTATTTGTCCCACCTCAATGCCGCCATCGAAGTGGAGCAGATTGAGCAGATTCGGCAGATGCGCCTGCCTAAATTAACAGAACCGCGTATTCAGCCCTACGCGGCTGCGGTAGATAGCGTCTCAGATGTGGAGAGCAGTTGGTTTAATCTATCTGGGTCGGTTGTTAAAATCGGCAGGAATTCCGAGCTGACTTATGAAGAAAGTAATCGCATCCAAGCAGCGCTGAATCAATTTCGACCCTGGAAAAAGGGACCCTTTGAGATCTTTGGTACCGAAATCAATGCCGAATGGCGCTCCGATTGGAAATGGGAGCGCATCCTTCCTCACATTCAGCCATTGGCTGGGCGACGAGTGGCTGACATCGGCTGCCACAATGGCTACTTCATGTTTCGTATGGCCCATCAGGAGCCAGAATTCGTCATCGGCTTTGAGCCAGTCGCCAAACATTACTGGAACTTCCAGCTTCTTCAGCAGTGGATACGCCAGCCAAATCTCCACTTTGAACTGCTAGGGGTAGAGCACGTGAACCTCTACCCCAACTTCTTTGATACCATCTTCTGTTTAGGCATTCTCTATCACCATACCGACCCGGTGGGTCTGCTGCGTAAGCTGAGAGAAGCGCTTGCTCCCAAAGGAGAAATCATCATCGATTGCCAGGGCATCCCCGGTTCAGAGCCGGTTGCCTTGGTGCCCAAGAGTCGCTACGCCCGAGCCAGAGGCATTTGGTTTCTCCCCACCCAATCCTGCCTGGAAAATTGGATGAGCCGGGCTGGATTTAAGAACCTTCACTGCTTCTTCGCCGAACCTCTTTCTATAGAAGAACAACGCCGTACTCCCTGGGCCGACGTGGAAAGTCTGGCCGAATTTTTGGACCCCCGTGATTCGACAAGGACGGTGGAAGGATATCCGAGGCCCTGGCGGTATTATGTGAGGGGGGAAGGGTAGGATCGATCACTCCAAAGCCAAAACATTTTATCAAATTGAGCTTGGCGGTATATAATATATGATATTTCTATTCAGGATGATTCTCTCCCTCAAATTATAATCAGACACTGGGTACTCCCCGCTCATGTCATAGAGCTTCATGTACTTTCCATTCAACGAAATCGGAATCGTTCAAATTAATTAGGACCAAAGGAGAGCAGCCATGTCTGCAACAAGTAACATTTCTGGAACCATGAGTCGGCGTCAGTTGCTCAAAGGAATGGGCGTGATGGGCGTTGGCCTATTCGTAGCCGCCTGTGCGCCAGGTGGAGCGCCCTCTAGTGATGGCGGTGGTGCCTCTGGTGAAGCAGTTGAAATTGTCTATCACACCCGCACAGGGGTGCAGGAAGAATTTAGCAACAGTGAGCTAGAATTCTTTCACGAGGCCAACGAAGGCATCACTGTATCGGTTGAGGCTACACCCAATGCCGAATATCAGCAAAAGCTGGCCACATTGGCCGCCGCACAAGAATTGGGCGATTGCTACTGGGGCAACGTCTTTGGCCAGCTCTATCCTTTTGCTTCGGCAGGAATTGCCCTCGACGTAACGCCACTGCTCGACGCCAGCGACGTTAGTCCAGATGATTTCTTCGATGTAGGTGTTCAGCAGATCACATGGGAAGACAAGCTGGTTGGCCTGCCTTTGGGCGGTCACCCTGGCTGGACAACCATGTATACCAACGTGACGGCCTATGAAGAGGTGGGTGCGGCATTACCCGAATGGGAATGGACGTACGAAAAAGAATTCCTGGAGGCCGTGACTGCGACAACTGGCGATACAGAAAATGGTGGTCGCTTTGGCTTCCAGTTTGATTATGCAGCCCAGAATGCCTACACCTTTATTCGGTCGTGGGGTAGCGACTGGGTCGATGCAGAGAAGAAAAACTCCAATCTACTCTCTGAAGAAGCCTTGGCCGCTATGCAGTTTATGCGAGACTTAGTCAACGTCCATGGCGTCTCGCCACGGCCCGATCAGATTGTAGAGCAGATGTTTGCCAACGATTTAAGCTCCATCTGGAATACGGGTATTTGGCAGTATGGTCGCTTGGGTCCCATAATTGAAGATAAATTTGAGTGGTTGGGCTATCCATCGCCAGCAGGGCCTGGTGGGCGTGGTTCATTCATCGGCTGTAACACCTTCTGCATTAACAGCGCTAGTGATAAGACCGATGCCGCCTTCACCTATGGTCTAAGCAGGGTCACTCCTGAAGTCCAGATTCGCACCGTAGAATCTGGCCAAACACCCCCCTTCCTCAAAGAGGCCTGGGAAGCACCCTACCTAGCAGACGATCCCTCCCTACAGAATATGCGTCGCTGGCTAGAGATCGCCACGCCGTGGTCTGTTCCCGCCAACGCCCGTGCGCTCGAATTCCGTAACACCTTCAACCAAGGCATCACCGCGGTCCTCGACGGCAACAATGACTTTATGGAGCAAATGCAGGCGCTGGATGCATCGATCCAGGGCGTGCTGGCAAAGCCGACGATTTAAGCAGGTAAGCAGGTAAGCAGGTAAGCAGGTAAGCAGGTGATAATCGTACTTGCCCACTTGCCCACTTGCCCACTTGCCCACTTGCCCACTTGCCCACTTGCCCACTTGCCCACTTGCCCACTTTCACTATGGAGTAATCCTCTATGGCGGTTGCGTCTCCAACAGTTCAAACTAGACAACAGCCCGCGAATCGCTCGCTCATGACGCGTGCTAGGCGGCGCGAGATTGCAGGCTATCTGCTCATTTCGCCTTGGATCATTGGCTTTGTGGTCTTTATTTTGGGACCCATGGTTGCCTCGATCTACCTCAGTCTAACGACTTACAACCTGCTCTCGCCACCGACCTACGTTGGTTGGGAGCAATATCGCATTATGTTTAATCGTGATCCGCTCTTCTGGGGGTCGGTGCAACGGACGATTATTTGGGCGGTGGCTTTGGTCACCATTGGCTTAACGGGGTCGCTGATCTGCGCCATGTTGCTTAATGCAGGATTAAAAGGAGCCAGCCTTTTTCGAGCCGCCTTTTTCTTGCCGTCACTAACGCCGATTGTGGCTGCAGCCATCCTTTGGGGCTGGATTTTGCAGCCGACCTACGGGCCGTTGAATGCATTGCTCAGCATTGTGGGCATTGATGGGCCGGGTTGGTTGTCAAGCACAAGATGGGCTATCCCTGGGTTGTTGCTGGTGCGTTTGTGGAATTTTGTGGGTGGCGGCAACATGATCATCTTTCTGGCTGGACTCCAGGGAATTCCCCAGGAGTTATATGATGCTGCGGATGTGGATGGGGCCAACGGTTGGCAGCGCTTCCGATTGATTACCATTCCCATGCTTTCGCCGACCATCTTCTTCAATTTGGTCATCGGCATCATTGCTGCCCTCAAGGTCTTTGCCTTGGCGTACGTGGCACCAGCCGGTGGTGCAGGAACGGAAGGTGGCCCGGCCTATGCTACGTGGTTCTACATCTTGCATCTCTATAATAGCGCCTTTGTCTATTTGCAGATGGGGTATGCATCCGCCTTGGCTTGGGTCTTTTTTATTGCCGTTCTAATCCTCACTATTGTCCAATTCGTCGGCGCACGGCGCTGGGTTCATTACGAAGCAGGGTAGGTCGGTGGTCGGTAGGTCGGTGGTCCGTAGGTCGGTGGGTCGGTGGTCAGTAGGTCGGGTTGTCCTCGTGAAGACGAGGAGTGGTCAGAAGTCGGTGGTCGGTTAATATGAACCTTCAGAAAGGTTCATCCGGCTAAGTAAATCTGTAGGGTATGTTAATTGACTGTGCAAGACTCAAACGTAATTCAACCAAATACGCTTCGGGGCGGTAGCCATTATCGCACACAGCATCTAATCAACCGCGTCCTACTCTACTTAGCGGTCGCGATTGGTCTCTTTGTCTTTATGGGGCCATTTATTTGGTCTGTCCTCTCGTCATTTAAAGGCCCCGCCGAGATCTATCTCTTTCCGCCCAAAGTCTTCCCCTCAGAGTTACGATGGCAGAATTATGCTCACGTGTGGGAAACCATCCCCTTTGCGCTTTTCTATTGGAATACCATCGTCATTACCGTGCTCTCCTTGTTGGGTACGCTCATCTCGTCAACGTTGGTGGCCTATGGTTTTGCGCGCTTTGAGTTTCGTGGCCGCAATATCCTCTTTATGGTCGTTATCGCCACCTTGATTCTGCCAGATGAGGTAACGCTGATTCCACGCTTTATCCTCTTTCGGGAACTAAAGTGGCTGGACACATTTTTGCCACTTATCGTCCCCAACTTCTTTGGCGCGGCCTTCTTTATCTTTCTACTACGTCAATTCTTCATGACCATTCCCCGCGAGTTGGATGAAGCCGCGGAAATCGACGGGGCAGGCGTTTTGCGCACGCTTTGGTCAATTCTACTACCCTCTCTAGGGCCAGCCTTGGCCACGGTGGCCATATTCTCTTTCCTCTTTAACTGGAGTTCCTTTATCGATCCACTTATCTACCTCCGCTCGACCGAGAATTATACCCTCTCGTTAGGGCTACGCTTCTTCCAGCAGGCACCAGAGACAGGTGGTGATCCGCAAGAACCCTTCCTTATGGCTGCGTCGCTTATGGTGACCCTCCCGCCGATTTTGCTCTTTATCTTTGCCCAAAGATATTTTGTCCGCGGTGTTGTTTTGTCGGGTATAAAGGGATAACCCCAACTACGTTTGCCAGGGCCATGAATGTTCACCACAGCCCTAGGAAAATCATCCTCTCTTTTCCAAGATCATCCTTAATCCATACTTCATCCTCAACGTAATTGACGGATACGGCTCCACAACATGTCCAGGTATCAGGGTAAGCCGATACCGTTGCATGATCATGGCTAGCAATAATCTTCCCTCCATCATAGCAAAGCTTTCCCCAATGCATTGGCGAGGGCCTCGGCTAAAGGGGAAGAAGGCGAATCGGTGAATCTCCTTCTCTTTTTCGGGCGCAAATCGCTCGGGGTCAAAGCGTTCGGGATCGTTCCAAAAGTCTGGATGCCGGTGAATGGCGTGCCTAGACATGAGCACGGCGGAGTCGGCGGGGAGATCATATGGCCCAAACTGATCGGCTTCCACCGATTGGCGGGTCGTGATCCACGAGGCAGGATAGAGTCGCATCGATTCACTTAGGACCATCTTGGTATAGACCAATTCAGTTAAATCTTCGACTGTTGGCACTCGGCCACCCAAAACGCTATCGACTTCTTGCTGAAGTTTGGCCTCCACATCTGGATGCTGAGAGAGCAAGTACAGAGTCCAGCTTAGACTGTTGGATGTTGTTTCGTGGCCTGCCCCCAACATCGTATTGATCTCGGTGATTATCTGCTCATCACTCATCCCTGCACCTGTGTCTTCATAGCGGGCCTCCAGCAGCAGGTCCATCATGTCAAATCGACGCCCAGATTCGTCTGCCGTACCGTTCTCTGCAACCTCTAACCGGCGCTCTTTGACCATCTGAGGGCCTAAGTGGGCTAGTCTTTGCTGGGCATCCTTGAACTTGCGATTCTGTCGAGTTGGCACCCACAAGGGTGGGGCGAAAAAATTGACGGCTCGATAGGTGAAGAATTCGTTGCTTACTGTCATCAGGTAGCCCATATCGCTGCTCTTATCGCTCAGATCAACACCGAATAGGGTTAACCCCGCAATGGTAAAGGTCAGATCCTGAATCTCTTGATCCACATCTATTGGTTGATCAGCAGGAAGGTTATCCCATCGGTCTAGCATTTGGGTGGCGGCGTCGGTCATAATGGAGGCGAAGCCGTCGATTCGCCTCCGGTGAAAGACTGGCTGGAGTAGGCGTCGCTGCTTAAGCCAAGCCTCTCCTTCAGCAGTGACCAGATTCTCGCCCGTGATGAGTTTGAGAAGAACAAGCCCTCGCTTTTCCCGCTGATAGTTCTGATTGTTATCAACAAAAACACGCTTAATGTAATCGGGATGGGTCATGTGGTAGGCATGCATGGGGCCATAGCGCACTTTTACAAAGTCCCCCTTTTCGTGCATGACCCGCAAATAAAGATTGAGTGGCTCTTTTTGAAATTCAGAGGCGCAGCCCATAGGAAAACGGCCGCGTTCAATAGGTGGTTCTAGAGTGATTAGAGACGAACTAGCAGAAGAATTTGTAGCGACCGAGGACAAGCGATCCGATACTGACTCATTCATAGTACATACCTCCTTGTATGTCAATCCAGCGACGTAGTTTGATACGCTGTTGTATCATCACTGGGAAATAGATGTGAATCAGGAAGAATTTAATTGTAACGCTCGTTACCAGTCTATCACGTAGGAAAAAAGTTATTGGTGAAATTAATCACAATTAGTGAAGTATCCATATATGTTAGCTCGGAACCTCTTTCTTTTCCCAATCATCCACCGTCCGCGAAGCTGTATCAAAATTTGCGCCAATACAGATGATCGGTTTTCCCTGCAACTGGTATTTCTGATAATAACGGTGCTTCTGTATTTGCGACAGAGCTTCTTTGGCACTTTTATCCAATTTAAATTCAAAGAGGTAGATATGCTTATCCAGTTCAACCACAGCATCGATACGTCCATCGTTCGTCTCGACTTCGGCTTCAACGCGGAATCCCAGCATCAGGAAGATCAGGTAGAATATGCTCTGATAATATTTCTCATAGTTAAGCTGTAAATCATAGGGAACATTGGCAAAGAAGACGCTGAGTATCTTGAAAAACTTGTCGAGATTCTGATTTTTCAGGGCATCAACAAACTGAGTCATATGGGATTCGCCAAAGCTGCGTTGGCTGTAACTATAGGCAGCCAATAACCATGTTGTGAAAGATTCTTCTACTTCCTGGTTTGGGTAGGAGAGAGTGTAGGTGCGCTGTTCATGGTCATATGCTTTTATAGTGAGATACCCTGTCTGGTAGAGGAGTGGAATGATATCTAGATCCTCCAATTCGTAGGTGCTAAAGGCAATTTCACGGATTGTCATCTTCTCAAGGAGTGACAAGTCAAATTCTCTTTCTTTGAGGAGATTGATTAGAAATGTGGGTGTGCCGCTTTCAAACCAATAATTGTGGAAGCTAAGCTTATTGAAGAGATTCATGGTTGAAAAGGGGTTATAAAGGGATTCATCCACCCGGGTAAAGCGAAAGCCATCGTACCAGGTACGAATCTGATCGATCAATTCACCGACCGAGACCCCTTCTTGGGCAGCAAAGAGAGGCAGGCGATCCTGAAAAGAGTGATTTAGCTCCTCTTGGGTGATGCCCAACATGGTGGCAAATCGACCATCAATCGTGAGATCATCTAAGTGATTCAACTCTGAAAAGACGCCAACTTTACTGAACTTGCTTATCCCCGTAATAAACGTAAGGCGTATATGTTTCTCCATGGCCTTGATGACGCCGTAAAAACCCTTGAGCGTATCACGTATCCTCTTGGCTTCTTCAGGGTTATCCAAATTTTCAATAATCGGTTTATCATACTCATCAATGAGAATAATGACTTGATTTTGAACCGATAATTCGAAGATGAGATCATCAAATTGGGCATAATATTCACCCTCGGCCAGGGTAATACCATACTGACGGGCGATGCGTTGTAGGTAACGCTTGATGTTAGTTTTGAGTTCTTCCGCTGATGTAGTGGGTGCTCGACCAAAATCAAGCCGAATCACAGGATAGGGCTCCCATTCATAATCAGTGCTATCAATCCATAAATTCTGGAACAGATCGCGATTGCCCAGGAAGAGTTCCTCTAATGTAGAGATGAGCAAGCTTTTGCCAAAACGCCGAGGGCGTGAAAGGAAATAGGCCCCCTTGGTATACTTCGCCAGAGCATAAATATACTCGGTCTTGTCAATATACAAATATTTACCATCAATGATGTCACGGAACGTTGCTGTACTTGTCGGTAATGGTTTTGGCATCTTCTTATCCCATCAAAAATTGATCAATCTATAGCTCGTTGCCTCTATTGTACCATATTGATAGTCAGGAAAGTTCTGCCCTCTCTTTTCGGAACTATTCAGCGTAGATTGGACAAGAGCATATAATATATTTATGACAAAATACGTAAAAAAATCAATTACTCTTGCTTATCTTATCGATTCGTCCCAGCTATGGTAGCGCAGGCTTCTTGTCTGCTAGTGCCACGAGCAAGGTGTCTGTCTACTATCAATGAAGGGATGACGTAACCAGATTTCTCCATGATTTTAGCTATACACGCATACAGTATATACTACCATCAATAAAGGGTCAGCAACTATCATATGAAAAAGGGAGCATTCCATGACCAAGCCCAACATCCTCTGGATCTATTGTGACGAATTGCGCTCCGACGCACTCGGTTGTTACGGAAACCCCTACGCCACTATGCAGACACCCCATATAGACTCGATTGCTGAACAGGGCGTTCTCTTTGAAAACAGCTTCTGCAATTCACCCGTCTGCGTGGCATCTCGCTCTTCTATTTTGACGGGACTCTATCCAGAGCAGACGGGTGTCTACCATAACGAGGCCGTCTGGCCCAATTACCGCTTTGATGAGACCCATTTTGGGGAACAGTGCAACAAGGCAATTCCTATCACCTTTCCAGAGGTCTTTGCCCAACAAGGCTACACAACGGCCAATTTTGGGAAGGTTCATGTCCCAGCAGCACTACGGTCTTGGATACACTCAGATGTAAGTGGCTCCAACATGATGGATTTTTATCATGACATCGATCCCGCGGACCTCAAACCTATTCTGGCACCTGGACCACCACTGGTCATTGGGGGCGTCTATCCAGGTGATCGATCCTACCCCGCAGATGTAGTTACAAACAATACGCTGGCGTGGCTAGAGAACGTCGATGGTCCGTGGCTGACCCGCGTCTCCTACCTACAGCCTCACACACCCGTCTTCCCACCTGCGCCGCTTGACAAGCTCTACCAAGAGGGTAATTTCCCCGATACCATTGCAGATGGCAGCGGTTTGAGCCGGTTTGAGCAGAGCTTTGGCGACGTGATTGGCACACGGGGATTGTCACCACAAGCAATTTTCCAATCGCAGATTCAGTATTATGGGTTGGTGGCGTGGATCGATTTGCAAGTAGGAAAGCTCCTGGAATATCTGCAACAACGCAACCAGCTTGAGAATACAATTATCGTATTTGGCGCTGATCATGGCGCATCCCTAGGTGAGTGTGGGCGCTATCAGAAGCAAACCTTTGCACCTGAAAGCCATCGCGTCCCACGCATTATCAGCTGGCCCGGTACGCTGCCAAAAGGTGAGCAGCGAAGTGAGCTTTGCCAGAGTATGGATCTAGCCCGCACGCTCTCTGGCCTGACGGGTGTTGAGCTACCAGAGCAGTTCCAAGGTCGAGATCTCTTTAGCACTCCAGCGTCAGAAGCCATCTACAGCACCATCGGCTACGGGTTTGCGTCTAGCCGTCCATTCCCCAATTTAGGCTTTGGCAATTTTGTTGATGCAGGAGGGAATGAGCACGGGTGGCCGCGACGCGCTTGCGTTCGCACCGACCGATATAGGCTGGATAAGAACGTGCGGCTGAATGGAGAAGCAGTTGCTCCTGAGCTTGAGGATATTTTTCTTGCGGATGCGCAAGCTGATCCGAGTGAGAATACGAACCTAGCCGATCAGCCAGAATATGCGGAGATGGTTGCTCGGCTATCGAAGACGCTTGATGATCATGTTGCGAACTCGGTAGAGGTGCCTGAGGGGTGGACGAAGCGTGATCGAACCCAGCCCAAACGAAGTGCAGAATTTCGTCAGAAGCTGCGAGAGGTTTCGTTGAAGTAGCACTTATTCATCGACGCTGGCCATGTGAACCACAATGGCAACAATCTTGTTAATTTCATTAATGTAGTATGAAGTGCGATCAATATACGTCACAAGATCGACAAGCTTGATAAAGCGCCATTGGTCGCCAGTCGTAATCGCACCATACGTTGCAGGCAACGGATGGTCAGCACTCTTATTGAAGAGCTGTGCGGCGTACATTTCCGCAATACACTGACCAATACCAGAGACGATATTTTCATTTTTGGCTTCCACAATCGACACAACAGGGGTATAAGCCATTCAGCCTAGTCTCCTCGAAATGAATATTTCCATAATCTCAAATAAATCTCCTGAGTAGACTATATCATACCTCTCATTGTATGATTTAGTTCGATCTATGTCCAGGTATAATGTATAATGGCCACTGAAACCTATCCATTTTAGCTGAAATGTATACGTAAGGAATCGGAATTAAATAACTTGTGCATAAGATCCCTCAATCCTTCGAGATGACATGCCCAACTTATTTAATACTCATTCCAAATAGCGAGTCCAACCATGATCACAAGCGTTCGTATCCAAAATTATCGCTCTATTGTTGAAGCAACTGTGGAGTTGTCGCCGTTTACATTGCTGATTGGTGCGAATGGAACGGGGAAGTCGAATTTTTTGCAGCTTTTTGAAGACATCCGTGACGTGTCTACTTTAATACACAAAAAGCACTTTAACCATCTTAACAAACCACAAAAGATAACTATTCAGTATGATAACGATACAAGCTGGGAGTTTAGTGAAAAACATGAGAAAGGGTTTTTTCCACTACATTATCGCCCAACCATATTTAGGCTAAATCCGGATAGTATTGGCAAAGCAGAGACACTTAGCGCTAACCCTCAAGTAAGTAGTGATGGCTCTGGTGCGGTACAGGTATTAGATTCTTTAAAAACAGGAGCTCATGAGGATTTATTTGAATTAATTGAAAACGACCTCAAGCGATACGTGCCAGAAATCGAGAAGCTGTTTTTTATACCAAGTTCAAACGCTAAACAACTACAGGTTCGCGAGAAATCAATTGTGAATCCTATACTCGTACAAGAGTTATCAGAAGGAACACGGCTGGCTCTTACGATCCTAACAATTGTATATCAAGAAAATCCACCTCTGTTTATCGGATTAGAAGAAATCGACAGAGGATTGCACCCAAGATTGTTTCAGCAGATTATTGAATTGCTTACCCAGATCAGTGAAGAAAAGGGCATCCAAATCGTTGCAACCACTCACAACCCTTATTTAGTCGACGAGTTCAAAGATCGGGAAGAATCCGTGATTATTGTCGAAAAACATGAAGGGGCAACGACATTCACTTCACTTTCCAAAAAGCTAGAAAATCTCGAACCATACGAAGAACCCCTTGGTCAGCTTTGGTATTCAGGCATTGCGGGAGGCGTACCAGCATTTTCATAATGAACTATCTTTACCTCTTGACTGAAGATGACAATGACGATCTGTTCTACGAAGGATGTGTTGAAAAGCTAACGGGAAAATCCTATTCTGTCCTGAACAGACGTATTCGTAAAGGGAGCGGGATCAGCGCTGTACGCAGCAGCCTGCGATTACTTCTACAAGATATTCGTAGAACTGGTCATTTGGAGAACACATTCTTTTTAGTCGCCATTGACAATGATAGAGCACCTGTTCATCCTAAACACCCCCAAATAGAGGGTCTAAGTAGATCTGATCGTTCCAAACAATGCCGAGTTTGTGAACTACAGGAGGTACTTAACGTTGAGCTTGATACGGATCGATCAGAATGGCCGATTCGCGGTGCCATTGCAATACCAGTTGAAATGCTCGAAAGTTGGTTGCTTCTCATTTGTGGTCATAGGTCCGACACGCTCCCATTCTTCGGACGTAAAGCTCAAACCATTGCGAAAAAATACTACTCACCCAAGTCCCCCCCTGACCAGCTAAAAGATCTCTGTAACCAAGAGATTCAAAATTCATCAGTCGGTTCGATGGCTGAATTCTGTTTAACATGCGCCACCGATCTGCTAGACCCCGATGACCTTGCAACAAAATCCCCTAGCTTTGCCCACTTCAAAACACAAATCGAAACCTGGATCTAATATGGCAAACAAAGCTCCCCAACCAAACATTCTCTTCATCATGGATGACCAGCACCGCTTTGACTACCTGGGCTGTGCCGGTGCAGATTTTGTTCGTACGCCCAACATCGATGCCCTAGCTGCTCGGGGTACCCGCTTTACCCACTGTACGGTAAACAGCCCTATCTGTGCACCCTCTCGGATTGCCCTTGCATCAGGCTTGATGGCCCACCGTGTGGCCCCCTTTGATAATGATAGTTATCTCTCTAACCGGGTACCTACCTACTATCAGCAGCTACGCGATCATGGGTATAGGGTAGGTACTGTAGGCAAACTGGATTTGGGCAAGCCAGATAAGTACAATGGCCGAAACGGTGACCGACCAGTAGCCTACAGCTGGGGCTTTACCCATCCCCACGAGACTGAGGGAAAAATGCACGCAGCCCGCTTTGGTGAACCACAAGGTCCGTATGGCTTTATGTTGAAAGAACGGGACCTCTATAAGACCTTCTCTGACGACTACATAGAACGGTTTGTCAGCGGACGGGGAGGAGACTCTGTCCATCGTTGGATTGAGACCCATTCCCATGATTCGCCTCTGCCAACCGACGCATTTGAAGACATTTACATTGGTCAACATGCCGCCCAATGGATTGAGAACGTCCCCGACGATTTTCCCTGGCACTACTTTGTGAGCTTTGTTGGTCCCCATGACCCGTTTGATCCGCCCACTGAATATGCCGACCGTTGGCGTAATGCCGAGATACCGCCTGCCATTCCTTATGATGTAACAGATCGGCCTGCCTGGATTGCCAAGCAATCAGCCGAACGAGAAAGCACAAATACAGACATGGTACGGCGCCAGTATTGTGCGTTGATTGAATTAATTGATGAGCAGATTGGGCAGATTCTGGCGGCGCTAGAGAAGCGGGGCACGATGGAGAATACCATCATTATCTTTGCCAGCGACCACGGTGAGATGCTGGGTGATCATGGCATGTACCAGAAGAGTGTAGCCTACGAACAGGCGCTGCGAGTGCCGCTCATTGTGGCCGGGCCGGGTATACCAGAAGATGTCGAATCGAATGCGCTGATTGCTCTGTTCGATATCAACCCGACCATCTGTGAAATGGCTGGTGTACCTGTGCTAGAGAACATAGACGCACGCTCCTTATTGCCATTACTGCAAGGTGAGACGGATGAGCATCGAGATGCCACGATTAGCTCTATGCGAAACTTCCGCTCTATTCGTACCCATACCCACAAGTTCATTGAAAACTACAACGACCGCAATGAACTTTACGATCTACAAAATGATCCAGACGAAATGCAAAATCTAGTAAATGAGGAGACTGAGTTGGCCCTTTCCCTGAGACAGCAGCTTGCCATGGGTATGAAAGAGGGGCATTGGTTGCGTTAGGGAGCCATCTGAGCCATCTGTTGGACGGCAAACGCGTTACCTCACAAAACGAAGATGCCCAGTCCAATTGACCACAAGGGGCCAAATCATGCTCCAACCCAGCGGCCCTAACAAATAGACTCAACAAAGCGAGTAAGCCAGCAACGATATACCTCCTTCTAAAGTATCAATGGCTCTCTTGGAATACGTGTGGTTGACAAGCGGAAGGGTAACGAACCATGAAGGAATTGAAGGAAATGAAGCTTTTGTTCCAGGGAATTTACTATCTTCATGCCCTTCATGAACTTCATGGTTAATTTGAATTGTGTCAAC
>JBCCHB010000066.1:0-84011 GCA_039028975.1 Chloroflexota bacterium
GACGCGCATCGGCGTACTAAGGCCGTTATTTAGCCTTATTTTTGGCTTTTTTACATCCTTATTCGTATTTCTTAGGGCAACTTTCAACCGTTGCTCACTTTTGTTTGCGCTTTTCTCTCCGATTTACCGCAAACGAAAGTATAAGTCAATGATAAAAATATAAAACAGGGAAATTTTCTCCCCATATCGGCTATCGAAAAATAGTAAGCTAATAAGCATCCCGATAGGGCGAGGTATCCCTAATGGATGCTTCGGCTCTGGGTGATGGAGTTTTACTCACAATTTGTACCCGATGTTGAGACCATTATCTCAACATCATTTCGCATTTCGTGACCTATCAACTTATTAAAGGGACAGACAGATGAAGAACAGAACCGAAGTAGCAGCACCCTCGTTGGCGAGCATGTTTTCTCCACCGAGTGCGCTGGATATGGAGTGGGTAGTAAAAGGAAGCAATGGCAAAGAGATTACGATGCTGAATCCTGTTATGCTATCTCCAGAACATGAGAGGCATAATCAGGAAGTCATGACAATATCACAACATTATGATCTGGATGTCAAACGTGCTTTCGCTATGGAATTATTCAGCGGTCAGTTTACTGTGGAACATCCTCAGACAAACACCGAGTGGATGATATGTCCCCTAGCAGAATGCCCGCAGTATAACGATAAGGACGGAACGCCTCTACCTCCTGAACCACGCAAAAAAATCGTAGAGGCTCAAAAGTATCTCGGCCGACACTTCGATACGTATTACATTGCTCATCAAATGATTCTCGGAACAAGTGTGGGCGGCCCTATAACGGCAGAGATGTTAGCGCCTCCACCTTCAAGAGTCGCTCAACAAAAAGCCGAGGTATTAGGGAATGCAAGCAGTGGTCTATGGAACATGCTAGGCAAATTAGGACTCGGTATCGGTATTACGGCGGGTGCTGCTGTTGGGGCTGTAGCTGCTGGTCCAGTAGCGGCTGTGGGACTTGCTGCCCTCCTTCTGCTAGATCCCATACTTTTCGGGGTGGTCAAAGAGCCAAGTCAACCTCTGGCTGAAGGCACAATGTCACAGTTTTTCTTCATTACAGCGTGGGACTATCAAGAGCCGCAGAGCCAAGTTGGACTTGTCAAGGCACTTACAGGCTAAAGGAGCAGAACACCACGATGTCACACCGGACCATAGAGGTTGAATTTGTTGTTGCGGAAGATGAGCAGTCATCTACAACGAGCATAGTGCCTAGCAACAGAGTGGGAAACAAGCACGTCTCAGGCAAGGCTTTGGGAGGAATTACCCTCGATGAGTACCTCAATGCCAGCATGGACTATGCCGAGTGGAAGACCCCATTCACAGAGCGTGAACGAGTGGGCGTCATCTTTGGCTGTGTTGGAATCGTAATCGTGACGCTGCTCATGTGTTTCACAGGAGACATCAATAGGGCAAGCTACACCTTGACCAAAAGCGGATTCTTGTTACCAGGATTGAATGAGCTATTTGTGTTTTTGGTTGACTCCTTCAGGTCACTCACACCAATCACCTTGAGCGGAAACATTATTTCGGGGACTTTGGCTTTAGCTCTTTGGCAAAAGACCCGACTGTTATCGGCTATAGGAGCATGGCACAAAGTGACATTCGGCATCGCAGTTTGGGGTGGGTTTCAAATACTACTTTGGGTGATGTTGCCAATCGCGGTCGTAGTATTGAATTTTATGACTTGGGCAGTTGTCATTGTGATTTCTGTCGCTATTTTTATTTTTGTCGCATTCGTTTTGATTTTGATGGCAGGCATTGCAAACAACTAGGTAACGAGTATAGGAGAAGAAATCGTGAAGTACGTTGAGTTATTCGCAGGTGAAGGTTGGCGATACTGTAACTATGACAGTGGTCGTGGCGATTGTAGAGAGATTACTTGGAAAATAAAGTTGTTTTGATCGAACATCGGATTTGAACAAGGAGAATGAAATGTCTTGGCGTGCATATTGGGATTACTATTACTTGAATCAAGATCTAAAAGTAGCGTTAGAAAATGACCCAGGTGAAAAATTTACACTGCCATACCTCAACGAGCAAAACGACATTTCAGTTTGTGGAATGAGCAAATTTTCCCCTGACGAAGCGTGTGAGTTCATCACAGATACAAGTGTTGGATACATGGCAGGAAGAAGTTGGCGATTTCCAAATATCTATTCAATTTTTCAGCAAGAGGAATTTTGTGATGCGGCTTTAGTTATTCGCAAATGGATGTTGGACACAGTTGACTTACTGCCATCGTCTCTAATAAACGAGGTTGACAACGCGGCTTCTAAGCATCTCGCTAACCGAGAAAAACTCATCAGTAAGTTAACAGTCAAAGAATACACTGATTTCGATATCCCAGACGGATTTGAGATGAACTTGGCTTGGGATGTGTATCGCTTTGATATCTTGGGACTTTATGATGCTCGTACCATTGTAGTTGAGGATGATTTGCCGAAGGTTTTTTGGACTGACTTAAAAAAGCGTGTGAATTCTGCTGCTAAGGTTAATGTTGAGCCACAAGGAGAGTACAGTTTTATTGGTAACGGTTCGTCTGGTCATTACAACGTAGACACCTTCCAGATGACTTGCGACTGTCACGATTTTACTCAAAGGGGGCAAAAGAATGGGATGCAGTGCAAGCATCTTATAGCAGCGCTGCAAACCGATGGGTCTTGGGAGCGTCATTGGGGTCAGTATATCCCTAAACGAGGGAGTGATGCATCAAAGCAATAGCCTGATCAGACGGTCTATCAGCACGGCATTACTGGCTTTGATTATTCTTTTTGCTCTAACGACCATAGGAAACGTAGCTAAATTTGTTGGCAAGTACCACGCTGGTTTCACTGGCTGGACGCTTGGTACATCAATAGGGGCAACGGTCTTCTTATCCTCATACCTGTTCTCAATAGCCAGGACACAGCGAACGAAGTGGACTGCCCTGGTTATCGCAATAGCTTTTGGACTCACGAGTGCGGGCTTTCAAACGGCGCTATATATGATTGAAGGCAATGCACCCTGGTACGTGGCTGTCGCTCTGAGCTTTATTCCGATTGTGTTTGGTGAGACCGGCCTTGCGATTTTGGAAAGCAACTATAGCGATGAGGCAGAGAGTGACGGCAGATCCGAGCAGATCATCGTTCTTGAGCAGCAGGTTAAGCAGTTGACGACCCAGTCAGAATCAGTAGAAGGGATTCAGGAGCAATTAGCATCGCTTCAAGAAGCCATGCAGAAACAAGAGGATGCATACCGACAAGATATGGAAGCTATCTCGACCCAACGAGACGATTTACTGACTCTCGTAGCACAGCTTGAGAAGCAAGTAGACGAATTAAACCCGTTATCTCTCATTAGCAGGATGCCGGACAAATATCGAGAAGGCTTGTCTTCCCTCGTAGAGATAGTATCTGCGGAGAACGTGAAAAATGCTGCTGATTTCCATAGGCTATCAACACTATCAAAGTCACTTTCATACGAGCTATTCAATCTGGCAAAAGCAATAAACGTTATTGAGCTTGATCCCTCTACCGAGCAGTACGTGGTGAAAGGAAAGGTTTAACATGTTTGAACTACTTCACGCAGACTGGATGTATAACATTAGTGACTTCGTAGGCTGGTTATTTTGGAATGTGTTAGGAATTTACCTGTTCTATCTCTTTATCTTCGTGCCGATTGACAGAGCAATCGGACTACCTGGGGTGTTTCATGACATGGTAAGGTTTTTATTGAGACTACCATTTCGGATTGTGGGATTGCTATTTGTGGTTATTAGGGGAACAGGTGGATTTCTACGAGGCGTATTTTTTACAGGTGTGTGGTTAGCGTCGTTCTGCAACAATTTTAGGCGTGAAGTCGGTTCAGCTATGCGAGGGACTCGGCTACCGTTTCAAACGCTACAGCAAGCCCAGGAGCTACGTGACACGCTCAGACGTGGTGAATGGCGAAGAAGGGTGCGTACACCTAGACGCTAGAAAAGCCATGTTTACGAGGCGTGTTTACCGAAAACCTTAGCTATAAACCATAGGTTATCGTCCCACCTCGTAAACATGGCTTTTCTGATATTTTTCCCCAGGAGAACGGGGATTTGTGACCGAGGTATTTACAGGCAATTTGACTGAGATTTTTGCAGGCTTTCTAGGCGGTAGGGTTTGTCATACGGCTAGAAGGTGTGGGAGGTATATGGAATGGTAATGAACTTGATGCCGATGTGGGGCGGAATGAATAATCGGCGGCGGATGAGTAGATTTTTTCATCGTACTGGCATCGACAGGGTACGTGATACGTGGACTGAAGCTGAGGAGGCTGGTAGTTGGCTTGGTAATGGTGTCGGGAGCTTAATAAGAAGAGTACAAGGCACTAGAGGATCTCGCTCGGATGAAATATGTCCCATAGGAGTCCTGA
Source organism: Chloroflexota bacterium (assembly GCA_039028975.1). Classification (GTDB taxonomy): domain Bacteria; phylum Chloroflexota; class Anaerolineae; order Caldilineales; family Caldilineaceae; genus JAHBNG01. The sequence continues at coordinate 4,406 of JBCCHB010000066.1, forward strand.
TTGATGAAAATGGACGTGAGCTAGGTGTGCTAGGCATTCTTCGCCAAGATTTTCTGAAACATTTATTCATATCTGGTCGGACTGGTGCAGGAAAGTCAACGTTAATTGAACGTCTGATTTTAGATGTCCTAGATCAGTCAAATATCGGACTGCTGATTATCGACCCGAAAAATGATTTCAGCAACACGGTGCTTGAACATATTCCTGATGAATTGATAGACGACGTTTGTATTATCGATCTTGATGACATTGAGAAACCCGTAGGAGTTAATCTTCTCTCCTGTCCTGAGCAGCAGTACAAGTATAAGGTCGCCAGTGACCTGTTGCTTATCTTCAAGAAGATATTTACAAGTTGGGGGCCACGTCTCGAAAACCTGCTGCGATACTGTTTGCTAACGCTTATAGATGTTCCTGACGCGACACTTCTTGATATTAACCCTCTTCTGACGAATGAGGACTTTAGACGGCAGTGTGTGAAAAATATCACCGACCCCGAACTTTTACGGTTCTGGAATTACGAGTGGGAAGAAACACCACGGGCAACTCGTAAGGAAGCAACAGGCCCTATTTTTAACAAAGTTAATCAGCTTATCTCAGTGCCAGTAATTCGTAACATTATATGTCAGCCTGGATCTATTGACTTTGATCAGATTGTAGACGAGGGCAAGATTTTGATTGTCAAGGTAGCCAAAGGTGGGATTGTTGGAGAAGACATGGCTCAGTTTTTAGGGTCAGTCATCGTATCTAAAATGCAGATGGCTGTCATACGAAAGAAGAGGCTCGACCCTCGTGGCAGAAAGAATTTCTATATTTTCGTGGATGAGGTGCAGAACTTCGTCACTGAGAGTTTTTCGGTGTTCTTGTCGGAATGCCGTGGGTATGGAGGCGGGCTAGTCGTTGCCTCTCAGTTTATCGAACAGCTAACAGAGTCGATGCGCCTCTCCTTGGAAAATAACGTTGCTCATAAGATTGAATGCGTGAACCTATCAGGAAAGTTCATGCAGTCTTTAGATGTGATGGAGGGAAGTGAATCGCTAACATATTATTTGAAAAGTCTGCCACCAGTTGGTGTCGGTGATCCAGCAAAGCGAAAGCGAATTATTCAAATGAGCAGAGATACGTATGGAACACCTCGGAGTGCAGTCGAGAAATTTCACGCAGAGAGGTATGCACTGTATAGCACTAGCTCTGAACAATCAGATGAGAACCGCCGAGCTAAGAGCAAGAAGAAGCGCAGACGGAAACCTGATAGTCCAGATGATGTAAAGTTTGGTATCTAGGAGTAAAGCAAGTTGGCTCATAAAAAAGACACCAAGAAACGCAGGAAACGATTCGTTCGGGATGGAAATCCTAAAAAAATGCGAATGACGCAGCGAAGCATATTCGTGCTAATCAAACTGCTTCACATGGTCGTGCTGTGTCGTGACCAGATTTGCAGACTAGGATTTTCCTGGGGAAATCGGATAAATAGTTCGTGCAATCGGCAAATGAGGCTACTTTTTGATTCAGAGAGAATATCACGACAACCGCAATACACAGAAGACTTACACGACAACCGACCCTATCTATATTCTCTTGACCTTAAGGGTGTTGCATCACTTGCTAAACACTTTGGCAGTCAGAAAGGCGACTTAAGATGGCGCAAGAATCAGCGAACGTCTTACACCCTCTTACATGATCATGATGTCAATGATGTTTGGATATCTTTTGAGCAGGGGTGGCAGTTACTTGGCTACTTATCTTTGACATGGATCAGCGAACGAGAGTTGAGAAGGCAACAGTTACTAGAGTCCGTGAAGGTTGAGCGACAAGGGGAATCTTATCCCTACACTGTTATCCCTGACGGCGTGGCGCTCTTTAGGAATTCTTTACGAAGGGCATTCTTCATTGAGGTAGACCGAGGCAGCGAATCTAAGTCGCAGCTAAAGAAGAAAATCGCCGGGTACTGCGAATATATCAGGACTAAATCTTTTCAAGAGAAATTCGACGTGGACGACATGCGAGTCCTATTCGTAGTCCCAGGTCAAAAGCGACTCAATGAAATAACGCTGATTATTGAAGAGATTACGAAAGAGATGAACGTCAGCCCTAGCCATTTTGCTCTGTCCTTGTTTGAGCTAGTCACCCCTGAGAACGCGGCAACACGTCGTATTTGGGCAGTCCCAGGAATCCGTAAATATATGGCATTACTGCCCAAAGACCAAACGATGTTTCAAGAGAAGAAGTTGGCGGAAAAACCTCGACATGAGGTGCCTATGGATGAAGCTCAGGAAGCCTTCACCAAACGCTGGCAGTTGTTGTTTCGATCCGATTGCGAGTTCACTACCGCTTCAGTTGATGCTGATGAGGATGCTAGAAGTCAGCCAGAACCCATTGATGAGCCGTGGTACACACTTATCGCTGCTCCGAGGCGGGACACCATGATCTTAATCATTTACCAGTATGTCGATGACAAAATCGCTCTACGGGCGTCCAGACGGCTGACAGAGGTAGAGATGGAGACTTTTAATGCAACGATGTATCCATTCCATGATATTGCCAAATTTAGGCGCACGAAGTAGTCATTCTATCGGACTTATTATTTTTCCTGTTTTTTACTCGCTGTGTATGAGGTTGAGGCAGGGGTTTTGTATCAGAACCTCTCCCTCAATCAAGCTCAGTACACCTTGATTGATAGAAAGGCAACATGCCAAAAACTACAAGCAAGTACAGACAGTATAGCAGAGGCTCTACCCTTGAGCAGCGGGTGGTTGAGTTCATTTTCCGCTTAACCTGGGAGCTATGCAGGACGCTTATCAAGGGTATCGGCTTTTGTGTGATCCGAATGTATCAATACGCCAAAAACCGCTATCAGAGGCGCAAACACAGAGTTCCCAGTGAGATTCAGAAGCTCTGGATGGATCTCACTCCCGTCATTATGGCTTCTGGTACAGTCAATCTGCGGTTGCTGGAGATTGCTGTAAAAATCTCCATCTTACACATCATCAGACAATCCAGAAGACATACCGCTACGTTTGCGGAAAAGCTTCTGATTCAATGATGACCGAGACAGGAAAGTATTAAGCATCCCATTTCTCATGGGAAACAACACTGTGAGAGTGGCCGGGGTCTCCGGTCCACTCTCACAATCTTAACTACGGAGGATATTACAATGCGATGGGTATGGCGGCAGTTAAATATTGTCCACAAAACGACAATTTTAGGTTGTTCACTCTGTTTAATCTTGTTCTATTTCAACGGAACACTTCGATTTAGTTCTTATGAACATAGGATAGCTGGAACATGGTCATGCGAAGAGTTCACTGACGGCTTTGCCTCAACAGAACGCATTAGCAGCACTACTCTTAGAACTACTATCGGAGGGGAATATTTTAGCTGCAAAGAGAAAGGAAAGGTTAAAGAAATTCAAGTAAGAAATGGCAGTATTACCATACTTTCCGCCAATGGCGCAGAGCGGACAGGAAGCTACCAATTACAGCCTTATGAAGGGGTAGAAAGTTGGGAGTGTGAAATCCCATGTAATAACCAAACAGTCCTTGTGACACAGCTTGAAATTCCAGACCTACCTACAATACACAGTGAAACTGGTTATAAACACTATGTGCTGGAACTATCACCCACCTGGCTAGGATACTCGGAAATGACGATAGGCTCATATGAAGCCTACAACGGAAGAGATCGGATAAGAATGAGTCGAGTATCAGAATGGAAACGGAACACAACGGCTAGACTAAGCGCACTGGCTGACTACATCGTTAAATTTGGATACTACCTACGCCCTCCAGAGGCTCGCATTGTAGGAATTTGGAATTTCTATGCTGGAACTTCAGGCATAACCCGAATTCAATTCACTAGAGAGGATATCACCGTTCAATATTCTGATGGAACCGTAGCAACAGGTGTCTATCGTTTAGACCCGTCCTGGCATACAACACCGTGTCGGTGTGACTGGGCGCTGGTAACAAACGTTATTCTAGGTGCAGAATTAAACCCTCAGCATCACTCAGGTGAACACGAACTTGGACTCTATTTGCTCCAAAATTTTGAAAGAAACATGATGGGAATACATTCTCACGTACCACTCGGTGAAGGAGTTGGATTTAGCCTGCAAAGGCAGCGTTAATCTCAGTGCGAGGCGGCTGGGATTAGCAGTCGCCTGTATTCCCCCCATTTTACTCAACTTGCAGATGCCGTCATCACTTGGGTGGCGTCATCTCCGAACTGAGTAGAACTATTCAACAGAAAGGACTCACTATGTCCAATCGTCCGGGGAAGCGGACGCTAATATCTTCTCGAAGTACAAAGCAACAACAAGGGTGCTATGCAAGTAAAAGAAGTAACAAAATCGAATCCAAACATCTTCGTCTTTCCAGTGAATATGAAGACTCAAGTAGGAGAGCATTATAAATCGACTATTTTGAAACCTGTCGAGCAGTCGGTAATTGCAAAATGGGTGTCTGATAACTCTGCGAAGGAGTTAAAAGATATTTTTGGGAACGATCCAGTCCCAACATGGGGAGCGACTAAAAGTGGTTTAGGTTTCTACAACCGTATGCGACCAGATGACCACTTTCTTTTCTCAATCAGTGGCGTAATCAAGGTTCACTGTAAGATTACGACAAAAACTGATTGCGGGGAACTTTCTCAGGACTTGTGGCCTGATCCGAAGAAAGAACGCCTGTTTAGCCTAATCTACTTCTTGAAGGATCTTCAGGAAGTCGAATATCCGACAAGCGAGCTATTCAGCAAATTTGGCTACGATCCAAACTTCATCTTCCAGGGACTAATCCGTGTTTCTGATAGACGAAGAGATGAGTTCTACGAAAAGTTCGGGACGTTGGAATCTGTTTTACACAATAAATCAGGTTCGTAAAACGTACTTGGTGCTGACTCATGCTAAACGAGTCAGCACCATCTAACCGTACATTAACAACCTAATATCGTTACTTATCGCCTTAGATGAAACGAAATCTCCTTTCTAAAAAATGGTTGAAGAGACGTTCAGATGTAGGGATTTCTCTCCAGCCATTACCACCTAATTATCAAATTCGACTGGAAGAAAGGAAAGCATGAAAAATGCTGACAAACCATCGATTCTTTTGGAGTCTGAACTCACCAAGATTTTGAACATCGAGCGGAAACAGTATGAGAGACATGATCATACTCCCGTATTATATTCTCAGTTGATTACTAGAAAAATGGGAAGAATGCCTGTTCTTCAGATTTCTAGTGATCTTGATGAAGCGTGCCGATGTTTCAAGATGGTTGGAGAGCAGTTCAGCAATCATTTTGGCATAGTTACAGAAGCTGTATTTGTAACTCAGTCAAATGTGAAACTTAGTGATCTAAACCAACGGCAAGTAGATTTTACGACTTGCAGTGATCCGACTGGATCTGCGGCTCTATCAGCATTTGGTAGGAACATCGAAAACTCCAAACTAGTTGTTGGTTACTTAGTCGGTGAAAGAATCGATACTCCAGAAGGCATCTGGCATCCTCCATGTTTTTATAAACCGGAGAAGAAACTCGAACTCCAGTTTATGAAACTGCTAGGAAGCTTTTTCAAAGGGTGTGTAGCAGGGACGGATACCATCAAAGCGTAACGACTCTGCTTTCGCATGAACATCTAAAGCGATTTGTATATACAGAGCGGCTCACCACACCAAGAGCGTGAGCCGCTCAATATCAACGCTCACAATTCATTATTTCTCTTTTTCGCAACTCGTCTTTCAGTTTCAGGACCTCTTGAAACTGGCAGATGAGTGGAAACCCGCTCTTGTATAAATATATCTGTCAGTAGAAAGTAAAAATGTCAGATTGCCTAGACTGGGATGAAGTGAACTTCGAGTTTATTTCACATATACGGGACCAAGAGAAAAAACCTTGGGATCGTCTCTATGAAGAAGGGAAGATTTTTCAAACAACACGAAACGCCGTCGATAGACTGTCTCGGTGTGTCGATCTTGCAATTCCGCACATCGCAGACTTAGGGTTACGGGATTACGTTGTAGAGGAAGATCATATAGTAAATGGTCGCAACTTTAAGGGTGTTCGCATCTACGGTAGTCTTCTCGAAAAAGTATTGCGTGAAGCATTGTTTGAAGCTCCTGATCCAAGTTGGGATATAGATGAGCTAAACTTCATGACCAAAGATGAACTTCAGAAAGTCATGATGGCAAGTTTAGAGCGTCGAATAGTCGAGTTGAACTCGTCAAGATGTCGGGAAAAGCGAATGAATGCTTTCGTGAGGAAGTATTTACCAGACCTGTTTCCTCATATCAAGTTCAGCTTTGATGAAGGAAACGACGAATTTCAAGACTGGCTAGAGGAATCGAGTAAATACTGTTGTCAGCGTTGATAAACATCTCTGGACTGCGACTCTGAGAGTCGCAGTCCCAAATCTCAATTTGTACAGACGTAAATGTACATTAACAATCTATCGGTACTGACGCCTTGTTGTTTTTCTCTTTCTCCTTGAAGTTGGTTGCAGCGAGAGATTTCAGGATCTTTTGCTCCGGCCAATTAGTATCAGTAAAAATTTCTGGTCGGTAGAAAGAAGTATATGGCAACACGATGTTATGTTGAACTGTATGACAGAACCATAGACCAAAGTGGTTCGCTTTCAGATAAAAAAGGAGTCTTGCTGTTTTACAGGGAAGAGGTTTTTGACGATGCATTACAACCACTGGTCATTCTACTTGGGATTGTGCAGATGCTTCTTGGTCATAGCCTAAACAAGCAACCGTGGACATCAGAAAACGTAGGTGGTTGTATGATTGCAAGATCAGAAAATAACTTCACCAATATTCCAAGGTTTTTACCAACACTTCAGATGAATGAAAGTGTTAGTGAGGTCTGGAAGATATACCTATCTGATGACTATGATTTTGAAATCTATAGGTGCAAGGTAATAAGTCGATCCAAGAAGAACGGGAACTGGTCCCTTCAGACAGCAAACAACGTTTTTGAATACTCTCAAAAGGGGAATAAGTAAGAACAACAAGGGCGTTAAGTATATAGGGAGCGACTCACCCATAAGAGCGTGAGTCGCTCCCACGGCATTAGCATCACATCTTTTCTAAGTAAGTACCTTTAGCGGCTCGTCTTCTGGTCTCAGATGCATAGTTTGGGACTGGCAGAGGAGCGTGGAGTACCCATGCCCAGTATGAGTGCTGCCAGGGAAAGGTACAAATGTCAAAACAAGACTTTGCACAACAAATTTCGGAAGCTTTTGAGTTTCCACTTTGGGAAAGGTTTGTTAGGGAAGGGAAAATCTATCCGATCACAAGGGATCTACTCCGATATCTTTTGATGGATATGCCGATGACACCTGCGATGATTGCAGACTTTGGAGTCGAGACAGCCGATCACTACAGATTACTTCGTGAGGCTATGTTTTATGCTCAAGACCCAGAGCATGATGCTATCGAGCCAAATTCCCTTTCCGAAGAAAAAATAGATGAACTCTTCGAGGAAAGCATGGAGCGAAGAGCCATTGAGTTAAATTCTGCTATTCGCAGAAGCAGTAAGCTCAATGCCTTTGTCCGCAAATATGTCCCTGCCCTCTATCCTCATGTCAGGTTTGAAACTGGATATGATGAAGGTTTTCAAGACTGGCTGGAGACAGGCGACATAGAGAAAATATAGTGATGATAAGCCTAGACTTGGACTGCGCCCGTATAGTCGAGCGCAGTCCAAAAGGCTACTGTCTTTAGCAACTTTCTATTATGGACCTGTTTGTTCGTCAAGCAACGCTCACCAGGAGTGTCGCTGGGCAAATAATTAGTAGGAAGCCCATAAATAAATAGGAAGGATCTATGGATAACATAGACAAAATACTCTCGTATTTTCATGAGAAAGGTGTAGCTAACCCTCAACCTTGCTCACCAAGTCAACTCAACGGTTCGGTGAGGCTCAAAGCAGCTATAAAGGTTATTGCTGAGAAGGCATCAAAGGATATTGATGCAGTAGGAACAGAGATTACCTTACGTGTCGGTGGTGATGACATAGCTATCCACAAACGAAGCTCGAACGTCATGTTTATGCGGGTGAATACAACATATCGAACAGCGATATTTTTTATCGACCATGAGAATGAGTTAATCCCCATCGAGATCAACGAGCGGAGTGTGGTGATGCCACTAGCAAAGTGGTCTCATGAACTGCGAGAGTCTGTCACTGACTCTGATCTGGAAGAATGTGATCTAGAGGCTCAACAGATGTTAGCTCAACTGGCTGACATATGGGCAGAAAATCTGGAGGGCATTATTCAGTATCTAAATGATCAAGCTAAGGACAGTTAGCGATACAACAGGACTGCGCACACCTTCGATGCTGCGCAGTCCTAAATACTCTTCGTTGGCTACACTGTCTTGTTTTCTAAAGCTATTTTGAACATTTGTTTGTCGATGAAGACTCTTACCGAGAGTCTGCTTGGGCAAGCAAAAAGGTATAAAGCCCAAAATAGAATGAAAGGAGCTATGAAAACGCTTCAAAACATCTTCAATCGTCTTGAAGAAATAGGGGTTCCGGTAACGGAGCCTTGCACACCAGAAGATTTGAAAGGCTCGAAAAAGCTGATGAAAAATGTTCTGGCGCTTGTTAATAAGTTTGGTGTTAGCTTGGAGAAAAAGGATAACTACCTTTGGCTTCAAAATGGAAAGGTTCAGTTTCGGGTTCGTAAACGACAAGAGAATGTTCTGTACGTCGGATGCCGAATTCTTGGTAAAGATCTCTATTCACCAGATAACGGTGTTGCCGAAATGTTTGTATGGATTCGAGAAGATGAGCTTGTACCCATTGAGCTAAACCAACCATATCACTTGCTGACATCATGTACCAAATGGTCACACATTCTCGAAAAGCCTGTAAGTCCAGATGAGCTAAGTCAATGCAATTTAGAAGCACAGCATTTACTAACCGATCTTGCAAATACCTGGGCAACTCGGCTCGAAGAGGATGAATGGCTGAATGAAAGCAAGTTGATAGAGAAACAAGACAGTTAAACCATATACATGGACTGCGCACATAGCAATGCTGCGCAGTCCATAACCCTTGACTTATCGTTTAGCTTTTCTATTCCTCTCGCAATTAGTTGAAGTAAGAGATTTCCGAATCTTTTTCTCCAGCTAATACATCAGTTACTGCTGATATTGTAGTAGTTATAGCTGGTAGTAGGAGGACATATGGCATGTAGTATAAATGTCGAAATCTATGATCCTGATTATTTTCAAAATCAGTGGAAAAGAGGCTTTATCTTGTACAAGTTTAGGGCAAATGATGACCTGGGCCAAGACATTGAGAAAGCCTTGATAGAAGCAGAATATCTAGAATGGCGGAGCCAATATATAGTCATTGACTTAATGTTTAAGACACAGCTAGAGTTGACTCCCAACATTCGCACCGATACATCTGCGATATGGAGAGTATATCTCGGACTGAAAAAAGGTGAGTTCGAAATCAAATATTTCAATGCTGTGTACAGCATGAAGTACGGCACACTGGATTCTCTGAAGGAGATAGACTGGAGAAAAACTAAACGGTAAGCAAATGCTCGACAGACCCATCGCTATACAAGCGGGTGGGTCTGTCTAAACAACAATAACTGTGATCGAACTTTGCCTCATAGCCAGGTGCAAAGTCTTCACAGGCTGATCGAAGCCAAGATACAATTTTGATAGTAGTAAAAAATAGTACAAGGAAAACATGACAGTCAAAGAAATTCTCAAACGGCTTGAAAAAGCTCACCCAGACCAACAGGTCATCATTTCCAACTGCGAAAAGGGACGGACTTACGCCAAGCTGGATGCAATAGCATTTAGCGATGATAGCAACAATAGGACACACCTAATATTGTACCCAGGTGAAGACCGTTATCAAGACCCCTGGGACGTTTTTGGGAAGGAGGAATCATGAGCAAAATATTCACCGTTCACATGGACTTAATACACACCGACACACACACCGTCCGAGCGGAAAGCTCTGAAGAAGCAATCAAAATCGCTCTGGAGCTTAGTTACGACTCAGCCATAGAAGAATTTGAGTATTACAACTCTATGGTACAGGAAGAGAAAGATGTCGAGGGAATGCTCGTTGATAACGAATAAAGGAGCTTTATGGATACTCTTCTGTACTTACTCGCCTATCCGATACATGCTCTCCTGCTGGGTACATTCGTCGTTGTCGTAGCCTGCTTAATTATGGCTACGGAATGAGTAGAACAGCTACCATGCTCGCTGCAAGTGGTAAAGCCCCGCAAAATCATACTGCCGATTTTGGGGGCTGTGACACTCGCAGCTAGAGCATGGTGTGGGGAAGGTGTTTTATTCTGGTTAGGGAAAATGGGTGGAGAATGCCGATGTTAGGTCGTCTTTTAGCAGTAGCGATAACTGATATTATCGCTCCACTTAAAGCAAGACTGGAGTGATAAGATTTTGACATAGCCTGATGATGTGGTATAAAAGGGGCAGAAAACTGGAGTGATAAGATTTTGAATCCCATTTTAGACCACTGATAAGGAGCGAAGATTGAACACGAACGAACTCATCCAAGAATTTTCACAGTCACTTGAAGTCCGTGGCAAATCTACAAATACTATCAGAGCTTATGTATCCGACTTAAAGGATTTTGCTCAGTGGTATCAGCAGACTACAGGGGATGAACTAGAACCTGAAGTTGTTTTATCAACCGACATTACCGAGTACCGATCCTATTTGCAAAATATCAAAAAGCAAGCACCTAAGACCGTCAATCGCAAGCTAGAATCCGCTAGGCAATTTTTCATCTGGTGTCGGAGAACGAACAGGATTGAATTCTCGCCATTTGAGACGCTGGATAATTACCGAATAAAAGTAGAAGAGGCAGGTCAGCAAAAGTGGATCGGTGAGACAGAGCAAAAGGCTTTACTCAGGTCAGTACAGAAGCATGGTAATAAACGAGACTATGCCATTATCATGATGTTCTTATGGAGTGGACTTCGGGTATCTGAGCTTGTCAGTCTTGATCTAGATGATGTGATGTTCGGTCATGGCACAGGTGAAATTCGGGTACGAGATGGAAAAGGCTGTAAGGCTCGTGATATTCCGTTTACCAACAGAGATGCACGAAAAGCACTTGAGCTATATCTTGATGAGCGACCAACTGATACAGGCGATGCTTTGTTCATCGGCCAGCGTGGACGCTTTGGAGACAAAGGTATCCGCAAAATGGTCAGTAAATACACGAAGTATGATGAGCGTTTATCAGGGGTTTCACCGCATACACTTCGGCATTGTTACGGTAAACGGTTGGCCAAATCTAAGGTGGAACTTACGGAGATCCAGCTACTCATGGGGCATTCAAACATTGAAATGGCAACCATTTACCTCACCCCTGATAAAGCAGATCTACGACGAGCTAGCTTGCAAGCAGACGGTGATAGCAATATAGGAGATTGATAAAAATGATTGTAAAGAACACCACATCAAAAGACACTAAGCAGTTAAAGCAATTACTGAATTTTGCCGCCAAAGGTGTAGCTGATAAACATGTCGAGGTACATGTCAAAAATGGTTCAAATGGTTGGAGAGCAACCGCTTATGACGGTATCCCCAATATCGCAAATGTAAGCCCGAAGGCGCAGTACTTGATCACCATGAGAATGGGAAATGAAGTTCCAGATACTTCGTGGACTAATGTGAAACGAATCAAGAACCTCTACCCAAACGGCATACCAATTGATTCCTGGGAGGATAATTTTATTCTCTACATGGCACACGAGTTCCGTCACATCTGGCAGTACCAACGAACTGAACGAACTGGTAAGCGAGGCAAGGGCGAGTATGACGCCGAAAAATTTGCCTTCAAGCGACTAAATGAGTGGCGAGAGCATACTGACCGAGAATCTGTTGAACCTGTCAAACAGGCAAATCCATTTCAAGAGTGTCCACTAACCCCAACAGATGTCAGCACTAACGCAATAGCCCCATTGCTCCATGACCATGTTCCTGCTTTGGAAATCAGCACAAGACACATAAGCAAAGGACATAAACAGCTAGGTGAGTACACTAGAGTCAAATGGGCGCTCATGTACTATGAAAATGAAGATGACTACTATCGCATGGACAGCTACCGTTTAGGCCATGACCATAAAGTGATTGTTAAGGACTATGTAGAAGATAAGTATGATATCTGGAAAGTACCACAGAACGGGGAAGTAGGACTATGGTATTACGTTGACACTCTTGAAGATTTACCTAGAGAGATGGTTTACCAGGGAGAAAAAATAGTACCCGAATCACCAGCGTAAGTAAATTTTAGCTTAAAGGGTTTGACTACCTATATTCCAGTTCAAGGTCAAGGAGATCTATACGTGAATACTGATAACAAAATTGTGGGTAGTAATAACGTTCAGGTGCGTACCGCTGTAAAGATCCTGCTAGAGTACATTATGGAGAATAAAGACTCGCTGTTGCAGGCGATGAAGCGGCGGGATAAAAATGAGGATGGCAGCAGTGAAGAATCTGCGACAGCTACTCAAGATTCCGAATCATCTGAGTCATCCTCATCTTGAGCAACAGATCCAGGCTCCTGTTTAACGAGCAGCTGATCCAATTCATCTCGCTTAAAGCGTCTCTGGCGTGTCCCAGTAATAAGGTAGTAGGGCAATGTACCATCTTGCATCAGACGATACAGAGTTCGTTGTGAAACCTTGAGATAGCGCATCGCTTCAGGCACAGTAAGCCAGAATTCATCGAGTGTGCTTAAGAGTAGTTCTGTGGTTTGGGTTTCAGCTTCGTCTTTCATTGACTGAATTTTGCAGCAAATGGCAGTATTTGGCAAAATATGACTACTGCCGTATACTTCGGCAATTCCCCGAATACTTTTCAACAGTAGCAGTCACCACTCAAGGAGGTGTGTATGTGAACCAGCAACAATAGAAAAGCCGCTATTGCAGTAGCGGCTTAGTTTAGACAACTCGCCGAGTAAGCAAGATTGTCAGAGGTCATCATACCACAATACTGGCAATCAACAGAATAAGACTATCAAGAATCATTCTGCCGTTGCCAGTAGTCTGGATAGGTGTTGACTCTTATTTCCCTCAAACATTCACAGCATACAACTCATCGTGTGCTGTGTATTCCACTCACTCTATCCTCTCCTGCAACGGCCATTCAGGAGAACATGATGGCCGACCTTTCATTTTTCAAAGACACATTTGATCGCCATGCAACTGGTGGCGTTATCGGTGATCCACAAGGCAGACTTGGCTATGCCTACATGCGAGTTTCCTCAAGTGGGCAGGCAGAAGAAGGACGCTCAGGACTACCCAGGCAAATCACCCGCATACATGAAGCTGCTGCTAAAAATGGCATATGCATTCCGTGGGATATGGTCTATGCAGATGACCATACAGGTTTTGAATTTCGTGACCGTCCTGAACTATCCAAGCTGAGAGATGAGCTTAAGAATCCGGACCGTTTAGCAGATGATGTTGTTATTGAATATCTTGATAGGTTGTCCCGAAACGCTGACTGGCATCAGGGATTTCTCCTTGATGAAATGGAGCAGCATAACCTCCAAGCTCTGTTTTGGAAAGGATTTTCCAGTCGTATTGAACGGGCCGTTATGGGAGCAATATCTCAGGACGGGATGGAGCGTGAACTTCAGAATATGTATGAAGGAACACTCGATAAAGCCCGCAGTGGACGTATTACTGCCAAAACCCCAAACTATGGATATATTTTTGTAGACGCTGAAGGCAAAGAAAGCCCGAAGGTTAAAAAAGAGACATATTACGCACCACATCCAGAGGAATCTCTTATAGTCGAGTTAATCTTTCAAAAGGTTGCGTTAGAAGGAATGTCCACCCGTGCTGTTGCCTATTATTTAGAAGGTCGGATACCCCCACCTCGCAAATATCAGTACTGGGAACCAAGACAAATCGGTCTGTTTATTCGCAATCCTGTATATAAAGGCGAATTTGTCTGTCATCGTTGGGAGCATGTCAAAGTACCTGCAAAACATCAACGTCCAGGTGAGCCAATCAGAATGGTAAGTGCAAAGCGTGAACGTCCACGAGATGAGTGGATCATTGTACCTGTACCACCACTCGTAAGCGAAGAGTTGTGGGAAGCCGCCAATGCAATGATGGACAAAAATGCCAAGATGTCGAGCAGAAATAGTAAGCTCAAATACCTGTTGACGGGTCTGACTGAATGCGCAGAATGTGGGTACGCCTATTCTGGTGCTTGCAGAACATATCACCGAAAAGATGGGGGCAAAACTCTTACCCGATCATATCGTTGCACTTCGAGAAGTAACCGAGTTAAAGTTATTCGGGATGCTATCGGTTGCACGCAAGGTGGCGTAAATTCAGATGTAATCGAAGATGCTGTATGGCACAGCATTTGTCAGGTGCTACTGGAGCCAGAACAGTTACTAGCTCAACTTGATGAGGAATTAGCAGGAGGTGAACGTGCAAACCTTCAGAAACAAATGTCCTACATTCAGAAACAGATTCGTAACCTTGCTGTAGAAGATGAAAAGCTCTACAAGGCATATATAGCTGATGTATTTGATGCTAATGAATTTGCTGCCCGACGTCAGTTATTGAAAGAGCGAGAGTCAACTCTTCAGAATGAGTTAGACGTGCTGTCTGATAGACAGGTAACTACTGAACAAATTGAAGCAGACAAGGCACTGATACTTGAAATTGCCGAAGCACTACGAGCCGCTGGAACAGCGATTGACGCTCCATATGAATTGAAGAATCGGATCATCCGTATGGTGGTAGAAAAGGTGATGATAGATGCTGCTAACCAAACATTCGAGTTATATGGCTTTGTCAAAGGGACACACGCTCTGGCGCTCAGTGGGTCAATTGCGAGTAGCTCTGCGGGCAGGGATTTGACGCGCCAATCATAATGAAGTTGGCAGGGAAGGTTAGTGAACTGATGGTGACAATCTTATCTTCCAAAGGTTGTCGAAGTGTCTCCAAATTTTTTGAGCCATATTCAGGAACTTCGTCCAATAACGAGGTTCAGAACCCATACCAGTCAAGGCTTCGATTTGAAAGCTATGGTCAGCGGTTGCTAGTCCTCAAATTCCCCACTAGATTGGGCTATGAAATTGTCCAGCTAAACGTCCGCATTACAGTGCGTGGAGTCAAGTACAATCCTAAACTCCACGCACCCGCTTTTTCTAAGAATCTTAGGTTTGTCACGAGTCCACAAGAAGTTATTTACAGCCAATCACCCTACATTATCGGCAATCGTTTGATTTTAGAAGCTGATCCGTAAAACAGGCGATTGTCTAGAAAACTGAATGGCAGTAATGATTACAATATCTCGCAATACACCGAACAATGGTCCGAAACAAACTCCGAAAATTCATCTCTTTCATCACCTCCAAGATTATTCCATCCATCCACACTTACAGGTGCATCTTGTTGACCGGTAGCATTCGAGAGTAATTTGAATTCAAGATTGATTGTGGCCAGCGAATGGTCCAAGTTAGATTCGAAATTAGGATCTGATGGTCCCTTACGCCATGTGATGTCATGAGTTTTTGGCAATAGCAACATACCATTGCTCTGAGCATCTTCACCCAAATCGGCTATTTCTTGTTCACCCGAAACCGCTAAAAACTGTCCAGATTTTGAGCGTCCCATTGTATTAAGATCACCTTTAACCATAAAGAAAGCGGGCTCTTGACCGCCAGTTATGTCATCGAGAGTATGTTTAAGACTCCAGATTTTCTCAAACATATCTTGGCGGTTTCTATAGTCCCGATTGTTCCTACCACTATCTGTATGCAAGAACAGAAAATTATAGAATTCCCCACCAAACCTTGCACTTACTAATGACCCTGGGCGTAAATTTGTACTGTCAGCTTTGAACTCACGGCGTTGAGTAAATAGTACTTGTTCGAATTTTCCTCTTCGCCATCCAGATAGCAACTCTATCTGTTCATTGCCATCAGTGATGCCAAAGTCATAGTCCACAAACTCCTCAAGGAGTAAATTCCGTAATGAGACCTTGTCCTTGATTTCACTTAAGCAAAAGAGATCCGGGTCAAGGGAGCGAATGTGGTCTCGAACCCTAGCAACCCGCTGTGCATGTTTATCTGGATCGTCAATATATCTACCAAAATTTTCAACATTCCAAAACATTGCAGAAAACTTCATGCTGATTTCCTCCATCGGCGTCTGAACATCATTCTTCTAAACTGTACGTTTGGAAAGATTCATATCTGTTCCATACTGCGTAACGGATTTGCGTAAGCGGGCATGGAAATTATCTAAGAACAATGCGCTTTATTCTATTTGAGCTGGTCGAATAGTTTTCGTTGAAAGATACCCTCTGAAAAATGAGGGACGATGTGGCGATTATGAAGTTAAGAGATTTTCGAACTACAGCGATTGAAAAAACGCGTTCGGGATTCATATATTCAGACGCTACGTACTATCTTTTTCTTTCACGAAACAAGAAATACAATTATTTTGACAATGTCAAATTGGCGAAAAGAGAGCCGATGTGAGATAAATGAACGAATGAATCTCAAGCTGAACGACATCAAGAAATAGAGAGATGGGGCCTAAACCTGAACGAAATCGAGGGATTAGGCGACCGATTAAAAGGATTCTGGCATGTCTATGGTCTGCATACGCAGACAAAGACGCGAGATACTCGTGAATATGGATACCATTACTTGAGTGGAATCCTGCGAATCGAAACAGATCGAACGATAGCGAAAATCAGCCGAACGGCAGGTGTAGCGATTCAAAATATGCATCATTACATAAGCAAATCGCCGTGGTCAGGGCCGCAAGTCATCCAAGATGTACGAGAGGACATAACAAGTCACCCACATTTCGCCAGCGGGAGCGTCTTAATCGGTGATGAAAGTGCTGATGCCCGAAGTGGCGAAGTGTTAGTAGGCGGAGCCCGACAATACAACGGAAGGCTGGGCAAGGTTGACCTGAGTCAGGTGGGCGTCTTTCTGTCGATAGCCAAAGATGGGAAACATAATTGGCTCGATGGAGAACTCTACCTGCCAGAAGCTTGGTTCGATGATGAGCACAAGGAACTTCGCAAGCGAGTAGGCATACCAGAAGAGTGCCAGTTCCAAACCAAACTCGAGCTATTTTGGCAAATGGTGCAACGATGCCAAAAGGAAGGCATCGACTTTGATGCCGTGGCGATAGATGGTCTGTATGGCCAAAGCTTCTGGTTGCGCCAACAATTGGACCAGGCTGGGATTGAATACTATGCAGATATCCCAGCCAATACCAAGGTCTACTTGAGCGAACCCGTCATCGGGATACCTCAGAATAAGCGGGGACCCAAGGCCAAAAAGCTGAGAGTTCTATCCCAGATAGCTTATCGCGTTGACCATCTGCCTGCTCACCCAAGCCTTCTCTGGCAGACTTTGACGATTCGCCCTACTGAACGAGGATGGTTGAAAAGCGACTTTGCTCGCATTCCCGTTTGGACCGTTCAAGATGACCTCACTGTCACCAAGCAGAGGCTGCTCATCCGTCGCCAAGGCAAGAAACATTCTTATACTTTCAGCAATGCTCCTGAACATACATCCCTGAGCACCATGGCCTCTCGCAAAACTCAGCGCTACTTTGTTGAACGGGACAACCAGGAGGCTAAATCTGAGTTCGGATGGGATGAGATTCAGAACACTACCTTCTTGGCTTGGCAACATCAACTTGCTTTCACCATTCTCGCTCAATGGTTTGTCACTCTAACTCGTCTTGACTGGGAAGAAGAGGCCGAGCACCATCCCGAACTTCTCCATCGCTATGAGGTCACACTCTTGCCTTCCCTTTCTGTCGCTAACGTCAGAACTTTACTCCGGGCGGCTCTTCCTTTGCCTTCTCTTTCGCCACAAGAGGCTGCTTCTCTCGTCGTTGAGCATCTTGACAACCGCACTCGCTCTCGTAAATCTCGTATTCTCAACTATTCTGGCCCTTAATCCATTACTGCTATCTCCTACTAGAAATCCTACAAATCTCTCTCATTCATTCAATGTGACATTGTCAAATTATTCAAGTGAGCGTGGAGGTTGCTATATCTAGACGTTGGGAGATTCCAAACTAATGTCCCATCGACATAGTTCGACTAGAACTGGGCATTACTGACTGCCGTTACCTTTACTCCATCCCTCTTCATCCTACAATTCATTCTTAATCAACCACCCCAAATCATTGGCAACGGTTTGGCCTGAAGCGCTAAGCTCACGTCCCCAAGATTCAAAATTTACGTCATCCTTAGAATCTGTTGCTTGTAGTAATCTGAGGACATGCATCCGACGTTGCTTGCCTTGTTCTCGTCTGGACGTATCTACCTTGCTTCAACCATTGTTCAAACTTGAATGGTAGATGTGGAAGTATTGGACTCAAATACGGGACATTCGAACCTGAAGATTGAGCCTGAAATTCTCGATATCTCTTGCACTATGCCAATCTATTCCGAAATTCTCCACTCATTCTCATTAACTAATAATTTGACAATGTCACATTAAAGCTCTCAAAGCCATTTTCTCAGAATAAATGTCTGGTGTTGTGAGCCAAACGAGCAAATTTTTCACAGCATGGCTCTCAGTTAATTGGCGATTTCGCATCTTGATTTGCGAGGCCCAATTTGAAGTCATTTTGTCTAGGATTTAGGGCATTTCTAATGTGACATTGTCAAAATAAATATGCCTCTATCAGTATATGGACTATATGAAAGAAAATGGACTTTGATCGCGTCCTAACTATATGTATAGCTGTTGGATCATTCCAACAACCAGAAAACTAAGGGATGAATCGAAGACAGGCGGATAAGGCAGCAAGCGCCGCTTATTGCTTATTGTGGGACAACAATAGAAATAACAGCAATTGACCATGGATAACACATTTGAAATTTTGAAATCAGGACTATACGGTGGGTTTCACGGTCGCACTACCCTGTCTCAGGTATTCAAATAAAATCTAAGGAATGAAATATGGCTCAAGCAAAAAATTTACGAGAATTACTTCTTATTCGAGAAGCTGAGCATGACTACATCAATGCAATCACAGGAAATCTAGGATCTGCTATTGGGTTGAAGAATGGAGATGGAGATCCATGCGTGATCGTTTTCGTCGAGCAAAAGATTGATTCCAAGTGGCTCATGAGTGGTCAGTTAATCAAAAGGACCCTGAATGGGCCAAACGGATTGACATGCCCGACAGACGTGGTTCAGGGTCGGACATATGAGATAGACCGTGATATTCACTTGCTTGATATCATGCCAGGCTTGAACTCTGGGAACCTACCTGTCGTTTCGCGTCAGGAGTTTCTAGGGCCGCCGCCGTTACAGACGGCAGGACAAATCGCTTTACTAGAACAGGTCAGAGGGTGGGGCACCAGTATTACGCCAGGGGCTCAGCTTTTTCATCAGGATGGATGGTTTGGGACCCTTGGTTGTTTTGCCCGTAAGTCATCAGGCACAAAGGGAATTCTCACTAATGAACATGTCGCAGGCCCTGTGGGAAGTAAGTTGTTCTTCCCTAACGCGAATGGGATACATATTGCAACGGTGCAAGAGACGTTTCGAGCGATTAGTGACGAGGCTAGATTCCCAGGTATCATCGACGAGCCGACAGCAAGATACCATGTGGATTGCGCGTTCGCAGAATTGAATCCAATGGTCGCTCTTGCCGATCTTGATGCAAAGATTCCAACCCTCGACAGCGGTGATAACATTGCCCATAGGGAGCTTGGCGATCCATTGCCGTTAGATTTAGATACGTTGGGACCACTTGGAATGCCGGTACTAGGAATCGGTCGTACGCGGTCATTCCAGCGCGGGACAGTCGCCGGCTTCGCCTATAGTTTCTTCGTTAACAATAGCTCAGTCCCAGGATTTCCACCATCCAAAAGCTATACAGATTTACTAATAGTCGGCGAAGATACGGATCAGTTTAGCGCACCTGGAGACAGCGGGAAGCTGATCGTTACTAATGACGTTGACTTGCGTCCAGTCGGTTTGTTGTGGGGTGGTTGGAAGGAACGATTACGCCAGGGCCGAATGCAAGAGGACTGGACCTATGCGATTGACATTAACAAAGTACTGGATCTACTTAAGGTCTCTATTGCAAAACGGATTTGATGAACAAAGATAAGGCAGATAATTGGTCTATTTCTGTCGCTTTTAGTTCTGAGAATAGCCAAATAAGACAGGCAAGTAGAAAAGCTGCGCCGTTATAACAACTTTGGATCAGGTTAATACTCGTCTAGTACAGTTACCCCAACCTGCTCAAGTGAATGACCAAGGCCTATCCCACTCAGGCTTGGATGCGAATATCACATATATCCGTTTTGGTCGACGATTTATCTATCTTGCCGTCATTTTGGATGTCTATACCAGAGCCGTTAGCGGTTATAGTTATTGAGCTGCGCCATTGATAGGCAGCTAGCCTAAGATGAAATGCGCGTGGCTTTGAAGCAGGACGGCCATTGCTTATCTATTCCGACCAAGGCGCGTTAGGGCGTATTGAACTGCTGTAGAACGTCTCTGTCAGATAGTACAGCCGATGCTGGTCAGTCTACCCAGAATGCTGTTTTCGAGCACTTTATCCGTACTTTCAATGACGAGTATGTCGATATTGCTTATTATGATTCCTTCTCCGATGCTCAATACTAGATTCAGCTTTCACTGGAAGAAACCTACAATAAACCGCGCAGGTACTTTTCTCTTGACTATCTTACTCCCGACGAATTTGAGGTTGCCTTCATCAGGTGGCAACCCTCTCTTTCTTTTAACACATAAGAGTCCAATAACTAGTCCGCAGTATAAAGTTGCCCATCTCTGATCCAGCCTATCAGATTGGCAAAGCTTTACTTTTTTCAAACCCAAGAGATGAGCTGGTATCTCTGTTACATCTCATACAAGGAGATCAAGATGATTTATCAAACCATTACCTTTACAGCGAAATCAGGAAAAATGCAAGACGCACGTCAACTACTTTTAGAGTTGGTTGCTTATGCTAATAAGAACTACTCGGATATGGCCACAGTTGAAGTTCTCAGCAATATCAATGGTCCGGCGAACCGATTGCACTGGCTGGTTAACCTTCAATCTCTTGGTGACTGGGAGGTGGCATTAGAAAAGTGGTCTGAAGACTCCGAGGCCGAGGAGTTATGGGCAAGGATTCCCGATGTCTTTGAGGACGACTTTGAGACCAACCTCTTCCGTGTGGAATCCTAGTTAAGCCCATCCGCATATTAGGTAATTTGACCAGCTGACGTGTGTGAGTTGGATAAGGAGATGTTGCCACCTGCCATCTCGTGAGGATATATCTCTCAAACTACTCCATTAATAGTGCTGCCTAAGTCATGGGTCAATAGCGGAGAAGAATGTCCACAGAATCGCGCCTAAAAATATACGCTGAAAGTTAGGTGTGTGGAATCTCCTTTCGAAAAGTCGAATAAGGTATGTCCAAAGCAGGCCGAATACGCCAGTACGGCCTGCTACCCGAATTGGCCTGTGTGATGCGGGAGGTTGTTTTGACAGATTTTCGGTCGATTCTTGGAGTGTACCCAGACAGAGGATTGCCATGGAATATCGGAGAACCAGTCTCAGAAAAATGCCTAGGAGCTCGTCTGCAACATAGATTCGAAATGGTGCAACTCATCTGTTAGTAGACTAGAGGTTGGCTCAAGGTTTCCGAAACAACTACATCGAATTCTGAACTTCATACAGTAACGAACTTCAGAATCCATACCAGCCAAGGCTTTGATCTGAAAGCTATGGTCGGCGGATGCTTGTCCTCGAAGTCCCCACTAGATTGGGCTGTGAAATTGCCTAGCTAAACGTCCGCATTACAATGTCCTCATATTCCCCACTAGATTGGACTATGAAATTGTCCAGCTAAACGTCCGCATTACATACACTTTGTTCGTCTTGGCGTACTATCTGTGCAATCTGTGGCGCATTCATATTTTGCTCTGCGGCCAGCAGGATTGCTTGCGCTCGTGTACGCATTCTGACTATCTTTGTCTCATGATATAGAGTTGCCAGATCGGTCAACTACTCTTCGCTTAGTGGACGTAGTTTTATGGAGTGCATCTGTCTAGCTTAAACGATTTTTACTACCCATCAAAATACTTTTGCTTGCGCTTAGAGGTTGACTCAAGGTTTCCGAAATCTCTTTATCGGGTTCTGAACTTCATCCAGAAAAAGTATACCCCTGTGTGCCATGGATATCTCACCTGGTCGTGGAAATCGCCCCGCCGCCGACCAATCCAGCTTGGCTAATGGTGTGGTGTGGCGTACGGAATGGCCTTGTTTGGATTAAAGTTGAGCGTAGGGCAGCGCACCCGCAACGGAGTAGATCCGCGTGATAGCTAGTGCCTCGGATAAAGTAAGCGGCGACCTAACGCAGTCCTTGCTCATTCAACAGTCGATCAACCCATTGCGCATCTTCCTTACTGAATCGTGGTTTGGGATTTTCTGTATAGTCGATGACCAGATCAAAATTCAGTAGATCGTAAAGCTCATGCAGTAAACGATTCAAATCCACGTAAGGCTCGTCTTCACCAGGGCGTAGCGGTACTGGGATTGCCGGAATTGGATCACGAACGCAAAAAAAGTAGATCTCACCGCGTGGACGTTGTTGCGCTCGACTAACCAAAATTCGATAATCGCTTTTTAATGCCTGAGCCGTTGTCATCGGCATTGGATCGCCGCTGCGCAACAAATCAATCTCGATAAGGTGGGTTCGACTGCCCAGGACCTTGAGCCGCTTTTCCTCGTATTGTTTTCGACCATCTTTTGGTACTTTATTAACTGGTGAAAGAACCTCAATAGAGGTGACCACTTCCCCATTCTTCAGATCGCGTATCTCTAAGTAGCGCTCGGTGATCTCTTCCGGCATAGGTAATTCCGCAACAACAGGGGCTAATGCCACACCGTGTTGGAGAACGGGCTGCTGCGCAGATGGGCTGGGTTGATTAGAACGAGTATCAACAACCATAACGTCCGGCACGCCAATCATATCGTTAGCGACACTAGTGGCACCGAAAAGAGTCAGCGTGTAGGTGTACTGTTCGGTAAAGACTCTATAGCGCGGGCGCAAAATGGGATTCAGCTTTCGGGCGAGTTCTGCAATAAGTTGAAGGTGAATTTCGCGCCAGAGTGAAGGACGCTCCAGATAAGGATCCATTCCGGGAAATGGTGTTGGCATAGCAATGCTCTCTTTTCTCAAACAGATAACAAGCGAATCATCATAGCCGAGTATATTACATCCTATTATACTACATGTTGTGGTTTCATATAGGCTTGATATACTCAGCTCCGTCATAGATGAGAATGATTTAACGTTTTTTAGTCAAGAGGCCATTCTCCTCTATGGCCGACCGCGGTATACTTCATGCCCGTGTGAAACGAAGTGACGTTGGAGATGGCCCGACGGTTGGCACCCTACTCCCTCTACTGGTTCGAGGATCTGTTGACACCAGATGATCTGGAAGGATATACAGAAGTGCAGAGCGAGCTACAAAGAAGCAATATCCTCGTCGCTGGTGGCGTGGTACATGCCAGGTCAAGTGCATTCTGCAGACATTGTATCAGTCTACGTCAGCTCTCGAGGTCGATACTGCAATGCCTCGGCAATATGAGTAGGCTGAATATCCGCTTCCCCTGCCAAATCTGCAATCGTGCGAGAGAGCTTCAACACTCGATGATAAGCACGTGCGCTCAGGTGCATCTGCTGGACAGCGGCTTTTAAAAGGCTACGTCCATTATCGTCAACCACGCAGAATTGCTGCACTTCAGCGGGCCCCATATCGCCATTGACCAGCACGTCCGGTTTCTCCAAGTTCGCAAAACGCTTCTCCTGAATTTGGCGAACGGCTTCAACTCTTTGGCGAATGACTTCTGATGGTTCGCCTCCTTCCAAATCGGCTAGTTTCTGAAAGGGGACTCGCTTCATCTCTACGTGCAGATCGATCCGATCCATGATAGGACCACTGATCCGTTTTTGGTAGCGTTGTACCATGCTCATAGAGCAGGAACACTCCTTACGGTCGTCGCCAAAATAGCCACAAGGACATGGGTTCGACGCGCCGATTAGAATGAAGTTAGCTGGGAAGGTCAGCGAACCGCTAGCCCGGCTGATGGCAACAATTTTATCTTCCAAAGGCTGCCTAAGTGTCTCTAAATTTTTCGTTCCATATTCAGGAACTTCGTCCAAAAAAAGTACGCCTCTGTGCGCCATGGAGATTTCGCCTGGTCTGGGGAATCGCCCTCCGCCAACTAAACCAGCATGGCTTATAGTATGGTGAGGAGCGCGGAAGGGACGGGTACGAATGAGTGGTTCATCTGGGGGTAGGGCGTCTGCCACTGAGTAGATGCGTGTGATGTCTAGGGCTTCGCTTAATGTGAGCCGTGGCAGGATGGATGGCAATGCACGCGCCAGCAGGGTTTTTCCAGCGCCGGGAGAACCGCGGAGAAACGCGTTGTGACCACCACTGCAGGCTACTTCCACGGCCCGTTTGGCATGCTCCTGCCCCTTTATATCTTTCATATCTACCGGAAAGACTGGTGATTCTCCTTCACCGAACCTTAACTCATTTTCATAACGGGGAATTGGCTCGGCCCCGGTTAGGTGCTTTACCAAAGCCGCCAACGATTCAATTGGAAAGACTTCTACGTTTTCCACCAATGCAGCTTGGGGAGCATCAACGGCGGGGACAAATAGCTGCTTATATCCAGCAGCAGCAGCAGCTGTAGCCATGGGAAGCGCACCATTGACGTGGCGCACGCTGCCATCCAGGCTAAGTTCACCAACAATGAGTGTATTGTCTAGCTCTCCCTGAACTTGGTGGGTTGCTAGCAGGATGCCTACGGCAATGGGCAGATCATACGCTGGCCCTTCCTTACGTAGATCGGCTGGGGCCAAGTTGATTGTGAGGCGATGCTGGGGGAAAAAGAATCCACTATTAGAAATGGCAGATCGAACCCGCTCGCTGCTTTCACGCACAGCTGCATCAGGCAGACCAACAACAGTAATTCGCTCTAATCCAGTAGTGATATCAACTTCAACAAAAATGGGATCTGCATCCAGACCGATAAGAGCACAGCTGTGAACTTTGGCGAGCACATGAAATCCTTGGGTGATATTGGGGACATCGAAAACTCTCTTTGAACTATAATACTGGATAGAGAGAAAAAAGAGTATAGGACATAAGTACTAATTTATGGTTGTTTGCTATGAGGCAACAGGGTAGACCTGAAGATCTTCCACTAAAGCAGCATCAGCAGCACCGAAGACCGGAACAAAAAGGCGCCCATGACCAAGGCGTTCGGAAAATTAGAGAACCTACAGTGATGGATATCTATGCTTCTTACCAAGACGAAATTGGTACCGACTATAGAGCCATGATATACTTATAATCAATGGTAGCCTGTGAGCTACCACCTCAGAACTGAGATAGTTTTTGCTGCTCAACTCTACAAAGGTGTCCTTCGCCTTGCTTCGACTTTCTTGACCCGTCGCATTATTGGAATCATCATTTCGCTAATCTCATTATGCTTGCAGTTGCGCAAAAGGTACATATTTAACAGACCATTGAATTTATAGTCTGCTGCCAAAATTTTGTCTCAGCTTGCAATCGGTTCAGTCTAAAAAACAGCAGTAAGTACAGGACAAGTTTTATCTGGCCGTCTATACGCAAAGCTGAAGTATATTGCAAAAGAGGAGCTACAAATTGACTGTTGCCTCATCCACAGCACTCGATTCGCCCCAAAAGAAAAGAAGTGGGGTTCTCTCTAGTGATTTAAAAGAGAACCTGACAGGTTACATCTTTATCTTTCCCGCCGTATTTCTGATTGCCCTCTTTGGTCTCTTTCCCATTGGATATGCCTTTTATATGAGTCTACGTCGCTGGCGCGTACGCGACCGTGGATTTATTGGGCTGGACAATTATGAGAAAGCACTGGGTGATTGGAATGGTGCCGGACTCTTTCTTCTTGGTTTTGTGCTGCTTGTTGGTGCCTATATGTTGTGGGATCGATACTTTGATCAAGATACTCGCAAAGGTCTCTTTCCTAAAGTGCTCTGCCTTAGCATCGGTGGGGCTGGGCTTTGGTCGATCCAGAGTGGTTGGGGGCGGATGATCATTGACGGTGATGACCGCTTTCTTAACTCTCTACCTATTACATTTTACTATGCGCTTGGTACGGTGCCGGTTCAGATTGGCATTTCTCTGGTTCTTGCCTATTTTCTATTCCAAAAGATCAGGGGGCAAGAGTTTTTCCGCATGATCTTTTTCTTGCCCTATGTGACGCCAGTGATTGCCACAGCCTTTGTCTTTCGTAACATCTTTTCCCCTCGTGAAACGTCCATGTCCAACAACGTTTTGGACTGGCTAGGGCTGGAGCCGCAGCGATGGCTCTTTGAAGCCGCACCGGTGACTCAACTGCTCTTCGGCTGGGAAGTGGAAGGGTTTTGGGCAGGTCCTAGTCTAGCATTGGTCTCCATCATCATGTTTGGTGTTTGGACGTTTGTTGGGTTTAATACTGTAATCTTTTTGGCTGGCTTGGGCAACATTCCTCGCCCTCTTTACGAAGCAGCAGAGATTGATGGAGCCAACCAATGGGAGCTTTTTCGCTATATCACTATCCCCCTGCTTTCCCCGGTGACGTACTATCTCTCTCTAGTGGGGTTCATTGGCACCTTCAAAGCCTTTAACCACATCTTTATTATGCAGCAGCCGGCCGCTCAAGGCACAGTGAGTACCATGAGCGTCTCTATCTTCAACACCTTTTACAAGGCAAACCAATTCGGATATGCTGCATCCCAAGCCATCCTATTGCTTGTGATTATTCTTTTTTTGACCTTCGTCCAAACCCGACTCTTTGGGGATAAGGTGTTCTATGGCTAACAGCACACTTCCTACAAATCCTGTTCCGACAAACAGTCCACCAATGGGTGGTTCCGCGCTTCGCCCTACTGCAGGCTCGATATCTGTATTTGGGCAATTTTCATGGACCTACCTATTCATTTACACGGTTCTCATAATTGGTGTCATTGTGGCTATCCTTCCTTTCTTGTGGATGACCTCTGCTTCGTTGATGACCTATGGTGAAACCGCCCTCCGTCGCCCGATTCCGGCCGTCCCTCAATGGGGCAATTATACTGAGGCTTGGAACGAGGCAAACTTCTCTAAATATTTCATTAATAGCCTCATTATCACCCTGGTTACATTAGGGGGACAGCTGTTTACATCCATTCTAGCTGCTTATGCCTTCGCTCGGATTCGTTTTGCTGGCCGAGAGACAATCTTTGCGCTGCTTTTGAGTACGATGATGATCCCAGCCATGGTACTGATGATTCCGAACTTTATGATGGTTCGAGGGGACATTGTTCCCTGGGGGTCCTGGCTTAATACATTGCCGGCCATTACGGTCCCCTTTATGGCAAGCGTCTTCTTCATCTTTCTGTTGCGCCAATTCTTCGCTCAAATACCCAACGAATTATGGGATGCATCGCGCATTGATGGAGCGGGACACCTTCGTTTTCTAATGCAGATCGTCTTACCGATTAGCCGGGCACCCATCTTTACTGTCATCATCTTTGGCTTTACTGGTGCGTGGAATGACTTCTTATGGCCGTTGCTTGTAACCACCAAAGAAGTCTGGCGTCCGCTCATGGTAGGTCTCTACTCATTTGAGACAGAAGCTGGACCTCAAACCCAGCTTTTGATGGCAGGCTCCATGATCACCATCATACCGATTTTGATCATCTACTTTATCACGCAGAAACAGTATACCGAAGGCATTGCTACCTCTGGTTTGAAGGGGTAGCTCCAATAACCAACACCTTGTTAACAAATTGTTTACCTTGCATTAACCTCTGTGTGGTACAATCACTCTTGGAGATTGTCGTCAGCTTCGCTCTAACTGTCTATTCCATCCCCCCACTCGTTTTTTAGAAATACAAGTCTTTCGTATTCACATTTTACAGGTTCAAAAGAAATTTAAGGAGAAAAAAATGACCAAGAAAAACTCTTGGCTGATTGCTTTGTTGGCAATTGGGCTTCTTGTTATCTCTGCATGTGCGCCAGTTGCTACGCCTGCAGGCGAGTCAGGTATGGCATCTGAAGAAGCATCGTCTGAAGAGATGGATGATTCAATGGAGATGGCCTCTTACGAAGATGTAGACCCAACCAGTGCGGTCGTTACCTTCTGGCATCAGCACTCTGGGGGCCGTGAAGAAGTTCTGCAAGAGATTGTTGCAGCATTCAACGATTCCAACGAATATGGTATCACGGTTGAAGCCAGCAACCAGGGCGGCTATGGTGACATCTTCAACAAGATGCTTAACGTAGCTGGGACAACAGATGCCCCTAACCTAGTGGTCGCCTACCAGAACCAGGCTGCTACCTATCAACTGGCTGATGCACTCATCGATATGACGCCATTGGTTGACAGCGAAACATGGGGGCTTGCAGATGAGGATAAGGCAGACTTCTTTGAAGGCTTCTACAATGCCGATATCTTCCCCAGCTTTGACGGTGCTCGATTAGGCTTTCCACCAAACCGTTCGATGGAAGTCATGTACTACAATGCAGACTGGCTGGCCGAGCTGGGTTTTGATGGCCCGCCAGAGACACCGGACGAGTTTGCTGCGGCTGCTTGTGCCGCGGCTGCTACGCCCTTTACCGGTGTCGTTGGTGAAGCCCCAAGCATAGGCTACCAGTTGAGTGCAGATGCTTCTCGCTTTGCTTCTTGGACCTTTGCTATGGGTGGTGATGTCTTCGACTATGACGCCGGTGCGTACAGCTACGACAACGAAGCAGCTACGCAGGCCATGAGCTTCCTTCAGGGCCTTTTTAACGATGGTTGTGCGGCGGAAGTAGCCGAGCGCTATGGCGACCAGACCGACTTTGGCAATGGTAGCCTTCTCTTTACCGTCGGTTCCAGCTCTGGTTTACCCTTTTATAAGAGTGCCGTTGAAGATGGCGCTGGTTTCAACTGGAGCATTGCTCCCCTACCACGCTTAACAGACGATCCTGTTATGAATCTTTACGGTGCCAGCGTTAGTATCGGTGCCAGCACGCCAGAACAAGAAGTAGCTACTTGGCTCTTCATCAAATACTACACCAGCCCGGATGTTCAGGCTCAGTGGGCGCAGGCTAGCAATTACTTCCCCGTTCGCGAATCTGTTGCAGACGGAATGGGTAGCTACTTTGAAGAGAATCCAGCTTATGAAGTTGCCTTTAACCTTCTGGGATTTGGTAAGGCTGAGCCGCCAATGCCAGGCTATGACTTCGTTCGTGACATCGTTGAGGAGCAGATGGTTGCTATCGTCAATGGTGCAGAGGTTGAGAGCACCCTTGCAGCGTTGACTGAAGAATCAAACGAGATCCTGACTGATCAGATGATGGACATGGAATAACGGGTCGATAGCTGTTAACAGCAAACTGCAATTTTGTTCTTCTGTTCAAATGTAGTTGTTTGCGACGGAGTAGAAGAACCTCTCACTAGCTTTGAGAGCTCTAAATAAAAAAGGAGACGCTTGGCGTCTCCTTTTTTATTTAGCATTATTTTATTTATCTACAACGACCAAATACTACTTGTATCCTGTGAAGATGGGGGAGGTCTTCAGGCTGGCTTGCACAAAATAACGGAACAAAACTCTACCGATAGATGATATTTGATACTATACTTCAACATCGGTCGCCAAGTCAGGCGTCACACCAAAGTGGAGATTGATGCCTGAATAGTCTTTGGCGCGTAATAGAAGAGCAGTAGTACCGAATCTTATACAACAGATGAGCTTCCATTTATATCTATTCCAAGCCAAGCATGGATGAAGCAGGGCTTACTTAGTCAACCAAATCTAATGCGCCATAGCCTGGCCCATCAGTAAAAAAGAGTGCGTTCAATTCTGTGGTATATTGTTGATCCTCAGGTAGATCCTCTTCTGGAAGAATTGCTTCAACTGGGCACTCAGGAATACAAGCCCCACAGTCGATGCATGTCTCAGGATCGATGTAGTACCACGGCCACTCGTCTTCTGGCATGCCTGGAATAATGCACTCGACAGGACAGACTTCTACACATGCGCCGTCACGAATGCAGGTATCGAAAATTACGTGAGTCATTGAATTGTCCCCTAAATCTATTTTGATTAATATTGAAAATTTTAAAATAATTTTACGTGGCAAACTACACTTAAGAATCAAGAACAAATAAAACCCAAAACTTCGGTCCTGTTATCTCGAGTACCCGAGAGATCTTCCTTTGCGTTTTATTAAATTCTCGATCCTTAGAGCTAAATAAAACTAAAAGTCTCAACAGAATTTTGAGTAGTTATACTTAGCGCTGCATGCAAATCCCAGTCTAGTCTTCCTTGTTATACTTCGGAAACTCATGGATAAGTCAAGATGACTATTACACAGCTTGCCAAGTAGATTTTTGTTTCACCTAATTATCCCATTGTTCGGCCTGGAGCAGCCTAATAAGGAAAAATAGCGTATACCTGGCCATCTATCAAGGTGGACGCAGAGCGCGAATAATGTTGATGTGTGTCAGGCGTATTGAACGCTCAAATCGTCGAAATTGTACACACTATTCTGGTACTTGTCAATACCCTATTATCATTAGGCTATAAATTCATTTCGAGGGTGCAGCCTGCCCTATATAGGAGCAGGTTGAACGGTATAGGTGGCCAGACAAAATTTGTCCACTCTTGTCCTATATTCTAGGTTCAAGAGATATAGATTTTAAGATAATGCTTTTCCGACACTCAGACCTGACGGGTTTTGAAAACCTAACAGATCTTTGGATAGTCTTTTTCTTGATGTCTATAATACTCAAACAAAATTTTCTGGCGGACTAAATGGTAGAACTGATGACGAAGAGGAGAACAGTCCCAGCGAGGATTGAGTAAAGCAACTCCTAACTGTCAGCGACAAGCGTCAATTCTTCTTCTTTTAGAATGGTAATTCGCTTACGACCAATCTCAATATATCCTTGTGATTTTAAATCATTGAGTACTTGTGTGGCCGTCTCTCGGTAGGTACCGACACTTTCAGCCAAATCCTGGTGAGTAAGGCCGACAATATCTGTACTAGACTGTTCATCTGCAAGCCGAAGTAAAAGGCTGGCGAGACGGGCCGGAATTCCCTTGAATGCCATATTCTCCAACCGCTCTTCGGCCTCTCGTAGCCGTTTCCCGGTAATATCTAAAATACGAAGCGCGACCTGTGGTTTGCTCAAGATGAGCCGCTCAAGATCAGGGCGACTCATCACACAGATTAGGCAATCCTCAACCGCTTCGGCAAACGTGTTGTGCATTTTGGTTCCAAGTAATGCCATCTCGCCAAAAAGTGTATGTGGCCCCAGTGTGGTAATGACCAGCTTCTTGCCCTCTGGGCTAATGCGGTATAGCTGAACTCGGCCTTCTTTCAAAATAAACAAAACTTCCCCAGGCTCTTCTGGGCGATAGAAGACGCGACCTTTTGACACTGTACTCATCGTTGTAATACGGTTGAGTTCCTCCATTTCTCGCATGGATAGATCTTGGAAGACATCCAATTCTGATAGATGGCGCATCTTTTCGGCAGGCTGCGGCGAATTTTTACTATCGATATTCATTCTGACTCCTGAGAAATTTCATTTTAATGAAGGCTAGCCTCGTCTCGCTCACGGTGAAATCTATTGAACTCATTTATCAGAATCTGATTCATTTGATAACAGTTCACTGAGTTGGTCAATTACCTGATCTGGGGAAGGATTTCCTAGAAACCAGACCCGTCCATTTAGCAAATAAGTTGGTGTCGCAAAAACAACTTCCGGAATAGGTTCCTTCGGCTCGGTCATATCAATCACGTGGAGATCGATCTCTGGGAAATCGCGCTCAATTAGCTCGATAATTTCATACGTGTATTCACAGATGAAGCAATGCTGGGCAACAAAGATTTCAACGCGAATAGCGTTTTCGTCTGTAGCCTTGTTGCTTGAATCTCTCTCCAATGATAATTCATTGTATTGAGTGGATATCATAATTATGGGCAGTACAGCCCAGCTCCTTTAACTCATACTTCTATATGATACTAGTTATCCCAGGCAGACTACCTTAGATATCCTATTTTGTTCTGTGACGCGTCTTACGTGAAATAGGGTATAATTATACCCAACATGATTCTTTTCACATAATATTGTAAACTCTACTTGATTCGGGCTTAAATTGACCATGATAATCGTGAGTGGGTGACAGCAACTAGCAAATTTACAAATCAGCTACATAGTGCTGGTGATCCACTCCAGTGCTAAAGCGAACAGAAGCTGTCTGAAAAGTATGGCTTCTTAGGGGATACAACGTCTAGTTTTTGCCAGAGTCGAGCACTGAACTTGTCCAATACATATAATCCTCGGTAAAATAACTAAAAGACGGTGCTTTACTCAGCTCCGTTTGAAAACCCTAGTTTGGTTACTCTGGTCAACAGTAGAAATCCCATGCTTTTAAATTGGCTGCAATATAGCCAAGCTTTTTTTGCATGTAGATGTAGCGGAGCGCATAACCTTTACATTTGGCTCGATTTCAGCTACATTAACCCAAAGAGTACGCCTTGGTTTTCCAAGAGATCTGAGTATGGGTTAGAGAGCTGAATACGAGTTTAAGGAAACGGCTCCTATGAATAGTCAATCCGAAAGACCAGATGAACTGATCACAATAGCAGTGCTGATCGCATTGTTATTGCTAGTCGGTATTATTGGCCTATTCTGGTCAACTTGGAATCGTGTGGTTCTGGCGCCAACAGCAACGCCAACAGCAACCCAACACATTCTACCTACGGAGACCCCAGATGTTAGGGGAACCCAGATAGCTAGTGATTTGGCTGCTCAGGAATCCGAAACCGAGATTGCGCTTGCGCCAAATGCGGCTACATCCGTAATCACGGTGACCATCATACCAACAACAAGTAACCCATCTATCATTAATAACCAGCCGGCAGGGGGCACAACATCTGTTATTACGATGACACCGCCTGCACCAGCTACTGGGGATAGCAACGTCGAAATACAAGCGTCAATCACAGCAACGCTGGAAGTGAACTTGCCCTTCGTAATCGGCGATAATGCCACAGTTTCTGCTGACAGTACTTCTTCCCCCGCAACGGCCATCATTTCTAGCACCTTATCACCAAGCCAGATCTCTACAGAGACACTAGGCACTGAAGCAACAGCCGCCTTGCCCGAGGAGAATATCAGCTCAGCCCCAACCACACCAGAGCCTATTTTTGTACCGATTGTAAAGAGTGGTACTTCTCAACCTGATGAAACCCAATCGCCCACGGATGGATCCGATGATGGAAGTCCTGATAATACGTCTATCGCTACACTCACCGTAGCCCCAACTGTAACGTTAACCAATTCACCTGCGCCTACATTAGCTCCAACTGAAACGCCAACGCTACAGGCAACCCCCACACCGACTCCATTACCAACGCCAACACCTACCCCAACCCAGTTTCAAACTGAAGAACTGATTGGGGTAGTACACTCGCGCGGGGCAACGATGCGGCAGGGACCAGCCAACATTTACAATCAGGTGATGACCCTCAATGACGGTCAGCAGGTCACCCTGACAGGGCGCAATGAGTCTGGAGAGTGGGTTTACGTTTGCTGCCCTGATGAAGCACAGAATGGTGGCTGGGTTCGTCAGGCTGATGCATCTCCCATAAACAACCAATTTGCCGATGATGAAAATCCCCCTGAAGATGCAGACCCGAATGATGTTCGTTGGTTAGAGATTAGACCAATACAATCAGGGCTACCGCCAGTCCCCCAGTCATTCAATGCACCACCCGATGTATTTCCACTCCTCCGCTACAATATTGAAAATCAAGGACGCCTCAGCGCTCTGCCCTTGCATCCTCTTGATAAACCCATATGGCAGATCCGAGAGAGGGCAACGGGGGCATTCAATTCCGCCGTGACGATCTCGCAGAGAGGCGTTTTGGCCAACAGTGACGATGGGCATCTTTACAACTTCTCATTTGAAGTAGGTGATGAAGTGTGGCGGTACAAATATGAGAATGATGGACGCTCTTCAAGATCACCCATCGTCAGCAATGACCTCATCTATGCCGTCGATGAGGCTGGCATTATGAATGCGTTGTTGGATCGAGGCTCGTCAGCAGAATTAAGGTGGCGTCAGGCGTTGACAAAAAATAATCAGCCATTATTGCCAGCAACAGATATTACCATGCTGGGTAACTTTCTATTTGTGGGCACCCAAGCAAATAATAGCTACCATATCGTCGGACTTAACCGCACAAGTGGTGCACTCCTATTTGCGGAACCAGTTGCTGGGACATTGATGCACTATCCTGCCATCGGGGGGCAGACTATCTATGTCGCCACCAATGCAGGTCTCTTTGCCAAAGACACGGTACTAGGAACCGAAGTTTGGTCTAATACAACAGACGATTTTACTGAGATCAGCACTTCGCCCGTGTATAGCTTCCCAGGGCATGAAGGGCTGGCAGAGCTTTATGTAGCCCGTACTAATGGTGAAATCATCGCACTCGATGCCAATACAGGTAGTGAACTATGGCGATTCGATGATGGAGAAACGGTTACGGGTATTGGGTTGGACGATAGCCTTCTATACCTGTCGGGTAGTAATTTTGTCAAAGCCTTTAACCGGGATGATCATACCCGACGCTGGCGAATTAACATATCAGGTGATGTGCCTGGTGGCCCACTTGTCGGCCCCGCATCCGTCATGGTGGTGACGGTTAATGGCTCGATTGTCTTCATTGAACCGTCTACTGGGACGATCATCTCCGAGTCGACGGCACTTACCGTCGTAACAGGTGGCTATGCAGTCACCAGCCAGTATCTCTTTCTACCATCCCCTGGTAACACGATCCGCGCCTATCAAAATCAGTAAGCCTAGACGCAATGAACAGTTGCTGCCAACGAGACCAAGCAGTGGTTCTCAAACAGAGCTATACTTCGGTCGTTTTCAAACGGAGCTGCGTATAAAGTATAATCTTATGTCCCATATTAATGCTGATCATGCCAACCCTTCGACCCAACAAAATAGTGACCAGAGACGTCCCAGTTGGGACGTCTTCATTTTGTTCATCCTCGTCCTAGCAACAATGCAGATCCTCGCCTTTGGCGAAGCCACAATTCCCCAAGACATGCGATTGAACGATGTACTTCGCCATCCATTTTTGGGTAACCTGTTACCGGCTCAAGGTGAAGAATTGTTAAGTGGTAATGGCCCACGCCCAGCGGAACCGCTTGGCTTGGTGCTGCAGGCCCTCTCCCTGGGTTTTCTAATTCTGTACGCTGTAGTTGATTTGGGTGTAAAAGGGGAACGGCAACTCCGACTAAAGTGGTTTACACTGGCGGCCCTGATTCTTACGGTTCTTTACCTCCCCACGCTGAAACTGGTTCTCCTAAGGCAGATCACAAGTCCTGCCGCGTATGCTCACGATGGGGGAGTTATTCAGACAGAATCAACCATTCAGTTTCTCTTGGAAGGCAAAAATCCTTATCGGGAAGATTATTTGGAAACGCCAATGAGAGAGTGGGGCTTTGATGAATATCGCACCGCCCTTTATCACTACCCCTACCTTCCTTGGACCTTTATTTTTAGCGCGCCATTTTATCTTATTGGAACAACTTTGGGGCTGTATGATCAGAGATTGGTCTACCTGATGTTGTTGACAATCATGTTGTGGGTTGCACCAACCCTTGTAACATCTTCTCGTACGCGATTGGTTCTCGTTGCAGCCTTGGCGCTCAACCCACTCATGGCTTTAGATGTTGTCTTTGGCCAGAATGACGTTTTTGTTCTTTCCTGGATCGTCTTTAGCTTGGTCTGCTGGCGGCGTAGCCAGCAAATGGAGGTCAAGAAAGGGGATTCTATATCTACCAAGCGCTGGCGCATCTATGCCATGATTTTATTCGGCCTAGCCTGCGCTAGCAAACCGACAGCTTGGTTCTTTGCGCCTTTTTATGGCCTTCTATTGATCCAAGAGCAGTTGGATAGTACAAGTACCACGTGGCGAACGCTTATTCATAAGATTCCACAAATTATTGCCAGAGCAGCTCCCGCTCTTGGCATCTTTGCCCTTCTGTTGCTACCTTACATTTTATGGGATCCATTTGCATTTTATGATGATGTTTGGCGCTGGTCGAATGGTCAAGGCGAAACCGGGTACCAAATATGGGGATGGGGGGCTAGCAATTTTGTCCTTGCTCTGGGGTTGGTGGAGAGTCGATTCTCTCTATGGCCCTTCTGGATATTGGAATTGCTCATTGCCTTGCCGCTCTTTGTGTGGTTCATTCAGCGTCAGATGAGGCAAAATACCTTGTCTTTGGCCTGCTGGCATTATGGAATTGCCCTGCTGACCTTCTTCTACACAAGTCGATTCTTAAATGAGAACTACCTTGCGTATATACTTGCGTTTATTGCGATTGGTTATTTAGGAGAAGAACCCGACTAATTAATCGTGGGATTAAACTAGATATTAGGGACGAGAATTAAATAACTTGGTATTTTTATGGGGCTGCACCTGTTCGAAACGCCCCAGTTATTTGCGGCTATTCCCTAGTAGAGCGCAACGTCATTCTGAGGGCACCGAAGAATCTCTCACTGGCGTTGCGCTTTAAGGTTGTAGGGTAAATTACTCTGAACCTTGAGAATTAGATGCGCCTCCCTCTGTGAGGAAACGATATGTATTGTTGAATGTACGTACTTGGCGGTCCACGGTCTTAGCGCTATCTTTACTGGCAATCTGTACCAAGGCGGCTAAGGCGGATACCAAAGCAACAATGCTAGGTAACGGTCCTGCTACATCAGTGGGCGCATAGAGGACCAAATCACTCAAGCGATTGACAGGACTGGCCAAGGAGCCAACGATGCCCAACGTTGCGCATCCCTTGCTGCGAGAAAATTCTAACGCCTTAGCAACAGCATCTCCATACTTGGTTGCGCTGATGCCCACAACGAGCGTTCCCTTTTTGACATTCATCAACGTCGCTGCCCGCTTAACAGGTTCATCGGGTGCCATCTCTGCTGAAACACCACGATGGCGCAACTGCTGGGCAGCCATTTCTGCAACGGTCTCAGCGTATCCCTCAGAGATGAGGATGATGTGATTGGCAGCTGTGATCATGTTTGCAACTGCGTGAATCTGCTCGGGCGGATTGTGGACAAGCATCTGCTTAAGGTTGCTCTGCTCTTGGTCTGTTCGGTCTTTGAAGGTGCCTTCTGGATCGTCCGGGTCGAGTTCTTTGGGTTCGTAGGCAGCATAAATTTCGGCCTTCACTTGGCCGCGGATATCACTTAACAGCTCAGGATAACCATTAAAACCAAGTCGCTGGGAAAAGCGCACAACGGTTGTCGTATCGACACCCACTGCATAGGCCAACTGAGCAGCTGTCATAAAGGCCACTTCATAGTAGTTGCTCATGATAAAATCAGCCACTTTACGATAGCTTCGACTCAGGTGATCGTAGTACTCACGAATTTTTTCTCTATATACGATAGACATTAAATTTTATCCTTTCATCAAGTTGGTTATATACTCACCCTTAGACAAATCGATGCGGCCGTAATCATTTTGTAAGCTTAACAACAAAAAATTCATTTATCCAATTCGACACATGGGTAAACCCACAAGAATTAATGTTTTGTAAGTTATGAATGAACCTAGAGCCTACAAAAATAGAACCAAATGCTAAATTCATAGTGGAAATGAATATGGACAACATCTTTTATACCAGCCTTACATGCATCATACGCTTAGCCTAGTACAGATGGCGCATTGCATACGTTTTGCGAAGAGAAAGAAAATGGCTGTCTTGAGCAATTTTGCTATTCTCAACCTATGCTCAACCACAGTAAAGTTTAGTCAATAATGGCTGAATGCCTGAGAGCATGTCAACTAGTTGGTTGAGGGGACTTACTGGATTACAGCTCTGAATCGACTTCAAAAGAAATTCTGAAGGAGTGCAAACGATTCAAGCATCATGAATCAAATACAGTTACCTATTTTACTTGCAGCGCCTTCGGCATCTGCCATCTTTCCGAAACCATTTTTAGTGAGCTATAATCACTGAATTATACCTAGCACAGAGCAGATTGTCAAATGACAAAGAAAGTATGTGAATAGACGAATGTACAATTGTTGATATTGAACGTTAACTCTGAGCGTATAGTTATGGCAAGTTTCATTGCAAACAGGATTAATAGAAGAAAGTGAAAGAATATGTACAATTCCCCCGGGTAAGCATCCTATGCTTAATGGCAGTAATCATAGTTGGATGCACCCGGGCAAAGAAAGAGGACATTCCAGAAGCAACGCCTGAGCCCAGGTTATCTATCCCCTCAATGCCAATAACCGACAGGATAGACAGTATAGAAAATACAAGTATTATATCGGACGGTACAAACGGAATCGTCACGTTCATGCCAGTTGTGATCAATCCAGCCAGACGTCAATCCAGCACCAAAGGGTCGATTCAAAGTGGAGCTATTCAAGATGACCTAACGACTGAACCATATACACTTACGGTCACAACCTCAAACGAAATAACCGCGGATACAGGCGCCTTGCCTAACCAATCTACAGCTTTGCCCCAAGAGACAGAATCACCCCTGCCTCAATCTACATTGCGCTTAAAGGACTTATTGAATCAGCCGATAACAATTACACTCAATGCATCTTTAGAAAATGCATTAGGGGCCACCATACCTCCACTACCAAAACCATTGTCGCCAAGCTTGGGGTTGCCTACTATCTCCAACTTGGCATTGCCCGATCCGGAAGAAAATTTCAGCGCATCTGCACCAATCAGAGTTGAGCGTACGGTGCAAGTACCGATATTGATGTATCATTACCTAAGTGTTCCGCCAGCAGACGCCGATATTTACCGACTCGATTTATCGGTTCGCCCCGATCAATTTGCATCCCACTTGGATGCAATGCAAGAGGCTGGCTATACGACGATTAGTCTCTACGAGTTATGGAATCATCTAGTGAATGGTGCGGTGTTACCACCAAAACCCGTCGTCTTGACATTTGATGATGGATATCGCGACAACTATGAAAATGCGTTCCCTCTTTTGGTGGAACGAGAGATGACAGCAACATTCTTTGTGGTAACAGATTTTATCAATCATTCAAGTCCAAGGTATGTTAGCTGGGAGATGGTACGCGAGATGCATGACGCGGGAATGTCCATTGAATCTCACGGTATCAATCATTATAGTTTGAAAAATCGCGATACTGAGTTCCTGGTCTTTCAAGCACTCCGTACAAAGGAGACGATTGAAGAGCAAATTGGCGTAGCACCCCGCTTTGTCTCATATCCAGCTGGCGAGTACGATGGAAATACCGTCGCAGTATTCGAAAGCGCCAACTACCTAGCCGGTGTAACAACAATTCAGGGGGCGGTCCACAACAGTAAGAATCTATTTGAATTACATAGAGTTAGGGTCCGTGGCACAACCGATTCGACCGAGCTATTGCGTTTGCTGGCACTTGAGTGGTAATAATTGATAATACGTATACTAAAGGCGATTTGGTAACCATCAGTTTCCATAGCTCTACCAAAGGGAGAGAGTGCAATACACCCGATTGATATCAACATCAGCCCCAGGTTCAGCCCCGAGATTACGATGTTGCCTGAGCATAGTAATATCAAAGAAAGGTTTACAATGAAAGGACAAGCAGTCCTGCCATCGCATGACGAAAAATCAACATACGTAAATGAGATGTTTGCCCAGATCGCATCCACATATGATGTGATGAATCGGGTAATGACTGGTGGTATGGACGTGCGTTGGCGCAAGGAAGTGATTGATCTGTGTGAATTACCTCCCCATGGAAAATTGCTGGATGTGGGGACAGGTACCGGAGATATTGCCTATGAAGCCATGCAACGTCAGCCTAGTACGGCTGCCTTTGGAGCTGATTTTACCATTGAGATGATGCAGGCAGGCGTTGGCAAAATTGCTGGGCAATATCTACCCTTTACCCAGGCCGATGCCCTAAATCTACCCTATGCTGACAACACTTTTGACGCTGTTGTCTCTGGTTTCCTGATTCGCAACGTAGTGGATTCGGTCACTGCCTTCCGCGAGCAGCAGCGAGTGCTTAAGCCAGGAGGCAGGGTTGTCTGTCTAGAGACAGCTCCCCCGAGCAATACGGTTCTGGGTCCGCTTTTCCAATTCTACTTCTTTAACGTTGTACCCATCATTGGATCGTTAATTAGTGATTACGGTAAAGCCTACTCATACTTGCCCCACAGCACCGTCAATTTTCCTTCGCCAGAAAAATTGAAGCTTCAGATGGAACAGGCGGGACTACGTCACGTTACTTATCAAGAAAAGATGTTTGGTACAGTGGCTATACATATCGGCATGAAATAGATGATATAGATATTCGGAAAAGATCTTCTTCAACAGATTTCTCAGAAGCAGTCTGTAAAGTCATTCTGAGGAGCTTGCGACGAAGAATCTCAAGGTAGTTGTGCCGAGAAATACAGATTCTTCACTCGCTCCGCTCTTTCAGAATGACACGCTCTTACCCTTTTCAGACAGCTTCCCAGATTAAACAGATTCATGAGTAAAACCTGAGAAACCTTCTTAATCTGTTGATGAAATGTGTCGGGTAATTATCTGGAAATCTACAGAGCTGGATAGTACAAGAAAATGAGTGAAGCCAAAATGGAAACCTTTGAGCGGAATGATGGGCTGGCGGCACAACGCGGCGTCCCAAGTCTGGTCTGGAGGGAAGGGCAAGACCGACGGCTAGAAATGATTCTGCAATGGTCTGGTCGACGCCCAGATGAGGGGGTGGGCCGGGTAGTGGTGGCTGGCTGTGGTGTGGGGATGTATGTCAAAGCCCTTCTTCCCTATGCAGACAAGGTTTACGGCTTCGAAATTGAATCAGCACATCTGGAGCAGGCCATACGAGAAGTACCCCAAGCACACCTTCACTTGGCTGCGTGTGAACATATGCCTTACGGAGATGACAGCTTTGATTTACTTCTCAGCCATGAAGTCTTAGAGCACGTGCAGGATGACAAACTCTCGGCCAGCGAAATTGCCAGGGTGCTCAAACCAGGGGGGCGGGCTGTCATCTTTGCACCAAATCGTATGGCGCCCTTTGAAACCCACGGCCACTATTGGCGAGGGAAATACTACTTTGGCAATACTCCCCTCATCAACTACCTACCCGACCCGTTGCGCAATCGGCTTGCGCCCCACGTACGTGCCTACATGGCCAAAGGGTTGCGGCGTCTCTTTATTGGTACGCCTGTTCGCATCATCCACCATACTCAAGTCTTCCCAGGCTGGGACAATGTGGTACAGCGCAAACCGCTAGTGGGTAAAGTACTGCGTTCCATTACATATGGAATGGAACGCTCACCGCTGACTATCTTTGGATTAAGCCATCTGCTCGTTGTTGAAAAGGTCTGAACGATAGTCTTTAAGAAACAGCTTCACCAGAGACATGGCAAGTTTTCAAAATCTGCCATCTTTGCCCGTTGGAAAACAATATCTGAATATCTGTATCTACAAAATTGCATCCAGCGCCCGAATCACCTGATCCACCTCATCTTCACTTGTGTAGTGAAGAAAAGAGAGACGCAGTACACCCGGATCGAGAGGGATATTCATACCCTCCAAGACCCGCACGGCATAGAAATCACCACTGCTAGCCATAACACTATGTTCAGCCAATTCCCGGACGACATATGACGCAGGGTGGTTAAGGACCTTGACTGCAACCGTGGGCGCACGCTGAAGTGGATCCGCTGGCCCTACTAAGCTCAGATTCGGACATTCTTCGATCCACGCTAGCAAGGGGGCCAACCGTGCGGCTTCGGCTTCTCGGAAGAGCTTATGGAGCTTGCGCCCCCGTTCTGCTTCCTCACTCTCCTCATTCTTAGCAGGTTCACGGGTACTTCCGTTGTTTGTGCCAAAATGATGCTCAAAGACAGCATCAAAGTAGTCAGCAATCCCGACCGATGCCGCAATTTGCCCATGATCCGGGCCGGCTGGCACAATCTTTTTACGGGGATAATCGCCGTTAAAGTAGTGGCTCTGGTTGGCCATCTGATTCAATACAGCCCGACGAACCACCATTAACCCTTGATGTGGACCAAAGGTCTTATAGAGGGAAAAGAGATAGAGATCCGCACCAATGGCTTGAATATCGGGAAAGCCGTGGGGTGCACCAGCTACACCGTCGACGAGGATCAATGCCCCAGCATCATGAGCCTTAGTCGCGATCTCAGAAATCGGGTTGATGTGACCGATAATGTTGGAACAGTGGGGGAAGACGACCAAGCGGGTTCTCTGGCTAAGGAGCGAATCTAACTTCTCTACATCAAGAATGCCACTCTCTTCATCAATCCGCCACTCTTTCACCTCAATCCCCGTCGCTTCCAATCGTCGCCACGCACCAGAATTGGCTTCGTGATCCTGATTGGTTACGATGATCTCATCCCCCTCTTGCCAACTACCGCGGAAAGCCTGGGCCAATACGTAGGTATTCTGAGACGTGGATGGCCCAAAGTGAACTTCATCTTCACCCACATTCAAGTAGGCCGCTAGGCGACGGTATGCCTCATCCATTGCAGCACCCGCCTGAGCCGA
The DNA here is from genome assembly GCA_039028975.1 of Chloroflexota bacterium. GTDB lineage: Bacteria > Chloroflexota > Anaerolineae > Caldilineales > Caldilineaceae > JAHBNG01. Next base: position 47,070 of record JBCCHB010000066.1, read on the forward strand.
TGCAGGGTAGGCACCGTAAGGCTGGACTTTGGTCTCCCGGTAATATCGTTCTAGTCGCTCAATTACCTGACGGCAGGCATAAGAACCTCCAGCATTTTCAAAGAAGGCCCAGCCTTGAAGGGCAGGTTCGGAAAAGGCTGGGAACTGCTGACGGACAAAGGTAAGATCGAGTGTTGTCATTAGATGGTGCTTTCGTGTTGTTTCTAATCGATATTTTAAGGAACGAGAATTAAATAACTTGAGCACTTGAAGGGGTTACACCCGATTGAAACGCGTAAGTTATTTACAACTCCTTTTGGAATGCATTTCGTTTGAAAGCAGAAATTCGTTCTCGCTGAGAGAAACCGTAGTCAGCTACCGTTTTCAACATACCGCACTTTAAATTTAGGCGTCTTCAAGCCAAACCAATTGAGAAGATTGGATGAGTATTAACTCACCACCCCAAGTCCCGAAAAAGAGATGATGAGTTCCATCGACCAATTCCGGTGAAATGGCCCAGCTACGGATGGGCGTACCATACTCATCAGGCGGGAGCGTAATGCCGCTAGCAGTCCAGTCGGCCTTTTGCCATGAGCCTCCATCATCTCGAGTGCGCCAAAGATCTGACTCGCTGCGAAGATAGAGGATACGATCCTGTGAATAGCTTGGCGAGGCTAGAAATTCTGCACCGAAAGGATTCTCCAGCGTCAGGGAGGTGAGCGGCTGCCAACTCTGTCCACTATTGACCATACGCTCTAGTTGTCCTGTTTCACCTATCCGGAGAGGTAGAGGAATGGCTGCATCTGTTCCCGGTAGGAGAGAAGTGAGCAGGGGCAGCTCTGATTCTTCTGTTGTGGTCAACACCAAAGACCAGTGAAGCCCCCCATCTGTCGATTGAAAGATCGAATGGCCAGATTCACTCTCATCGACATGGTAGTATGCGCTTTGTACCAATACGGTCTGATTTTGCTCAAAATTGGGCGAGATAGCCAAAGATTCGGTCCGAAGATGAGTTAACCCATTCCAAAGGTGTATCCACGTCAAGCCACCATCTGTGGAGCGAAGTACGCCGTGGCCCTTATGCTCTCCTGCCGAACCAGCAACAAAGAGGGTTTGATCCGATGCAAAGCTGGGTGAAAACGCAAAGGCAAGCCCAGCGCCAGATAGGCTATCGGGCTGTGGCAACCGATCGATTAGCTTAATCCAGCTCTCCCCCCTATCCGTTGTACGAAAAGTTCCCCCATTTTGGCCAGAGAGCTGCACCAGAATTGTTTGGTCTTCGGCATACGTCGGCGATACGGCAATATGCCAAATGGACTCTGGTGGTAGGTCGACGGATTCAGACGCAATCGTCGGAAGCGGGTCACCCCCTGTATCGGCAAAGAGCAGTAGCTCGATTCCTTCCTCTGAGCGACTCGTTGCGTAAAGGCGGCCCCGTTCGACATCATGGAACCACAGTTCAACCGACGGCATGGTACCATCAAATTGCCCCGTCTTCAGGTTAACTACATCACCTCGGCGATAGAGTTGCCCCGTGTTTAGATTGAGCAGCCCATACCCCATGCCGTCAGACCACGTTCTCAGCACACCTGCCTCATCGTAGGTGTGCCAGTTATGAAAAGTCACATACCGACTGTAAGCTGAATGACGATAGAGATGCCCATCGATGGTTGGGTTGAGCTGAGATAGAAGTTGAAGCGGATCGGAGATGGGAGCCAGCGTGGCGGCATCAAATAGGCGTGGTGGTGGAAGTATTCCCGCTCCCGCACCAGAGCTAAAAACGCCAATATCCAGTCGAATGGTCCCACGGTGACTATCCACCGAGATCCCACTCACAACAGGCGAACCAACTAGCCAACGATTCTCGCTGTTGCTAATGTCTGGTGCCAGATCGGCAAGTCGATCTCCCGTCTCCGTATCGACCGCATACGCTGAGTAGGCCAAAACCAACAGATCGTCTCGATACGGATTGTTTACTGGTACACCTGCAGCAGTCGATAATTCACCACGCGGAAGGAGCGTCTCCCCATCGTAGATCCGAATCGGCTCTGCTTCAGGCTGTTCAGGTCGTATGGGAATCCCCGTAAAGAGCTGATTTGTTCTTCTATCAATGGCGACATAGCGTCCCCATAGTGAGCCGAGCAACGCCATGCTCTTTAGATCGATCACCTGGATTTGGGGAGGACCATCCCCGGTCCAATAGATCTCCCTTGGCTCAACATACAACCGTTGAGCAGCCTCGTCCAGATGTAGATAACCGGGGGCAGAGGCAACCATATCTACCACGTTTAGCCTGTCTCCATTCAAGTGGTAAATTTGATCCAAACTATCCATTACATAAAGTCTGTTCATCGTTGAATCAAGAACCATATCAACGACAAAAGCTGATGGATCACCCAATTTTTTGCGTTGAAGTAGAGATGGGAGGGATGGGCGTGCTTGGTTACGAGCTTCGGCTGCCGAAATTTGATTTTGACCATCGGTCACCTGCTCTGGGCCGGGTATCTGTAGACAACCGACCAGGATCAAACCCACGGCCGCTATGAGAAATATCGTCTGAATTCTATTCATTCCGTAAGGAGATCCTATTCCATCTATAATCGGTGCGCGACCTGTCCTTTCGAGGGGGATGATGAAAAATCTGTACCCGACAGAACGGAAGATTTCCCCTCCGCCGAAATGACAAAAATCAACGGTATTGTGCAGTCTATTGATAACCACTGACACAACGCTGTTGGTATGGCTTGGACCTGCTCTAGACGGGATTAAGCCAGCGACTGTTCAGAAGCATACCTATCTTGCCTCAAAAGGTTCTGGCGCAGTCTCATCCCCAACCAGCAGCCGCCCAATGTCGCACGTTTCAGCATCACAAAACCACAAAGTTCCATCATGAATGGTCATTCCATGAACTTCATCTGGTGCCTCTACTCGAATAACCTCGTAGATGCGACCGTTCTCTGGGTCCATCAGATTGATAACACCCGATGAGGTATCTGACACCCAAAGTCGACCATCCGTATTCCAAGCAATGCCATGCACCCGAAGCCCAGCAGCCGGAAAGCTGCGGATCTCTTCCCAGGAATCTGTATCCATCACGTGAACCTGTTGAGAAGGTGGCGAGGCGACATAGAGTAGCCCATCTTTCCATTCCAGGCCATGCGCACCTGTACGTTGGGCCATATCCGTCCCTTCGGTCCACGCCACCACACCGGCACCGGGCGCATCATACTTGGCAATGGTTTTGCCGGTCTCAGGGTCGAGTTTGGCGATCATGGATTCGTAGGTAGAAGCAATCCACATAAATCCACCACCCAAGGTCATACCGCTGGAATGAACTGTGTCCGTTTGGGCTTCAAAGAGCACGTCACCCGTTTGATAGTCCTGCTTGTAAATTTTGTGATCCTGCTGGTCAATGGACCATAAGCCATCTGCTGCGGCCTGAAGTCCGTTGGGGTGACTGCCAGGGCTGGAAAAGCGTTTTTCGACTTTTGCGATTGTAAAGGCCATTTGGTTTCCTCCTGAACGTACTCTGCAGCGTCACCGTGGGAAATCATTTTGGTTCTTGGGCCTCCTAGTAGAGTAGCATAGTTACCATAGGAGTATGATATATGTTGCCACCTACGATTATCTCCTGATTTCCTAAAGGTCCTCATTCTCATAACATCTATGAACGGTATCCGGCTGCCAGTATGGGATAGATTTTGTTGGTATAGTAAGTATGGTGCAGATTTGTGGGAATGTCAACGCCGTCTAGTGCAGAGTATAGATTCAAGAGGTTCACATGATGTTGAAAAAACGAGTGATTAAGTGGATATACATTTGGCTCATGGTCGTGGCTTGGAGTGGCTGCCAGCTTGGCCCTTCACAAACGGCAAGCGATTCACCTAACACGCCAGCTGAAGAACTTTTGGCTATTGAAGCTGACTCAACCGGTTCCGGCAAAGGGAAGGCTGAGGAACAGATGGTTGATGAAGAGACCAGCGACGAGACCAATGCAGAGGCGGAGAGTCGGGTTTTGCGTGTCGGTGATCTATTGAATACAAGGACTGAATCTCAAGAGGAAGCAGCGGAGCTGACGATTGAGGCCGATGGTAATGAGGCAACGTTAATAGATGCTGAAGCGGCACCCGAGGTTGCATCAGAAGTTAGAGTCTTCGAAATTGGCAATGAATTGACCATTGCTGCCCTCAAAGCCAGCGAGATTGTCGGCAGCGAGATCACCATTGAGCAAACCCTAACCGCGGGAACAAATTACAGTCAGAACATCGCCAGCTACATTTCGGAGGGAAATCGCATTTACGGTTTGCTTACTGTGCCATTTGGTGAACCACCAGCAAACGGGTTCGGTGCCGTCGTCTTCAACCACGGCTTCATTCCACCCGCCATCTACCAGACAACAGAACGTTATGTGGTTTATGTGGACGCCCTAGCCCGCAGTGGTTTGGTCGTCTTCAAAATTGATCTGCGCGGGCATGGAAACTCAGAGGGGGAGCCAAGTGGAACCTACTTTTCACCGGCTTATACCATTGACGCGATCTCGGCCCTTAAAAGCTTACAAACCCTCGATTTTGTGAATCCACAAGGGATTGGCATGTGGGGACACAGCATGGCTGGGAACCTAGTCCTCCGAGCCATGCTGGTCGAGCCAGACGTAAAGGCTGGCGTCATCTGGGCTGGTGCCGTCTATAGCTACGATGATTTTGTTCGCTATTCGATTGCCGATCCATCCTTTAACCGCAGAACCTTAGATGAATCCCCCATCTTCCGTCGTACCCGGGCCATTCGAGAAGCGTATGGCGAACCCAATACGGCCGTCCCCTACTGGCGTGCCGTCTCTCTAACCGAAAATCTGAATGATCTGCAGGCCCCTGTGCAGCTTCACCACGCACTCAATGATGATGTGGTGAATAGTGGCTATTCAGTCGATCTCGCCGCCATTCTCGCAGCAGAAGGGAAATCCTATGAGCTATATACCTACGAAGGCGGTGGGCACAATATCGGCTCCCCCTACTTTAATGAAGCCATGCAGCGAACAATTGCATTTTTTAAGACGAATCTATAGCAGTGGTTATACAGCCGCCTCTTTTGCCTGCATTAGCGCATGGTCGTAAACGTGAAAGCGTTCATCCTCCTGCTCATCGGGATCCACATACTTGAGCCACAGCGCTTGGTCGGGACGATCACCAGCGATTGCCCGTCGGCTGGCCCGTAGGTCACTCACCGGATCGTGCCAGCGGACTTCTCCCTGCTGAAGCAGGATATATTCACCTGCATATTGATCGATGAGCTTCTTGCGGTGATCCACGTAGTAGAGTGCCTGCTCAGCAGTTGTACGCTTCCAGCTAATGTTGGTCTCCACTGAATCCGTCAGAGCAGAATAGAATTCTCCTACGGGTGCCTGGACTTCAGAAGCGAAATCAATTTCATCTAAGTTAACTGTGCCAAAGCCAGCCTCAGCCGCCACCAACAGCGAGTTGCGATCGCGATGAAAGGGAGGGGTAAGCCAATCCACTTGAGGATCGTGACCCATGAGGTGGGCTGTACAGGCATCGGTGGCAATCGTATGGTTGCCGGCCACAATTGTGTTGGGAATTTGGGTCGGCCCTTCATCCCGCCCGTTACCCCATTCTCGACCCGCCTGGCCAATGAGTCCATCCACTATATTAAGGCAAGGATTGAAGATGCGACCCAGATCCGCCAACATGTAAGGCATCCTCACCAGATGGTGAAAGTAGGTACGGGTGTGTCCCTCAGGCTCGCCTGGCATGAGGCCAAAGAGATTCTTCAACGTTAGGGTAATACCCATAAAGGCATGATTCTTCATCTTAGCCACAGAAACAAATTCATCTACCTCAACTGCTCCCTCTGGCAAGAGATATTGGGCAAACATCTGCCCGCCATCCATCTTGTCAGTTGCAGGAACAGCCACCCGCTTGTATGGCGGTTCGATACCGTTAACATATTCAACATCAAATTCTTCAAAGACGTCGGCAAAGGTCATGGTCTGATCGAGCGTCACTCCTTCATGGTACATGCTATAGAAGCTTACATCAGGCACCACAATATGGGCGTCGGTTCGTTCTCGCAAGAGGCGCAGAAAAGCTCTGGCCAACTTTTTAGAGACCAACTGCTGGAGCATACCCTCAAAGTAGACTCGATTCTTGGGTTCCTTATCCTGGTTGAATTTGATGCCAATGCGCTTGGCCTTGCGCAGCCGCTCCCAGCTATCGGCCAGGGGGTCGGTCGCTCTTTTGAGCGCTTCATAGACATCGTCGTCTGAGGATTGGTAGTGACAGTGGACAGCTCGCACTTTGTACTGTGATGGTTGGGAATCTTCTGATGATTGGGACATGATTTCTCCTTATAATTCGCTTAAATCAGTACAAGCATTACGCATTACGCGTACCACTCAATCATACGCACAGACGCAAAAATTGTCCATATAAAGAAACAGGGGATCCGCTAAAAAAACGGATCCCCTGTCCCCAAAAGGGAGAAAAGAAAGAGAAGGAGGCTACAGAAAAGTGGATCAGGACGTCATCGATCCACCTTCCTATGCATTCTTTATCGTCATTTTCTGGTTATTCCTTCGCAGAAACCAGAACTTCATTAAAATTAGATGTTGTCTCCTCAATCTGCACTTTTCCGTCCGCTGCCAGCACCGGCATCAGGGCTGTGATGGCCGTTTCCACCATGGAATCGTCTGGTTCTCTGGTTGTAAGCTTTTGCAACAGAAGACCGGGTGTAATCAGCGCATGCATGATTGGGTTTTTGTCATGGGCGGCGCTAAAACGAATGATCTCATAGGCAATACCTGCCACAATCGGCACGAGAGCCAAGCGAGTAACAAAGCGAAGAATAAGAGCTAGCGCAGCTGATTCTACATTGGCAAAGGTAAGAGGAGCAAAGAGAATAATGCTGATGACTAGCACGTAGAGCAAGAAGCTGGTGCCGCAACGGGTATGTTGGACGCTGTGCTTCTGCACATTTTCTACGGTCAATTCATCTTTGGCCTCATAGGCATTAATCGTCTTGTGCTCTGCGCCGTGGTAGCCGAATACCCGCCGGATGTCTGGGATAAAGCCGATGGCCCACAGGTAGAGCAGAAAGAGAATTAGCCGGATCCCTCCCTCTGCAACCGCATCAATCACGGCATTGTCATTAGCAAAGCCAGCTAGCCAGCGGCTGAGAAAGGTGGGCAGCAAAAAGAAGAGTGCAATGGCAAACCCGAGGCTGGTGGCGATGGTTGTCCAAGCCACAGGACCAGAGAATTCGACCTCTTCTTCACCCTCTTCCTGGATGGCCACATCTGCACTCCACATGAGTGCGCGCATCCCCAATCCCAGTGCATCCCACAGCATGCCCAACCCACGCACAAAGGGCCACTGCCCCCAAGCGCTAGTATAGATCTTGGCCTTTAGTGGTTCTTCATGAATTACAATCTCATTTTGGGGGTTGCGCACGGCCACGGCCATGGTTTTGCGGCCCCGCATCATCACGCCTTCGATAACGGCTTGACCGCCGTAGTAGTGTGGTTTACTCAAGGGTGTTGCTCCAAATAGTCAGGATGTTCATTACCGAACACTAATCATAACACGAAAGGTAGATGAAGCTGTAATCATGGAGCAAACACGGGTGGTCAGCTAGGATCGAAGCTGAAAAGAAAGCTAAAGAAGAAGAGGATCAGCTTCAAGATGAGAAAAAGTTTGAGAACTTAAAAGCTGAGATGCATCACTTGGATCGCCTCATAAGCCAAGACAATTTGTACGGCCCTCTTCTCTAATCTATACTTAGGATAAAGATTCCTGTAGATATCTAGACCACATCATCTAACCCAAAAGCACAAAAAAATTGAGCCTCCTCGTTTTCTAGCTGCTCAACTCATAAGAGTATCTATCAGAATGCCTACGCTAAAGCTGTTCCTGCTCGGGCCGCCACGACTTGAGGTTGACGACCGCCCAATTGACATTCCTCGCCGCAAATCCGTTGCGCTTCTAAGCTATTTGGCCGTTAACAGTGAGAAGAAGCAATGGCGAGATGGATTAGCGACTTTGCTATGGCCTACGTTTGATCAGAGTCGCGCTAGAGCCTCACTACGTAGCGCGCTATGGATGCTCAACAAGAGTCCTATCAGTAAGTGGCTTCAGGCCGATCAGGAGACAGTTGGGCTGAGTTTTGAACCTACGTCACCTACCCAGCTAAACCATACATGGCTTGATGTAGCCCACTTTCGACGTCTGCTGGCCGCCGCTCAGAGTCATAATCATCCCTCAAGCAGAGTTTGCCTGCAATGCCTTAACTCGCTAACCGAAGCCGTTTCGCTCTATCGCGATAACTTCATGGCAGGCTTCACCTTGCCTGATTCACCGAACTTTGATGAGTGGCAATTCTTCCAAACTGAGACATTGCAGCAAGAGCTGGCGTTAGCCCTGGAACGTTTGATCCTATTATACAGTGCACAAGGGAATCTAAAGGCAGCCATCCTTCACGCACGTCATCGATTGAATCTTGATCCTCTTTATGAACCGGCTCATCAAAGCCTTATTCGTTTATATGCCAGCAGACCGCCGCTATACGCCAATACCAACTCTGTTTGGATATTTTCGATGAGGAGTTAGGTATTCGCCCTTCTGCCGAAACAACTACCCTCTTTGAAGAGATCCACTCCGATAAGTTGCGTAGTGAAGAAGTCAACTATGATGACGGAGAAGCCAGCCCTGCACACCTAAATACCATTGCCCTGCTCAAAGCTGTCTCTTTGCCTCACGTTCCTCCAATTCTTCCTGTTCCTTCTAGTCCTCTCGGTCCCCAAGTACCAACGTCGCGGCAGGATTGGGGTCAAGCGCCGGCTCAAACTACTTTTTATGGTCGTCAGGCTGAGTTAGCTCAATTGGAAGAGTGGCTCCTACAGGATCAGTGCCGAATGATAGGGGTCATCGGTATGGGGGGAACCGGCAAAACAGCTGTGGTTACCCAGCTTGCAGAGCAGGTACAGCACCACTTTGATTCCCTCATTTGGTCATCGGTACGCGAGGCACCTTCCCTTAGTCAGCTTTTGGGAAAGTGGGTACTCTTTCTCTCGGATCAGAAGATGTACGATCTACCGGCAGAGCTTGATGAACAGATTACCTTGCTGGTAGAGTACCTGCACCAACAGCGATGCCTGCTGGTGCTGGATAACTTGGAAACCATCCTGCAAGCGGGTAGGGCTGCGGGACAATACCGCCCTGGATATGAGGGCTATGGCCAACTACTGCGCCGAATTGGGGAAGGCCGCCACCAGAGCTGTCTACTCTTAACCAGCCGGGAGAGACCCGCTGAATTTTCCCACTTTGGCGGAGAAGGCTCACTTGTTCGTAGCATCCACTTGATGGGGTTAAACCAGGAGGCAGGTCGGGCATTATTAGAATTCAGGGGATTGACCGGTTCGATTGACCATCTGGCTGAGCTGATCGAACGCTACTCGGGAAACCCTTTGGCCTTAACACTAATGGCCGAATCAGTGCGGGAACTCTTCATGGGCGATGTTGCCCAATTTCTTCGAGAGGATATCGCCATCTTTGGTGGCATTAACGATTTACTGGCTAGACAGTTTGCTAGATTGACACCATTAGGGCGGGAGCTATTGATCTGGCTGGCTATTGAACGCGAGCCGGTTGGTTTGGAGCAGATTCATGCCAGTATAGTCGGGCCTGTCATTCAACGAGAGCTATTTGACGTCCTGCGGGATCTCCAACAGCGCTCTCTACTAGAGCCACGTAACGATGGCTTTACTTTGCAAAATGTGATCCTCGAATATGTGACCACTTGGTTGGTTGAGGTCATCTGCAATGAAATTGAAATTACCCCATCTCAGGTCGACAACTTTAACCGCTTTGCTCTGCTCAAAGCCCAGGCCAAAACGTACGTTCGAGAGAGCCAAAGGCGGCTTATTTTGGAGCCAGTGGCTCAACGGTTGGAGGGCAGCATAGGAGGGTCTGAATTAGAGGCTCGACTCAAAGCAATGTTGCCCAACCTAAAGCAGAATCGACAAGGATATGCTGGTGGCAATATCTTGAACCTGCTCATCCACCTACAGGCAGAGCTAATAGGAATGGATTTCTCTGGGCTAACCATTTGGGAAGCCGACTTGCAGAGAGTAAGGTTGCAGAATGTCGATTTCAGTAAGGCCGATTTCCGCGGAGCGAACTTTACTCAGACATTTGGGAATGTATTGTCTGTCGCTTACAGCCCTGACGGCCACTCTATCGCTACAGGCGGCGTTGATCAGACCATCCGCCTTTGGGATGTTCATAACGGTGTAGAGGTACACCAACTTCGTGGTCATGCTGCCTGGGTTACGGCCGTAGCATTTAGTATGGATGGTCAGTGGCTCGTATCAGGTAGCGTAGACCAAACCATCCGTCTTTGGGATGTTCGTCAGAGCGTAGAAATAGCACGATTTGAGGGCCATACGGAGTGGGTTACATCTGTGGCGTTTAGTCCTGATGGTAGCCAAATCGTTTCTGGCGGTGATGATAAGACGGTCCGTCTTTGGGGTGTGCATGAGGGTGTAGAGTTGCGACGCTTTCAAGGCCATGCGGAATGGGTCTGGTGCGTCGCCTTTAGCCCCGATGGTCATTCTATTGTTTCCGGCAGCGAGGATCAGACCATCTGTCTCTGGGATCTCCATAAACCGATCTCAGCCGCAGAGAATGACCCGTTAGTTGATGCTGCACCAGCCTACCAAGCCAGAGGTCATGCAGCCCGGGTCAGATCAGTCGCATTTAGCCCTGATGGCAGCCAGTTCATCTCAGGCAGCGAAGACCAGACCATACGCCTTTGGGATGCGCACAGCGGAGAAGAATTACACCAATTCCAAGGGCATACGGCAGAGGTTATATCGGTGGTCTACAGCCCGGATGGGAGCCAGATTGCCTCCTGTGGGGCCGATCAGACCGTTCATATTTGGGATAGTCAGAACAGAAAAGAGGTACGACTGCTTTTAGGTCATTCTGACCGAGTTGTCTCGATAGCGTATAGCCCCGATGGCGATCAGCTTGTCTCCTCTAGCTATGACCATACGGTTCGTCTCTGGAGCGTGTCCAGTGGGCAGGAACTGCGTCAGCTCCAGGGTTACACGGCCCAGCTCATGTCGGTGGCCTACAGTCCGGATGGTCGTCAGATCGTCTCCTGCAGTGATGAGCCGATGATTCGCCTTTGGGATGCTAATAGTGGCGAGGAGTTACGCCACTTCCAAGGGCACACGGCTATTGTCTGGCGTGCGGTATTTAGCCCCGACGGGCGCTATCTTGTCTCCTGTAGCGACGATCAGACTATCCGCATCTGGGATGTTCAAACCGGTACAGAGCTACGCCAACTCTACACGCCTGGCGTGCGTATCACCTGGATTGTCCTCAGCCCTGATGGTCATCAGATCGTCTCTGGAAACGACCATGGGTTCATCCAGTTCTGGGATCTCCACAGCGGTCAGCAACTACATCAACACCAAGGGCATACGGCTTTGATTCGATCGGTGGCGTACACCCTCGATGGGTCCTGGCTCGTTTCCAGCGGTTTTGACCGAATGGTCCGCCTATGGCGCTCTCCTCTTGCCTTGTCTCCCACTAAGGATGCCACGAAAGACAACAGTCAACCAGTTCACCAACTCGAATGCCAGGAGAATATGGCACTCATCTGGTCTGTGGATGTCAGCCCAGATGGACACAAAATTGTCTGCGGTGGCGATGACAAGGACATTCATCTCTGGAAATTTGTCAGCGACACGTCATCCGATGATGAGGCAACATGGGCACGTAGCCCGAACTTGCATTTACTTCGTGGCCACTCTGGTCCGGTTCGGTCCGTCACGTTTAGCCCTGATGGCAGCCAGATTGCCTCTGGCAGTGACGATCAGACAGTCCGCCTATGGAATGCGCATACGGGCCAGGAGATGCGTCAATTCCAAGGGCATACGGCTTGGGTCTGGCGCGTGGTCTTCAACCCAGATGGAACCCAACTAACCAGTTGTAGTAATGACGGCACAGTCAAAATATGGGATGCAGAGCGTGGCATGTGCCTGCAAACCCTGCGTGCGGCTGGTCCCTATGAAGGCATGAATATTACTGATGTCACCGGTCTAACTGAGGTTCAGAAGGCCACGCTTAGATCATTAGGAGCAGTGGAAGATTGGTAGGTCGCTTAGGATCGAGAATTTAATAAAACGTAATGGAAGATCTCTCGGGTACTCGGGATGACAGGGGCGAAGTTTTGGGTATTATTTGATCTTGATTCCATAAGGTAGAAATTACAAATCAAAAAAGCCAACAGCTATAGCTGTTGGCTTTTTTGATCTAATTTGCAGTGACGCGGTGGATGACGCTACCGGTGACGTTGTAGCAACGCATGCAAGAGTATACTTAAACTTAGCCCTGTTTGAAAGCAGATTTGTAGACTGCAATCCCCTCAGCAGGTTCTTCAGTCCACTCCATTTGACATTATGACATTGTCAGCGATTGACAGTGGATTGACGATAGATTGACGATGGATTGACGAATCAGTGACGTGTAAAATTATATTCTTTACTGGAAATTAAATCCTTTCAACATTTCAGCCCTAAAAACTTGGAGGAACAGAGCAAAATGGAACGACATCCAGAGTCCCGAAGTGCTCCGATGAAAACGCCTGATGAGCCGAAGGCTAAAGTCAGTCGGCGCAACTTTTTGAAAGGTTCGGTTGCCAGTGCAGTGGCAGCAAGCGCGATCGGTGCAGAGAAGTACATACCCGGTGTTGGTGAAAATGGGCCAACCCATCTGCTCGCAGCGCCAACCACAGCGTCAAGTGCCGCGCCGATGGCACAAAATGGCACCTCATCAGGACCGCCACCTCTTGCGCTCTCGGACCTGACCGAAACCTGGCAGCAAAGCTGGGCATGGCGACCCAGTGATTGGCCCGGGGAGCAGTTGCATCTCAACGTGGTGGAGAATGAAAATCCCGGACTCTATGTAGGCGCTGGAAACCAGGGGGCTGTGCTCTTTAGCTATGGCGGCAACACACCCGGGCCCACCATCCGCATGCGTGGTGACGAAACCCTATACATCAAACTACGCAACATGCTGGGTCAGGATTTTGGCAAAACCGCCATCGGTCCCGCACCGGATCCGAACGAACTGGTTCCTGGCTTAGATTATAAAGCAGATGTAGAGCCGAAATTAACCATTCGACCCGACTACTGTTTGGGCGAACATGCCAATGGCCAACATGCCGCCCGTGTGACCAATCTGCATGTGCACGGACTGCACGTACGGCCGGGCTTAAATCCCGACGGTACCCATTCGGACAACGTTATCCTGCGTGTGCTAAATAAGGGCGACTTTGTCCAGCGGCAAGCATTGGCCCAACACCCCGACTGTGACTTTTTGGAGGATCTGATCCACAGTGGTTTCCTGCGGGATGATGAAGTTGTAGGCGAAGCCAACTACGAATTCCGCCTTGGCGATGTCTTCGGTGATCCCAATCAACCCCACCCGCCTGGTACCCACTGGTACCATCCCCATTCTCACGGTTCAACCCACAACCAAGTGGCCAGCGGCATGGCTGGTTTTCTGATTATCGAAGGCGATGTCGATGATAATATCGATCTGTTTATGTCTGGTCTCTTAAATGGTTCTTCGCCTACGATGGCGCCAGCCGATCTTTCATTCACCGATGAACGTGCAGATGCTTTAGCCGAAATCAGAGCGACAAACCCCAATATGGAACTAAAAATGGGGCCCTATGATTACCGCGAGCGGCTGATCTTTGCCCAAAGTGTGCTCGCCCTACGTAGCGAAGACAAGGACGCACCGCCCCAATCCCAGCAACTGAAATCCCCACCCAAAGCCGCGGTCAATGGCAGCCCCAATCCAATGCTCATCCACATGCGGCCTGGCGCCGTGGAGCGATGGCGCATCCTCAACGGCAGCGTAGATGGCCGCGGATATAAGCGCTTTATGGTGCTAGAAGGCCAACTCGTCCTAGATCCAAGTAATAACAATCAACTCACGGCGATAACGGAATTGGGGACGGAGACAACCTATACGCCGGTTCCGCTGGCTAGAACGCCGGAAAATTCGATCGATTTTGAAGATCTCAAGCAACCGCTCTACCTATTGGCCTTTGATGGTGTAACGCTAGTGGCCAGTGACGGAGATGGCGGGTGGCAATACGCAATCAAAGATCTGTCCAACCAAGGGAGCGGTCGTGCCAATCCACTGACCGAGTCGAATACGTTGGAAAACCCGAATGCCGCCATGCAAGAGCGAATAGCAAATTGTTATAAGGACGCAGATAGCATCAAAGGAGCCTTTGTACGGCCCAATGAAGTCTATTTGGCACCCGCTAACCGGGCCGATCTCTTCTTTCAGGCGCCCACAGGCACCCTTGACCCCTTCACCGTAACCATATCTGATCCTACCGAGAATTTACCCCAGTCTGATTCCGCGGCTGCTACACAGGGGTTCATAGATGCATTTGCATCCACAGATACATTAATTGGGGAAGAAGAGACTCAAATCACAGTCATCCAGACGGATAGGCATAAGAATCCCACTGAATGGCGTATCGATAATCCTATTTCATTTGAACAGGACTCTATTGTTGCCCCTTCGGAGACTTATTTGCTGAAGCCAGGAGATAACAAAGATGAATTTATTGTTACCCAGGTCCAGATTTATACGATTGTGGCCAAGTCCAGCCTGGTTGCCGGGGATAATTATCAGAGTACTCTGCAAGAGAAAGCCGCTGCAGGTACGACGACTTTCGCTTCGCCACCCCAGGATATTGTTCTGGCCCACATTGTGGTTAGCGGGTCTTCTCTCACAGATGATTCTGAGCAGCCCTTGATTAATGTCATGACCTTGAACGATATACTCCCGCCCGTCCCCCCCTACCATCTGCCCATTCAGGATGCCGAGTTGGCGATTACTGATGAAGAAGCCGACGCACGTTCTGATGTCACAGCCGGTAATTACCGAACGCGTACCGTCACCTACTCAGGATGGGGTTCGGCGGACTATCCACTGATTACAACGGCAACACCTGATCGGACAGGCGCAAATTTCCGCGAGTTCGTTGGTCAAGATAAAGACCATGATAGAAATACGATAGGCAAGCTGGAAAACATCGTTTATGCCCAACCCAAAGACAAGGACGGCAAGGGCATTGTCGATGATGAGGGCGAACCGATCTATGTACTCATGCCGTCGGCCATCCGCTCTATGGCCATCGACGGTCGTAAATTCAATCCCAACGATACCCTACGGCCGCGCATGTTGTTGGATAGTGCCGAAGAGTGGGCGCTCTATAATGACTCGATCATGCTATGGGGGAATACTGCCAGCCAGCCACCAGGTCACTATGGTGATCACCATGTTGGCTACCCAATAACTCGTAAGGAGGGGCAGGAAGCGTTTAATCGGGACGCCGAGCTGCAGATCGTCGCCAGAGCCATCGACCACCCCTTTCATATTCATCAGAATCCATTCTGGGTCATCAGCGTGGAGATTCCTGATGAAAATGGAGACTTGCATAACATTTTGGAAGAGCCGCGCTGGCAGGACGTGGTCTGGATTCCTCGCAATGGGGGGCGCGTTGTCTTCCGCTCCCGCTTCCCCGATTATGTGGGGCGCTACGTCAATCACTGCCACATTCTGCTCCACGAAGACAATGGCATGATGACGGCGATTGAAGCCACCCCTTACATGGATCAGACCAACTATGTTGGCCGTTCCAGCGTAGCGTCGGTTGCCGATGGCACGCCACCAACATCCGACGTGATCAATCAGGTGTACACACCGCCTACGTTGGAAGAAGCATATGTCCAAAGTATGCAATTCGAGGACAACAATCCGCATCGCTCCCAAGTTTACCCGGGCTTTGATGTGGAACCGCCCCAGTAGCCTTTTCTGCATATGAATCAACAGGGATGGTTTACTCAGATGTGAACCATCCCATCCATTAATCTGTTGAATTCTGGAGAACTCCCTATGGCCCAAAGAACAAGTAAGAAAAAACCACTCACCCAGTATGAGCAAGTGCAGAAGATTCTGAACGACGCCCAGGGCAAGCATATTCCCAGTTACGATGGCTATCGCGACTTCTGGAATCGGCCCCTGGATGAGTTTAAAGAGGTCGTCATTGTCGGCCAGCGCATGATTGCAGCACCCCAGGCGCAAGATTTGCCGAGCGGCACCGAGGCAACGCCCGACGATGGCTGTTCCAGTTGTGGTTCGACAAATGGGGTCCATCTCCCCAACTGCTGGCCCACAACGAGCAGCGGCGGCAGCAAGCGGCAGAGCGGACAAAAACGGAGTGATCGTTCTGGTCTGATTATTGGCCTCCGTGGGGAATATCCGTTTGACGGCACTATATTTCCCCGACTCCTGTGGAACGCCAGCGATGAGGTATCGGCATCGGACATCCAGGTAATTGCCAAATGGATTGACAGCGGCTGCCCGCTGGATGACCCCATACCCACCGACGCAATCGATAGCATTGATGATTTAGGTCCCCAGCGCAGTACCACCATTCAGGTTCGCGAACAGGACCATGTGGCCTTCACCAATGGTGACAAAGCCCATGACGCGTCCGCGCACCATTCCAGCATCCATGCCGATGCCAATCAGAATGTTCGACAGCGTAAATCGGTCAGCAGCATGACGTCGGATGAGTTCAATACATTGCGGCAGGCCGTTTGGTGCATGAATCAGTATAATGATTACTATCAAGACGAGCGCAGTTGGAACTTCTGGGCGCGCATTCACGCCAATTCCTGTCAACACGGCTGGGAGCAGTTCTTGCCCTGGCATCGTCTCTACCTCTACTTCTTCGAGCAACAGCTGCGCGACTACGATAATACCATCGTGCTGCCCTACTGGGATTGGACCAACTACTCGAAGGCGAATCGTAACACGGATAATATTGCGACGCTGGATCAGGGCATCATTCCGCAAGCTTACCACTGCTGGATTGATGACAAAGGCATTGCCAAGCTGAAAGAGCTGCCTGGAACGGACGGAAACTCTCTCTTTAGCAAAGATGAAATTACCGCGCTAGAGGAGATTCAATACGACCCCACCGCACCCCCAGCAAAGCAGCATACCTACAACTCTGGGTTACGTTTCTTAGCCGCAGCCAATATCGACTATACACTCGAACCCTTCACGAATAATATTGGTAACGCCGATTACCGCTATGGGGACAAAGTCAAAGCAATTTATGATGTTTTGTGGGAAACCAATCCGCTCTGGCACCGCAGACGTTGGCCCGGCTCTGTCGGGAGTGCCGGACATTATCCAACGACAGAGGACATCGACGCGATTCTTGCCACCCAGGGCTTTGCTCTTTTTGGGGGTGGCCCGGGAGATGACCACCACTTTGGGCGGCTGGAAGAGATTCACAATGGCATGCATAACTTTGCCGGTGGGGCGAATCCATACTGGAAAGCACAATATAACCAAGGCAATTCGCAGAGCGACGACAATCCACATTACGGCGACATGACCGATAATCGGGTCACGGCCTACGATCCCATCTTCTGGGCTCATCATTGCAATGTGGACCGGCTGTGGTATAAGTGGCAGAAGCAGAACCCCAACGTGACCCCTGAAGATCTGGACGGGGTACTGGCCCCATGGTCGCTTACCGTCGCCGATTCCCTTAGCACCACCAAGCTGGGTTATGAGTATGTAAAGGATGTGAAGCATGTACCGACGCTTTCGGATGTGGCGTACACACGCGTCAAAACAACATCCCTCGGTGTGCAACCCAACGTACTCAGCACCTTCAGTGCGGCCGAAGTGCGCCTGCATCGAGTACAGAAGGCCAGATATAACGGGATTATCCGCGTCTTCCTGAACCTGCCAGATGCCGACGTCAATACGCCCATCACAGACAATGTTCACTATGCCGGCCAGGTAACAACCTTTGGCGGCACCTGCGTGGGTGGCCCCAACCACTGCGATGTGCCTTTCCCCCGGCGTCAGCGTTTTGATCACCGCCAACTGCACCACAATGAACCGCGCAACTTCCGCCTGGATGTAACGAAAACCGTAGAGCAACTGCGCGACGAGCAAGATGCCACCGACATCAGCGTACACCTGGTGGTGACGGACTTGGATGGCACACCCGCTGATGGGGCACTCTATTTCGATGGACTCTCGCTCAATTTTATGGACTAAGGGTCTGTCCATAAAATTAAATGTACGTGCTTTAAGAAGCTGTCTGGAAAGTCATCCTGAGGAGCCTGCGACGAAGGATCTCACGGTTGTTTCAAGCCAAAATGCAGATTCTTCAGTCGCTCCGCTCTTTCAGAATGACACGCTCTTACCCTTTTCAGACAGCTTCTAACGGTCATTCGGAATGGCTTATAGTGTTCACGTATATCTATTACTTTGGAGAGACCCAACCCGATAACAGTCTCCTGTCATTTCGAGGCGAAGGCCGAGAAATCTTTACGCCGTTCAGGCTGGATTTCTCGCTCCATTCTTCCACTCGAATTGACGGCATCCGATAAATTTTCATAGGAGCAACTCTATGGCTACCTTCAAAATACATCCCGCCATCGGTGTGGCGCGCCTTGGCAATGACGATGACTTTTACCTCTCACCCGAACAGCCGGGACAACTACCAATTCTGTGTGATGAGGAGGGCCGCGCCATCCCGCCCCCTGTATTTGGCCCAGGACCAGAATCGGACACCAAGCAGCCCCCACCGCTGTTCAACTTCAAAGATCCCAATGATCTAAGCAGCGTCCTCCGTCAGGGTGCCCGCTTCAAAGTCTACGCCTATAACTCTGACAGTGAGCCTGGCCATGAAATCGCCATCGGCGATATTTTCCCCTTTGGTGTAGAAAACGCTGTAGTAGGACAGGAGATGGTCCTGGGCGTTGTAGCGGATATTGAGTGGACGGTTCATCTGGCCAACAAGAAGTCATCTTGGTATCAGTTCATGGAAACGCAGGGCATGCATGGGTATGCGCCTGCCCATCCACTACGCAACGCAGACGTGACTGCACCCGATGAACGACGGCAACTGATAATCGATCCCGGCCCACAGACGGTTTCATGTCAAAGTGAGACGTCACGCCACAAGCATTTCGCCCGTGACGAAAATCCGGGCTATCCTCAAAGCTTTCCCCCGCCAGACATCGAGCCCAATCCCATTGACACGCTGGGCGAACTCATTGCCAATCAGCAAACTGACGAAGATGGGAAAAACCATAACCGCCTGATCGTTCTGGGGGGCAGAGGGAACGCCGGGTCGTCAGAATCCCCCGTGATTATCAAACAGTATGCCAACAATGATGGCTGGTTCGACGACACGTCGGATGGGCCAGTCACGGCACGTATTCGCTTTGCCTATCTGCCCGATTCGCCCGACTATGACAACACGCACTTTCAGCTGATTGACGGGAACAAAGACATAATGGTCTCCTCTGAGGGCACGATTCCCGACAAGCCGGTTTCGATTCAGGTTGGCGACAAATTTGTTGAAACCCGAGTGCATAACAGCTATGTAGATGTAGATATCCCGGCCTGGGTTGTGGTGGGGCTGCCCCGCTTTGCGCCCCAAATTCTGGACATGATCACCATGGACGAGGCCATGTACGATCTCTTTGTGCGCCATTCGGCCTACACACCGCAGCTCTTTGGTGTGGCACCCTACGATGCAGCCAGCAATGCGCCCCAAAGCGACAGCGAGTGGACTCAGTGGCGGGCTAATGCCCAATACAACCCCGACTACTATCCCTGGTTCTATCGCGATATTTGGCCCATCTTAGAGCGCCCCTTTGCATTCAACTGGGTCTACACCTTTGATCCCTCTCTGGGCGGTGATCCCCATAACACGGGGACGAATGGATCCAACCTGGATCAGACCAAGATGTCCGCTACGCCCAAGCAGGGTTTCGACGAATTCCGGCAGCAGCGGCAATTCATCTATAACATTCTGCGCAAACCGGGTCAGGAGAACATGTACCGCTCTGAGGTGCTGAGCCAGACCAACGCCAACTATCGTCCTCGTGCCATGCCCGAACTTTGTGGCAACAACCCCCTCAGCAACACAGCACCCGAAAAGTTTCTACGCCTTAATGAGACACAACTCTTCCTCCTTAAGCAGTGGGCGGAGGGTAAGTTTATCAACGAGTTTGAGGAATGGGATAAGGGTGATGCCCAACCGCCAAGCCCGCTGCCCACGCCACCTTATACAGGAGAACAACTGGATCGCGGTGTGCTGGGTAACGTTGCGGGCGGAGCCTTTTGCCCGGGCATGGAGATCACCTGGAGCGCGCTCAACCCCGCCATTTACAGTGACCCATATCGTATCAAGCATGCCCCCTATCAGCCTGGCCAACTCACCCTGCCTAAAGCGGCCACCGACGCGGACCCAGGCAATCCCAGCAACAGCTTTGCCGATCTGTCTCAAGGGCTGGAGCCAGGAGACCTGACCAAATATATGGCCCTGCCCTGGCAGTCGGACTTTACCCAATGTACAGAGCAGCCCATCGACGTGACCTACGAGAATTGGAACAACCTCTATTTGGATAGCACCGGCGACCCGGCCAAGCAGAACCTAGCCGACAATGTGCCCTGGTGGCCCGCCCATCGCCCAATTGTCGTTATGGGTACCGATGGCTCTCAGTATTACTGGGCATCGGGCATACCCGAAAACAATGTAGGTGGTCTGCGTATGGTGACAGCCTGGAAAGATCTCGGTTTTCTATTCGGTTCAGCCGAAGATGGCTACTATTTGCAAGAATACAACGAAGCGGCGCTCGGACCACTGGTCAAGCCTGGCCATCGACGGTTGGGCAACACCAAGAGCAGCATTGTGGATGAATAGCGGTAATCAGTAATCGGTAATCGGTAAGTTGGTGACCTATCGACTTACTGACCAATCAACCACAAGGAACCCTAACATGCCCGGTCAAATACTAATCCTGGGCGGCGGGCCGGCGGGAACGGCGACGGCGCTGGCCTTGCGCAAACATGCGCCCGACCTTGCCGTGACCGTGGTGGAATCTTCTGCCTATGAACGCATCCGCATTGGCGAGACGTTACCGCCCCAGGTGCAGACATTGCTGACCCACCTCGGGGTCTGGCCGGCCTTCCTGGCGCGTCGCTACAGACCAGCGTTTGGCACTACAGCGGCCTGGGGTAGTGGCGATCTGCACACCAATCAATTTTTTTTCAACGTCCACAATCGGGGTTGGCACCTGGATCGACGCGATTTTGACGCCCTGTTGGCCACTCAGGCCCGAACCCACGGCGTGGTTATGCGCACCCAAACCAGGATGGTCGACCACGAGCAACAAGCAGATGGCCGCTGGCGGGTCACCCTGCGTCATGCCGAAGGTCACTGCGTTGACGAGATGGCAGACTTCGTTGTGGACGCCACGGGACGGCTGGCGGCGTTTGCCCGTTTGCAGGGCGCAAAGAAGGTTGCGTATGACCAACTGGTGGGTGCCTTCCGCTTCTTTGACGTCGATGCATCTTATACCGACAGCGCCACATTAGTCGAAGCCAATTCCGCAGGCTGGTGGTATTCCAGCCTGCTGCCCAACGACCAGTTGGTAGTGGCCTGCATGAGTGATGCCGACATTATGGGGCAACATCAGCTCAAACGGGGCAAAGAATGGATGGCTATGGCGCAAGAGACACATCACACGCAACAGCGGCTAACTCGGGTTTGTAACAACGGGCGTGACGCCGCGCCGTCTATCTATGCCGCGCACACCCAACAATTGGACCAATTCGTTGGTGATGGCTGGCTGGCCGCGGGCGATGCCGCGACTACCTTTGATCCACTCTCCTCCCAGGGGATCTTCAAGGCGTTACGCGCAGGTATCTTCGCCGCCTATGCGGTCAGCGACCACGTAAATGGTGACAGCCAAGCGCTTGCCAGCTACGAGACCTTTGTCAACCGCGAATTCGCGGCCTATCGCGAGACCTGGCAAGACTACTACGACCAGGAGCGACGCTGGCCCGCCTCGCCTTTTTGGCAGCGGAGGCATCGTCACGAAATCGCAGCTGCACAATAAGCTTTCTCTCATATGGCACGGGCGTGGCTACGGCACTGTGCGCTACTGAATAGTAGTTAAAGAGACATAAATTCGATTTAACCTTATACCGAAAGGAGCATCTATGAGCTATCTCGCTTACCCAAGACTTACCTTTGCCGGTCGATTTCAGACCGAACCTTCAACCGTCAATAACAACCCCGTTCACTATCGGACCTCTACCTTTACCTCTAACTTACAAAAAACTGGCCCCGCCCCCTACGACGGTGAGTGGAACCCGGATGGCAGTGCCAGTTGGCGCATGCATGAGTGTGTGATCACCAGCGTGGCCTATAGCGCCACTGAGATCTATACCACCACTGCCGAAGATCCCATGGTAGGCATGGCCCTGACCGGGGCGGATGATCGAGTCAGCGCCAAACTGGTCGACCCCGATCCACAGCGCATGGCCTCTGAAATCTGGGGGTTGAAAATCAATCTGGGCAGTCCAACCTATCCCCAGTTTCTTCAGAGTGATTTTGCTGTGGCCCCTTTTGCGGACTTCTGGGTACGCTATCCTGAAGGCTTCCGAGAGTCCTACAACAGCGCCTACTACCAGTCAGTTCTGGACGCATTACAGTGGTCAGATGAGGGTCAGCAACTAAAGTTTTTCAAACAGCTACAAGCGCTCAACAAGAAACTCAAACAGGACTTCAGCCAGTTGTCCATCCGCTTCACCGTAGATGGGTACGACGACACACCAACCTCACCCAACTTCACCTATGGACGGGTTGTCGGTGCCATCGGCCCATATATGGATGGTGAGCCGCAGAAATTTGTGGCCGGTCGGTTGCTGCGACCAGTACCGATTCCGCCACCTATGGATGGCCCTCCTCCAAAAGAAGGTCCCCTTCCCTCACCGATGAATTTTGCCCCCTGCCAGATCATCGAAGACACCAAACAAAAAACCAAGGAGCTAGTGGTGGACTTGAGCAATAGCTTGCCAACGTCAACCGCGGCTGGGCCTATGTATAATTTAGGTGATCTACAGATAGCTGTTTGGGCTGATACGAAGTACATATTGCTGGGTTCCTTGGATTATCAACGTGCGGATTGGTATCAAACGACTGGGGGCATTCAGTCGTTCTCTCTGATTAAGGATAAGGAAGATCTATCAGAATTGGCTTCGTCCTCGTTCTTGGCTATTGTGAAAGTGGAAGACGGTAAAGTTGTAGATACTTACTTACAGGAAAATGCGGATGGCGCTTATGCTCGCACCGATGACTTTGTCTTGCGCATGGATGCCCACACCAGGCAATATGCCACGCTCTACGCCACCAAATTCGGGAAACCTGTGCCCAATCAGACCTTCTCTCTAGGCTTTGGCGATCTGATGATGGCCAAAGAAAAACCACCAACCAGAAATGATCACCCCCCAACAAACATACCGCACGATGCGCTCACGTTCCCCGCATCCGTGCAAACGGGTAAGGATGGAACGGCAACCATCGAATTCACAGGAGGAGACCCGAAAAATCCACGGGTTTATATCGATGGTCAGATCTATGGCATTTACTATACGTGGGATGGGATCGACAAGACAGACTACAAACGTAACCCAAGCAACTACGTAACCGTACTCCTGTGGGATGCCTATGACTATGACGAACCGGCGACCTGGATTGATAATGTCCAACCCATCTTTCAGCAATATGCCAACCTCTATCCGGTAATGCGCCCTATCGTGGATCTGAGCGACTATCAGAGCGTTATGAGCCGCCTGGATCCGCTGAAGATGGTCTTCAACCTACCCCAATCCCACCCCAACTATATGCCCGTGACCCGCGATCTCTCTGGGGCCAAGCTGGGCATGATTCAGTCATGGCTCGAACAGCCGCTCTACATGGCGATTCGCAATGTGGAAGATCTGCGCCAAGCGCTACAGGTGGCCATTGAGCTAGAACATGCCACCATACCCACCTATCTGGCTGGCTATCTGTCGATTATACCCGGCAAAAACCAAGAGGCTGCCGACATCATCCGCAGCGTGGTTATCGAAGAGATGTTGCACATGGCCTTGGCCTGCAATCTGCTCAATGCCGTGGGGGGCAGCCCTAGCATCGCCAGCACCGATTTTGTGCCCAACTATCCGGGTCCTATGCCCGCCGGTCTCCATCCTGGACTTACCGTGAGCTTGAAAAAGTGTTCACTCGACCAGATTCAGGATGTCTTTATGACCATTGAGCAGCCGGGTGAGAGCGGCGATCCGGTGGTTCACAACCCCATGACCATTGGCTGGTTCTACAACCTGATCAAAGAGGCAATGGAACGCTTGAGCCAACAGGGGAATATCTTCACCGGCGATCCCAGCCGCCAGATCACCGACTGGCCAGGCGTCGCGCCAGGCAACCTGCTGGCCGTTACCGATTTGGCCTCAGCGCAAGCCGCCATCAACGAGATTGTGGAGCAGGGCGAAGGGGCATCGCCTGTTAACCCTGAAGATGGCTATGATGAACTGGCCCACTACTACAAGTTCTCGGAGATTGTGCATGGCCGCCGCATCGAACTGACGGCCGATGGCTTCAGCTATACCGGGGCCGAGATTCCCTTCGATCCCGACGGCGTCTATCCCATGGTGGATAATCCCAACGTTGATGATTTGCCTGAAGGCTCCCTGGCCAAGCGGCGCTCACTGCAATTTAACCAGACCTATGCCAACTTTCTCAAGGCCATGCATAAGATGGCCAACGGTCAGCCTGAGAGCATGAAAGAGGTGGTGGGCATGATGTTCAACCTGAGTGTTCAGGGGCACAAGCTGATGCAGACTCCTATTTCATCGGTCGGCATCGAGACTGCCGGCCCCAGCTTCCAGCTGCCCAAGCCTCGCCTCTTCTACATTCAGACCGAGCTAAATGGCGACATGTTGACGATTTACGACGGGCTTGTCGCCCCAGACACATATATTGTCAATTCGCCCCAGGGCGCGCCCATGACCGACTATCAACTCTGGGAGCTCGTGCCAACCGATGATCCCTGCTACGTTTACATCCAGAGCAAGATGAACGGATACGTTGTTGGGATTCGCGGAAAGGTAGAGACCGATGGCACCGATGAACGAAAACAAGAGGGGGCCTTGATCGTCTCCCAGCCGCGGCTCACACCGGCCTCGGATGCTCAGCTCTGGGAGCTGACACCGGACGAAGATGATCCCAATTTCGTTTTCATTCATAGCAAGCTCAACGGCAACGTGCTAGATATTAAAGAGGCGAATAAAAAAGCAGGTGTCCCTGTTCAGTCCTGGATTCTGAATAAGACACCGGCTCAACGGTGGGCGCTAATCGCCGCGGCGTAGTTCGTGCTTAACCACTATACCGCAAGCGCTCATAGATGAGAATCACCTACTCGAGTGGAGTAGCCCTGATTTTTCTCATCTATGGCCTTGCTTAGTATACCGTCGTGTGTGTCATCTCGAATGAAATGTGGGATCTATAGCCGCACCCGCGCAAGATCTCTTGCTTCGCTCGAGATGACATATTTGCTAACGCCCTTTTACAGACGATAGACAACGAGATCGAGCTATAAAATGTATCGCTACTGGACTGCAGTCACCTTTATTTTTCTTACCTTTCTCGCCATCTTTCTGGTGGCAGAGCAGGGGCCGGCACTCTTTTTGTCGGTACCGCAGCAGCTAGCCGCCATGCCCTCGGGCAGCGCGGGCGTCGTTGGTACCAGCCTTCTGGTGGCCGACGTGGTGTTGCCGGTGCCTTCCAGTTTGGTGATGGTAGCCCACGGTGCCATCTTTGGGGTGGGGGTGGGCACGGTCTTATCGGTCTTGGGCAGCCTGGGTGCCGCGCTGGTGGGATTTGCCCTCGGGCGCAGCGGAAGCCCGTTGCTGAATCGCTTTGTGCCGCCGCATGAGCAGGACCGCGCCAATCAACTCCTGGCCAAATGGGGGTTGCTGGCAATTGTGCTGACCCGTTCGGTGCCGCTCATGGCCGAAACCACCGCCGTCATGGCCGGCGCATCGCCCATGATTGGCTGGCGCGGGATGACATTGGCCAGCGTCGCGGGTTCGTTGCCCATTGCCCTCATCTATGCCGTGACGGGAGCCACAGCCATGCTCTTGGATAGCACAATGCTGACGGTTGGGCTGGTGCTGCTGGTTGCCGGGCTATTCTGGCTGTTGGAGCGCTATGGTTTGCCCATTCTACAAACCCAGAAGTCAATGTCCTTTCCAAAGGAGATTCTATGAGCTACCTCAACTACCCAAGATTACACTTTGCTGGGGAGTTTTTGACCGACCCCTCCACCGTCAACAACGATCCCTACCACTACCAAGATTCAACTTTTTCACCTGACTTTCAAACACCGAACCAGGGTGCGAAAAAGGGATGGTGGAATCCCGACGGCAGCGCGAGCTGGCGCATGGAAAATTGTGTCGTGACCAGCGTGGCCTACAGCGCCACAGAAATCTATACCGACCCCGAGCAAGATCCCGTGGTCGGCATGGCCCTGACGGGGGCTGACCGTCGCGTCAGCGCCAAGCTGGTCGACCTGGATACTGAGCAGCAGATGGTCTCTGAGATTTGGGGCATGAAGATCAACCTGGGCAGTGCAAAGAATCCCCCATTTCTGCAGAGTGACTTTGCCGTTGCCCCCTTTGCCGCCATTTGGAAACGCTATCCTGACGGCAAACCGGATTCCTTGTTTAGCGCCATCTATCAATCGGTGTTGACCTCTTTGGTCTGGTTGGATGGTGTTGATTCGGGTCAAGATGTACCAAAATTTCTGCAGGAGCTGCGCAAGCTCAACCCAGCGTTCAACCAGCTCTCCATCAAATTTACTGTAGATGGCTATGACGATACCCTCAATTCCCCCACCTTTGGGCTTGGGCGCATTGTGGGGGCGATTGGGCCCTATTTTGAGGGAGAACCGCAGAAGTTTGTCGCCGGGCGTCTGATGCGTCCCCTATCTACTTCTGCCGTGCTAAATGACACGCCTTGCCAAACCTATATCGATGATTCGGGCAAGCAGAAACGCAACGAACTACTGGTTGATTTTGGTAACGGCCTGCCGACGACGTCACCGGGCGGTCCATTAGAAGATCTAGGCGATCTGCAAGTGGCGATTTTGGATGGGTCCGCCGATTTGGCCGCTAAAACAGGGTTAGATAGCAAAGTCAAGACCAAGCTTGGCTCGATCAATTATCAGAGTACGGACTGGTATCAGAACACAGCCGGCATTCAATCGTTTAAGCTGACCGCAGCGCAACTAAAAAGTGCCCAATCGAATCCGCTAGGCGTGATCCAGGTAGATAAAGATGACAAGGTGACCGCCATCTACCTGTACGAAAATTCAGAAGGCGCCTATGCGCGCGCCGATGACTTTGTCTTCCGGCTCGATGCGCACACCAGCCAGAGCACAACGCTCTATGCCACCAAATTTGGCGAACCCTGCGCCAATCAGCCATTTACGCTTCAGTTTGACAACACGCTGGTGGACGAGCAGGTCAAACAAGGGACGATTGCCGGGCCGCCGGCGGGAACACCCGAAAGCGCGCTTACTTTCCCAGCCACGGTGACGACTGATGCTGATGGCAAGGCAACCATCGAACTCACGGCAGGCGACCCCGGCAATCCGCGTGGCTATATCGACGGTCAGGTTTATGGCGTCAGTTATCTATGGGATGGCATGGATAAAAAGAGCTACAATCCCAACGAGACTGACATCCTCAGCGTCCGCGTATTTGATGCCTACACCTATGCGGAGCCGCCCACCTGGACCGACAATATCCAGCCCATTTTTCAACAGTATGCCAACCTCTATCCGGTGATGCGGGGCATTGTAGATCTGAGCGATTATCAGAGTGTACTGAATCGACTCGATTCTTTGCGCATGGTCTTCAACCTGCCCCAATCCCATCCCAACTATATGCCGGTGACTCGCGACCTTTCCACCCCCAAACTGCGCATGATCCAAGCGTGGTTGCAAGATCCGCGCCACTGGGCGATTAAAAACATTGACGATTTGCGCAACGCTCTGCAGACCGCCATCGAACTGGAACATGCCACCATCCCCACCTATCTAGCGGCTTATTGGTCGATCAAACCCGGTAAAAATCAAGAGGTCGCCGCGATCATCCGCAGCGTCGTCATCGAAGAGATGCTGCACATGGCGCTGGCGTGTAACCTGCTCAATGCCGTTGGCGGCAGCCCCAACATCGACAGTCCCACCTTTGTCCCCACCTACCCTGGCCCCTTGCCGGGCGGACTCCACCCTGATCTAACGGTGAGCCTGAAAAAGTGCTCCATTGAGCAGATCCGCGACGTCTTTATGGTCATCGAGCAGCCCGGCGAAAGTGGTGATCCGGTGGTCCACCACCCGCTGACCATTGGCTGGTTCTATGACCTGATCAAAGAGGCCATCGTGCGCTTAAACAATCAGCAACTCATCTTTACGGGTGAACGCCGCCGCCAGATTACCGACTGGCCTGGCAATGTGCCGGGCAACCTGATCGCGGTGACCGATCCGGCCTCGGCCCTGGCCGCCATCGACGAAATTGTGGAGCAGGGCGAAGGCGCATCGCCCATCAACCCCGAAGATGGTTATGATGAATTGGCCCACTACTACAAATTTTCAGAGATTGTGCAGGGGTGCAGAATCGAACTCACGGAGGATGGCTTCAGCTACACTGGGGCTGCGATTCCTTTTGATCCAGATGGCGTCTACCCCATGATCGACAACCCCAACGTCGATGAGCTACCCCCCGACTCCCTGGTTGAACGTCGGGCACAGGAGTTCAACCAGACCTATGCCACCTTCCTCAAGGCTATGCACGATATGGCCAACGGTCAGCCCGAGACCATGAAGGATGTGGTGGGCATGATGTACAACCTCAGCATCCAAGGGCGCAGGCTGATGCAGACGCCAATCTCGCTAACGGAGCAGAAACCAACGGCTGGCCCTACTTTTCAGCTGCCTGAACCCCGATACTTTACCATTCAGAGCAGACTGAATGACGATGCATTGACGATTAGTGAGGGAAGTACCGCTGCGGGCGCTAACA
This sequence comes from Chloroflexota bacterium, assembly GCA_039028975.1. Taxonomy (GTDB): domain Bacteria; phylum Chloroflexota; class Anaerolineae; order Caldilineales; family Caldilineaceae; genus JAHBNG01. The sequence goes on from JBCCHB010000066.1 coordinate 76,130, forward strand.
TTGTTAATTCGCCCATCAGTAAATGCCCATCTGATGCTCAGCTTTGGGAGCTCGTGCCAACCGACGAATTCCGTGCCTACTATCTTCGGAGCAAGTTGAACGGCAATGTAGTGGACATTGGCGGCAGTAAAGCGGACGCCACGAAAGTCAACACAGGCACAGGAACGGGTCCCACTGTTGTCTCTCAGCCGCAGAGCACACCTGTGTCTGATAGCCAGCTTTGGGAACTGACACCAACGAAGGATGAGCCAAACTATGTTTATATTCAGAACAAACTCAGCGGCCTGATGCTGGATGTCTATCATGCGGAGAAAGCTTCGGGCACCAATGTTCAAACATGTACCTCGAACAAAACACCTGCTCAACGCTGGAAGCTAGTCGGCCATGGATAGTTCGTACGCATCATCTCGATGAAATGATAAAAAGGATCCCATTATGTCAACCGATTCGACAGACACAAAAATCAAGATCGGTATCCCGCTCTATCCAGCGTTTGACTCGCTGGATGTGTTGGGGCCATATCAAGTCTTTACGCTAACAAGACAGACCGAACTCTACCTGCTTGGTCCTGCCCCGGAGGCGATGACGAAAGACGTTGTCTCCCACATGAAGAAACAGACGGCCCACCTGGATGACCACAGCGTCGCCGCTAGCCAGGGCTATCTCCAGTCGTTCGAAGGGGTCAAAATCCAGTATGACTATACCTATGGTGCGCGCACGGCGACTACACCGTTTCCCGATCTCGATATTATCTTTGTCCCCGGTGGCCCCGAACCACAGATTCCGCTGAAAATGGGCAAACCTGGCAAAAACCCCTACATCAATCTTTTGCAGGATTTTGCCGGGAAGATAGAGCGAGAGCAAGAAGCTGAGAGGAAGGACAAAGATCGGCCAAAGCGCAGCCAAAGGATGATGATCACCTCGGTCTGCGTCGGGTCGCTGCTCCTGGCCACGGCCGGGCTGCTGGATGGTTACCGGGCCACCACCCACTGGGCCTTTCGCTCGATTCTGAAGTCGTTTCCCCATATCGATGTGGTGGCCGGGTATCCGCGCTATGTGATCGACGGCAATCGGATGACCGGCGGCGGCATCTCCTCGGGCATCGATCAGGCGTTGGCAATAGTCGCTATCCTCATGGGCGACGCCGCGGCCAAACGCGTGCAGTTAGCCATGCAATATGCGCCGAACCCACCCTTTACCGGTGGCGACCCCAGCACGGCCGAACCGGCCATCCTTCATGAGGATTCGTCCGGCACGCGCCCGTTGGTGACCGCTGCACAGACAGCATTCAGCGAATTTGTGCATTCAAATCCTAAATAGATGTAGGACACGTATGTCTAACGTTGGGCGGTGTGCTGACGGCAGGCTTAACACCCAAGTTGCCCTATTTGGGCTAAAGGAGCAGATTATGCGACGAGAATATACCATTCCCGAATGGAGCAGTACCATCTCCGCAGACTCGGAGATGATGCTACTAGTAATTGATATGCAGAAGTTGTTTATTACCGATAAAAAATCCCCTTGGTCCGATCCAGACATGCTCGAGCTTGTTCCCAACATTAAGGCGCTGAATATGGGAGTTGGAGCCAAGAATTCCCTCTTTACCCTCTTTCGGCCACCGGTTGATTGGCAAGACGAGCATAAATCGTGGCGCACCTATTACTACTACAGCCAGAAGGTGACCACCGAATTCTTGGGCACGGAAGCCATGGAGGTAATTGACGACTTCATGGCCGAAGTAGGGAATCCAGCCACTAAAATCGCCTCCAAGAAGACGGCATCGGCCTTTGCGTCGCCCGAATTTAATGCCATGATCGAAAAAGCCGACCCGCTATTCCTGGTGATCTGCGGCATCGAAACCGACTACTGTGTCTTGGCTACAGCCTTGGATGCTCTCAACCGCGGCTACTATGTGGTCATCCCCTTGGATGCCTGTGCCAGCAGCGCGGCCACGGGACAAAGCAATGCCGAGGGTATCTTTAAGCGCTTCCCGGAGCAGCTCTGGGTGACGGATACCAAGACGTTCCTGGAACAGATTGGTGCTGAACACGCGCTTATTCTCGAGTCGGTTGAGAACCTGTAGGGGACAACCTGTCATTGCAGCTCCCATGAAGCTTACTGCGTGTGCGGTTCGAATACCAATAGCACCACGAGGTACGAGGAGAAATAATACTGAGAATACCTCAATCCATGCTCATTTCGAACCGCAGGCCATCGTGAACTGGTTAGGGTGGGCGCTGGCGCTCATTGCCATACCCCTAGGCTCTAACGGCTGTGACATCGACAAAAAATTGTGGATATTGGATTCGACTAGTTCACCTGTACGGCCGAAGGCCCCTAGTTTTGCCAGAGCCGTTTCGGGCCGCCGTCCTGCACCCAGCGGGTACTCGACCAACGAAGGCGAAATCTAACTGGTACCTAACCAAATCAACTCCTGTACATCGGGCAAGAAAATCTCATTTCACAGAGCAAAATTGGTAAATGAACTTTTTTCTCTGTGAATCTCTGCGCTAACTCTGCGAATCTCTGTGAAACCTCTTTGGTTCTGGCTCTGCCAGGTTAGATATTAAAGATAGATGGCGATGTCATTGAGAGATTCTTTGATTCCTCAAACTTGTTCCATCGGGCCCTCAGAACAGGCACTGAGCAGAGCCATAGGAATCGTTACCATCGATGGATTATGTTATCATTCCTCTGCAGATGGCAGTGGACAGCCCAGAAACCATCGCATAAGTAAACAGGTTGGTAGACAAACTACTCACCTAATCCAGGAATGCACCCAGCGCTATTCATGGGCCAAGCAGTTCAACCAAACTCAGTTCCATCTCAAAATGACCGCAGTATAATTCTGGTAATCTTGGAGCATTAATTATATTGGAGAAAAATATGACGCCCCTATTTCCCGATTTTTTTATTGAAGAGGTTGTGCTTGATGATGTTCGAGTAGGAGACAAAGACTTTACGATACACTATCGTTTGGATGGTCAACCAATTGAGTTGGGCATCCTCTATCATTCAATAGACTTTGCGCAACCGCCGATTGATGGCGACATGGATATGCTGAAACGTTTTGCCGTCTCGATTGGCGTTCTCTCCTTCTTACGCTTTGGCGCACTATTGCCGAAACGGTTTGACGTAACGAAGCATAGCCGCTGGATTCATCCATTTTTGCTCGATTTCTTACGAAGAAATACCTATCTCTGTTGGAGTGAGCACCGATATCAAGTCGATAGGATGGACTATCGTGGGCCAGAAATTGTGGCTGACCATGGTGTACTTGGTGATGAGGCAAAAGATGTGTTTCGCGGCTTGGCTCCTTCAGATACGCCGAAAGTCATTGTGGCATCGGGTTCTGGAAAAGATAGCCTACTGTGTGCCAAGCTGATTGAGGAAGCGAACTTGTCGTATGACTTGGTGACCTATCTGGATACGTTGTATGGCGATGCCAGCGAACAAGATCAGATATTTTCACGCCTATCGAAAGAATTAGCCTATGAAAATCTACATCTCATTACTATCGATAATAATTTTAATGATTGGTTGCTGGCTCGGTTGGACCAATTTCAGGTGAGGGAACAACTTCGGGCCAAAGGAATCACCAAACCATTTCGCTATGAAGCAGGGGAGACCTTTTCCATTCCCTTGGTCTTTGCGTTGGTACAGTTGGTCCATAACCTGCCTGCGGTCATTGTGGGATATGAAAAGAGTGCTGATTTCCCCAACTTAATCCACAAGTCAACTGGTGACGAAGTCGCCCATCAATGGGCAAAGACCCATCAAGCCGAAATGGAGAATCATGCCCTTCTTAGTACGCTGTTAGAGGGGATTCAGACAGTGAGCGTAACAAAGCCAATTCATGATGTCAAAATTTTCAGCAAGCTCTTTGAGATTAAGGACGATTTGCCTTATTTGACCAACTCTTGCAACCATAAGAAGCCTTGGTGCTGTTCCTGTGAAAAATGTGCCTATGTTTTTTCTGGATTTGCCGCATTTGGGGATCACGATAAAACGGTTGCAGCCTTTGGCGAAGATCTGTTCCAAAAGGAGAGTCTTTTGCATATCTGGTCCGAATTGCTTGGGCTAAAAGGGTATATTGCCTGGGAGTGTGTTGGCCATCCCGAAGAAACTCAGCTCTACTTTTACAAAGCCTATAAGACTGGAATAACGGGACCAGCCATTGAGCTATTCCAAGATAAAATCTTGGAGCCGCTCCGGCAAAAGGGCGTTGATTTGGATCAGCATTTTGTCACTTTAGAAGAGAAGTATATGAAAGTCCATTCAGAACATCATCATATGCCTAGCTGGCTATGGCAGCGGATTCAACCTATTTTGATGTCAACGGAATCTTTAAATGCAGTGGAGAGTTTTGCTATGGCGTAGGCGTTCGTAGTATCAGTAGTCTTTCATGGATCAAGAATCACCACAGTGGATGAAAATGATCCTGCTAATCTATCCGAACCCATGCTCTTTTTTCAGGGCAGACCGCAATCGGTCATTTCGAGGAGGAATGACGAGAAATCTTCGGTCTTGTCAGAGAGAACGTGAAGATTTCTCGCTGCGCTGTCGCAAGGCGACTGTGGCCAAGCGAAATGACACTGGCTGCGCTATTTGTATCCCATCACCCGTAGGAATTAAACCATGCCCAAATGTGTAATGTGTAGTATTCTATGTTGAACATGAACTAAGTAGAACAGTCCAAATAAGAAAGTAGCCTCCTCAACATTGAATGCTTCAACCTCCATTCGCACACCGGCCAACGAGTGGTCTATCCTTTTGGGATTAATGGCCCCTCCGTTGATGATGGGCATCTACTCGGCCATGTTTAATGTGGCCATCCCCACTATTCGCACTGAATTTGCTATCCAGTCTGATATGGCAGCATGGGTCGTGACTATCTATTCGCTGCCCTTTATGATGTTCATGCCTCTACATGGCCGATTGGCCGATGCCTATGGGAAGCGGCGGGTGTTGCTGGCGGGCACATTCATTTTCCTCATAGGGACATTGGTAGCGGGTCTAGCAACCAACCTCGGCTGGCTCATGGCTGGACGGGCCATTCAGGGCTTTGGCTCTGCCGGGTTTACGCCACTGGCCTTGGCCATTATTGCCCAAGTTTTCCCTGCTGATGATCGAGGCAAACTTATGGGGACTTGGAACATCTGCTATCCCATCACGGGGATTCTTGGTCCTTTTGTAGGCGGTCTCCTTATCGACTCTGTGGGGTGGCGGGTGATCTTCTGGCCGACTCTGCTCATTGGTTTGCTAGCCTATTGGGTTACACGTCGCCAAGTACCCGAGTTACCTGGTTTTGCTGGAGCCGATTTTCTGCGCCGCTTTGACTGGATTGGCGTCATACTGCTTTCGATTGGGGCTACGCTGCTACTCTTCTATGTATCCAGCCGCCCAGTTACTGGGATCCCAGCCCTACAAGATTGGCGACTCCTGGTCGGGACGCTTCTCACCTTTGGGTTACTTGTCTTGTGGGAAAGATATTTTGTCCAACCTTTCATACCCATTGCGCTCTTTACGGAAAGATTATTTTCCCTGGCGTCCCTCTTGGCTGGCGTTCGTATGTTCATTATGAATGGCCTGCGTTTCTTGGTGGCTTTATACGTTGTGGACGTTCACAACTTAGACGCAACGGCGACAGGATTGGTCATTACGTCTCACGCAATTCCCTTATTTTTGATGCTGCGTTTGGGTGGTCAACTTGCTGACCGATGGGGAAGCCGCTGGCCAGTTGTGGCCAGCATGGTTTTGCAAGCCAGTGCCTTAGCCTATCTTGCCTTCCTACCGGGAGATGTTTCCATCTGGTTGGTGGTCTTTGGTGTGCTCTGGCAAAGTGTGGGGGCCAGCATCTCTTTAGCCCCCCTCCATCGCGCGTCAATGGCCAACATTCCCGACGAGCAGACGGGAATTGCAGCAGGATTGTATAGTATGATTCGCTTTGGTGGTGCCATTTTGGGGACAGCATTGAGTGGTGTACTCTTGCAAAGAGGGTTAGCAGCAGACGCTGTAACTGTTGCTGCATACCAGAATGTTTTTCTCTTTGTGGCTGGTGTAGCTACAGTTGGTGCCGTCTTAGGCTTCTTGCTACATGAAGGGTTCCATACGTCGGATAGCAAATCGTAAGCCCCGCCTTGATTGATAAGGTTAACGGATTAAGCGTTATCCTTATTTATGCTTCGTGGAATTTTGTCAGACAAACTATAGAACCAAGCATCATTCTCCAACGTGATGAAAATGGCCTTTATCAACGTTCCCGTTAAATCAACCGGTTGTAAACGAGACCACATTACCAACCCGTAATAATATCCCTCCCAACACTTCCCTCTCTTCGTTCGTTTATCCTATTGAAGGTTGCAACCTCATTAGTTTATCTAAACTCAGTAGCATTCATGGATCAAGCAGCACCATGAAGAATGGAAACCAAACAAAGATTAGAAGATTTTGCAGACTTGGCCTTGTATTCATCTGTGAAGTCTTGAAATCCCTGTTATTTTCAATGCAGCGCGAAGTAGTGAGAACGCTGACAAAGCGGTTTTGGACCAAGAGACCAAGAGACCGTGAACTACTGAGACTCAATTTACATAAGCCATTCCAAGAAAATAAGTATACGTGGAGTAGGCGTTTTCTTACGCCAGTCTCCCAAGTGGGGCCGCAGAGAATGCTATCTCCACACCTATTTGGATAATTTATTTTTTGAAATGGCCTAACTCTTCAATAGGAGCCTAACATGCCAAACAAAGATAAGACCATAGCACCCAAAGCATCTCAAACAACGGAAAAAGAGATCAAGCACGTAGCCACTTTAGATCTAACAGGGATGAAGGCAGAGGATCTGGCCAAGGTGGAGACCATCTCCCATGTGGCCACGTTGATTGTCCCCGAGTCCCTCATGGGTGTATTGGCCGACGTGAAGCTGGAGCATGTGGCCAGTACCATTCCCGTGCCGGATGGTAAGCAGGTCAACGTGCGCAATATGAATGGACCTATTCAGATGGGTGGCGATTCGCTGGTGAGTGATGACGACTGCCTACAGCTATTGGTCGTCAATGGCCCACTCATCTTTATGACGCCTGTCACTGAGTCCAGAGATGTGCAGTTGGTGGTGAATGGCCCGGTCTTTGCCCCGCAGGGTAGTGAAAACGCGCTGGGGGCGGCCATCCGTCAGCTCAATGGTCCAATGGACTTCTATCATACTGATGGGGATATCAAAGTTCACAGTGGCCAAGCCAAGCTCAATGGGGCGGTGCTGGCCAATGCCAATGGCAGCCCCGAGGATATTTTATTGATTGCCGGTCAATTGCTGGTCAACAGTCAGGTAGAGAGTGTGGGCTTTAAGCAGATCTACATTGCGGGTCAGGCCCTGATTCCCAAGGAAGCTGAGGAGCTTCTATCGCCCTATCTGCAAGTCTTCGGGCAGATTGTCTGGTATTCCGGCACCCCTCGTTCATTTGACGGGAATGAATCATTCAACGCTGCATTCTTCGACTATTTACCAGAACCCATTACCCTCATCCTCAACGGCATCATTAAATTTGATGCGGACATCACGCCAGAGCTGTTGAAAGAGAAGGTTACCGAGATCATTTTGAATGGGATAATTGAAGCCCCAGCCCATCTGGTCCCGTTGATTCAAGTGCTCACCACCGAGAAGAATGGGATGATTAATGTGGCCGATGATGAAAGTGCTGATGAAGACGCTGAAGAGTAACGATACCGCTGAAGATCAGCACTGCTAACCCACATTCCGCTAGGGAAAAACGCCTATTTTCGAATTAAAATTGAGGCCATTTTGCGGCGAAATGCGCTCAAAAAGAACGTTTGTGCTGCACTTTCGGACTCAGTCAGCCGATTTTTTTTCATACAGCGCTGTGAA